>JAFKMZ010000006.1 GCA_017305055.1 Lysobacterales bacterium
GCCAAGTAGACAGTGGCCGGTACGGCTCTGCCAGTGAAGTTGTCCGAGCCGGGCTGCGCTTGCTTGAGACTACCGAAAGCAAGTTGGAGGTTCTACGGAACGCGCTAATTGTCGGTGAGCGGAGCGGGCGAGCCAAGTACAGCTATGAGTCGCTCGTTGCAGAGCTGGACTCTGAGCAGCAGTGAGGCGCTTTTATCTCACCAGATCGGCGCAGGCCGACCTGCGGTCGATCGCGCGGTTTACCCAGAACCGATGGGGTGTGCGGCAGCGCAATGTGTACTTGAAGGAAGTGGATCAAGTCTTTCGCTCGCTGGCGAAGAACCCCCTGATGGGGAAGGCTTGCGACGATATCCGGGAAGGCTACCGGAAGCTCCCTCGAGGGGCGCACGTGATCTATTACAAGCAGCCGAGTGAAGATGAGCTGCTGATTGTTCGGATCCTTCACGCGACGATGGACGTGGACTCGAACATCGGGGTCTGACGCCTGAGGTAAGCGGCCGACGACCCGCATAGCGGGACGGCGGTCCGCTTGACCGAGTTGTTAGGCCGCGTGCTATTCACGAACTTCGCCAACTGTACAGTCTGATGGCCGCGTAGCTTTCCAGGCCGCCACGATTTGCGGGTGCGACCGCTCGAACCACCATTGGACAAGCCGGCACTCACGACCACCGATGTCGCCGTGCATGAGCGTGCAATCTTGGATGGTAAATGAGGCATTGATGCCCTTGCCCTTGACGTGGAAGTGAGGTGGCGCGTGCTCGTTGGCGTATACGTGGATCTGCAACCCCTCGACGCGCGCAACCAGTTGCTTGATGCTGTAAAGCGAACCATCCGTCCAAACTGAGTAACCACCCGAAAGGAGATCGCAGAGAACGGCGGCGGAATCGTGCAAGCACGTTGCTTTCCGCAGTCTGCGCTCCAATTCTTCGTATGGGTTCATCAGCGGCCTAACGCCCGAAATCAGCGGCGCGAGCCGTAGGCGAGCGTCCGACTGGATTGAGTTGTTAGGCACGAACCAAGAGGTTTTTGCAATGAAAAAACCGGAACGATGGACTGAAGAAACCGAAAGCGCCAAGACGGCAAACCACTTGGCATTGATGCAGCTATTTGAGCGAGCGGACAAAGACCGGCGCGCAACTGTGGACGCGCTCGAAGTGCTATGCAGCATGCACGGCGAGACGAGCGATCTAGGGTACGCAATCCGTGCACTTGAGCAGATTTCGCTTCGTGCGCTTGAGCTTGCAGAAAAGGTCGCAGGTACTAGGGCCTAACGCTTGAATTTAGCGGCGCGCGTAGCGCGTCCGCTGGAATGAACAGTTAGAACTCTACTACCTGCACAGGACCAGCATGCTCACCCGTAAGTGTCTCAGCGAACTCGACGGCTTCGGCCAAAGATTCGCCTGGGTGCGACGTTGTTAGCAAAAAATAAGGAGCAGTAGTGCCGTCCCCAACTGCAACTTCGTCGGCGAGGTCCTCAAGCCGAGCGGCATCCTTACCGACGACACCCAAAAAAACCACGCCACCCTTGATCCAGTCTGCGACGCATGTTGCGAATTCTGGGCTGAAGCCCCGTACAGAATGCACAACAATCTTGCGAGACGCGGTCATTGTGAGTTCTAACGCTTGAGGTAACCGACGCGAACCCGCGTAGCGGGTGAGCGTCCGGTTGACCGAATAGTTAGCTCATTGCAAAAGTGCAACGAGAGCCTTTGCTTCTTGATCTGTGACCTGACCGCCACGAGCATAAACGTAGCCGAGTAGCTTTGCTTTCTGATTGTACGGTAATGACTGAAACGAATTGCCGAGCGATTGCTCCATGCAGTTGATAGAGTCGGCAAGTGTTGCGACGTCGAGTGGTGCCAACACACCCGTGCTGGAATATAAGGCGCTGACCGTGGTGCGCAGAGTGGCCGCGAGCGCCTCAAGATTGCCACTGCTTGGAACGCCAGCCCCTGCCTCCCAGCGTGACAAAGAAGCTGCCGAAACACCCACACGGCGAGCAACCTCGGCCTGGCTCATGCCAAGCTCCTCCCTTCGGTGAGTGATTTGATTCGCAAGCGACGTCATGTATTTAGAGCTAACGCCTAGTAGGCCCCTGATCGGGGCATATGCACCGATAGTCCACACTGCAGGCGGCACCGTCAAGGTCGAAAATGTAACGCCGCGTCAACTGTTTGACGGCGGGTTGGGGCGCTGCGGAGTCGCCGTCGTCAGCATGCATATCGCGCTTTTCGAGGTGTGTAGGTGGCGTATGCCCGCGAAAGCGGGATAAGCACGCTGCCATGCGCGCGACTCGGGCGAACTTCTGCGCGCCAGCCTGCGCTGTCGCGCCCAGGCAGTCCTTCATTTACAGTGGCGATCCATTCCCCCGGAGCCCGTCCCATGTCCTTGCGCCTCGCCGCCCTGTCCGCCGCCATCCTCGTGTCGCTGCCGTGCAGTGTGCTGGCTGCCGGGAGCGTTCCGTCAAATGACGTCACCGTGATGCATTGCGGGCATCTGGTCGATACCGTCGCCGGCAAGTTGCTGGGCGAGACCACGGTGGTGGCCGAGGCCGGGCGCATCAAGGAGGTGCGTGCGGGCAAGGTGGATGCGGCGCCGTACCAGGCGGCGGCCAGTGCGGCGGGCGGCAACTACCGTTACGTCGACCTGGCCGATGCGACCTGCATGCCGGGGCTGATCGATGCGCATACGCACCTGACCATGGAGACCAGCCCGACGGGGTACTCCGACCAGTTCCGCTGGAACACGGCCGACTACGCCGTGCGTTCCACGGTGTATGCGCGCACCACCTTGCTGGCGGGCTTCACCGCGGTGCGCAACCTCGCCGATGGCAACAACGAATCCATCGCGCTGCGCAACGCGATCAATGCCGGCGTCGTGCCGGGGCCGCGCATCTACACCGCCGGCAAGGCGATTGGCAGCACCGGCGGCCATGCCGACGGCACGAACGGCTACCGCATGGATCTGGCCGGTGATCCGGGCGCGAAGGACGGCATCATCAATTCGCCCGAAAACGCCTGGAAGGCCGTGCGCCAGCATTACAAGGATGGTGCCGACGCCATCAAGATCATGCCCTCGGGTGGCGTGCTGGATGAGGGCGCCAGCGCCGACAACGCACAGATGACCATCCCCGAGATCGAGGCGGTGGTTGCGGCCGCGCACGACTACGGCTTCACCGTGGCCGCGCACGCGCATGGCGCGGAGGCGATCCGGCGCGCGGTGATCGCCGGGGTGGATTCGATCGAGCACGGCACGTTCATGGATGCGGCCGACCTGCAGCTCATGAAGAAGCACGGCACCTGGCTGGTGCCGACCATCATTGCCGGCAAGTACGCCGAGGAGATGGCGTCGAAGCCCGGCTACTACCCGCCGCAGATCGCGCGCAAGGCCAAGGAGGTCGGCCCGGTGATCCAGGCCAGTGCCGGCCGCGCCTACAAGGCTGGCGTGAAGATTGCCTTCGGCACCGATGCGGGCGTGTTCCCGCATGGCGAGAACGCCAAGGAATTCGCGTACATGGTGCAGGCCGGGATGCCGGCGATGTTCGTGCTGCAGGCCGCCACCACGCACGCCGCCGAGTTGCTGCACAAGTCCGACGAGCTGGGGCAGGTGGCCGTGGGCCGCGGCGCCGATGTGATTGCCGTTCCGGGCAACCCGCTGGATGACATCACCCTCATGCAGAAGGTCAGCTTCGTCATGAAGGGCGGCGTGGTGTACAAGGTCGACGGCAAGCCCACGCTCTAGGGAACAGACCCGCCACCGCCCGGCCGCTGGCCCATGACTTCTGGCCGGTCGAGCCGCGTGGCGGGCGGGCCTATACTCCGCGCCATCGTTGCACCTCGATCCCACGCTTGGGGAATTGCCATGTCGCCACGCCTTGCCGTCCTGGCCGCTGCCGTCGTCCTGTCGTTGTCGTATGCGGTTTCGGCCGCCGACGCGCCGCCGGCGCATGACGTCAGCGTGTTGCATTGCGGCCACCTGGTGGACACGGCGGCGGGCAAGCTGCTTGGCCCGACGACGGTGGTGGTCGAGGCCGGGCACATCCGCGAGGTGCGCGCCGGCACGGTCGATGGCGCCACCTACGAGGCGGCGGCGAAGGCTGCCGGCACGCCGTACCGCGTGGTCGACCTGTCCGCTGCGACCTGCATGCCGGGGCTCATCGACATGCACACGCACCTCACCATGCAGGGCAGCCCGACCAGCTACAGCGACCAGTTCCGCCTGAATCCGGCCGACTATGCGATCCGCTCCACGGTGTATGCCCGGCGCACCCTGCTCGCCGGCTTCACCACCGTGCGCAACCTGGCCGACGGCGACAACGAGTCGATCGCGCTGCGCAATGCGATCAACGCCGGCATCGTGCCGGGCCCGCGCATCTACACCGCGGGCAGGGCGATCGGCAGCACGGGCGGCCATGCCGATCCCACAAACGGCTACCGCATGGACCTGGCCGGCGACCCGGGTCCGAAGGAAGGCATCATCGATTCACCGCAGGACGCCTGGAAGGCCGTGCGCCAGCACTACAAGGATGGCGCCGACGTGATCAAGATCATGCCCGGCGGCGGCGTGCTGGACGAGGGCACGAACGGCGAGAATCCGCAGATGACCATCGACGAGATCAAGGCCGTGGTCGCCGCCGCGCACGACTATGGCTTCACCGTGGCGGCCCATGCGCACGGCGCCGAGGCGGTGCGCCGCGCGATCCTGGGTGGCGTGGATTCGGTCGAGCACGGCACGCTCATGGACGACACCGACCGGCAGCTCATGAAGCAGCACGGCACCTGGCTGGTGCCGACCATCATCACCGGCGAACGCGTCGCCCAGCTTGCCGCCAAGCCTGGCTACTTCCCGCCGGCTATCCAGCGCAAGGCTGCGGAGATCGGGCCGAAGAGCCTGAACAATGCCGCCGCGGCGTACAAGGCTGGCATCAAGATCGCCTTCGGTACCGACGCAGGCGTCTTCCCGCACGGCGAGAATGCCGAGGAGTTCACCTACATGGTGAAGGCTGGCATGCCGCCGATGTTCGCGCTGCAGGCCGCGACCACGCATGCCGCCGAATTGCTGCACAAGTCCGACCAGCTCGGGGTGATTGCCGTGGGCCGCGACGCCGATGTCATCGCCGTGCCGGGCAATCCGCTGGATGACATCACCCTGATGCAGAAGGTCAGCTTCGTCATGAAGGATGGCGTGGTGTACAAGCAGGATGGCAAGCCGGCCGAGTTCCACAGTTCGGTGCAGCAGTGAGCCGCAGCCGGGTAAGATGTCGCCCATGAGCGAACAGCCAGACACCACGCATTTCGGCTACCGCGACGTGCCGGTTGCCGAGAAGCAGAAGCTCGTCGGCGCGGTGTTCACCTCGGTGGCGCGCAACTACGACCTGATGAACGACCTGATGTCGTTCGGCGTGCACCGCTTGTGGAAGCGCCATTTCATCGCCGTCAGCGGCATCCGCCGCGGCGACCGCGTGCTCGACCTGGCCGGCGGCACCGGCGACATTGCCGCCCTGCTCAAGCCGGTGGTGGGCGAGGCCGGCGAGATCGTGGTTGGCGACATCAACGCCGCCATGCTGGATGTCGGTCGCGACCGGCTCACCGATCGCGGACTGGTGTCCGGCCTGCGCTGGGCGCAGCTCAATGCCGAGGCGCTGCCGTTTCCGGACAACAGTTTCGATGCCGTCACCATGGCGTTTGGCTTGCGCAACGTCACCGACAAGGATCGGGCGCTGGCCGAGATTCATCGCGTGCTCAAGCCGGGCGGCCGCGTGCTGGTGCTGGAGTTTTCCCGCGTGCGCAACGCCGCGCTGGGCAAGCTCTACGACTTCCATTCGTTCCAGGTGCTGCCGCGGCTCGGGCGCGTGTTCGCGCACGATGCCGACAGCTACCAGTACCTGGCCGAGTCGATCCGCAAGCACCCCGACCAGGAGACGCTGAAGGGCATGCTGGAGCACGCCGGCTTCGGCCACGTCGAGGTGCGCAACCTGACCCAGGGCATCGTGGCCATCCATCGCGGCTACAAGTTCTAGGGCACCGTCACCTGGTACGCGACCATGAACCCCCGGCGCGGACTCCTGCGAGAAAGGCGGGCGCGCGGCTGATCCACGTCAGGGGGCGGATGTCGCGGCCAGCGTATGTTGGGCACTCCCGTTTCCATGACGAGTACCCGTACATGTCTGATGTGATGGCAGCCGAAGAGAAGGTCTACCCGTTCGATGCGCGCGGCATCGCGCACCGCTTCCGCCACTCGGCGATTTTCGGCGCGATCGGCGCGCTGCGCTCGGGCGAGACCATGCGTTTCGTCAACGACCACGATCCCATCCCGCTGCTGGCGCAGTTGCGCGACCGCCTCGGCGACAACCTCACCGTGACCTATCGCCAGCGCGAACCTGGCGCGGTGGTCATCGACTTCGGGATCGTCGACCTGCCCGAGGAATGAGGTTGGCTGCGCCATGAACTACCCGGCATTTTTTGACCAGGCGCCGCGCATCACCCTGCGCGACCCGTTGGCCGACTTCCTCGGCGCCGCCGAAGGCGGCCTGATGGAATACCACTACGTTGACGCGGTACGTCTCGCCGGACACTCCTGTCCGACGGTGGCCGGCGCCTACCTGATGGCGCGGGCCGCGCTGCGCGCACTGTATCCCGATGGACCTGCCGTACGCGGTGCGGTCACGGTGCGCATTCCCGGGCCTGAGCATGAGGGCGTCAACGGCGTCATTGCCCAGGTCTTCACCCTGCTCACCGGGGCCGCGGCCGACAACGGCTTCCACGGTATAGGCGGCCATTTCGTGCGCCAGGAACTGCTGGCCTATGCTGATGCAGACCACGGTGGCGACATCCAGGTGACACGCAGCGATACCGGCAAGACGGTCAGCGTGGCGCTGGACCTGGGCAGCGTGCCACCGGCGGCGAACCTCCGCCCCTTGCTGATGGCCGCGTTTGCACCCGATGCAACCGCCGCGCAACGCAAGAGTTTTGGCGACGTGTGGCAGGATCGCGTGCGCCGGATCCTGGTCGAGCATGCCGACGACAGCGACATGGTGCGGGTCACTGCACTGAACTGAGTGCCGCATCGATACGCAGGGACGGCGGGCGGCGTCGCTGCCGGCAACCGGGACTTTCTGCATATTTGCCGCGCCGGCTGTCGATGGTAGGGTAGGGTCGCTTTCGATCTCGTTCGACGAACTACACACAGGGGGTTCCGATGCACCGTTTCCTTACGCCGATCGTGGCGGCTGCGCTGGCGCTCGCTCCGCTTGGCGTCATCCACGCCGCACCCGCACCGGCCAAGGCCGGCAGCAGCCATGCTCCTGCCGCCGTCGAGGCGCCTGTCACCGAAGACAGCACGCGCACGACGCACTCGGTGACCATCGACGGCCGCAAGTACGCATACACGGCCACCGCCGGTACCTTGACCATCCGCGACGACAAGAACGATCCACGGGCGAGCGTGTTCTACGTCGCCTATACCGTGGGCGACAACGACGGCAGGAACAGCACGCGGCCGGTGACGTTCCTGTACAACGGCGGCCCCGGTTCGTCGACCCTGTGGCTGCACATGGGATCGCTCGGTCCCGTGCGCGTCGAGACGGACAGCCCCTCCGCGACGGGTCCGGCCCCGTACCACGTGATCCCGAACAACGACAGCATGCTGGACAAGACGGATCTGGTCTTCATTGACGCGGTGGGCGCCGGCTACTCGCGGCCCGTGGGCAAGGCGACCGGCAAGGACTTCTATGGCGTGGATCAGGATATCCACGCGTTCGCGCAGGCGATCGAACGCTACGTGGAGAAGAACCAGCGCTGGAACTCGCCGAAGTTCCTGTTCGGCGAGAGCTACGGCACCACGCGCAGCGCCGGGCTGGTCGACGCGCTGCAGAACGACGGCATGACGATGAACGGCGTCGTGCTGCTGTCGTCGATCCTGAACTACGCGATCCGCCTGCCAGGCTACGACGAGCTCTACATCGGCTACATGCCGACCTATGCCGCTGCGGCGTGGTATCACGACAAGATTGCCAACAAGCCGGCCAGCCTGCCGGAGTTCATCAAGCAGGTGGAGCAGTGGGCCCGCGGGCCGTACACCGCCGCGCTGGCCAAGGGCAGCAACCTGCCGGCGGCCGAACTCGACAGCGTGGCGCAGCAGATGGCCGCCTATACGGGCCTCTCGGTGGACTACATCAAGAGCGCGGACCTGCGCGTCGACCTGGGCCGCTTCCGCAAGGAGCTGCTGCGCGGCCAGCGCTTGACGATCGGCCGCTTCGACAGCCGTTTCACCGGTACCGACCAGGATGCCGCCGGCGAGAATCCCGGCTACGACCCGTCGTCCACCGGCATTACCGGTGCCTTCGTGAGCGCGTTCCACAACTACATGACCAATGAGCTCAAGTACCACAGCGCGCTGGAATACCGCACGTCTGCCCCCGGTGCCAACCGCAACTGGGACTGGAAGCACAAGGCTCCCGGCATGCAGCGGGAGCTGCCGCTGGCCTATACGGCGATCGACCTTGCCCACGCGATGCGCACCAATCCGCGCCTGCAGGTGCTGTCGGCGAACGGCTATTACGACATGGCAACGCCGTTCTTCAACACCGAGTACGATCTCGCGCACATGCAGCTCGATCCGGCGTTGCGGGGCAACGTACACTTCACGTACTACCCCTCGGGGCACATGGTTTACCTCAACGTCGACGCGCTCAAGCAGATGAAGGCCGACCTGGTGCGTTTCTATGGCACGGCGACAAAAACCCCTTAGCAGCGTCCTGTGCCGGTTGGGAGGCAGTTTGTTGCATGGCTGAAAAGTTGACGGGTCCGGTCCCGGCACCGGACGATGGCTCACCCGAGAACCCCGAGCGCCGCCGCCTGCTTGGCGGCGCGACGGTGGCCGCAGCGGCACTGGCACTGGGCGCAGGCGAAACCGTTGCGGCAGCCGCGGCGCCGGCCGCTGCCAGGGCCGCTGCCGTCAGTGACGCGGCATTGCGCGAACACATCCGGCACGTCGTGGTGTTGTTTGCCGAGAACCGCAGCTTCAACAACCTGTTCGGCGATTTCCCTGGGCTGCAGCAGCCGCTGGCCAAGGTGCCGGTCGAGGCGCTGCGCCAGCGTGACCGCGATGGCAGCGTGCTCGCCACGTTGCCGCCGATCTGGGGCGGCATGGTGCCGCACGCGCAGATCGTCGAGCACCGCAGGTTCCACATCCAGGAAGGCGATATCAAGAGCCTGCCGAACGGGCCGTTTGCGCTGCGCACGCCTGATGGCGATCCGCTGCCGCAGGGCGTCATCACGCGCAACCTGGTGCACAAGTTCTACGAGAACCAGCTGCAGATCAATGGCGGCAGGAACGACGGCTTCGTCGCCTGGGGTGATTCGGGTGCGTTTCCCATGGGCTGGTACGCCGACAGCAAGGTGAACCTGCGCCTGTGGCAGCTCGCGCGCCAGTTCACCCTGTGCGACAACTTCTTCATGGGCGCGTTTGGCGGCTCGTTCCTCAACCACCAGTACCTGGCCTGCGCGCAGCCGCCGCATTATGCCAACGCCGACAAGAGCATCTCACGCTTCCAGATCGTGCAGCTGGAGGGCGATGATCCCACCGGCATCCGCCCCAGGCTGGCGCCGGACGCGCCACGCAGTGCGATGCAGGGGCACGCGAAGTTCGCCACGCCCGACACCATGACCCCGGATTTCTGGGTGGTGAACACCATGGGCCCGGCCTACGCACCCGCCTTCAGCACCGACCCCAAGAACCCGCTGCTGGCCGACCCGGCCAGTCCCAACACCCTGCCGCCGCAATCGCACCAGACCATTGGCGATGCGCTCGATGAGGCCAGGGTGGACTGGGCCTGGTACGGCGGCGGCTGGCAGGCGGCGCTCGATGGCAAGGGCGATGGTGGGCCAGATGCCTTCCCCAAGGTGCCGAATTTCCAGGCCCACCACCAGCCGTTCAACTACTTCAGGCAATATGGCCCCGGCACGGCAGCACGCAAGCAGCACCTGCGCGATGGCGGCGTGGGCGAGACCTCGCGCACCAACCATTTCCTGGCCGCGGTGGAGTCGGGCACGCTGCCGCCGGTGACGTTCTACAAACCGCAGGGCGACCTCAACATGCACGCCGGGTATGCGGACGTCGATTCGGGCGACCGGCATCTGGCGCGGGTGGTCGATGCGCTGCGCAGCAGTCCGCAGTGGCCGAACATGCTGGTCGTGGTCACCGTGGACGAGAACGGCGGCTGGTGGGATCACGTGGCGCCGCCCAAGGGCGACCGCTGGGGGCCGGGCACGCGCATCCCGGCGCTGGTGATTTCGCCGTTTGCGCGGAAAGGCTACGTGGACCACACCATCTACGACACCGGCTCGATCCTGCGCTTCATCACCCGCCGCTTCAGTCTGAAAAAGCTCGCGGGCCTGCGCATGCGCGAGGAGGCCATGGTGGCTGCCGGCGGCCCGGCACCGGGTGACCTGACCGCAGCATTGGATCTTGGCTGAGCGCACGGTTCCAGTACCGCGTCGGCCTGGTGTGCATGCTGGCCGCTGCGCGCCGAGCTGTAAGCGAGCGGCCCGGGGCTGCTGACGATGGCCACCGACCCGCATTCCTTTGCGCAGCCCGATCGGGTGCGAATGACCCATCTGGACCTGGAGCTTGCGCTCGACTTTGCGCAGCGCCAGCTGGCGGGCCATGCCACGTTGCGGCTGGACTGGCTCGCTCCGGCTGCTGCCGCGCTGCTGCTGGATACGCGCGATCTCGACCTCGAGCGGGTCGAGGCCGTCACCGCCGATGGCCAGGTGCAGACGCTGGCCTGGTCACTGGGTGCGCGCGACGAAAAACTGGGCCGTGCCTTGCGCATCGAGGCGCCGCAGCGGCCGGCCCACGTGCGCATCCACTATCGGACCTCGGCCCACGCCTCAGGCCTGCAATGGCTGGGCCCCGAGCAGACCGCCGACCACACGGCGCCGTTCATGTTCTCGCAGTCGGAAGCGATCCACGCCCGCTCGTGGGTGCCGCTGCAGGATACGCCCGCCGTACGCTTCACCTATGCCGCGCACATACGGGCACCGCGCGGGTTGCGCGTGGTGATGAGCGCGCTGGGCGAGGCCGGGCATGCGCTGGACGGCGAGTTCCGCTTTGCCCAGCCGCATCCCGTCCCGTCCTACCTGCTGGCGATTGCCGCCGGCGCACTGGCCGTGCGCGATACCGGCCCGCGTTCGGCCGTCTATGCCGAGCCGTCGGTGGTGGAGCTGGCGGCGCGTGAATTCGCGGACACCGAACGGTTCATCGCCAGCACCGAGCAGCTGTATGGCCCGTATCGCTGGGGACGCTACGACCTCCTGGTGCTGCCGCCCTCGTTTCCGTTCGGCGGCATGGAAAATCCCAACATGACCTTTGCCACGCCTACCGTGCTGGTGGGCGACAAGAGCCTGGTCTCGCTGGTCGCGCACGAACTGGCGCATTCCTGGTCCGGCAACCTGGTCACCGCCGCCACCTGGCGCGACATCTGGCTCAACGAAGGTTTCACCACCTATGTCCAGGACCGTATCACCGAGGCGGTCTACGGCAAGGCGCTGGCCGACGAGGAGGCGCTCCTCGCCGCGCGCGACCTGCAGAAAAAATTGCCCGTCATCGCCGCCAACCTGCAAAAGCTCGCGCCCGACCCGGACGGCCTCGCCGCGGACGACACATTGGGTGTGGTGGCCTACCACAAGGGCGCCTGGTTCCTGCGCACCCTGGAGGCGCGCTACGGACGCCAGCTGCTCGATGCCTGGCTGCGCGGCTATTTCGATCACTTTGCGTACTGCAGCATCTGCACCGAGGACATGCTGGCCTACCTGAAAGCAAGCTTGGTGGACCGCCATCCTGGGCGCATGGGCTGGGACGAGGTGCTGGCCTGGGTTTACCAGCCGGGCATCCCGGCCGACGCGCCGCTGCCGGAGTCGCCGCGCTTCGCGATGATCGACGCCGCGCGCCACGACTTCCTGGCTGGCGACATCGACGCTGCCGGGCTCGACGCGCACGCATGGAATACCCAGGAATGGATGTACTTCCTGGATCGCCTGCCGGATGTCGCACCGCTGGAAAAGCTCGAGCAGCTCGATGCGGCCTGGCAGCTCACCGGCACAGCGAATGCCGAGATCGGCATGCGCTGGTACGTGCACGCCATTGCCGGCGGCTACCAGGCGGCGTGGCCGGCAGCCGGCGAGCACATGCGCCGCATCGGCCGGCTGTACCTGACGACTCCGCTGTACAAGGCCTTGGCCAGGACTCCGGCCGGGCTCGCCTACGCCGAGCAGGTCTATGCCACGGCGTCGTCGGGTTACCACCCGCTGACCCAGGCCGCCGTCGCGGCAATCATTGCCGACGTCAAGTCGCTGCCTCGCGCCTGAGCACATCGAATTCAGGCGTTGTGGGCATACCTTGATTCTTGATGCGGACGTCGCTTCGACCACGTCGCGAAAAGCAGGGTGTCCCTATGATGGAGCGCCTATCCCGGTGCTGCACGCTCCTCACAGGCGCGGCTCCGCTGTCGGATGCGGGTTTGAGGCATCCAAAATCCTCCATTTGTCGTATCAGGTGGATGAGGAGGCTGAAAATTCGTCGCGCATACCGTGACCACCTCTCCTCGAGCGAGACCTGCGTAGAATGAACCCAGACAAGCAGATCGCCCAGGTCACGCCCTTGCGGGGGATTCTAAGCGTGCCTAACGCCGCAAACGACACCGCACTGGATGCACAGTACTGGTCGACGCAAATGGCTGCCGTGTCGGTGCATCGCGACCGCGCCAGTTTCATGTGCGTCTACGACTATTTTGCCCCGCGGCTGCAGCGCTACCTGCGCAACATGCACGTGCCGGAGTCGATGGCCGACGAACTCGTGCAGGAGGCGTTGTTGATCTTGTGGCGCAAGGCCGACACGTTTGATCCTGCGCGGGCCAGCCTGGCAACTTGGCTGTACCGGGTGGCGCGCAATCTGTACATCGACCACGTCCGCAAAGAACCGCACTGGCTGCCTGTGCAGGAGGGACTGGACCGGCTCGATCGTGCCGAATCCGATCGGCGCGATTCGCAGCCGGAATCGATTTTCGATCAAGACCTGTTGAGGCAGGCAATCGACCACCTTCCACCAATGCAGGCCAAACTGGTGCGCATGTCTTATCTCGAAAGTAAAACGCACAGTGAGATTTCGCGGGAACTGGATATGCCGCTGGGCTCGGTCAAGTCTTCGCTACGGCGTTCGTTTGCGAAACTGCAAGGCAGCATGGGGGCCCCGCGATGAAGCCGAATCACCATCTCGACGATGCCACGTTGCTCAGCTATTCGGCGGGCGCATTGCCGACGGCGCTGGCGGTGGTCGCTTCCTCGCATCTCGAACGTTGCAAAACGTGCCGTGAGCAGCTGCGCGACGCCGACCAGATTGGTGGCGCACTCATGCAGCAACAGCGTGTGGGGACGCCGGCGCCGGTTGCACGCGCTGCCATGCTCGCGCTGCTCGAGGATGAGCAGCAGGGGGGGCCTGTGACCCTATCCACCGACATGGTGGAAGAGCGTGATCCGGACCGCCTGCCTGGCGCACTGCATCCATGGTTCGGCAATTCCATGCGCGCCTTGCAGTGGCGCCGCGTCGCGCCGGGCGTGCAACGTATCCTGGCCAAGGACGTGCGCGGTGGCGACCTGATGTTGTTGCGCATTGCGCCGGGCAGCAAACTGCCCCTGCACAGCCACGGCGGCAACGAGCTGACCATGATCCTGGATGGCGCCTACGACGACTTGCTCGGTCACTTCGGGCCGGGCGACGTGGCCGATCTGGATGGCGAAACGCTGCATCAGCCAGTGACCTCTCCGGGTGTCCCATGCATTTGCGTGGCCGCCACCGATGCGCCGCTGGTCTTTTCCGGCTGGCTGGCGCGCACATTGCAACCCCTGTTCGGATTCTGAGTGTGCTGTGGTTGCGACGGTGCGTACTTCCGTGAGCACGGCGCTGGTGTGGTTTCGGCGCGATTTGCGCTTGGCGGACAATCCCGCGTGGAGTGCCGCTTGTGCCGAACACACTCGGGTGCTGCCGGTCTACATCCACGGCGAGGACGATGGCCCGTGGAGCCCGGGTGCCGCCAGCCGCTGGTGGCTGCATCATTCGCTGCACGCGTTGGACAGGGATTTGCGTGACGCGGGTGGAGCGTTGCACTTGAGCCGTGGCGAGCCATTGCATGCGTTGCGCCAATTGATTGCGCGGAGCGGAGCCAGCGCGGTGTACTGGAACCGGCTGTACGAACCAGCTGCGATCGAGCGCGATGTCCAGATCAAGAGCGCGCTGCGGGAAGAGGGTGTCGGCGTGCATAGTCAGAATGCCGCGCTCTGGTTTGAGCCGTGGCAGATCGCGACCCAAAAGGGACAGCCATACAAGGTGTTTACGCCGTATTGGCGCAACCTGCGTCCGCGGCTGCAGCCGAGCAAACCGTTGCTGGCGCCACACGTGCCGGACGGGCACGCGTTGCCGAATGGCCTTTCGCTCGCGGCCCTGGGCTTGCTGCCGCGCGTCGACTGGGCTGGCGGCTTGCGGGAAAACTGGCGGCCGGGTGAAGCTGGCGCGCGTGAGTTGCTGGAGGTGTTCCTTGACGATGCCATTGGCGCCTACGCACACGCACGCGACTTGCCGGCGCGTCACGGCACCTCGCGACTGTCGCCGCACCTGCACTTTGGTGAAATCTCGCCACGGCAGATCCATTACGCATTGGAGCGTCACGCCTGCGCTGCCGATGTCAAACATCGACCCGATATCGAGCCCTACCTGCGCCAACTGGGCTGGCGCGAGTTCGCCCACCACCTGCTGTACCACTTTCCGCTCACGCCGGCCGCCAACTTCAATCCACGCTTCAACAACTTTTCGTGGGCGCCGGACGATCCTTCGATGATCCGGCGCTGGCAGGAGGGTCGCACCGGCATTCCGTTGGTCGACGCCGGCATGCGCGAGCTGTGGCACACCGGCTGGATACACAACCGCGTGCGCATGATCGTGGGGAGCTTCTTGACCAAGAATCTACGCCAGCACTGGCAGCAGGGAGCGCGCTGGTTCTGGGACACATTGGTCGACGCGGATCTCGCCAGCAATACGCTGGGCTGGCAATGGATTGCCGGCTGCGGCGCCGATGCGGCACCGTACTTCCGTGTTTTCAATCCCGTCACGCAGGCAAAGAAGTTTGATCCCGATGGCATGTACCTTCGCCATTGGTTACCCGAGCTCGCCGACGCGCCGTTGGCGTTGTTGCATGAGCCGTGGAAGTCCGAAGCACTGCTCACGCGCAGCGGCTATCCGCCACCGCTGGTTGTTCTCGGGAAGTCACGACTGCAGGCGTTGGATGCTTATGGCGCGCTTGCGCGCTGACATCCTGTCTGCTGCGTTGACGTAACTTGTGCGGTGTCTCAGCGAATGTAATGACGGATACCATCTCCAACACCCGGATGCTTCATGTCTGAAATCGAACCTGGCGCCACGTCTTCAACTCACCGCCGCGCGTGGCCGGCGCTGCTTTCCATCACGCTGATCGTCGCGGCTGTCGCCTTGGCGTTCGCATGGGTCGCGGGCTGGTTGACACCGGGTCGGCTCACGCCACAGCGCTTTACCAACGCCATCGAAGCCGGCAACGGGCAGATCTACCGCGGATTCCGGCGCGCGCATGCGAAGGGCGTCTGCGTGGCTGGCTATTTCGAGGGAAGTGGGAAGGGCGTGGCGCTCTCCAGCGCGGCCTTGTTTGCCCCTGTGCGCACGCCGTTCGTTGGCCGCTTGTCCATCGGCGGCGGGTCGCCGTACGGGTTGGATGGCAAGGCGCGCGTGCGCAGCATGGCCCTGCAATTGAACAGCGCCGACGGCCAGCAGTGGCGCATGGCAATGAACAGCTTCCCGTTCTTCGCTGTGTCCTCGGTGCAGGCGTTCTACGAGCAGACGGTGGCCAATGCGCCCGATCCCACCACCGGCACGCCTGACCCCGCCAAGCAGGCGGCATTCGCCACGGCCCATCCCGAGTTTGCGCGCTTCGCGGATTGGGCGAAGACGGCACCGTGGTCGACCAGTTGGGCAAACACCACGTTCAACGGCGTCAACGCGTTTCGCTTTATCAATGGCTCCGGCGAAATACACAACGTACGCTGGTCAATGTTGCCGCAGACTGCCTTCGAGGCGATGACGCCGGAGCAGCGCGCCACTGTCGACAGTGATTTCCTGAGCGAAGACCTGCAGCGGCGGCTGGTGCAGGCACCTTTGCGCTGGACGATGTTGGTCATCGTGGCGCAGCCGGGCGATCCCACCAGCGACCCGTCACAGGCGTGGCCCGACTATCGGCAGCATGTGGACGTCGGTACGGTTGTCATCGAAAGCTCGACACCGCAGGACACCGGCGCTTGCCGCGACATCAACTACGACCCGCTGGTACTGCCCACCGGTGTCACTGGCTCGGATGATCCGATCCTCGCTGCGCGTTCGGCCGTATACGCAGTGTCGTTCAACCGTCGCGAACATGACATTGCCACTGGCAAGGCAGCCGCTGCCACCGGCGATGCCAAGGCGCAGGGGCGCAGGCCATGAATGGCCCCACGGCGTTGAATGAGGTGTCGCCCGCGCGCGCAACGACGCACTTCAACCGCCCCGCGCGCCTGCTGCACTGGGGCATGGCGTTGGCGATATTCACGATGTTGTTTATCGGCATCGGCATGGTTGCCTCCCTGAGCCTGCGCCCGATCCTGGTCAGCCTGCATCGGCCACTTGGCATCGCCATCCTGCTGCTGGTGAATGTGCGTTTGTTCAACCGGCTGTGGCGTCGGCCACCATCGCTGCCAGCCGACTTGCCATCCGCGCAGATACTCGCCGCGAAGGCTTCCCACTGGCTGCTCTACGTCCTGATGTTTGCCATGCCGCTGATTGGCTGGTCCATGGTCTCGGCCAGTGGCTTTCCCGTGGTGATGTTCGGTGGCTTTGCTCTGCCCCCTATTGCTCCGCATGACGCTACTGTTTACGCAGTGTTGCGCGCCGCGCATACATGGCTGGCCCTGTTGTTGTTCGTCACCGTGCTGATGCATCTGGCGGCAGCGCTATTCCATGCCTGGGTACGCAGGGACGGTGTGTTTGCGGGCATGGCTCGCGGCCCACGCGTTGGTGGCCAGTCGGCAAGGGGCGGCATGGACGAATCTGGCGAACCGCCTCCGCCGATGTGATCGACGTCGTTGCGAGTCATGCCACTCGGATCAGGCCGATATTCCCAGTGGCTTGGTGCAGCTTCCGACGTGGCCTTGGTATGACAACGTGCGGGGCTTCTGCGAGATGGAAAGAAAGGGGGATGCGTGCGGGCGGGAGGAGCCGGCTCCAGCTCAGCCCAGGATCTGCGGATTCAAATGCCACACAGCGAAGTTCAGCACGGCGGCGAAACTGACCCAGCACAGGTAAGGCACAAGCCACGCACCGGCCAGGGGGCGCACGCGCCAGAAGCAGACGAGCGTGGCCGTGATCAGCAGCCACAGCACCACGATGTCGGCAAACGCCAGCGCGCCTTGGTGCCAACCGAAAAATAGCCAGCTCCACAATGCGTTGAGAGCCAGCTGCGCCATGAACAAGATGAGCGTGCCGCGCTGCTGGCGCCAACCACCCTGGCGCCAGACCAGCCATGCGGCGATGCCCATCAGCGCATAGAGCAGCGTCCATACCGGGCCGAACACCGCCGAAGGCGGCGCCCAGGAGGGCTGCGCCAGCTGCTGGTAGAAACTGGCGGCCTGCATGGAGGCGAGGCCACCGATGCCGGCGGCTATGAAACTCAGCAAGAGCCAGCCGATCAAGCCGACGACCTGTTTGGCGCGTGACAAGGGCTTGTGCATGCGGTTGTCCTTGGCGATCCCAGTGTGTACGCGGGAGGCGACCACTTGGATCCCCACGGCCGCCCCGGTGTCGCTGAATCTACCGCAGCAGGGTACAGGCTTCGTGGGAACCGAGTGGTGGCCATTGGCGCATGTCGCCGCATATATATGCATCCGCTACGCGTGTTCGTCCGTATCTGTTACTGAATCCGCGCTTCCGTGCTTCACCGGCAGGTATGTTCGATGACCCAATCGCGACCCATTCCGCGTGCGCTTCCCGTGTTTCCAGCCGTGCCGGCGCCCGGCGAATCGTGGTCTAGCCGCGCGCTGCGCCGCTGGTTTGACACCAGCGTAGCCGTGGAAGTGGTGGTGGGGCGCCAGGACCGGATCGATTGGCTGCGCGCAGTGCCGTTCATAGCGATGCACCTGGCCTGCCTCGGTGTGATCTGGGTTGGTGTGACGCCCGTCGCGCTGATCCTCGCGGCTACGTTGTACGCGGTGCGGATGTTTGCGATCACCGGGTTTTACCACCGCTACTTTTCGCACCGCACGTTTCAAACCTCGCGCCCGGTGCAACTGGTGTTCGCGGTGATTGGTGCGTCCTGCGTGCAGCGCGGTCCACTGTGGTGGGCAGCGCACCATCGGCATCACCACCGGGTGGCAGACGCGCCGGACGATCCGCATTCGCCGCGGGTGCATGGTTTCCTTTGGAGCCACATGGGCTGGTTCCTGACGACACGCAATTTCCGCACCGATCTGGCGCGCGTGCCAGACCTGGCGAAATTTCCCGAACTGCGTTGGCTGGACCGCTTCGACATTGCCATGCCCCTCGCGCTCGCCATCACCATGTACGGGCTGGGCGTTCTGTTGCAGCATGTCGCACCGCAACTGGGCACCAACGGCGCGCAGATGTTGGTGTGGGGCTTTTTTGTTTCCACCGTCGTGCTGTTCCACGCCACGGTGACGATCAATTCGCTGGCGCATCGCTGGGGGTCGCGTCGCTTCAATACGCACGACGACAGCCGCAACAATGCATGGCTGGCACTGCTGACGTTTGGCGAGGGCTGGCATAACAACCATCACTTTTTCCCTGGCTCGGCACGCCAAGGTTTCCACTGGTGGGAGGTCGATCTGACCTGGTATGGCCTGAAAGCGATGTCGATGTTGGGTTTGGTGCATGGACTGAGGCCGATTCCCGCTTGGGTCCTGGCGAAGGCGAGGGGTTGAGCCATGCGCGTCGCCGTGGTCGGGTCGGGTATCTCGGGGTTGGCATCGGCATGGTTGCTGTCGCGCCAACACGACGTGACCCTGTTCGAGGCGGCGAGCTATTTCGGCGGGCATACGCACACCCATGACGTGGAGCAGGCGGGGAAGCGCTACCGCATCGATAGCGGCTTCATTGTGTACAACCCGGCGCATTACCCATTGTTGACGGCCATGTTTGCGGAGCTGCAGGTGGCGTCGCAGCGGACCACGATGAGCTTTTCGGTACACAACGAAGGCAGCGGACTGGAGTACAACGCCGCCACGCTGGACACGTTGTTTTGTCAGCGCCGCAACCTGCTGTCGCCGCGCTTCCTGAGGATGGTGTGCGATCTGGCGCGCTTCTATCGCGAGGCTCCGAGGCTGCTGTCGCATCCGGGGGACACGACCAGCCTCGGCGACTACCTGACGTCGAATGGCTACGGTCCGGGGTTTCGCGACGAGCACCTGATTCCGATGGCGGCAGCGCTGTGGTCATCACCACCCTCGCAGATTCTGCACTTTCCGGCACGCTATCTGGTGCAGTTCATGGCCAACCACCAGATGCTGCAAATCAGTGGTCGCCCGGAATGGCGAATAGTGCAAGGCGGCTCGTCGACTTACGTCGCCGCACTGCGCGCGCACTGGATGGTAAATGAGCGGCTGAACTGCCCGGTGTTCTCGGTGAGGCGACGGAGCGATGGTGTTGCGGTGGACAGCGCGGCTGGCGTGGAGCATTTCGACCAGATCGTACTGGCCTGCCACAGCGACCAGGCATTGCAGTTGTTGGCGGATGCCAACGAACGCGAGCAGTCAATCCTTGGGGCCATGACGTATCAGGGCAACGACGCGGTGCTGCATACCGATGCCAGCGTCTTGCCGCGTCAGCGCAAGGCGTGGGCGGCGTGGAATGCTTGGCTGCCGCGTGATGCCGGCGCGGCGTGCACGGTCAGCTACTGCATGAACCTGTTGCAAGGCATCACATCCCCCGATCCCTTCGTGGTGACTTTGAACCGCAGCGACAAGATCGATCCAGCCAAGGTGCTGGCGCGCATAAGCTACCACCATCCGGTGTACACGCAGGCCTCGGTGCACGCGCATACGCGCAAGGCCGAGATCCAGGGCGTGCGTCGCACCTGGTATGCCGGCGCATATTGGGGCTGGGGCTTCCACGAGGATGGCATGCGCAGTGCGGTGGACGTGGCGCAAGCGTTGGGTGTGCGCTGGCCGCTGGGCGGCGAACTTGCCGCGGCGAAGCCCATGCGCGAAGTCGCGTCGGTCACATGGCGGTGAACCGCTCCAGCTCGAATCCGTCTTTGCACAGCGCCGTATACGAAGGTGTGGTTCGCCATCACCGGTATGCGCCACATGCGCATGAGTTCAGCTATCGCATGGCCCAGCTGTATCTGGACCTCGACGAAGTCGATCAGGTGTTTGCCAGGCGCTGGCTGTGGTCAAGCACGCATCGCAACGTGGGCGAGTTTCGCCGCAGCGATTTTCTCGGGCCACCTGGCATGCCGCTGGGCGAGGCGGTGCGCCAGCGCGTCGAACAGGCCACCGGTTGGCGCCCGGTGGGTCCGATCCGGCTGCTTGCGCATTTGCGCTACGCCGGAATGGTGTTCAATCCGGTCAGCTTCTATTACTGCTACGACGACGACGGCGAAGCGCTGGTGGCGGTGCTTGCCGAGATCACCAACACGCCGTGGAAGCAGCGCCACGCATACGTGTTGCCGATCGAGAGCGCACGCGTCCACGGCCGCACGTTGCACTGGGAATTCGCCAAGACCTTCCACGTGTCGCCGTTCATACCGATGGACTGCTCCTATGACTGGCGCTTCACTTTGCCCGGCGATGACTTGCTGGTGCATATGAAGGTGCTCCGCGATGGGCAGCGTGTGTTCGATGCCACGTTGAATCTGGAGCGGCGCCCGCTCACTGGCGGCTCATTGACGCGCGTGCTCTGGCGTTACCCGCTGATGACCGCGCAAGTGGTTGGTGCCATCTACTGGCAAGCGTTGCGCCTGTGGCTCAAGCGCAATCCCTTTTACGGCCATCCGTCGCCCCACTCACGTCACCGCGATTGATTCCGCCATCCGGAGGTTTGCCATGCGTGACATTGCCGACACCGCCGCTTGCGCGACAGCCGACGTTTCCGCGTTCGACCGACTTTTACGCAAACAACTGGTCGGTCGGATGACTGCTTTGCGCCATGGCCGGCTGGTACTGGAGGACGCTTGCGGCACGGTTGTGCTGGGCGATTCGGACAGTGTCCATCCTGGCCTGCAAGTTCACCTGCAGGTACTGGACAGCGCGTTTTACCGCGCGGTGGCGCGCAACGGCAGCGTCGGTGCCGGCGAATCGTACATGGCAGGGCAGTGGCGTTGCGACAACCTGGTCCGGTTGATGCAGCTGCTCGTGCGAAATCGGGACCTGCTAGATGGCATGGAGAGCGGTCTCGCCCGGTTGGGCGGCATGGCGCTGCGCGCGTGGCACGCATTGCGGCGCAATACGCGCGACGGCAGTCGTCGCAACATCGCGGCGCACTACGACCTGGGCAACGATTTCTTCAGCCTGTTCCTCTCGGCGGACCTGATGTATTCGTCGGCGACCTGGACCGATCCCGCCGACACCCTGGAGACCGCGTCCACGCGCAAGCTGGAACGGATCTGCCGCAAGCTGGATCTGCAGCCTACCGATCGCGTGATCGAGATCGGTACCGGCTGGGGCGGCTTCGCCGTGTACGCTGCGCAGCATTATGGCTGCCATGTCACCACCACCACGATCTCACGCGAGCAGCATGCACTGGCCAGCAAGCGCGTCGCTGCAGCCGGCATTGAAGATCGCGTCCACTTGTTGCTGCAGGACTACCGCGACCTGGCCGGCCGATACGACAAGCTGGTGTCGATCGAGATGGTGGAAGCTGTCGGGGCGTCGTATCTGGATGTCTATTTCGGAAAGCTCGGTAGCCTGCTCAAACCGGATGGTCTGGCATTGGTGCAGGCCATCACCATCGAGGATCACCGTTACGCACAGGCGCTGAAGTCGGTCGACTTCATCAAGCGTCATGTGTTTCCCGGCAGTTTCATCCCGTCGATCCAGGCACTGCTGGCGGCCAAGACGCGTGCCAGCGATCTGGCGCTGATCCAGCTTGAGGATTTCGGCAGTTCGTATGCGCTGACGGTGCAGGCGTGGCGTGAACGCTTCATGGCCAAGCAGGCGCAGGTGCGCGCGCAAGGCTTTGATGAGCGATTTATCCGCATGTGGGAGTTCTACCTTGCCTATTGCGAGGGCGGCTTCCGTGAGCGCTCGATCGGTGTCGCGCATCTGTTGATGGCCAAGCCGGGTACCCGTCGCGCCGCATGGTTGCCGGAAGCCCCGGCTCACGTGGAGCTCGCGGAATGAGCTTCTGGCTCAGCCTGCTTGGCTATCAGGCGGTGTGGTTCATTGCGGTGATCGGCGCCAGCCACGGCGTGGCATGGCCGGCTGCGGCAAGCATGCTGGTGTACGCGCTGCTGCAACTTCTCATCGCGCGGAATTGGCGCGCCGATCTCAGCCTGATGGCGGTGGCACTCCTCATGGGCTTTCTGCTCGACGGGGCGCTGATCCGTGGCGGATTGGCGAGCTACGTTGCTGGCTGGTCCGACGCGACCTTGGCGCCGGTGTGGATCCTGGCGCTGTGGATGACCTTCGCGCTGACGTTCACCCAATCGTTGCGTTACCTGCAGACGCGATTGCGGCTGGCAGCGCTGTTGGGCCTGCTCGGCGGCCCGTTGGCCTATCTCGGGGCAGCGCGCGGCTGGCATGTGGTGACGTTCGCTGACCCGGCATGGCGCGGCTTGTTGGTACTGGGGTTTGGCTGGGCGATGGCGACGCCGGCACTGGCTTGGCTGGCACGGCGCGGCGCCAAGTGGTCTAAGCCCGCGACAAGGACAACCGTGGAGGCGTCGGCATGAGTGCATGGCAGCAACTGCTTTTGTTGTGGCTGCTCGCAGCGCTGATGATGACGTTGGGTTGGCAGTGGCAACGCAGGCGCGCCAATGCAGGGATCGTCGACGTGTTGTGGGCGGCCGGCGTCGGCGCCAGTGCGGTGTTGCTGGCCCTACTTGGCAACGGCGCACCGTGGACGCGGGTGGGATTGGCATTGCTTGGCGGTGTGTGGGGCCTGCGTTTGGCCATGCATTTGTGGCGACGCGTACGCGGCGAGACGGAAGATGGGCGCTATCGGAACTTGCGTGCGCACTGGCAAGGTGCACAGTGGAAATTCTTCGCGTTCTTCCAGTTTCAGGCTGCGTTGATTGTCCTGTTTGCCCTACCGTTCGTGGCGGTGGCGCAGAACCCGCAGGCGTCACGCTTGTGGCTGACCGTGGCTGGGGCGATCTGGTTGCTCAGCGTGCTCGGCGAGTCGATCGCCGATGCGCAGTTGGAGCGGTTTCGCAACGCGCCGGCCAATCGCGGGCGTACCTGCCGCGATGGGCTGTGGCACTACTCCCGGCATCCAAATTATTTCTTTGAGTGGTTGCACTGGTTCGCCTACGTCTGCCTCGCGGTGGGTTCCCCGACGGCTTGGCTGGCGTGGGCCGGCCCGGTCGTCATGTATGTGTTCCTGCGTTGGATCAGCGGCGTGCCGTACACCGAAGCGCAAGCATTGCGCAGTCGTGGTGACGACTACCGTGAATACCAAGGCAGCACGCCAATGCTGATCCCATGGCTTCCCAAGAGGGCCGACAAATGACTACTGCCGCCACTGCCGCGCATGCACTGCCGACGGCGCACCCTGCGCCTGGCCTCCTTGGCATGGCGGAGAGAGGACATATTCCAGACGCGTTGCTACGTCAGGGAATTCGCCGCTTGTGCGCGCAGCGCCTGCGCGAAGAAGAGGCTGGTGGTCTCGATTCCCAGGCCGCGCGCTATGCCGAACGCATCGACATGCTGCGCCATAGCCCGGTCGCCATTCACACCGTCGATGCGAACGCACAGCATTATGAGCTACCGCCCGCGTTCTTCGAGTTGTGCCTGGGCCGGCGACTGAAATATTCCAGTTGCTACTACCCGCGTGGCGATGAATCGCTGGACCAGGCCGAGGAGGCAATGCTTGCGTTGTATGACGTGCGCGCTGAACTGGCTGATGGCCAATCGATTCTTGAACTGGGCTGCGGCTGGGGTTCGCTGACACTATGGATGGCAGAGCGCTATCCAAATGCGCGCATCACGGCCGTCTCCAACTCGCATCACCAACGCGAACACATCGAGGCGCAGTGCCTGTCGCGCGGCGTGCGCAATGTGCGGGTTGTGACTTGCGACGTGAACCGGCTGGAGCTTGACGCCAGACAGTTCGAGCGCTGCGTGTCGATCGAGATGTTCGAGCACATGCGCAATTACGAGGTGCTTTTGCAGCGCATCGCCAGTTGGCTCAAGCCCGGCGGCAAGCTGTTCGTGCACATCTTCGCGCACAAGACCGCGATGTACCCCTTTGAGACCGGTGGTGACGACAACTGGATGGGCAGGCACTTTTTCACCGGCGGCCTTATGCCCGCGGCAGACACCTTGTTGTGGTTCCAGTCCGACTTGGGTATCGAGCAGCGTTGGCACATCGACGGCACGCATTATCGCTGCACCGCGAACCACTGGCTGGCCAACCAGGACGCACATCGTGGGCAGGTGCTGGCCGTGTTGCGCGAAACCTACGGGGCGAAGTCGGCGACGCTCTGGTTCCAGCGCTGGCGCATGTTCTGGATGTCCTGCGCCGAGCTGTTTGGCTATGCCGAAGGACGGGAATGGCTGGTTGCGCATTACCGCTTCGTGCGGCCCTGAGGCCGCGACATCCGTCCTCTTTTTCGCCAGGAATGCCCATGAGAATCCCGAAGACGCTGATGATGGCTTGCATGGTGCTGGTCAGTGCGAGTGCATGCGCCAACGACCTGCCACCCATCACACCAGTTCCCCACGTCGACCTGCCACGGTTCATGGGCGACTGGTATGTGATCGCCACGATTCCGACGCGCTTTGAAAAGCACGCCTACAACGCGCTCGAGGTCTACACGCTCAAGCCCAATGGTGACGTCGCCACCTCGTTTCATTTCCGCGACGGCAGCTTCGATGGCAAGCAGAAGGACATCCAGTCCACCGGCATCGTGAAAGGCGGCACGGGCAATGCGGTATGGGGCGTCCAGGTCTTCTGGCCGCTCAAGGCCCAATACGTCGTGGCGTACCTCAAGGACGACTACAGCCAGGTGATCGTGGCCAGGGATGCACGCGACTACACCTGGGTGATGGCACGTACGCCGGCTGTTTCGGCGGCTGATTACTCGGCACTGGTTGCGCGCGTCAAAGCGCTTGGCTACGACGTGTCGAAGTTGCGCAAGGTGCCGCAGCGATGGCCGTTGTCGGGGCAAGACGGGTAGGGATGTTGACTCCCGCGCCACCCCGCGGGAACGACATGGACACGCTGTTGCGGAGCCGTCGCGCAGCTCGCGCAGATGTCGCCACACCATCGCGGCACTTGCCATGGCTGGTGCACCGTTCACCTCCACGAAATCAGCGTTGACGAAATCGCCTGCGTCCAGGATGCCGGATGTGGCACCGGTAGAATGATCGGCATGGTTAAATGCGCCGTTGCGCGGGAATCGCGTCCAGCGTCCGCTCCATGCAAGGTCCACCGATCGACATGTCCACACCTGCTTTGCCGACCCGCCCGTTGTGGCAGCGCCTGCTGCTGCGCCGACTCAAGTTCCTTGCCTGGTTGGCCGGCCTGCTGGTGGTGGTCCTGGGCGGTAGCTACTGGCTCGCCCCGCAATGGCTGATGCAGGTCGACCTGATGCGCCAGGCGATGGTCGCGCACGTCGACCAGCGCAGCGTGGTGGCGGGCGACACCACCTGGTCGTATTACGCCGGCGGGGAAGGCCCGGACATCGTGCTGCTGCATGGCTTTGCCGCCGACAAGAGCGAATGGCTGGCGGTGGCCGAGCAGTTGACGCCGCATTTCCACGTCATCATTCCCGACCTGCCGGGCTGGGGCGACTCCTCGCGCGTGGCGGGCGCGGACTATTCCATCGAAGCCCAGGCTGCGCGCCTGCAGCAGTTCGTGGCGGCGGTCGGCCTGCATGGCTTCATGCTGGCCGGGCACGGCACCGGGGCCGCAGTCGCTGCGGTGTATGCCGTCGGACATGCCGACCGGGTCGCCGGGCTGGCCCTGCTCGAGGCCTACGGCCTCAAGGCCACGCACAGCGCATTCAGCAGCGAGGCGGCTGCGGCGCCGCTGTTCGAGTACGACGACCGCGCCGGCCTGGCGCGGTCGCGGGCCATGCTGCTGGCACAGCCGCCGACCGAGTACGGCCGCTTTGCCGATGTCCTGGTGCGCCGCAACCAGGCCGAGCGCGCGTTCGTGCAGGCGCGGCTGGCCAGCCTGCGCCAGGACTCGCAGCAGCTCGTCGTGCAGCGCCACCTGGCGCAGCTGGACATGCCGGTGCTTGGCCTGTGGTGCCGCGACGACCCGGTCATCGACCGCTCAGCCCTGGACAGCCTGCGCAACGGCCTGAGCCATGCCGCGGCCATCAGCTCGAGCCTGTTGAGCGGCTGCAAGCACCTGCCCATGCAGGAGAAACCGGTGCAGACCGCGCAGATCCTCACCGCATTCGTGCTGTCGCACTGAGCGCCCGGGGCTCGGTGCCGGATTGCCCCGATCTTGTCCTGGGACGGTGATTCGGCGATGGTGAAGTGGGACAATGCCCTGGCGGTCCGATTTCGCTGAAGGTGCCTGTGGAGATGATGTCATGACACGGCGTTTGACCATGCAGGCCATGTTCCGCGCCGGACTGGACGGGATTGCCCGCTTGTCCAGCACGCGTGCCAATTACTGGCTCGAAGTGGTGGTCGATGCGGTGCTGGGCTTCGCGCTGCTGGTGGTCGGTGCGCGCCTGGGCGCGGGCGGCGTGCCCGGCGTGGCGCTGGCGGTGGTGCTGGGCCTGTTCGTGTTCAGCTTCATCGAATATTTTTTCCATCGCTGGATGTTCCATACGCACATCCCGCTGTTCGAGCAGGGCCACCGCAAGCATCACGAGAACCCGCTCGGCTACGATTCCTTGCCGTTCTTCCTCCCCGCCATGGTGCTGGTGGTGCTGACGGTGCTGCTCGGCCTGGTGCTGCCGACCGGGTTTGCGCTGGTGCTGATGGGCGCGGTGACGATCGGCTACGTGATCTACGGCCTCAGCCATTTCGCCATCCATCACCTGCGTTTCAGGCAGGCGTGGCTGCGGCGCTGGGCCGGCGCCCACCAGATCCATCATTTCCACCCGGAAACGAATTTCGGCGTCACCACGCTGTTCTGGGACGACATGCTGGGTACCCGCTACGTGCGCCAGCCGCGGCCGCTCCCGCCGAAGTGAGGGGCCGCCCGTCGTAGCTGGGGGCGGAACCAGCGGTTTGCCGCGACGCGACCTGGGTCAATCGGCGATGTCCGCGACCAGGCGATCCAGCTCGTACTTCAGGGGAGCGCCGTGCTGGCGCAGCCAGTCGCGCTGTGCCTCCCAGCCCGGCAGCAGCCGTTCCACCTGTGCCCAGAAGCGGGCGGAGTGGTTGCGCTCCTTCAGGTGGCACAGTTCGTGGACCACGACGTAGCGCAGCGCCGCCGGCGGCGCCAGGGCGAGGGCGAGGTCGAGGTTGATGCGGTCGCGGGTGTCCAGGCTGCCCCACAGGCTCTTCATGGAACGCACGCGTATCGAGGCCGGGGCCAGGCCGAGCTGGGGCACGTACAGCGCCAGCCAGCGCGACACGTCGCGGCGGATCAGGCCTTCCAGGTGCATGGCCAGCAGGCCGCGGGCCACGGGCAGGGCGCGCGTGTTCGGGCGCGGAATGACCAGGGTCACCTGGCCTTCGCGGGCCTCGACCTTGGGGTAGGGGCCTTCGGCCCAGTGCAGGGCGGTGCTCTCGCCGCGCAGGGTGAATTCCGTGGGCGTGCCCACGTGCAGGGCGCGCGTCGGCTTGGTCACCAGGTTCAGCTCGTTGAGCTTGCGCTCCAGCCAGCCGGCCTGGCTGCGCAGGAACGCATAGACCTGGCCGCTGCGCATGCCGCGCGGGTAGGAGACCCGGGCGCCGTTCGGCGTCACGGTCAGGCGCAGCTGCCGCGCGCGCGGGCTCGCCGCCTTCAGCACGCGGATCGTGCAGCCGCGTGCGGTCACCAGTTCCAGCCAGTCGCCTCGTAGCTGCTGCGTCATTCCGGGCCTGTCCGTACGTCACCGCCGACGCGCAGTTGCCCCTACCTGCGGCTGTCGAGGGCCGTCATCCGGGGAGGCAGGATTCTGTCGCGTCGTGCGGGGCAAGTATGCCCCGGAGCGGGCGTCATGGGGATAGTTTTTCGTTCACCCGTCGGTCGGGCGCGGTATCCCGAAACATTCGTCCAATTTGGCCAGCAACTGGGCCAGTTCCAGGCTCATCAGGGCGAAACTGGCGTCCAGCTCGGCCGCGGCGTCGCCCTGGCTGTCGCCCAGTTCCTCGGTGACCACGTCGAGAAACCGGAGCTTGTGCACCACCAGGTCCTCGCCGAGCACGAAGCCGATGCGCTCGTTGAACACCAGGCCCAGCAGGAACACCTGCTTGCCGGTGCGCAGGTGCTCCTTGACCTCGTCGGCCTCCAGGTCCTGGCGCCGGCAGCGCACGATGGCCCCGGTGTTGCTTGCCGGGTCGCGCAATTCGCATTCGTCGCCCAGCTGCAGCCCGGCAGGCAGCTTGCCGCTGCTCAGCCAGTCGGTCATCAGCAGGCGCGGGCTGCTGGCGGGCGCCAGCGGCACGGCGGGGAAGCTGCCCAGCGCCTGGCGCATCTGGCTCAGCGCATCCTCGGCGGCCTTGCGGCTGGCGGTGTCCAGCACCACCCAGCCGTGCTGCCGGTCGACGTAGGCGGCCAGGCGCGAGCTGCGCACGAAGGCGCGCGGCAGCAGCTCGGTGAGGACTTCGTCCTTGATCCGCTTGCGCTCGCGTCCACCGACCCGGCGCCCGTGCTGCTCGGCCACGGCGCGGACCTTGCGCTGCAGCTCGGTGTTGACCACTTGCGCCGGCAGCAGCTTGTCCTCGCTGCCCAGCGCCAGCAGGGTGCAGTGCTTGATGCTGCGCGTCAGCGGCTCGTCTTCCGTCGCGGCCATCGGCGGGACGAAACCGCGGGTAGCCATTTCCAGGGGCCCGCAGGCGCGCAGCCGGTGACCGGCGAGTGCCTCCTCGAGGCGCGCCAGGTCGTTGCCGACCGCGGGGGAGAAGCGGAACAAGGTGAGATTGCGAAAAAACATGCAGCATCCAGTTGAGGCCCGTCCGGGGACGGGCGGAGGGGGGCGTCGCGCCGGCCCGCAGGCGCGGCGCACGCGGCCGGCGGTGGGCGTCGCTGCCCGTCGCCGCGGTTCAGGCGCTGACGGCGGCGATCGCGTCGGCCACCGCGTCGAGCTTGTCCCGGCTCAGCGCGGCCAGGCAGATGCGGCCGTTGTCGACCGCATAGATGGCGAATTCGTCACGCAGGCGGTGGACCTGCGCCTTGCTCAACCCCGAGTACGAGAACATGCCGGCCTGGCGGTTGATGAAGGCGTACTGGGGTGCACCGCGCGCGGCCAGCCGCTCGACCAGGCCGGCGCGCATGGCGTGGATGCGCGAGCGCATGTCGCCGAGCTCGGCCTCCCAGCGTGCGCGCAGCTCGGCGCTGCCCAGTACCCCGGCCACCAGTGCGCCGCCGTGCGTTGCCGGGCTGGAGTAGATCGAGCGGATGGTCTGCTTGATCCTCGACAGCAGGCGCGTGGCTTCCTCGCGGTCGGCGCCAACCACGGACAGGGCTCCGACGCGCTCGCCGTACAGGGAAAACGACTTGGAATACGAGTTGCAGACCACGAAGGCGGGGATCGGCGAGTCCGCCAGCAGCCGCACGGCCCGCGCGTCCGGCTCCAGGCCCTGGTCGAAGCCCTGGTAGGCCATGTCCACGAACGGCAGCAGGCCGCGCTCATCGAGTACCGCGATGACCTGCTGCCATTGCGCCGTATCCAAGTCCACGCCGGTCGGGTTGTGGCAGCAGGCGTGCAACAGCACCACGCTGCCGCGCTCCATGCGGCCCAGGTCCTCCAGCATGCCGGCGAAGTTCAGGCCGTGGCTGGCCGGGTCGAAGTAGCGGTATTGGTCCACGGTGAACCCGGCGGCGCGGAAGACCACGGCATGATTGCCCCAGCTCGGGTTGCTCAGGGCCACCTTGGCGTGGCCGCCGAGCGCCTGCCTGAGCACGTCCGCGCCCACCCGCAACGCGGCGCTGCCGCCGATGGTCTGCGCCGTGGCCACGCGGCCGGCGGCGAGGATGTCGGTCCGCCCGCCAAACAGCAGTTCCTGCGTCAGGCGGTTGTACGCCGGCAGGCCGTCGATCGGCAGGTAGCCGCGCGCTGCCGCCGCCTGGGCCAGGTGCAACTCCACCTCGCGCACGGTCTCCAGCAGCGGGATGCGGCCTTGTTCGTCGTGGTAGACGCCAATGCTGAGGTTGACCTTGTCGGGCCGCGGATCGGCCAGGAAGGTTTCCACCAGGCCCAGGATGGGATCATCCGGGGCCATTTCCACCGACGCAAACAGGGACACGGCATATCCTCGGGTTGAATCGCCACGGACGTGGCGGCCAACTATTGTAACCGTGCCGCGCATGCCTGGCCCCAGGTGCCGGCGGGTAGCGCGAAGCGCGCTAGACTAGGTCGTCGTCAGCCAACGGCAAGACCACCTCATGCAGGCTCAGGATCACGCCGAGATCGTCCATTTGCTGGCCGAATTGCGGGCGGAACACCGTGAGCTGGATGCCACGATCGAGCGCGTCGGCGCGACCGCCGGACGCGACGAGCTGCAGTTGACGCGGCTGAAGAAGCGCAAGCTGCTGCTGAAGGACCACATCGCGCGGCTGGAAAGCAAATTGATCCCCGACCTCGATGCCTAGCCTGCCGTCTGGACAGTCGCCGCTGGCCACGCCAGTCACCCTGCGGGCTGGCCAGGTGGTGCTGGAACCGCTGGCGCTGGCCCACGTGCCGGCGCTGGAGGCCGCCGCGGCCGACGGCGAGTTGTGGCAGCTGCGCTACACCAGCGTGCCGCCCCCGGGACACATGGCCGCCTACGTCGAAGCGGCCCTGCGCGCGCATGAGGCGGGGCTGATGCTGCCGTTCGCCGTGCGCGAGCTGGCGCACGGGGAGGTCGTCGGCTGCACGCGCTATTACGACCTCGATCCCGCGTTGCCACGGCTGGCGATCGGCTACACCTGGTATGCGCAGCGGTGGCAGCGGACCAGCCTCAACAGCGCCAGCAAGCTCCTGCTGCTGGAGCATGCCTTCGGGCCCCTGGGCTGCGTGGCCGTGGCCTGGCATACGGACATCCTCAACACGCGCTCGCAGCAGGCCATCGCGCGCCTGGGCGCCACGCGCGAAGGGGTGTTGCGCGCGCACAAGCGCCGGGTCGATGGCAGTATCCGCGACACCGTGTGTTTCAGCATGCTGGCCGCGGAGTGGCCAGCGGCCCGCACCGCCCTGCGCCAGCGCGTGCAGCGCCTGGCGGCGGCGCCTGCAGCCGGCGTCTGAGGCCCATGGAAGCGCGGGCGGTAGAAGCCTCCGGACTTCCCGCCCCGGACGTTTCTGCCGCCCACGCTCCTACAGCAGGCGGTTGACCAGGCGGTCGAGCCGGGTGCGCTTGAGTCGTCGCAGGTTCTTGCGCACCGCGGCTGGATATTGCGCTGGGCTCTCCAGCGCATCGTCGCCGCCGAGCAAGGTCGCGTGCTCGCGCAGGGCGGCCCACTCGGCCTGGTGGCGGGCGTGCAGCAGCCGGTGCGGGTCGCGCAGTACCAGGGCGTTTTCCAGATCCAGCCGCCAGGCGCGCGGGTTGAGGTTGCTGCCGGTCAGCACCGCGATCTCGTCGTCGATGAACAAGCCCTTGGCGTGATAGCTGTTGCCGCCGTCGCGCCAGACGTGGATGCGCAGCTGGCCGCTGGCGATCTGCCGGCGGTGTCCGCGCATGAAGCGGCGCAGGTTGTTCTCGTACAGGTAGGGCAGCAGGCCGATGGTCTTGAACGGCTCGGCCGGCGGGATGTAGAAGTCGCTGGCGGTCTTGTCCCCGACCATGATGTCGATGCGGCAACCCCGGCGCAGCAGGTTGCCCACGGCCGCGCGCAGTGGCCGCGGAAGGTTGAAATACGGCGTCAGCAGGATCACCCGGTGGCGCGCCTCGCGCAGCAGCTGCAGCAGGGCGGCGTCCAGCGCGTTGTGCGTGCGCCCGAAGCCGAGCAGCGGGGTCACCGCGACCTCGCCTGGGCCCGGTGCCTCATGCGGCACGGCGTAAGTCGCCCGGTCCAGCGCCGCGCGCAAATCATGGATGATGCGGGCGAGCCGGCGCGCGCCTGGCGCGCCGGGCAGATCCAGGCGGCAGGCGGCGCCGGCGGTGCGCAGGTACTGGCGGGCGAAGCCGGCCAGCGCATCGGCCAGGCCGGCATGCCGCAGCAGGTGGTAGCGGTCGAGACGGTAGGCCTGGTGGCATGCCAGGTACACCTCGTTCAGGCTGGCGCCGCTGTACAGCACCGTGTCGTCGAACACGAAACCCTTGACGTGCAGCACGCCGAACAGCTCGCGGTTCTGCACCGGCACGCCGTATACCTCGATGCCCGGCCCGTGGCGCTGGCGGCAGCTGCGGTACATGGCCGCGTTGCCCTCGCTGCGCTGCCTGCCGATCAGGCCGCGCCGGGCCCGGTGCCAATCCAGGTACAACGCGATCGACAGGTCCGGGCGCCGCGCCTTGACTGCGTACAGCGCCGCCATGATCTCGCGGCCGGCGTCGTCATCTTGCAGGTACAGGGCGACGATGACGACGCGCCGGGTGGCGGCGGCGATCAGTTCCAGCAGGGTGGTGCGGAACGCGACCGGATCGGGGAGGGTGGCCACGGCGTCGGCCGGCATGGCGAATGCCGGCGCGGGCACCGCGGCTTGCGGACGGCGCGGCAACCAATGGCGGGCGATGTGCATCGAGCCGGAGACGTCAGGTCACATGCTGCGGTCGAGCCTGCCCGCCTCCGGCGCTCAGCCGCCCTGTACCGGGAAGGTCTGCGTGCGGCCCGCGCTGGCCGGGGCCGCCGGGCGCGCCGGCGCGGCCTTCAGCGTGCGCGAACCGCACTCGTAGACACCCCAGGCCTGGGAGCCGTCCGCGGGGTCGGCCAGCGGCTTGATGGTGTCGGCACCGCGCATTTGCGCGGCTGAATTGCGCGCCAGCACCTCGAGTTCGCTCGCCACCTTGATCTCGTTGCGGTCGACTGGGCCGACCCGGTCCATCACCGAGACCGTGACCTTGCCCATGTCGCGGCAGGCGGAGACGTCGTCGTTCCACGCAGTGCGGATGTTCTTGGCGGCGCTGTCGAGCTTGATGCCCCAGTTGCAGCCGGCGAGCAGCAGCGAGGCAAGGGACAACCACAAGGCTTTGCGCATAAGGGCTCCTGGATGAGGCCGGTAAAGGTCGTGCCGCGGCGCGGCGTACAGGGTCCATCGTAACGCCTGCACCCGGCCGTGCCGCATGGCTCCCGCCGTTCACGCTCCTGGCGTTCAGGGCATCGGCTTGCCGTCGCTGTCGATGATGTGCACCTCGCCGAGCTGCAGCGCGCGCACCGGGCCCTCGATCTGGCGCAGGTCGCCGACGATCACCCAGGTCAGGGCGTCCGGCTTGACGATCGCCTTGATCGCCGCCTCGGCGGCTGCCGGGGTCACCGCCTGCAGGCGTGCCTGCAAGGTCTGCACGTAGTCGTCCGGACGCTCGTACTGCACGATGCCGCTGACCGCGCGCAGGACCGCGCCGGTAGTCTCGTAGCTGCCGGGCAGGGCACGGATGCGCTGGTCGTTGACCTTGGCGACTTCCGCGGCGGTCAGCGGCCGCTCGCCCACCACCGCAGGCTCTGTGCACCATAGGCCCAGCGCTTGTCCTCGCGCAGGTTCATGTTCAGGCGCGAGGTGAAGGTGCCACCGAAGGCGCCGTTGGCCGCCTGGATGGCCAGATTGTTTTCCGCGCGCGTGGACGGCGCCAGCAGGCCGGCCAGGATCAGCGACTGCGGGGCGTCGTCGCGGTTGATCAGGAACACGCGGGGCTTGGGCTGCGCGTCGACCGTGGCGATGTTCTTGGCCGGGATCGGGCTGGCCGATGCCTGCCAGTTGCCGAACACGGCGTCGAGCTGCGGGATGATCTGCGCCAGGGTGGTGTCCCCGGCCACCAGGATGCGCACGTTGTCCGGACGCAGCCAGTCGCGATGGAAGCCGCGCAGGTCATCGGCATCCAGCGCCAGGATCCCGGCCTCGGTGCCCGAACCGCTGAACGGGATGCCATAGGCGTGCTGCGTGCCGTACAGCAGGGGCGGCAAGGTGCGCAGCGCCATGCCGGTGGGCTGGGTCTTTTCCTGGGCGATGCCGGCCAGCCACTGGCCGCGCACGCGCGCGATGTCCGCGGCCTTGAAGGCCGGGTTGCGCACGATGTCGGCAAACAGCGCCAGCGAGGGCGCGAGCTGCTCGTTCAGCGCGCTCAGCGAGGCCGAGCAGGCATCCAGGCCGCAGCCCACGTGGGTGGCGGCGCCCAGGCGCTGCTTGCGCTCGTCGAGTTCCACCGAATCCAGGCTGGCCGTGCTCTCGTTCATCAGCGCCGAGGCGAAGCTGGCGGTACCGAGCTTGTGGCCCTGGTCGGCGGCGTAGCCGGCGTCGAACAGCAGTTGCACCTGGGTGACCGGGATGGTGTGGCGCTCGGCCAGGATCACCTCGATGCCGTTGGCCAGCTTGCCGCGCTGCAGGTCGGGGAAGCTCAAGGCCGGGAACGTATCGACGGCGGGCACGCCCAGGCTGCGGTCGAGCGTGCTCGGCGTGGTGCGGTGATCCTGCTCCGCCGGCAGCTTCGCCGGGGGACGGCCGCCAGACTTGCCGAGCGGGACCACGGCGGCGTCTTCCGCCTCCGGGTCGAAATCGTCACCGGCCGGCAGCACGGTGAGCGCGTAGTCGCCCATGCGCAGCCAGGTGTGGGCGGTGTCCCGGACGCTCGCGATCGTGGCCGCGGCGCTGCGCTCGAGATCCTTGCGGTAGGCGCCCGGGTCATCGCGGTAGACCTGGCCTTCGGCCAGGATGACCGCCTTGCCGCCGAAGCCGCCGACTTTTTCCAGGCCGCGGATGAACTGCGCGCGGTTGTCCATGCGCGCGCGGTCCAGCTCGTCCTGGGTCGGGCCGTCGGCGAGGAACTTGCGCAGCTCGTCGTCGATCGCCGCCTTGACCGCGGCCGGATCGATGCCGTCCTTCACGTCGGCCTGGATCTGGAACTGGCTGGCCAGCGCGAAGGCGTGCAAGTCGGCGCTGACGTCGTCGGCCAGCTTGTCCTGGTACACCAGGCGCTGATACAGGCGGGAGGTCTTGCCGTCGCCGAGCACGCTGGCGGCGAGATCTAGCTGGATCGCGTCGTCGCTGCCGAGCTGCGGCACTACCCAGGTGCGGATGATGCGCGGCTGCGCCACATGGTCGTGCTGGATGCCGGCGGTCGGCCGGGCCAGCGGCGTGATCCAGGCCTGCTGGCGCGGTACCGGCGGCCCGGAGGGGATGTCGCCGAAATACTGCGCCGCCTTTTCCCGCGCCTGCGCCACGGTGATGTCGCCGGCCAGCACCAGGGTGGTGTTGGCGGCGCCGTAGTTGGCGTTGAACCAGTCCCGTACGTCGTCCAGCGAGGCCGCGTTCAAGTCGTCCATTGAACCGATGGTGTCGTGCTGGTAGGGGTGGTTGGCCGGGTAGGTGTGCGACAGGATGTTCTGGTCGGTGCGGCCGTAGGGGCGGTTCTCGCCCTGGCGCTTCTCGTTCTGGACCACGCCGCGCTGGGTGTCGAGTTCCTCCTGGCCGATGGCGCCCAGCAGGTGGCCCATGCGGTCGGACTCCATCCATAGCGCCATGTCCAGCGCGGTGGTCGGCACGGTCTCGAAATAATTGGTGCGGTCGAACCAGGTGGTGCCGTTCATATCGGTGGCGCCGGCCTTCTCGAACGGCTCGAAGAACGTGCCCTTGTGGTTTTCCGAGCCGGAGAACATCAGGTGCTCGAACAGGTGGGCGAAGCCGGTCTTGCCCTTCGGCTCGTCGGCCGAGCCGATGTGGTACCAGATGCTCACCGCCACTACCGGTGCCTTGTGGTCCTCATGCACCACCACGGTCAGGCCGTTCGGCAGCTTGAACCGGGTGTAGGGAATGTCCGGGATTTCCTGCGCCGGCGTGGCGGCAGTCGCCGCCGGTACCGCGGCAATACCGCCGACGACCATGAGCACGTTGGCAATCAGCCTGACGAGTGATTTCTGGGCCACGAAAAACTCCGCATGCGTAGGCGAAACGCTCAGGCTACCGGCGACCGGCATCGGCGGCAAATCCGGACTGGCGTGCTGTGGACGCTGGCGTACGGCGTATGCGGACGCGGCGGCACCGCGCCAGCTATGCTGCAGCGATGTCCGGCCACTGGAAGCAGCTTGCGTGAAGACCCTCCGGTCCTGGTCGGCGGCCCGGCCGTTGTGGCTGTCCAGCGCGCGCCTGGAAGTGCTGCTGCTCGGCGTGTTTGCCCTGTTGCTGCTTGGGCTGGGCATGGGCCTGCGCGATCCCTGGCCTTCGGACGAACCGCGCTTTGCGCTGGTGGCGCGGGCCATGGTGGAGCACGGGTACTGGTTGTTCCCGCATCGCGGCAACGAGCTGTACGCCGACAAGCCGCCGCTGTTCATGTGGCTGCAGGCCGGGGGCTACCTCCTCACCCGGGAGTGGCGTGTGGCCTTCCTGCTGCCCTCGCTGCTCGCGGCGCTGGGCACGCTGGCCCTGGTCTACGACCTGGGACGTCGGTTGTGGAACCATCGCAGCGCCCTGCTGGCCACGGCGGCCCTGCTGCTGACCATCCATTTCACCTACCAGATGCGCAATGCGCAGATCGACCCGTTGCTGGTCGGCTGGATGACCCTGGCCAATTACGGGATCCTGCGTCACTTGCTGCTGGGCCCTGCGTGGCGCTGGTTTGCCGTGGGCTGTCTTGCGGCCGGGCTCGGCGTGATCACCAAGGGCGTGGGCGTGCTCGCGCTGCTGATGCTGGTGCCCTACGCGCTCGCCCGCTGGCGTGGTGCCACGCACTTGGCGCCGCTGTCCGGCGGCTGGCGCTGGGCCGTGGGGCTGGCCGCCTTTCTCGTGCCGGTACTGGCCTGGCTGTTGCCGATGCTGCTGGTTGCGCGGGTCGACGGTGATCCGCAGCACGCCGCCTACGTGCGCGAGATCCTGTTCGGGCAGACCGTGCAGCGCTACGCCGCGCCCAGCGGACACCTGCACTCGCCGTTGTATTTTCTGGGCATCATCGCCGTGGACTGGCTGCCGCTGTCGCTGCTGCTGCCCTGGGCCCTGCCGGCCTGGTGGAGGCGGCTGCGCCGGGGCGACGGACGCCAGTGGCTGCTGCTGGGCTGGGTCGTCCTGCTGCTGGTGTTCTTCTCGCTCAGCCCGGGCAAGCGCGATGTGTATATCCTGCCGGCCCTGCCAATGGCGGCCCTGGCGCTGGCGCCGCTCCTGCCCGGCTTGCTGCGTCGGCTGGGCGTACGGCGTGTGATCTTCGCGCTGAGCCTGCTGCTCGCCGGCATCCTCACCCTGGCGGCGCTGCTGGCCCTGACGCGCGACCCGCGCTGGGCCGTGCGCATTGGCGAGACACTTGATCCGCGTATCTGGTGGCTGTTCCTGGCAATCGGCCTGCTCGGCCTGGCGATCGTGGCCGCGACGCGGATTCGCCATGCCGCGCTGGGCTGGCTGTTGTTTGCCGCTGCGCTGTGGTCGTTGTACGGGTTGTGGGGCTATCCGCTGTTGAACGCCGGGCGCTCGGCGGGTGCGGTGATGGGTGAGGCGCGGGCACTGGCCGGGCCGGACGCAACGATCGGCCTGGTCGCCTGGAAGGAGCAGAACCTGCTGATGCTGGAGGGTCCGAGAGCGGAATTCGGCTTCCTGCAGCCGTGGCCCGAGCAATATGCACGGGCGGTGCAATGGCTCGCGGCCGATCCGGCGCAGCGGTGGGTGTTCATCCGTGCTGCGGCCATGGGCACGTGTGTTGACCGCCGGCAGGCGCATTTCATCGGTCACGCCAATCGTCGTGACTGGTGGATGTTCCAGTTGCCGGCTGCGACACCCGGCTGCATTCCAAGGGTGAGCGCGCCGGCACGGGTCGACGACGAAGGCTGAGCATGCCGTTCATCCTGGATGGAGGCGGGTATCCTTAGACTTCACGAGCGCGCGGCGTATCGATCCCGGCCCGGGGCGGCGCCAAGACGCTGCCACCGGCTTACCCCACTGTCCAAGGCCCACTGTGCAAGCCGTATTGAAGTCGTGGCAACCCGTGGCACTCTCGGCGTTGCTGGCGGTCATCCCATTGACGGTGTCGGTCGACCATCGCCTCAAGGTCCTCGTCCCGGTCGTACTGCTCGGCGCGGGAATCTGGTTTATCGCCAGCAGTGTGGCGACGCGGCGCAGCTACCGGCAGGCCTGGCCCGTCGTGCTTGCGGCGCTGCTGTTCTTTGCCTGCATCGTGGGCAACGTGCTGTGGCATCGGCTGGGCTGGCGGCCAGTGGATCGCGCGGCCCACGTCCTGTTGTATCTCTTGATTGCGGCGGCTTTTACCCGCGTCTTGAATCTGCCGCTGTTGTGGGGCGGTTTTGGCGCGTGTGCGGTGGTGCTGGGTGTGGTGTGCCTGGATCAGCACTATGCGCAAGGCATCGATCGGGCGTATGGGTTGAACGGCGGGCCTTCGGCTTCGATTGAATTTGCCACCGTGCTGCTGGGCCTGTCGCTGCTCGCCCTGTCGCGTCTGCTGGGCGCGCGGACCGGCAGACCCGAACGGGTGCTGCTGCTGGCAGCGGTAGGCTTGTCCGTGTACGGCGCCCTGCTGACCCAGAGCCGCGGACCGTTGCTGGCCTATGTCCCGGCGCTGGTGTTTCTGCTCTTCTGGCGTGCGCGGCGCACCGGGCGTTGGCGTCTGGCGGTGCTGGTGCTGGCTGGCATGGTCGTGGGAGCGACCGTGGCGACCTATGCCACGCATGACGAGCTGTCCGAACGCTTCGCCTCGATTGCCCCGGCCGTGGCCACCTATGGTGAGCGCCAGCACGTGCACAGTGCGGTCCACGAGCGCCTCGACATGTGGCGTGCGGCGGGCCGTGCCCTGCGCGAGCATCCATGGGTCGGCATCGGCACCGGCAACTTCCATCGGTATGTCGAAGGGGAGATTGCGGCCGGGCGCAGCAGTCCGGCCATCGGGCGCTACAACCAGCCGCACAACGAGTACCTGGAAGCGGCCGCCAGCGTCGGGGTGCCTGGCCTGTTGGTGTTGCTGGCGACCTTCCTGCTGCCGCTGGGCTACTTTGTGCGTGGCGTCGACGACAGTGACGCGGCCGTGCACGTGCCGGCCTGCGCCGGCGTGGCGGTGGTGATCCTGTACATGCTGTGCGCGCTGACCGACAGCGTGTTCTATCGGGTCATGCCGTTGTCGTTCTATTTTTTCGTGGTGCTCGGCATGGCGCTGTTGATCGGGCGCCAGCGTTCAGTGATGCTCGCTGCCGACTGAGGCCACGCGCTGGTGGACCAGCGCCGCAGCTTGCGTTGCGGCCACGTTCCAGCCTGGGGTCGCCGGCAACGGCCGGGCAAGCGGGCGCGGCATCACGCCCAGGGCGCGCAGGTCCAGCGGCGGGCTGGCGAATTCGGCCAGGTGCTGCTCCACACCGTCGCGGCAGCGCAGCAGCCCCTGGTCACGTGTGGCCTGCAGGATGTGGTCGTTGGGATTGCTCGGGCCGCCGTGCTTGCGCGTGGGATGGTACAGGTGGGTGGCAAGCGCGCTGAAGCGCACGTCCCGGCGCAGCAGCCCGATATGGAATGCCCGCACGGCAAGCTCCGTGTCCTCGCGACCCCATCCGGTCATGGCTTCGTTGAAGCCGTTGACGCGCAGCAGGTCGTCGCGCCAGAACGCCATGTTGCAGCTCTTGATGCCACCCTGGCGCATGCCCGGACGCGTGCTCCAGTAGGCCAGCGTTGGCAGGCGCAGGGTATGGCGGCGACGTTCGATGCCGTGCGAGAAGAAGTGCGGCATCGAGGGCGAGCGTCCCTGCACCAGCATCTGCGCGGTGAGCGTGGCATCGCTCAGCACCCGCGAGCCCTGCACGAAGCAGCCACGGCGCGCGAAGCTGCGGTGGTCGGCGATGAAGTGGCGTTCGACCACCATGTCACCGTCCAGCAGGATCACGTAGTCGCCTTGCGCCGCGGCAATCGCGCGATTGCGCGCGCGGCTCATGCGCGCTCCCCGGTCGGGCTGCCACAGGTGCACCAGGCGGGTCGGGTAATCCGGCGCCAGGCGCAGAAGGCAATCGCGCGTGGCGGCCTGCGAGCCATCGTCGGTGACGATGACCTCAAGCGGCAATTCGGTTTGTGCGGCAAGCGCACGCAGCACCAGTTCCAGTGCCTGTGGCCAGTTGTAGGTGATGACCGCGACGCTGATGCGCATGCTGCGCGACGTAAGGCCGGGCTCGAACAACATCATGCGATCCCCGCGCGGCCAGTCGGCTTCCAACGGCGCGTACCGTGCCCATGTGGCACTGTCGGCAACGTGACCATCACCTGAACTGCGTGCACGTCATTTCCCCAAAGGAGCCTTGCCATGCAGGGCGCATGGTTTTCGTGACGAGGTATGCACTTACCGTTCACATCTGTCGCTTACTATACCCAGTTCCCCACGTTTTGGCGTGTTGCGACCGCACATTGAGACAGGGGTGGCGACCGGGGACGGCTCTGGGCGTGCCGGCCCAATCGGCTAGAATTTGGCGCATGCGCACACTGCCGTTGAGCCTGGTCGTAATCACCCGCAATGAAGCACCGACCATCGCCCGCTGCCTGGACAGCGTGCCGTTTGCCGCCGAGAAGCTGGTGGTCGACAGCGGCAGTGAGGACGACACGGTGGCCATTGCCCAGGCCCACGGCGCGCGCGTGGTGTACAACCCATGGCCGGGCTTTGGTGCGCAGCGCAACTTCGCCAGTGCGCAGTGCACGCATGACTGGATCCTGGCCCTCGATGCAGACGAGTATCTGAGCGCCGGCCTGGTTGCCGAGCTCGAGGCACGCCTGCCCACGTTGATGGACAGCGCCGCCGCCGCGGCCTACCTGCGCCGGCGCACCATCTACATGGGCGCCCCCATGCGCTGGTATCGCCCGGCGGTGGGCGAAAAGCTGGCCCGCCTGTACCACCGCGGACGGGCACGCTGGAGCGACGCAAGGGTTCACGAGACCCTGGTCTTTGCCGGCGCGGCGCCGACGCTGCGGCAGCCGTTCGAGCACGCCAACAATCCGACCCTGGTGCACAAGCAGCTCAAGGTGCTGCGCTACGCCGAGCTGAAGTGCCTGGACTGGCGCGACCGGCACAGGGGCGTGCGCATGTGGCAGGCGCCGTGGGTGTTTGTCCTGGCGTTCCTGAAGGACTACCTTGTGCGCCTCGCGTGGCTGGATGGCTGGCGTGGATTCATCATTGCGTGGACGGCTGCCAACTACGCGCTGTACAAGCGCCTGCGCTATTACGAGATGGTGCACAACCCCGATTCGGTCGGCGCCGCCGCGCGTGCGCTGGAACAGCATGCGATTGAACCTTGAACGAGCGCCACGCAACGCGTGGCATCCTCCGCTTGATGCATACGGGCGCTGCGCTGGCCTGCGGCACGCCGGACGGGCGCCATCGTGCCCGACGGCTTGGCGATGACGCCGGTGGACCGAGCGCAGCGGTATCTGCTGTACGGTTCCGAGCGCTACGCGCTCGCTATCCTGCGCCCGGTGCAGGAGGCCATTCGCGCGCGCGGCGACGAGGCGGCGTGGTTTTTCGACGGGCCGGGTGCCGAGGACCTGGTGGCGGGCGAACGTCTGCTCAGCGTGAGCGAAGTCCGCGCGTGGGATGCGCGCGCCGTCATCACGCCGAGCAATGCGGTGCCGCATTTCTTTCCCGGGGTGAAGGTCGAGACGTTCCACGGCTTTGATGCGGGCAAACCGCGGCACATCTATATCCGCGGCTTCTTCGACCTGTATTGCACCACCGGGCCGCGCGACACCGTGCAGTTCCAGGCGCTGGCCGACCGGCTCGGGCATTTTTCGGTGATCGAGACCGGCTGGCCCAAGCTCGATCCGTTCCTGCGCGGCATTGCCGGACCGCTGCCGCCGGTGCGCGAGCCGCCGGTGATCCTGTACCACTCGACGTTCTCGCCGGCATGGAGCGCGGCGGAGATCTTGTACGACGAGGTGAAGCGCCTGTCCCGGGAGGGCCGCTGGCGCTGGATCGTCACCTTCCACCCCAAGATGGCCGCGGACACGCGCGCACGCTACGAGGCGCTGCAGAACGAGTACCTGCGCTTTGCGCACGACGACAACATCCTGGACCTGTTCGGGCAGGTCGACATGATGTGCTCGGACACCTCGTCGGCCTTGAACGAGTTCCTGCTGACCGGCAAGCCGGTGGTGACGTTCCGCAACCGCCGCCCGGGCCCGCAGCTGATCGACATCCAGGAGCCAGGGCAGTTCGAGGGCGCCATCGAACGCGCATTGCAGCGTCCGCCGGAGTTGCTTGAGGCCATTCACGCCTACGGCGATATGATCCATCCGTGGCGTGACGGACGCGCCAGCGAACGCGTGCTCCAGGCCATCGACAGCTTCATTGCCGCCGGCGCCAGGAATCGCCGGCGCAAGCCGTGGAACCTCTGGCGCAAGTTCAAGATCCGCCACCGCATCCGCTACTGGGGACCGGTGTAGGGCGCAGGAGACGGAAGTCGGCCAGGCGGGCTCCCGCGTAGACCTGTCCGCGGGCGAGTGGTTTGGCCGTTGCACCTATGCCACCAGCCGCGTGGGCAGTCCGTATTCAGCTACGCTAGTTCGTCGCCAACACCCGTGGGAGCCCACGCTTGCCGATCAGCCCCTATAGCCGCTACCAACACCTGCGCTCGGTCTGGCCGTGGCTGCCACTCTGGATGGGTGTGGCGCTCGTCGCGATCTTCTCACATGGGCCGATGCCGCTGTATTCGACCCGCACGCTGGCTGTGGCCTGGGAGATGTGGGCGCATGGCCACTGGCTGGTACCGCACATCAACGGCGACCCCTACAGCGAAAAGGCGCCGTTGCTGTTCTGGCTGATCCATGCGGGCTGGTTCGTGTTCGGCGTCAGCGACATCTGGCCGCGTGTCCTCGAGGTGCTGTTTGGCGCCGCCGAACTGGTGCTGCTGATGGTGTTGGCGCGGCGCCTGTTTCCCACGCGGCCCTGGGTGGCGCGGGCCGGCCCGTGGATGCTGCTGGCGCTGGGCTTCGCGTTCCTGTTTGGCCTGCAGATCATGTACGACGTGCTGCTGGCGGTGTGCACGCTCGCGGCCCTGCTGTGCCTGGTGCCCAGGGTCGATCGGGTCGAGCCGCGCTGGTGGCTGTTTGGCCTGTGCGTCGGCTTGGGCCTGCTGACCAAGGGCCCGGTGATGCTGCTGCACGTGGCGTTCCCCTGGCTGCTCGGTCCCCTGTGGAACGATTGGGCGCGTGGGCATCGGCTGCGTTGGTATGGGCGCGGCGTGCTGGCCCTGCTGCTGGGATTCGCGATCCTGCTGGCCTGGGCGTTGCCGGCGGGCTGGAGCGGCGGCGAGGCGTATCGCCATCGCCTGTTCTTCACCCAGACCGCGGGCCGCGTGGTGACCGCGTTTGTGCATGCCCGACCCTGGTATTGGTACCTGCTGGCACTGCCCGTTCTGCTGTTTCCGTTCAGCGGCTGGCCGCGCGCGTGGGTGGCACTGGCGGCACTGCGACGTCCGCTGGAGTCGGGCCTGCGCTTTGCGCTGTGCTGGGTGGTCCCGGTGCTGCTGACGTTCTCGCTCATCAGCGGCAAGCAGCTGTATTACCCGTTGCCGGAACTTGGCGGCATGGTATTGCTCCTGGCCGGGGCCGTAGCGGTGCTGCGCGAGCGGCACCCGGCGCTGGCCGGCAACGCCTGGTTGGGGACCTGGCCGCTCGGGGTCGGCGGCATAGGCTTCGGACTGTTCCTGTTCGTGTTGCCGTGGCTTGCATCCGCCCATCGCGTGCATGGCGAATGGCTCGAGGCCGTTGCGCCCTACAGCCGCAATTTCGGCATGGTGTTCCTGTTGCTCGGCATCCTGCTGCTGTTGCGTGGCCGCGGCGAAATGCGTCGGCTGGCGGTTGCCGGCCTGGTCGGGGCTTTGGCCTTGAACACGCTGTTCACCCTTACCGTGTGGCCGCGCTACGACCTGGCGCCGACGTCGCACATGGTGCACGAGGCGGACCGCCATGGCCTGGTCGTGGCCTATCTGGGGAACTACGAGGGACAGTTCAATTTCGCCGCCCGGCTCGTTCATCCGGTGCGCGAGCTGGTCGCAGGCCAGGCCTTGCAGGACTTTGCCCACCAGCATGCGGACGCGTTGGTCATCACCCACCCGGACCGCCTGAACGCAAACGACCTGCGCTATGCGCGGCTGGTCCAACCGTTCCGCTCGGGCTGGATCGTGGTGTGGGAGGCACAGGCGCTGGCCGACCTGCACGCCGGGCGTGCGCCGGACGAACCGCGACAGCCGACCATCATCTACACCGGCGCGCCCGCCAGTCGCGCGCAGCAATGAGCCCGCCGTCGATCGACAGTTTGCGCCGCCAGTGCGACGGGCCGCGCGATGGCGCGCTGTTGCGCTTTGCCCTGGGCGAAGCGCTGCGCGACGCCGGGGACCTGCCGGCGGCCATCGACGAGCTGCGTCGCGCGCTGGCGTTCGATCCGCTGTACTCCGCCGCGTGGAAGCAACTTGGCCGCGCCTGCCTGGCCGCCGGCCGGCAGGCCGATGCCGCCGAGGCTTGGCGCCAGGGCGTGGCAGCGGCCGACCGTCGCGGCGACCGCCAGGCGCAAAGGGAAATGGCGGTCTTCCTGCGCCGCCTGGAGCGGGCCGGCCACTGACCCCGGCGTTGGCTTTATTCCGGTTTTGGAGTGTCGTAGGGGCTGGGCCGGCCCGGGGCCGAATAGCGCTTGTACTGCCACTGGTATTGGGTGAAGGCGATTTCGACGCAATCCTGCACGCCGCGGTTGAGCGCCGTGCAGGCAAGATCCAGGTCGGCATCGGCGATGCCGTCCGGCGCCGGCAGCACGTGGACGCGATAGCCGGCGCCGCGCGGCAGGCGCTCGGCAAACGCATACAGCACGGTCGCGCCGGTGCGCGCGGCCAGGCGCGGCAGCAACACCATGGTGAGCGCCTCGCGGCCGAAGAATGGCGCAAACCGGCCTTCGCCCTCGCGCGGCTTCTGGTCCGGGAGGATGCCCACCGTGCCGCCCTGGCCCAGGCGCTTGTACAGCTGGCGTACGCCGGCGCCGTCGGCACGCACCTGTGCGGGGGCCAGCGCCCCCCGTACCTTGCGCAGCAGGGCCTCGAGTGCGGCGATGCGCGGCGGCCGGTACAGGATGGCCATCGGTGTCTTGCGGCACAGCCAGTAGTTGAGCACTTCCCAGCAGCCGAGATGCGGCGCGGCGATGATCACGCCGCTGCCCTTGGCCAGGGCCGCGTCGAGCAGTGCCTCGCCCCGGACTTCCCGCACCAGGTGGAGCGCGCGCTCGGCTCCGCCGCCCCAGATCTTGATGATCTCCCAGGCCGATTTGCCGCTCTCCCTGGCCACCGCCTGCAGCAGGTGCTGGTGTTCTGCGGCGGAGTCATCCGGCCGCACGATGTGCAGGTTGGCGGCCATGTGCCGCGCGGACGCCGACTGGCGCCACAGCAGCAGCATGCCCATGCCGGCGCCCATGGCTTGCAGCACGCGCAACGGCAGCCAGGAAAGCAGGCGCATCGACCAGTAGAAGAGAAAAATGTCAGCGCGCATGGCCGGGGAACCTTGTGCTCTTGATCGTCCTCCCGGGATCGCGTAGCGATATCCAGGAGCCGGCGCCTGCGCATTTCGGCATGCGATCAGGGCACTGGATTCCGGCTTGCGCGGGAATGGCGGGGGATGGGTTTGGCGGGGTCTTCCTGGAAGTGTAAATGAGTGGCCTGCGCCGGGCGCGCGCCGTTCAAGCCTGGTGGCAGCGCTTTCCTTGATCTTGGTTCCCGGCTTAAGCTTTGCGCTTCCTGATCGTGGCCCATGCATGATTGCCCTGATCCAACGCGTCTCGTCCGCCCGCGTCGAGGTCGACGGCGCCATCGTTGGCGCCATCGGCACCGGCCTGCTGGCCCTGGTGGCGGTGGAGCCCGGCGACGGCGAGTTGCAGACCGCCCGCATGCTGCAGAAGCTGCTTGCCTACCGCGTGTTTGCGGATGCGGAAGGCCGCATGAACCTGTCGCTCAAGGATGTCGCCGGCGGGCTGCTGCTGGTCAGCCAGTTCACCCTGGCCGCCGATACCCGGTCGGGCCTGCGCCCAAGCTTCACCTCGGCCGCCAGCCCGGAACATGCGCGTACCTGGTTCGAGCGCCTGCTCGCTTTGGCGCGCGCCGAATACACGCCGGTGGAAACCGGGCGCTTCGGCACCCATATGGTGGTGCACCTGGTGAACGACGGGCCGGTCACCTTCCGCCTGGAGGTGAAATGAGCGCTTGCCGACAGGCGTGGGGGCCGGCCTGGCCCCAGGCCGCGAATCCCGCGCCCGGCATACGTTTAGGTATGTTTCCGGCGTGGCTTTTTTTCTTGAAATCCGGCCGGCGTGGCTCCACTTCAGCTACACTGTCCGGTTCTTGCACCCTGTGGTGATCGGTTGATGAATAGCAGAGCCCCAAACGAGCAACAGTCCGAGATCAAGGCGCTGATCGCCAAAGGTCTGGAGCAGGGTTACCTCACCTACGCCGAGATCAACGACCACTTGCCTGAGGACGTCGTCGATCCCGAGCAGATCGAAGACATCATGGCCGTGCTCAAGGGCGTCGGCATCGAGGTGCAGGACGCCGCGCCTGACGCCGACACCCTGGCCGACGGTGCCGGTGCCGGCGACGACGATGCCGCCGCCGAAGAAGCCGTCGCGCTGCTCTCGGCCGTGGACGCCGAGGTCGGGCGCACCACGGACCCCGTGCGCATGTACATGCGCGAGATGGGCACCGTCGAGCTGCTCACGCGTGAGGGCGAGATCGTCATCGCCAAGCGCATCGAGGAGGGCCTGAGCCAGGTGCAGACCGCGCTGGCGAGCTTCCCGCTGACCATCGAGCTGCTGCTCGAGGAATACGACCAGCACCTGGACGGCAAGCGTCGCCTGAGCGAGATCCTGGCCGGCTTCCTCGACCTGGAAGAGGCCGCCGACCTGGCCCGCAAGGAAGCCGAGATCGCGCGCAAGGAAAAGGAAGCGATAGCGGCGTTGCGTCCCGAGGCGGAAGCCGACGACGAGGATGGGGACGAGGACGAAGGCGAAGAGGACGACAGCGCCGAGGACGAAGAGGCCGTCTCGTCCGGTCCGGATCCGGAGGAAGTCAAGCGCCGCATGGAGCTCTTGCGCGACTACTACGCCAAGTTCCAGAAGGCCGCGCCCAAGGCCGCCAGCATCACCGACAAGAAGATCGTCAAGCTGCGCGACCAGATGGCCGAGGAGTTCCTGAAGCTCAAGCTGCCGTCGGCGCTGATCGACGGCTTCGTGCGCCGGCTGCGCGAGGTGGTCAACAACATCCGCCACCACGAGCGCGCGCTGATGAACATCTGCGTCAAGCAGGTGAAGATGCCCAAGGCCGAGTTCATCAAGAGCTTCCCCAGCAACGAGGGCAACCCGGAATGGGCCGCCGAGCTCGCGCGCAAGCGCCAGAAGTGGACGCCGGCGCTCAAGGCCCACCGCGAGGCCATCGACGCCGAGCAGGAGAAGCTGGCCGCGATCGAGCGCAAGCTGTTCCTGCCGCTCACCGACATCAAGGAGATCAACCGCGCCATGGCCAGCGGCGAGGCGCGTGCGCGCCGGGCCAAGAAGGAGATGGTCGAGGCCAACCTGCGCCTGGTGATCTCCATCGCCAAGAAGTACACCAACCGCGGCCTGCAGTTCCTGGACCTCATCCAGGAGGGCAACATCGGCCTGATGAAGGCGGTGGACAAGTTCGAATACCGCCGCGGCTACAAGTTCAGCACCTATGCCACCTGGTGGATCCGCCAGGCCATCACCCGCTCCATCGCCGACCAGGCGCGCACCATCCGCATCCCGGTGCACATGATCGAGACCATCAACAAGCTGAACCGGATCAGCCGCCAGATGCTGCAGCAGTACGGCCGCGAGGCCACGCCCGAAGAGCTGGCCAAGGCCATGGAAATGCCGGAGGACAAGATCCGCAAGGTGCTGAAGATCGCCAAGGAGCCGATCTCCATGGAGACCCCGATCGGCGACGACGAGGACTCGCACCTGGGCGACTTCATCGAGGACGGCAACGCCAGCTCCCCGGTGGATTCGGCCACCGACACCGGCCTGATGGAAACCGTGCGCGACGTGCTCGCCGGGTTGACCCCGCGCGAGGCCAAGGTGCTGCGCATGCGCTTCGGTATCGACATGAACACCGACCACACCCTCGAGGAAGTCGGCAAGCAGTTCGACGTCACCCGCGAACGCATCCGCCAGATCGAGGCCAAGGCGCTGCGCAAGCTGCGCCACCCGAGCCGCTCGGAACAGCTGCGCTCGTTCCTCGACGTCGAATAGGCGTCCATACGCTTCGGACCCTGCCCAACCCCCGGTCCGCGCGGGGTTGTTCGTACTTGCACGGCGCCCGCGCAGGACCGCTCTGGGCGATGCCCCTGCTTGATGCCCATCGCGAGGTCACCGGCAAGAGCGTCGCCCACTGGTGGGCTCCTGCCGGTGCCCACGGGCGGTGCTGCGCTGGCACGCCACCGGCAAGTCCTCTACCATGCAGAGCGTGTGGGCCTGTAGCTCAATGGTTAGAGCAGGGGACTCATCGAAAGGTGCCGCCGCGGCGTAATCCGCGGACGGGATCGGGATGAATTCAGGGAAACCTCAGCGGCGCGCATGCGGCCGGTGGCAACCCTGAGCCAAGCCGCCGGTGCACCGGCGGAAGGTGCAGAGACTACCTGAGGGCTTAAAGCGCCCTTGATCACAGGCTCGAGCGTCCCGCACCCCACTTGTCCACGCGCCATGGCTGCGTCGGGCGAAGGGTGAAGAGATAGTCCGCTCCGCAGGGAAACCTCCGGTACAAGCGAATCCCTTGGTTCCAGGTTCGAGTCCTGGCGGGCCCACCAGTTCCAGCCAGCTATGCTGCGATTGTGCCGGAAGCCATCAAGTGGCCATCTATCGCGTGGAGTAGCCGTACGCGAGGCGATAGGAAGAGGGGCGTTTCTCCGATTCGTCAGGAGTAGATGGCTAGGGCGATTCATTCCGCCGGTGCCGGTCATCGTGTGCCATCCCTACCTGCGTTTTATGGGAATGGCGCGCCGCTGCGGCTCTTCCCTTGCACCGGCGGCGCCAAATGAATCGGCTTGTTCGGGCCAGTCAGGGAGACAAAGGTAGGGTGTGGTCGATCTCGCGTGTTCTACAACTGATCCATCCGACGCAAACGCGCTCATGAGTGAAGCAAATCCGTGTTTTCCAAGGACTTTCCCGCAACAAACAATTGACATGACCTTCGATGTGGCGGCACATTGGGATGGGCCGCCTCGAGGGTAGCGAGCGTGTCGAAGTCATGGACCAATCGGCTGGAAGTGGAGTTGGCGCCGTCGCGTGATGCGGACGTCAACGCCTTCGTTCGCGAGAACCAGGCCGAGCTGTTGAATTTCTTTCGTCATCGTCTGACACAGTCGCAGGACGCTGCCGACCTGGCGCAGGAATCCTGGAGCCGGTTGATGCGTTACCGGCAAGACCAGCCACCAAGCGCGTTACGCAGCCTGTTGTTCACCATTGCGCACAACGTGCTAAAGAACCACTGGCGCTGGCGATCGTTACATCAGCTCGAACAACCCACTGACTTCACCGAACAGGACGTTGTCTCCGGCGCCCCCGGTGTGGAGCGGCAGTGGCAGATGCAGCGTTACCTCAAGGCAGTGGAAACGATCGTCGCTGGCATGCCGGACAAGCGTCGCACGGTATTCCTACTCAGCCGCATCGAAGAATTGAGCAATGCCGAAGTTGCCCAGCGTTGCGGCATCTCTGTGAAAATGGTCGAGAAGCATCTCGCGAAGGCGATAGCCGAGTGTCGCACGCGGGTAGGGGAGTTCAATCTTTGAGTGTTGGCCACGGTATGAATCCCGCTCACGACGCCATCGAAGAGGAAGCTGCTGCTTGGTTCGCCAAGCGCCGCGACGGGGTCTGCAGCGACGAGGCAGCATTCGAAGCGTGGCGCGGTCGCAGCGATGCGCATGCGCATGCCTACGCAGAAATCGAACGCGAGTGGGAACAGTGGAAGCAGCTTCGCACCTCCTTGCGTATGCGCGAGATGACTGCTGCCGCAATGGAAGCTACCGCACCCAGGCGGCGGCGGACGACCGGCAAGCACTGGTGGCCGCTGCTTGCAGCGGCGAGCCTGGCTGCGATCGCAGTGCTCGGTGGCATTCGGTTGTTGCCCCTGGTGATGCACGCGCCGACGGTGACCTACAGCACCGGTGTCGGCGAGCAAAGAACGGAACAGCTGCCTGACGGCACCCGGATCGTCCTCAACACGCAGACCGCAATGCAGGTGCGCTATGACCGCGGGAGACGCGAGGTGAGGTTGCAGTACGGTGAGGCGATGTTCGATGTCGTGCATGATGCCAAGCGTCCCTTCATCGTTACTACCGCCGGCGGTCGTGTCACCGATCTGGGGACGCAATTTCTGGTTCGTGACGAAGATGGCACGGCGCTGATCACCTTGTTGCATGGGCGCGTCGAAGTCGCAACAAAGACCGACAGCAAGCAATTGGTACCGGGGGAGCAGGCTCACTACGGTGCCAGCGTTGCCGGCGTGCGTGTGCAGCCGGTTGACACGGCTTCCGCCACCAGTTGGATGCATGGGCGGTTGGACTTCAGTGACTGGCCGCTGGCCAAGGTCGTCGCAGAGGCCAACCGATACTCTGCGGTCAAGCTGCATCTGGGTGATAAGCGGCTGGCTGACCTGCGCGTAGGCGGCAGCTTGCGCACCGGCAACAATCCGGAAATCGCTGACGCTCTTACCGCCGTACTTCCGTTGCGTGTGGCTCGCCGTGACGTGAACGAAATCGTGCTGATGTCGCGCTGAAGCCATGCCGTCGGGCTGGGGTAGGGTCGCGCGTCGCTCAGGTGTTACCTCCCGTGACAGGCGCTTCTGCAGCGCCAGCCAATTTTGGGGAGGGGCACATGAGTACATCAGGTCATCGGTCTTGTGGAGGAGTTGTCCGGAACGCCCTGTGCATGGCGCTTTGTATGGCGCTGTACGCGGCATATCCGCAGGCGCAGGCGCAAACTTCTGCGGCGACTGAATCGGTTCATCAATACGCCATACCCGCCGGCCCACTGTCTACTGCGCTTAGTGCGTGGGGTGCGCAAAGCGATCGGCAACTGGTATTCGCCCCGGACCTGGCTGCTGGTAAGCAGAGCCGAGGTGTCTCTGGCAGCTACCGCGCCGAAGAGGCATTGGCGAGGGTGCTTGATGGCACAGGGCTCACGTCGGAGCGCGTCAACGGCCAGACCTACACTCTCAAGCGGAGTCTCGGCACAGTACCCGCAGGGCTTGTGCAGCAATCGGCAACAGCACCACGACAGGCATCCAACTTTCCCCCTTCAACATCCCCAGCAAAAGCACAGACTTTACAAGGGGTGGTTGTTACCGGGATACGGGGAATGGTGAGAACGGCCACCGATAGTCCCGCCCCCATTGACGTGATCACGTCCTCAGACATCTTGAAGACGGGCGAGCCGGATGCACTCAACGCACTCAAGACCCTGATTCCGTCTTTTACCAGCCCGACTCGGGCCGGTGGTGGCACGGCTAGTGTCATCGCGACCGGCTCTCTCCGCGGACTCAACCCCGATCAGATGCTCGTGCTCGTCAACGGGCACCGCCGTCATAAAACGTCGCTCATCAACGCCGTATCTTTGATCTTCCTGGGCTCCGTTCCATCGGATCTCAGTCTGATACCCGTATCAGCCATCGATCACATCGAGGTGCTGCGCGATGGCGCGGCCGCCAAGTATGGATCCGATGCCATTGCTGGCGTTGTCAACGTCATCCTCAAGCAGGGGCAATCCAATTACGCCGCTGTTACAGGCGGACGCAACCATGATCGCAGCGATGGTGACTTTCACCAAGCCGACCTGCGTTTGGGACAGACGTTTGGTACCCAGGGCAGCTTCTTCGACTTCTTCCTTCAATCCAGGGATCAAAGCGCCTCCAATCGCGCTGGACCGGTTGCGCCGAATGTAAATCTGTACCCACTTATCAATGGCCAACGTGATCCCAGGGAAGCCACGATCAACCGCCTGGTGACACGGAATGTTGGACAATATCCCCAGCAATTGATGAACGTGGGCTACAACGCGGAATGGAAGTTGTCGTCGGTCGACCTCTACTCATTCACAACCTATAGCTGGCGTCGTTCGCACTTGGGATTTACGTTTCGCGGACCAACCAATCTCAATGATATTCCACAAGTCTACGCAAACGGTTTCGCTCCACAAAACAAGATATCCGAGCAGGATTACCAGGCCGTTGTTGGCGCCAAGGGTACGGTCGCAGGATGGGATTGGGATCTCAGCACGAGCTACGGTCAAAACCGGGCGCGTCAGAACGAATCCGACACCATCAACGCGTCGCTCGGTCCAGCCAGTCCGACGGACTTCTATATCGGCAGCCTGACGTCCACTGAATGGATCAATTCACTTGACATCACCCGTGGATTCGCCGTCGGCGAAAACCTTCAAGTATCAGCAGGGGTGCAACACCGTCTGGAGCAATACCGAATCGGTGCCGGCGAACCGTTATCCTACGCAGCGGGCACTTATGTTATCCCGGCGGGACAACCATTCGCGGGTAAGAGACCCGCGCCAGGCGCACAAGGGACTTCTGGATTCACGCCTGATGACGCGGGAAGTGCAAGTCGCAACAATCTTGCTGCCTACGCTGAAGTCACTTACGACGCGACACCCAACTTGACCATGGACTTTGCAGGGCGGGCAGAGCACTTCGATGACAGCAGCGGCAACACCGTCGTTGGCGAAGCCAGCGGCCGTTATCAATTCGCGCCGTGGATTGCCGTACGCGGAGCCGCGAGCACCGGCTTTCGCGCGCCCGCTCTGGCGCAGCAGCTTTATGCAACCACAACGGGACAGTTCCGCACCCTGGACGGGGTCATCAACCTGTTGCAGATAAAAACCCTTCCCGTGGGTTCGCCGGCGGCTGTAGCCCTTGGGGCGGTGCCGCTCAAGCCAGAAAAGTCCAAAGACCTGTCCGCGGGCATCGTCCTCCAGCCGGCGGCGAATTTCACTACGACCGTCGATGTGTACCAAATCAAGGTCGATAAGCGTATTGCCCTTACAGGGACCCTGACCGGCCCGGTCATATCGGGGATATTGGTTGCCAACGGGCTGCCGCCCGACATTAGTGCGCAATACTACACGAACGCCATCAATACAAAGACCAAAGGTATTGATGTCGTCAGCGAGTACATGTGGGATCTTGGCGACTGGGGCTCGATGCGATTGAGCGCTGGATTCAACTACACCAAAACATCAATAACACACGTCATCCCAAATCCACCGGCACTGAGCGCCCTTGGTCCAGGGTTCGTGGTGTTCGATCGCCGCGTCCGACTCGCCATGACGGAGGGATTGCCAAAAAGCAAACTGTTCCTGACCGATGTGTGGAAGTTCGGCAAGATGACACTGTCCCCGCGATTGAGTCACTACGCGTCCTATTTGCTTCCGTCACTCCAGCCGTCCGATGATCGTCGCATCAGTGGCGCCTGGGTTGTCGACTTCGAGGCCGACTATCAGCTGACGCCAAATATCAGTCTGGCGCTTGGTGCCAACAATCTGTTCAACAAATACCCACGTATACCAAACGAAACGTTCAACCCGACGCTTGGCCCGAGACGGTACGACACAGCGTCGCCATATGGGTTCACCGGCGCAGCATACTACGCACGCATTGCCGCGACATTTTGATGTGTGGGTGCCAATGGACAAACCTGACTGCGATTTCGAGAAACAGGCTCGTGCTCAATGGATACTCGTGTAACGTCGCGCCACATTCTGTACAACCGAGGGCCAGATAATGATCAGATCCAAAATCTTGTTGTTTTCAGCCGTGCTGATGTTTGCCGCTTCCGCCAGTTACGCGGCATCGCCGCTGGACGGCGCCTGGAAGTCCAATATGAGCAAGAGTTATTGGACCAATGGACCAATGCCCAAAGGCTTTAGTCTGACAATCCACTTGAAATGGACGCCGTCGGAGCTTGAATACCACTCGGTGAATGACACGAACAAGGCCAAGCCGATGGTGCGAGACTTCGTCGCCAAGCTCGATGACACGGTAGCGCCGCTGCGTAACAACACCAGGTTCAACCAGGTTCGCGTCAAGCAGCTTGATGGCCGCTCCTTCCAGGTGCTGGAGCAGAAGGACGGGGATGTCGTCGTTGGTCAGTATTGGCACTTTACGGAGGATGGTAAATCGCTGTTCCGTTGGGGGGTGGCCAAGGCGCCGGACGGCGAGTCAAAAGCATTCCGCGAGTGGTTCGACAAGGTTGAGTAACTGGAGGTCACTGAAGCCATGAATGCAACGAATAAGCTGCGGAGTCGGCGCGAGCATGAATCTGGTCGTCGCGTGCGAGTGACACTGAACGGAGATGTTCGTCCAGGCGCTACGTCGATCAGGCCCGGTCCGGCTGGGAAAGCATGTTGGAGCGTGATCGGTTCCACGCTAGGACGGATTCTGCGGACATCCCGCATGGCTGTGCCTGCATTGACCATTGCGTTGGTCGCGGGATCGTTGCAGTCACCGGTCTACGCCCAGGATGCGGCACAGGATGGTCCGCTGCAGCATGGGGTCGTGCCACGGGTGCAAACGTATGACACCAACCAGCAGCTCGTCACGGCTACGCATGGCATGGTGGCGACTGCCCAGCACCTTGCAACCCAGGTGGGAGTGAACGTACTGAAGCAGGGCGGCAATGCGATTGATGCGGCCGTTGCGGTAGGTTACGCGCTGGCAGTGGTGGACCCGTGTTGCGGCAATATCGGCGGGGACGGGTTCATGACGATCCATCTTGCCGATGGCCGAAACCTGTTCGAGAGCTTTCGCATCAAGGCGCCATTGAAGGCGACGCCCACCATGATGCAGGATTCGGCCGGGGAGGTGGTGAAAGGTCGAAGCACGACGACGTTCTACGGGGTGGGTGTGCCCGGTACCGTGATGGGTCTCAACGAGGCGCTGGAGAAGTACGGCACCATGACGCGGCAGCAGGCGATGGCACCTGCCATCAAGCTGGCGCGGGACGGTTACAAGTTGTTGCCGGACGATGTGCGGCTCCTTGACACGTCGACCAAGTATTTCGCCGAATTCCCCAACGTCGCTGCCATCTTCCTCAACCATGGGCAACCATGGAAGGCTGGGGAGGTACTGAAGCAGACAGCGCTTGCGAGAACCTTGGAACTGATCGCGAAGGACGGTACCAGCGCGTTCTACGATGGGCCGATTGCGGCTGCCATCGTAAAGGAAAGCGACGCGAATCACGGTCTCCTCACACTGAAGGATTTTCAGGACTACACAGTCCAATGGGGGGAGCCAGTCGAGTGCGAATATCACGGCTACACCATCGTCACTGCGGCGCCACCAAGTTCGGCGCTGACGATGTGCCAAACCATGCAGATCATCGAGCCGTATCCGCTTGCGAAGTGGGGCTACCTGTCCGCGCAGAGCGTGCATTATTTCATCGAAGCCGAACGTAGAGCGTTTGCCGACCGCAACACATATCTCGGCGATCCGGCATTTGTGCGGAATCCCGTCGACAAGTTGCTGTCGTCCGAGCACGCGGCAAAGCTCCGCGCCAGCATCCAGGCCGACCGGGCGACGCCTTCCTCGGAGGTAAAGGGTAGTCTCGGTGAATTCGAGAGTACCAACACCACGCACTACTCGATCGTGGACGGCAAGGGCAATGCGGTAGCCGTCACTTACACACTGGATGGATTCTTCGGCGTCAAACAGATGGCCGGTGACACCGGGTTCTTCCTCAACAATGACATGGACAACTTCACATCGAAGCCGGGCGTGCCAAACCAGTTCGGACTGGTGCAGGGCAAGGCTAACCAGATTGAGCCAGGAAAGCGTCCACTAAGCTCCATGAGCCCGACCATCGTGTTGAAGGATGGCAAGCTCGTCATGGTCACCGGCAGCCCCGGTGGCTCGACCATCATCTCCACCACGATGGAGAGCGTCCTGAACGTCATCGAGTATGGGATGAACGTGAAGGAGGCCATCAATGCGCCGCGCATCCACATGCAGTGGTATCCGGACGAAATCTTTGCCGAACCTGGCGCATTCACCGCGGATCTGGAGAAGACGCTCATAACCATGGGCTACAAGATCCGTCCAGTGGGCCATCTCGGGGACGTGGCAGCGATCGTGGTCAACCCGAAGACCGGGAAGCTTGAAAGCGTCAACGATCCACGATATCCCGCGGGCCTATCCGCTGGGTATTGACGTCACGAAGGTAGGGCCAAGCCTGGGAGCATGGCTGCTGCATACGGTGGCTATGGTCTGAGTCGGCGCAACTCTCGGTGCGGACCTCCGCTCGACGCCTCCCTTGGGAGGCGCCCCGAGTTGTCATCTCACGCGATCAGCGCCGTTCCGATCGCATGAGTTCGATAAGGGCGCAGCACCGTGTGCAGCTGGCCGGACTGCACGATAGCCAAAGCCAGCGGCATGCACTCCTCGCTTGGGAGCCAATGTGACGCAGAAGACTCAGCAGCCGCCACACAGCCCGTCGCGAGAGCCTCCACACATCATGGGCCAGCTCTCGACCTGGGAGACGGTCAAGGCTGTCATGGTGGCTTCAAGCGGCAACCTGGTCGAGTGGTTCGATTTCTATGTATACGCGTTCTTCAGCGTGTACTTCGCGGAGGCGTTTTTCACGGGAGTCGGACAGACCGGCGCATTCATGCTGGCGGCCGGCGTGTTCTTCGTCGGCTTCCTCGTGCGGCCAATCGGCGGCTACATCTTCGGCCGCATTTCCGATCGACATGGGCGCAAGGTCGGGATGGTTGCATCCATCCTCATGATGGGATTTGGGTCGCTGTGTCTGGCCGTGCTTCCAACGGCCGCAAGTGTCGGTGCACTCGCTCCCGTGCTGCTCCTGATTGTGCGCTGTATTCAAGGGATCGCCGTCGGTGGTGAGTACGGATCGACCGCTACGTACATGTCCGAAATCGCGCAGGAGGGCCGGCGCGGCTTTTACTCATCGTTTCAGTACGTCACGCTTGTCGGTGGCCAGCTGCTGGCAAGTGCGCTCGCCGTTGCGATGACAACTACCCTCGGTGACGCGCGCATCACTGCAGGCTGGTGGCGGCTGCCTTTCCTGATCGGCGCGGTCGCCGCGCTGGTCGCATTGTGGCTCCGTTCGGGCTTGCTCGAAACGACTTCGAAGTCAGACCGCGAACACAAGAATGCAGGCACGCTCCTTGGCGTGCTCCACCACCGACGGGCCTTCTGGGTCGTGTTCGGCATCACCAGCATCGGCTCGTTGTCGTTCTACGTATTCACCACCTATATGCAGAAGTACCTCATCAATACTGCCGGGTTCGCAAAAGGACACGTTGCCGAGGTCATGACCGTCTGCCTGTTCATCTTCATGTTGATGCAGCCGCTGGTCGGCGCGCTTTCGGACAAGATTGGGCGCAAAAACTCCATGCTCATCTTTGTGATCGGGATGATTATCCTGCCGGTCCCGCTGCTTACCGCGATCGGCGCCCAAACCTCAATAGTTGCGGCCGGGTTGTTGATTCTCGTGGCGATGGTCTTCCTGAGTTTTTACAGCTCGATCTCCGGGATCGTGAAGGCGGAAATGTTCCCTGCCTACATCCGCGGTCTAGGCGTGAGCTTCACGTATGCGGTGGCCAATTCGCTGTTCGGTGGGTCGGCTGAGTACGTCGCGCTGGCCATGAAAAACTATGGCTACGAAGAAGTCTTTCCGTGGTACTTCGTCGCCGTCGCAATCCTCGGCCTTGTCGCAGTCCTGTTCATGCGTGACAACCGGGTTCACTCGATGATCGACAACCCTGATACCAACGGAGGTGACGATGGGGGGCACGTCACTTCACTGCACCGCACGCAACACCAGTCTCGCCAGCCTTCTGTTTGAAGCCAACGGAAAAGATCAGCAGATAACGACCCATTGGTTGTGGGCGTGCCACGAAGCGCGCCCGCACACGGCATTCGGCGGCATCACGCCCATGAGAAGCTGGTGTTCCTCTTGTCCTTGCGTGTCAACGTATGACCGGTGAATTCACCTCCCGCGGCTCAGCGCATGCCGTGCATCAGGCGGTCGATCCGGGTCGCGACGAGGAACAGCAGCTCGCCGCCGCCCAGCAGGATCCAGAAGCCCATGGTGTAGCCGGACAGCGCCGAGGCCACGGTCATGCCTTCGTCGCCACTGACACTGGCGGCGAACAGGCCGGCCAGGTTTTCGCCGATGGCGACCGAGAGGAACCAGCCGCCCACGCCGAGACCGACCAGGCGCGCGGGGGCGAGCTTGGTCACCAGCGACAGGCCGATTGGCGACAGGCACAGCTCACCGGTGGCCCGTAGCACGTAGCACAGCACCAGCGGCCACAGCGGAATCAGCCCGCCGCTGTCGGACCGGGCTGGTCAGGGCATACATGAGTACGGCGGAGCCCAGGACATTGCCGATCAGGCCCAGGCCGAACTTGCGCCGCCCAAACCAGAACCACATCAGGCCGATCAGCATGCACATGCCAGAGGCGGCAAAGACGACTGGATAGCTTTCGTGCCCAGGCGTGCCGAACACCCGGCTGGCCAGCACGCTGGTCAACACCGGTGCAATCAGTGCTCCGGCATTGATGCCCATGTAGAAGAGCGTGAAGCCCCGGTTGCGGCGCGCATCGTCCGGCGTGTACAACGGGCCGGCCAGGGAGGAGACATTCGGCTTGAACAGGCCATTGCCGACGATGATCGTCGCCAACCCGAGCTGAAGACGCCATGCACAAGTGCGCGCATCACCTATTTCCATCAGGTGGGCTATTACGCCATGGGGGTGCATGAGTCGTCGAGCCGGCGCCAGGCGCTCAGCAGGCTCTACTATCACGTGTTGACCGGCTTCCGCAATGGCGAACTGAAGGCCGTGCCTGCCGGCGGCACCAGGGGACCCTGACCAGGTCGCGTTGGCCCGGAGTTCGCCCATGTCGTCCACGTTTGCCAGGCGGGCCGGTCAGTTGCCGCTGGAGGTGGCAGGGGCGGCGCCGGAGCTGCCTGCCGGGGCCGGTTCGGTGACAACTGGCGTGTTCGGGGTGACGCGCCAGATCGTGTTCGACAGGTCGTCAGCCACGATCAGCGCGCCGCGCGGGTCGACGGTGACGCCGACCGGGCGGCCCCGGGTCAGGCCGTCCTCGCCGCGGAAACCGGTGACGAAGTCCATCGGCTTGCCGGTGGGCTTGCCATCGCGGAACGGCACGAACACCACCTCATAGCCGACGGGATCGGGCCGGTTCCAGCTGCCGTGCTCGCCGACGAACACGCCATCGGCGAACTGCGCACCCATCGCCGGTGAGGAGAACGCGACGCCGAGTGCCGCCACATGGGAACCAAGGCTGTAGTCCGGAGCGATTGCCGTGGCGACCATGGCCGGGTTCTGCGGGCGCACGCGCGGGTCCACATGCTGGCCCCAATAACTCCAGGGCCAGCCGTAGAAGCCGCCTTCGCGTACCGAGGTGAGGTAGTCGGGCACCAGGTTGGGGCCGAGTTCGTCACGCTCGTTGACCACGGCCCACAGCGTGCCGGTTCCGGGCTGGATCGCGAGCGCGGTGGGATTGCGCAGGCCAGTGGCGTAGGCGCGATGCATGCCGGTCTGCGGGTCGATCTGCCAGATCCTGGCGCGGTCGACCTCGGCGGTCATGCCGCGCTCGGTGATGTTGCTGTTCGAACCGATGCCGACGTAGAGGAAGCGGCCGTCCGCGCTGGCGGCCAGCGCCTTGGTCCAGTGGTGGTTGATGGCCGATGGCAGGTCGGTGACCTTGACCGGCGGGCCATCGGCCTGGGTCTGGCCGACGCTGTAGTGGAATTTCAGCAGCGCATCCTGGTCGGCGACGTACAGCGTATCGCCGATCAGCGCGAGGCCGTAGGGAGCATTGAGGTCCTTGGCAAAGACCGTCTTCAGCTCGTAATTGCCGTCGCCGTCGGCGTCGCGCAACAGGGTCAGGCGATTGCCGCCCTTGACCGGGCTCGTGCCCTTGGCCTTGATGTAGCCGGCAATCACGTCCTTGGGCTTCAGCTTTGCCGCGTTGCCTCCGCGGCCTTCGGCGACCAGGATGTCGCCGTTGGGCAGGACGAGGGTCTGGCGCGGGATGCCCAGGCCGGTGGCGATGGCCTTGATGCTGTAGCCCGCCGGTACCGTCGGCAGCCGGTCGCCCCAGGCGGCCGGCTTGGCAATCACCATGTCGGGCAGCAGACCGCGTTGCTGGGCCGGTAGCTCGGGATTGGCGCCATACTGCTCCGGGCTGGGGCTGGCGCCACAACCGCCCAGCACGACGGCGAGCGCGGCGCCCGCCAACAGCTCCAGGCGCTTCATGCCACACCTCCCGTGCGCCCACCGACGAGGGCAACCACCAGGGCCGCGCCGGCCAGCACCACCACGATCACCGACAGCACCAGGCTGGTGGGCATGGTGGCGAAGGCATCCCTGGCATGCACCAGGGCGTCAATGAAACCAAGCACCCAGGCCGCCAGCAGCAGCAACGCGTACAGCGAGGAGCGTGCACGCCATCGCGTGCGGAACAGGCGGACGATGGCAGCCAGCAAGGCGAACCCGGCGATGACCAGGCCGCCGGCGAGCAGCCATGACGAGAAGTTGTTCCACTGGATGGCGTAGCTGCGGAAGTAGGTGACGTCGCTCAGCAGTGCGCCGAGGAACAGCGCCAGCGCCCCGGCCACGAGGGCGGCATGGAGGGGATGAAAGAGGTTGCGTGTCCGTTCCATGATGACCGCCATGACATCCTCCCGTCAGCGCGCAGGCGTGTCCGGGCAGATTACAACAGGTGCGCATTACCACCGCGTCAAGATTCCCGGCACCACGGCTCGGCGCCGACCGGCGCATTCCTGCATGTATTGTCGCCAATCCGTCCGCTGGGCGGTTGCTTGTGCTTGCCAGCGACGCCGGCGACGGGCCACATCGCTGGTCGTGTGATCTGAAACGGCCGAGTTCCTGGCCTCAGCCGAATTGGATCGACAGCATCGAGATTGAGCCGCCGTCCATGCCTTCGGTCGGAAAATCCACGACGTCGTCCTTGGCACTGGCGCCCAGCACGTAGAGCAGGGGCAGGTAGTGCTCGGGCGTCGGTATCGAGAGCTCCGCGTCCCGGCCGAGCGCGGCATAATCCACCAGCGCGCCGTAGTCGTGGTCCCCGACCAGTCCGCGCACCCGCGCCTCGAATCGCGCAGCCCACTCGAACGGCTGCGCCGGATGCCGGCCCCAGGCATAAGTGTGCAGGTTGTGCACCACGTTGCCGCTGCCGAGGATCAGCACGCCCTCGTCACGCAACGGGGCAAGCCGCCGCGCGAGTTCGAAGTGGTAGTCGGGCGCCTTGGTCTCGTCGATGCTCAATTGCACCACTGGCACGTCGGCGCCGGGGAAGACGTGGCGCAGCACGGACCAGGTGCCGTGGTCCAGGCCCCAGGCCAGATCGGCGCGTACCGGCAGCGGTGCCAGCAGTTCCCGCAACCGGTGCACGAGCATGGGCTCACCCGGAGCCGGGTACTGCACCTCGAACAGTTCGCGCGGGAAGCCGCCGAAATCGTGGATGGTGCGCGGCGCTGCCATCGCCGTGGCCGCGGTGCCCGGGAGATACCAGTGCGCCGAAACCGACAGCACGACGCGCGGCTTCGGCAGGCGTTGGCCCAGCGCGGCCCAGGCGCGCGACCAGGCCGAGTCCTGGATGGCATTCATCGGGTTGCCGTGACCGATGAACAAGGTGGGCATGCGCTCAGTCATTCGCGAATCTCCAAAGCAAGGCGGGTCGGATGCCACCAGACATCAAGTCTGGTCTGCAGATGACTGCGCGTGCGGCAGATGCCAGCCATGGCGGATGGCCATATACCGCAACAGCAGGCATGCCACGCCGCCGACGATCGTCGAGGCCACCGGGTGGATGCCCAGCACGTGACCGCCGACCACGATCGCCGCCCCCACGAGCGCGGCCAGCGCATACAGGTCGGAACGCAGCACTGCGGGGACCTGCATCACCAGCACGTCGCGCACCATGCCGCCGCCGATGCCGGTCAGCATGCCGAGCAAGGCCGCCATGAGCGGGTTGAGTCCGAACAGCAACGCCTTTTCCGCGCCCGCCACGGCAAAGAAGGCGAGACCCACCGCGTCGAACCACAACACCGCATGCCGATGCCGCATGACCACCGGATCCCAGAAGAACACCAGCAGGCCGGCCAGCGTGGATACCCCGAGATAGCTCAGATGGCTGATCGCCGCCGGCGGTGTCGCGCCAATCAGCACGTCCCGCGTGATGCCGCCTGCATTGCCGGCGGCGAACGCCAGCACCAGCACGCCAAAGACGTCCAGGCGGTACTTCACTGCGGCCACCGCGCCGCTGATGGCGAACACGAACGTGCCGCCAAGGTCCAGTAGGGTCACCAGGATGTGGGTCATGGCAGATGCCTCGGCGGTCGCTGGCCGAGGCTGCTTCGGTCGCGCGATTGGTCTGAAACTCTACGCCCTCCGGCAGGGGCGTGGGCGGAGTGGCCAGATCCCACAGCGGCCCGCGTCCCGGATGCCAGGCATGCGAAGGCATCCCTCACGCGCATGCCGGTATAGTTGCACGTCCAGTGCCTGGCGTGGTGAAGCTCCGCCCCGGCGGCACGGCTCGGGAGCAGGCATCGGTGCGTGTACCACTCTGGATCTGGTTGGCCACGGCGGCGGGCGTGCTCGCGTTGCTGGCGCTGAGTTTTTTCACCCACATACGCAACGCGCACGAGCCGTCGACCAAGGAGGCTGGGGCGTGGACCGCGTTTTTCGTCGTGCTCTCGATCCTGTTCGGCATTGGCCTGACCCTGGTCTGGGGAGTCGATCACGGTATCGAGTATTTCGCCGGCTACATCACCGAGTACAGCCTGTCGATCGACAACCTGTTCGTGTTCGTGATCATCATGGCGGGCTTCGACGTGCCGCGCGCGTACCAGCAAACGGTTCTGCTGATCGGCATCGTCATTGCGCTCGTCCTGCGCACCATCTTCATCCTGATTGGCGCCGCGGCGATCGCGCATTTCAGTTGGGTCTTCTACCTGTTCGGCCTGTTCCTGATCGCCACCGGCATCAAACTGGGGTTTGGCAAGGGTGACGAGGGCGGGGACTACGAGCCGAACATCATGGTGCGCCTCGCGCGTCGCGTGCTGCCGGTGACCGAGCACTACGACGGCACGAAGCTGACCACGCGCATCGACGGCAAGCGCTACGTGACGCCGATGCTGATGGTCATGCTGGCGATCGGCATGACCGACATCCTGTTTGCGCTGGATTCGATCCCGGCCATCTACGGCCTGACCGACCAGCCGTACATCGTGTTTACCGCCAACGCCTTCGCCCTGCTTGGACTCATCGAGCTGTATTTCCTGATCGGCGGGCTGCTCACCAAGCTGGTCTACCTGAGCCTGGGGCTGGCCCTGGTGCTGTGCTTCATCGGCGTGAAGCTGGTGCTCGAGGCCATGCACACCAACAGCCTGCCTTTCATCAACGGCGGCGAGCCGATCCCGGGGATTCCGGAAATCCCGACCTGGCTGTCGCTGCTCGTCATCATCGGCATTCTCGCGGCAACGACCATCGCGAGCCTGATCAAGAGCCGCGCCGGGCGGGCATCGCCTGGGGCCTGACGCGGGCGACGCCTGACGCCTGGTGCTGCGTTCCGGCGGGCCGGTTTTGCGATCTTTCAGCCGGCCGGATGCAGTGCGCCAAATGGTGTGCCCGCGCCCGGGCCGTGCCGACCTAGAACAGGTACTTGGCCTGCAACGAGACTTCGCGCCCGAACAGCGGCCGGGCCATGAACACGCCGTTGATGCCGGCGTTCTGGCCAAGTACGCGGGTGTTCCCTTCGGTGATGGCGAACTCGTTGGTGAGGTTGGTGCCCTGCAGGCGCAGCTGCCAGTTCGTGCCGATGTCGGTGACGATGCCGGCGGCGAATGTGTCGTAGGTGCCCAGCGGCTGGATGCCGGTCTGGTCCTGGTAGCGCTGGCCGACGTGGGTGTAGGTCACCCAGGCGGTGATGCCGCCAAACGACGTGGGCCAGGTGTACTTCGGCGTGAACATGTAGCGGAGCTTCGGCTGGCGCGCCAGCGGGTTGCCGTTGAAGCTGTAGCAGTGCGCGTCGCCGTTGATGTCGAAGCCGGGCACGCAGGCGTCGTTGTGCGAGTACTTGCCGTCCACGTAGTTGCCGGCCAGGGTCAGGCTCAGGTTCTCGATCGGTGACCACGCGGCGATCAGGTTCAGGCCGTGCGAGTTCGAGCCGTACGTGGAGATCGCCCCGGGGATCGCCACGCCGTTGGCGTCGGTCTGCTGGTACTGGATGCCGTCGAACAGGCGGTGGTACACGTTCACGTCCAGCAACCAGGCCTGCGACTGGTAGCGGAAGCCCGCCTCCATGTCCTTGATCTTCAGCATCGGCGGGAAGTCGCCGCCGGCGTTGGTCAGGTCGGTGATGTCGTTGAAGTGGCCGCCGGTGCTGCCGTTCACGTAGACGCTGGCGTTGGCGGTGAGCTGGTAGTTCACGCTGCCGGCAAAGGACGGATGGCTCTTGTCGTAGTGCTCACGGTCCCAGCCGCCGTTGCAGATGGCCGTCTTGTTGTTGTAGAGCGTCAGCGGGTTGCCGTCGAAGTCGCCCGGGCTGGTCAGGCACGTCTGCTGGCGCAGGTTCTGGTTCTCGATCCGCGCACCCGCCACCATGGTCCAGGCTCCGATCCGCCACATGTCGGACAGGTAGAACGCCTTGTTCGTCGCCGTCGCCGAATCGGCGTAGACCTTGGCCTTGTTGGAATCCACATAGCCCTGGGCATTGGACTGGATGTAGGTCTGGCCGTTGGCCGTATAGCTCAGGGCCACCGGCAGGGTGTGCGGCTGGTTCAGCAGCAGGATCTGGTTGCCGCTGGAGTTGACCTCGTCCATGGTGTAGCGGGTGAGGTACACGCCGACCGTCAAGGTGTTGCCCTCGAAGAGATCGCGGCTGGCGCGGAAGTCGTTCGACAGCGTCTTGACCTGCTTGTAGTTGAACGTCATGCCCTGCTGGATGACGCTCTGGTCCAGCGGCACGACCTCACCGTTCGGCAGCGTCGCGCTCACCACGCGGCTGGCCGGATAATTCAGGTTGCGCTTGTCCACCGGCTTGTTGTCCGCCGTGCAGTAGCCGGCCGGCTGCGCCATGTTGCAGCCGTAAAGGTAGGCACTCAGCGGTTGTGGGTTGGACCCCGGAAACAGCGCCGCGGTCGGCAGGTGGCCGTTGCCATACAGCAGGTGGTTGGCAATGCTCCAGTCGCCGGCGCTGGCCTCGTAGTCGGCGCCGAGGTAGCGCATGTTGGCGCCGCGGCCATTCGCCAGGTTCACGCCCTGCAGCCCGCCGTAGGGCCCAGGGACCTGCGTGTACTGGATGGCGCGGCCGTTGTAGATCCCGGTGAGCGGGTTGAAGCCGGGGTAGCGCTGAAAGTCGCCGTCGGCACCCTGGATGATCGGCACCTGTTTCAGGAACATGTTCTTGTCGCTGAGCACCCGACCCCAGAGCACCAGGTTGCTGTGCTCGCCGACGTGCTTCAGCGTGGCGGTCAGCTGGCCGCCCTGGTCGGACTTGTATTGCGTGTCGCGGATGCCGTTGGAGATGCGGTAGAAGCCGCCGACGCTGCCGTACCAGTTGTCGGCGACCTTGAAGCCGTAGAAGCCGTCGATGCGCTCCTTGCCCTCGGTGCCGTACATCACGCCGAGGCTGCCCGAGGGCACGTCGGTGCCGGTGCGCAGCTTGAAGTTGGCCGTCGCGCCGATCTGGCCGGGACCGTACAGGCCGCCGGTACCACCCTGTACGACCTCGACGCCGGAGACGGTGTCGTCCATGCGGAACAACGTGGCGTTGTCCATGTAGGACGTCTGCGCCGGGCCCCACAGTGGCGAGCCATTGACCATCACGGTGGTGAACGAGGCGCCGCTGGTCGACGGGTAGCCAGAAATCGTTGTGCTTCCGGACGACTTGCCGCCGGTGGGCTCGGACCAGGTTCCGGGGGCGACCATCATCAGCAGCTCGCCGGCGTTGAACGGGTTGAGCTCCTGGATCTTCTCGCGGCTGGCGGTGTTGATGTTGTAGCCGGCATCGATCTGCTTGAGGGCAATGGGGGTGCCGGTGACGACGATCTGGTGCAGGTCGGTGGTGCCGGCCGGCACCTGGTCGTCGAAGGCGCCAGGCGCGGTCGACTGCGTGGCGTCGACCGTGCCGCTGCTGGCAGCGGCATCAGCGCTGCCAGCCGCCCAGGCGGCCGGAGACAAGGCCACGAAAATTGCATTGGCAAGCACCAGCCGGCGCCGTGTGGATCGAGTCATGCGGCTTTCCCCTTGGACATCTGCGACAAATGCGACTCATTCTACATTGTTAAGTCCGCGCACGACCAGCGTGCCAAAGGTCACGTGGGCGTGTCGCGCGGCGGCATGGTGCTGCCGGCTGCGGCGTATGGTGTCGGGGAGCAGTCCGGCCCGCGGAGGTGCAAAGCATGTTGATCCACGATGCCATCAGCCCGGCACCGCGCTGCCTGCGCATGTTCGTACTGGAAAAGAAACTGTCGCTACCGGCGGTGACGGTGGACGTATTTGCAGGCGAGAACCGGCAGCCGGCGTACCTGGCGATCAATCCGGCCGGGCAGACGCCGGCCCTGACCTGCGACGACGGCAGCACGCTGGCCGAAGCGGTGGCGATCGCCGAGTACCTGGAGGAGTTGCATCCGCAGCCGGCCTTGATCGGCACCACGCCCGCGGAGCGCGCGCAGACCCGGCAATGGTGGCGGCGCGTGGAGCTCAACATCACCGAGTTCATCCACAACGCCTACCACTACAGCGAGGGGCTGGCACGTTTCGAACCGCGCATCCCCGTGCTGCCGCAGGCGGCCGATGGCCTGAAGGCGGTGGCGCAGGACCGCCTGCGCTGGCTGGACGGGATGTTTGGGCCCGGTCCCTGGTTGTGCGGCGGGCGCTTCACCGCGGCGGACATCTGGTTGTACGTGTGGCTGGACTTTGGCGCATCGGTGGGCCAGCCCTTTGACCGCGGCCTGCCGCATGTCGGCCCCTGGTTCGACCGCGTCGCCGCGCGCCCGAGTGCGGAGTGCAGCCGCGCGCTGCTGCAGGCGGGGCCGGCGGCTGCGGCCCGCAGTTGAACGCAGAGCAGTTCACCCGGCCGCAGGTATCCCGGCACCGGGCCCAGGATTCGGCCGCTGCCGTGTGTATCCGGCTTGCTCAGTTGCCGCCGCCTGGCGCGAGCTCGAGCACGCTGAAGCTGCCAGGTATCACGGTCCGGCGTGGTTTGGGTTGCCCGGGCGTGGCCTTGGGCGCGGGTCCGAACTTCGCCGCACTCACGAAGACGTGGCCCGTGGCTTTGTCCAGGGCCATGGTGCGCGCGCTCACCTGGGTCGGCACGGTGGCCAGCACGTGGTAATGGTCGGCATCGTCCTGGCGGATCACCGTCAGCGTGCCATCCTCGCCGTTGGGGCTGAAGACCAGGCCACGCTGGGCGTCGTAACGCACTGCGTCCGCCCCATGGCCAATGCGGATGCTGGCAACCGGCTTGCCGCTGCCGGCATCGGTCACCGCCATGATGCCGTTGTCGCACACCGAGAACAACCGCTGGTGGATGAGGTCGATGGCCAGGCCGGAGGGCTCCTGGCAGTCCTTGAGCGGCCAGGTGGCCACGAGCTTCATCGCCACCGGATCGATGACCGCCAGTTCATGCGTGTCCTCGATGTTGTCGAACACGCGTCCCTTGCCATCGCTGACCGCGAACTCGGGCTTGCCGGGCAGGGCGATGTGCCCAAGCAGCCGCCCGCTGGCCGCGTCGATCACGCTGGCATCTTTGCTGTGCCCGTTGAAGGTGAGCACGCGCCGCGAGTGCGGGTCGTAGAGGATGGCATCCGGGTTGTGCCCGCCAACGGCGATGGTTTGCGTGACTTTGAGCGTGGACGGGTCGAACTCGGTCACCGAGTCGGTCTTGCCGTTGCTGATGTAGCCCCGCTGCAGGGCAGGGGCGAAGGCAATGCCGTGCACGCCGGAGAGGCCGTCCAGTTGCCCGATCAGCTTGCCCGAACCGGTATCCAGCACCAGTACGCGGTCGCCGTGGCTGACGAACAGGCGCGGCGAATCGGGTTGGAAGGCGAGGTAGTCCCAGCCGCCGTCGCCACCCAGGGCGTGGCGGTGCGTGACCCGCCAGCCTGGGCTGGACGCCGCCAGCAAGATGCCGGTGCCGAGTGCAAATACCGCCGCAATGCCGGCGCGAGTCAGGAATCGAGGGGAAGGGTTCACGCGTGATCCTCGCCAATGGCCGATCGCCTCCGGCATTGTCGGCCGCGCAGCTTTGCGCTTGCTTATGCTGCGCCAGGTCAAGGTGTGTACCCCGGTTCTGCTCAGGGCTGCTTGTAGACCACGCCACCCTTCATCACGAAGGGCACATGCTCGATCGCACTGATGTCGGCGGTCGGGTCACCTTGTACGGCAATGATGTCGGCATCCAGTCCGGGCTTGAGCTGGCCGAAGTGGTCCTGCTGGCGCAGGATCTGTGCGTCGACGGCCGTGGCGGCCAGCAGTGCCTGTGCCGGCGTCATGCCGTCGCGCACCATCCACTCCAGCTCCTTGTAGTTCGTGCCGTGGGTGAAGACCCCGACGTCGCTGCCGTTGCCGATGGTCACCCCGGCCGCCATGGCCAGCTTGAATGCGTGCTCGGCCTGCTGCATTTCCGCGGTTGGCGGCGCGCCTGGCTTCCAGCCGTGGAAGTAGGTGGCGATGGCGGTGACCGCCTCCAGCGTGGGCAGGTAGGCGACGTGGTGTTGCTTCATCAGCGCGAAGATCTCCGCCGTGCCGCCCTGGCCGTGCTCGATCGTGTCGACGCCGGCGAGGATCGAGCGGCGCATGCCCTCGGCGGTATGCGCGTGCACGGACACCGGCAGGCCGAGCGAGTGCGCCGTCGCGACGCCGGCATTCAGTTCCTCCTGGGAGAAGGTCGGCACCGAGCCGGGTGTCTTGCCGCAGTGGTAGTCGGCGTAGATCTTGATCCAGTCGGCGCCGTGGCCGGCCTGGTCGCGCACGGCCGCGATCATCTCCGGCACCCCGGCCACCGGAATGCCGCCCTGCGGCAGCTCCATGTCGGCGCGGAAGCCCAACGGACCCGGACCGTAGCAGTCCCTGGCGATCGTGGCGCGGGTGGCGACGAACAGATGCGGGCCGGGAATCTTGCCCTCGTCGATCGCATGTTGCACATCCACGTCGGCATATCCCGCGCCTTCGGTGCCGAGGTCGCGCAAGGCCGTGAAGCCGGCCATCAGCGTGGCGCGCACGTGCTGCACGGCCTCGATCGTGCGATAGGGCAGCGTTTCCTTGAGCACCTGGTCGTTCCACAGGGTTTCGTTGTACGGGTGCAGGAAGATGTGTGAGTGCGCGTCGATCAGTCCAGGCAACAGCGTGGTGCCTGGCAGGTCGATCGTCTGCGTGCCGGGCGGGAGCTGCATCTGGGTGGCAGGCCCCACCGCTGCAATCTTGTCGCCCTGGACCAGCACGGCCCAGCCAGTGTGCGCCTGCGCGCTGCGCGCATCGAACACCCGGTCGGCCTTGAGCAGCGTGGCACTGGCCTGTCCGCCCGGCATCGCCTGTGTGGCGGCCGTCGCGGCGATGCCCGGCAGGCCGATGAAACCCAAGACACCCAGCACAACCAGCCAGCGACGTGCAGCCATGACCCTGCTCCCCTGCCCAAGTGCGCCGAGAATACACCGCTGCCGGGGCCCGCAACGGCCGTCCGTCCCCTGCCACTTGGCACCTGGCACGGACCGCGTGGCAGCCGTACCATCACCCAGGCGAGCGCGTGGTCCCCGTGCCAACGTGGCCTCCACCACTCGCGGCAGGCTTCGCCATCCTTCGGCATTCCAGGGAGAACACGCATGACCGATCGTTCGTCGTTCTGGACCAGATCCGCACCGTACCTGCTGAGCCTCCTGCGCTTCTTCACCGCCTTCCTGTTCATGGAGCACGGTGCGCAAAAGCTGTTCGGCCTGCTCGGCGGCACGGCGGTGCCCTTGTTTTCGTTGATCGGGCTGGCCGGTGTGCTGGAATTCTTTGGCGGCCTGCTGATCCTGGTCGGGCTGGCCACCCGGCCAGTGGCCTTCATCCTTTCCGGGGAGATGGCATTCGCCTACTTCATGGCACACGCGCCGGCGGCGTTCTGGCCGATCCTGAACCACGGCGGCGAAGCGATCCTGTTCTGCTTCGTGTTCCTGTATCTGTCTGCCGCAGGGGGTGGCCCCTGGAGCGTGGATCGGTTGCTGCATCGGCGGTGAGCAGCTGAGCCGGGGGCGGGAGCCGACGCGATCCGGCTCCCCGCTGGCGCATGTCCGTTCGACGGCGCCGCGCGGTGTTTGTATCATGAGCTGCACTCTGGCGTGCGACGCTCGGCGTGCACCCCGAAAGCCAATGCGGCGGCCCTGCCTTCATGGTCGGGCGCGACGTTACGCTCGGCAGGCGCCTCGCCAACGGCGCGGGCTGATGTCCAGGGCCAGCACAGTTGAACGCCGGGTGGCGTACCGGTCGGCGTTTGCACTGCGGTGGCAGATTCGCACGTCCATCCATTGCAGACAGACTTATGACCCTACCTTCCTCGTTCAGCTACGAACAACTGCTGGCGTGTGGCCGCGGCGAACTGTTCGGCGACGCCAACGCACGCCTGCCCCTGCCGCCCATGCTGATGTTCGACCGCATCACCCTGGTCGACCCCAAGGGTGGCTCGCACGGCAAGGGTGTCCTGCGCGCCGAATTGGATATCCGCCCGGACCTGTGGTTCTTCGCCTGCCACTTCGAGGGCGATCCGGTGATGCCCGGGTGCCTGGGCATGGACGGTCTGTGGCAGCTGGCCGGCTTTTACCTGCCGTGGCTGGGCGAGCCCGGCCGGGGCCGCGCCCTGGGCGTCGACCAGGTCAAGTTCACCGGCCAGGTACTGCCCACCGCCAAGCTGCTGACCTATGAGATCGACGTACGCCGGGTCATGCGCGGGAAGCTGTCGCTGGTCATTGCCGATGGCCACATGGCGGTGGACGATCGTCCCATCTACGCGGCGACGGGTTTGCGCTGCGGCTTGTTCAAGTCAACCGAGGGGTTCTGAAGATGCGCCGAGTGGTCGTGACCGGCATGGGTGTGGTGTCCTGCCTGGGCAACACGCTGGCTGCCGTTTCCGCGTCATTGCGCGACAGTCGCAGTGGCATCTGCGCGGTTCCCGAGTTTGCCGAGGTCGGCCTACGCAGCCAGGTCGCCGGCGTGCCGCAGATCGACCTGGGCGCGGAGATCGATCGCAAGCTGAAGCGCTTCATGGGCGACGCCGCGGGCTATGCCTACGTGGCGATGCGCGACGCGATTGCCGACGCCGGCCTGGAAGCCGAGGCCATCCACGAACCGCGCTTTGGCGTCATCGCCGGTTCCGGTGGCGCCTCGACGCGCTGGCAAACCGAGACCGCCGACCTGATGCGCAGTCGCGGCGTGCGCAAGGTCGGTCCCTACATGGTGCCGCGGACCATGTGTTCCACTGTCTCCGCCAACCTGGCCACCAGTTTCGGCATCCGTGGCCTGAGTTATTCCATCTCCGCCGCCTGCGCCACCTCGGCGCACTGCATTGGCGCGGCTGCCGACCTGATCCGACTGGGTCGGCAGGACGTGGTGTTTGCTGGTGGCGGTGAGGAACTGCACTGGGCGATGGCTGCGCAATTCGATGCCATGGGTGCGCTGTCCACGGCCTACAACGACACGCCGACCAAGGCCGCACGCCCGTATGACGTAGGCCGGGACGGCTTCGTCATGGGCGGCGGTGGCGGCATGCTGGTGCTGGAAGACTATGAGCACGCCAAGGCGCGCGGTGCGCGCATCTACGCCGAGCTGGTCGGCTACGGTGTGACCTCCGACGGTGCCGACATGGTGGCGCCCACCGGCGAAGGCGCGGTGCGCTGTATGCAAATGGCGCTGGCCGACGTCAGCGTGCCGGTCGATTACCTCAACACCCACGGCACGGCCACGCAGGCCGGCGACATCGTTGAGCTGGAGGCGGTGCGCGAAGTATTCGGTCTGGAGATGCCACCGCTGTCCTCGACCAAGGCGCTGACCGGGCACTCGCTGGGCGCGGCCAGCGTGCACGAGGCGATCTACTCGTTGCTGATGCTGCGTGACGGCTTCATTGCCGGCTCGGCGAACATCGAGCAGCTCGACCCCCGGGCGGAGGGCTATCCGATCGCCCGCGAGAGCCGCGAGGCGGCGCTGGCCACGGTGATGTCCAACAGCTTCGGCTTTGGAGGCACCAACGCCTCGCTGGTATTTGCCAGCGTGTGACCGTACCGGGCCAGGCGGCGCACTGGGCGTGGCGGGATGCCGCGCTGGCAGCCGGCTGGCCGGTTTGTAGGTAGATTGGGCTCCATCCCCAGCCGCAGGTAAGGAGTCCACGATGAAGTCCCCGTTTCCCATCCTTGCTGTGGTGCTTTGTGCCGGCCTGGCCCTGCCTTCGGCGCAGGCCATGGCGCAGGAGCAGCACCAGCACGAGGCGGCGTCTGCGCATGTCGCGGCACCCATACCCGCCACACGCTACCAGCCCGATGCGCCGCTCCGCGCCGGAATGCGCACGGTGCACCAGGCAGTTGTCGAACTTGCCCATGCCGAAAAGGGCCACATGGGTGCCGCCATGATCCGCGACCGCGCCGCCACGATCGAGAGCGCCGTGGTGGAGATGTTCGCCAACTGCAAGCTCGAGCCCACGCCCGATGCCGCGCTGCATGGCATCCTGGTGCCGCTGCTTGGCGACGCGCAGGCGCTCAAGGCGAATCCTGCCGATGCCGCGCCGGTGGCCCGCATGCGTGACATCATCGCCGCCTATCCCCGTTATTTCGACGACCCCGGCTGGGACGCGCCGCCCGCAGCCGGCGGTCTCTAGCGCCTCCGCGCTCGCCCTGATTCTTGCTTTCGCGGGAGCGCGCCCGTGACCGAAGGGAATCCCTTGCGGGCGCGCGCCGCTCTCGTTTGGGCTTGCGCCCGACTTTGGAACACGAGCGTTTCGCGCGCCTCTGGCGCGCAAGTTACTTTTCTCCGGCCAAACAAAGAGAAAGTGACTCGGGTGCCGAAGGCGCACGAAATGCTTTTGCTCCAAGAGCAGCGTCGCGATCGGGCCGCGGCCTCAGGCTGAAGGCGCGCGCCAGGTGCCCTCGCGCATGGCGGTGCGCAGGGCCGCGTCCCAGGGTGCGCGGTCGATGCCGTGCTGCCGGAGCCAGCCCTCGTCGAACAGGGTTTCCGCGTAGCGCTCGCCGCGGTCGCAGAGCAGGGCGACGATGCTGCCGCGTTCCCCGCGCTCCTTCATCGCCGCGGCCAGACGCAGGCAGGCGACAAAGTTCGTTCCCGAGGAGCCGCCATAGCGGTGACCGAAGTGCTCGTCGAGCATCCATGCCGCGGCAATCGAGGCCGCGTCCGGGACCTCGGCGACGTGGTCGACGACCTCGAACAGGAAACAGGGCTCCACGCGGGGCCGGCCGATGCCCTCGATCAGCGTCGGCTGGCTGGCGCAGACCATGCGATCGCGCGCGTGCCAACCGTTGGCGAACGCGCTGCCGGCCGGTTCGGCCACGCAGAGCTGGGTGTCCAGGCCGCGATAGCGCAGATAGCGGCCGATGGTGGCCGAGGTGCCGCCGGTGCCGGCGCCGCAGACGATCCAAGCCGGTTGCGCGGAAGGCTCCCGCGCGAGCTGGCCGATGATCGACTCGGCAATGTTGTTGTTGCCGCGCCAGTCGGTGGCGCGTTCGGCCAGACCGAACTGGTCCAGGTGGCAGGCGCCGTTGGCGGCGTGCTCGGCGGCGCGCGCGTGCACCCGGCCCGGGTCCTCCACCAGGTCACAGGTGCCGCCCAGCGATTGCACGTCGCGGATCTTTGCGGGCGCGGTTGCCGCCGGCATCACGGCGACAAAATCAAGGCCCAGCAGCCGCGCGAACCAGGCCTCTGAAATCGCCGTGCTGCCGGAGGAGGCATCCACGACGGTTTGCCCGGCGTGCAGGCGGCCATTGCACAAGGCATAGAGAAACAAGGAGCGCGCCAGCCGGTGTTTCAGGCTGCCGCTGGGGTGGGAGGCCTCGTCCTTGAAATAGAAGTCGATCTCCGGAAAACCCGGGAAGTTCAGCTTCAGCAGATGCGTATCCGCCGAGCGTGCGGACTCCTGGCCCAGCGCGGCAATCGCCTCATGCAGCCACGAGTGTCCTGCGGCACTGGTCAGGATGGCGGGTGGGACGGTGTGGTGCATGGCGGTTTCACCGTGGAGCGGCAGACGGCCGCGGTACCGCTCGACTGTAGCAAGGCGGGATCAAGCCGTCGTGATCTGGCGCAGGCCGGTGTTCTTCCGGGTCGCCATCGTCGCAGGGACTGGTACGCAACTTGCGGCCCGCGCTACTGGCGCGGCGTCCGCAGGTTCTCCGGCGGCGCTCCGGACGTGCTGCGGAACGGGTTGATGTCCAGTCCGCCGCGGCGGGTATAGCGTGCATGGACGCTGAGTTCGCGGGGAGCGCAGCGCTGCATGAGGTCCACGAACATGCGCTCCACGCAATGCTCGTGGAACTCATTGTGCTTGCGGAAGGAGACGATATAGCGCAGCAGGCCGGCATGGTCGATTGGCGGACCCACGTAGCCGATTTGCACGCTGCCCCAGTCCGGCTGGCCGGTCACCGGGCAATTCGAGCGCAGCAGGTGCGAGACCAGCGTTTCGCTGATCGGCGTCGCATCGGCGGCGGTGCACAGGTACTCGGGCCGGGGCGGCCCATAACAGTCGATCGCCAGATCCTGCGCATCCAGTGATATGCCTGCCAGCACGCCGGCTGGGGCGCCCGGGACGTCTGCGGCGTGCAGGGCGACGGCGACTTCGGCGCCGGCTGCAGCCGACAGATCCCGCGTCAGGATAGCCGCTAGCGCAGCCTGCCCGTCGATACGTTCCTGCGCGTAGCCGTTGAGGTACAGCTTGAAGGACTTGGACTCGATCAGGTTGGGCGACGTGGCCGGCACGCGGAATTCGGCCATGGCCACGCGCGGCTGGCCACGCTGATTGAGCCATGACAACTCGTAGGCGTTCCAGATGTCCACGCCGTGGAACGGCAGTGGCACACCCACGCCGAGCAGTGCGCGCTGCTGCGCGCGTGGCAACGGCAACAGCAGCCCCGGATCGTAGCGGTCGCGGTACGTCGTGGTCTTGCCGAGTGCGGATTCGTCGAGCCTGCCCATGCCGCGCAGTGTAGTGCGCCGTCGAAATGGGATGCGGACAGTTACGATCGGCACCCTCGGCTTGCGCATGCCTGCGTTAGCATGCAGCCTCTATGCGCGTGGTGGATCTGCGCCACGCTGGCCTTCGAGCGACGGGGATGGACATGCATGCAAAAAGGATGGGTCTTCGGTTTGGCATGGCCATCGCGGCGGGAATTTGCTGTGGCAGTGTCGCAGCCCAGGGCCGGACGATGACTGCCAGCGATTACGCGCAGGCCGCGCGCTTCCTGGTCTACGACACCGCGCCGCTGGTCGACCATGCGGTGCAGACGGTGGACTGGCTGGACGACGGCCACTTCTGGTATCGCGACCATGACGCCAGCGGCGACCACTACCTGCAGATGGACGTGGCCACCGGCAAGGCCACGCCCTTGTTCGACCAGGAGCAGATGGCCGCCGCCCTGGCCAAGGCCAGCGGCAAGCCGGCTGATGCGGCAAAGCTGTCCATCACGGCATACAGCCGCCGAGCGGACGGGCGCGTCGAGGTCAGCGTCCGCAGCAAGCATTACCTGTGCGAGGTCACGGGCGGCACGCTCGGTTGCGTCGAGCGTGCCGAGGCGCCGCGCGTGGGCATGGAGCCCGTCCTGCTCTCGCCGGACAGGAAGATCGAGGCCTTCGTCCGCGACTGGAACCTGTGGGTGCGCGACGTGGCCAGCGGCAAGGAGACCCAGCTCACCACCGACGGGGTCAAGGACTACGGCTATGCCACGCAGAACGCCGGCTGGACCCACGGTGATGGGCTGATTGCGCGCTGGTCGCCGGATTCGCGCAGGATCGCGACGTTTCGCCAGGACCAGCGCCAGGTCGGCGAGATGTACACGGTGGCCTCGCGCGTCGGCCATCCCAAGCTGGATGCGTGGAAATACCCGCTGCCGGGCGACGAGCACGTGTTCATGATCGAACCGGTGGTGGTCGACGTGGCCAGCCGTCGCTTGGTGCGCCTGCAGCTGGAACCGCAGCAGCGCCTGTCCACGTTGTGCGACACGCTGGCCTGCGACGCGGGCGAGCGCTACCAGTGGAGCGACGTGAAGTGGGCGCCGGACAGCCGCACGCTGGCCCTGGTTTCCACCTCGCGCGACCGCCAGCACGAGTGGTTCCGCGTGGCGAACGCCGACACGGGCGCCGTGCGCACCGTGTTCGAGTTCACCGCCAAGCCCTATTACGAGAGCGGCCACGGCCGGGTCAACTGGCAGTACCTGGCCGCGCATGACCAGGCCATCTGGCCGTCCGAGGAAACCGACTGGGCCAACCTGTACCTGTATGACCTGAAAACTGGCAAGCGCCTGCATGCGATCACTGCCGGCGAGGGCAACGTCACCGAGGTGCTGCATGTCGACCGCCAGGCGCGCACGCTGTGGTTCGTGGGCGTCGGCCGCGCGCCGGGGGTGAACCCGTATTACCGGCAGTTCTGGAAGGCCGGCATCGACGGCGGCAAGCCGGTGCTGCTGACCCCGGAGGATGCCGACCACAGCATCAGCATGTCGCCCGACGGCAGGTATTTCGTCGACAGCTGGTCGACTCCGACCACGCCGCCGGTGACCGTGCTGCGTGCCGCCAGTGACGGCCGTGTCCTGGCCACCGTGGCCAAGGCCGACATCAGCCGTCTCCAGGCCGCCGGCTGGGTGCCGCCTGAGCCCTTCACCGTCACCGCGCGCGACGGCAAGACCCAGCTGTACGGCATGATGTTCAAGCCGACGCACTTCGATCCGGCGAAGAAATACCCGGTCATCGACTACGTCTATCCAGGCCCGCAGACCGGCTCGGTGCGCGGGCGCAGCTTCTCGCCGGCACGCGGCGACCACCAGGCCATGGCCGAGCTGGGCTTCATCGTCATCGCGCTCGACGGCATGGGCACGCCGTGGCGCTCGGCGAGCTTCCACCACACCTGGTACGGCAACATGGGCGACAACACGCTGCCCGACCAGGTCGCCGGCATCAAGGAGCTGGCGCGGCGCCACCCGTGGATCGACCTCGACCGTGTCGGCATCTGGGGTCATTCCGGCGGCGGCAACGCCACCGCCGACGCGATGTTCCGCTACCCGGATTTCTTCAAGGTCGGCTGGGCCGAAAGCGGCAACCACGACAACCGCAACTACGAGAACGACTGGGGCGAGAAATACCAGGGCCTGCTGGTGACGAACGAGGACGGCAGCACCAACTACGACAACCAGGCCAACCAGCTCATCGCCAAGAACCTGAAGGGCCACCTGATGCTGGTGCACGGCGAGATCGACGACAACGTGCCGCTCGGCGAGACCATGCTGGTGGCCGAGGCCCTGCTCAAGGCCAACAAGGATTTCGACATGCTGATCGTGCCGAACCAGCACCACGGCTATGCCGACGCCACGCCCTACACCACGCGTCGGCGCTGGGACTATTTCGTGCGCCACCTCGCCGGCGACACCCCGCCCAAGGAGTTCGCGCTCAAGCCCTGGCCGTGGGATTGACCGTGGCTCGGGCGTGAGGAGAGGCCAGGGCGAGGCGCCGGCCTTTCAATCCGTCCGCGTGGCCACCACCGGCGGTACCGCCGCCGCGCGGAGCGCCGGGCCGAGCACGGCGAGCTGGCCGAGCAGCCACAGCGCCAGCGCCGCGATGGGCAGGTAGGCGAGCGGCAGGCGCGGCAGCTCGTAGTGCCGCATCAGCAGCAGGTTGAGGCCGAGCGCCAGCAGTACGCCGGGCAGCAGGCCGCCGCCCACGATCAGCGCGTTCTCGGCCTGGAAGTAGCGCAGGATGTCGCGCCGGCTGGCGCCCACCGCGCGACGGATGCCGATGGCGCGCCGTCGTTGCTGTACCCAGAAACTGGCAAGTCCCGCAATGCCGACCGCGGTGACCAGCAGCAGCCCGGCCGCCGCGGCCAGGAGCAGGCCGAGCATGGTGCGGTCATGGCGGAAATAGTCTCTGCGCAACTGCGCGAAGGTCTGCGCGTGGCGCAGGATACGGTCGGCGTCGAGCTGCTGCAGCACTGCGGCGGCTTCCTTCAGCACCCGTTGGCGTTGCGACGGCGCGGTGCGCAGCGCGTAGGTGACGTTGCCCTCGTCGGGCAGCATCGGGAACAACATGGCGTCTTCGTTGCCGTCGCCGGTTTCCAGCATGGGGCGCAGCAGGTGGTCGATCACGCCGACGATGCGCACCGGGTTGTCGCCGGGATAGACCAGCTTGCCCAGCGGATCCTCGCCGGGAAACAGGCGCGCGGCCAGCGCGCGGGTGACGATGGTGGCCGCCACATGGTTGATGCCGTCCCAGTCGCGGGCGCTGTCCATCGGCACGTATTCGTCCGGCCGGAAGTCGCGTCCGGCAACCAGGTGCAGCCCCAGCGCCTGCAGTTCGCCCGGCGTGCCGTTGAAGGCGGTGGCGGCCAGCCTCGGAGGCCCGTCCGGCACGGTGGCGATGCCGTTGCTCCAGTTGTTGCGATTGAAGGGCAGCGCGTCGACCGCCGCCACCGCGGTGACGCCGGGGATGCGGCGCAGCGCGGCCAGGTCGGCGGCGTGCCGCGCCAGCGGATTGCCGCCGTCGAGGCTGGCGTTGTCGAGCATCACCAGTTCGTCCTCGGCCACGCCGCTGGGCATGCGCATCTGCGCCGTGCGACCGGCGATCATCAGCGCCACGTTGCAGACGATGGCGCAGGTCAGCGCCACCTGCAGCGCCAGCAGCAGCACGGTGAGCCTGTGGCGGGTGAGGCTGGCGAGCATGGGAATGCGTGGCATGTCGAGATTCCATGGAGCCGGTCGAAGCGGCTTTTTTGAAGAGTGCGGCCACGGATGGCCGCTTTACGCGCAGGGATCGCGCATCACACACGCTCGCCAGGCCGGCAGCAGGCCGGCGAGCACGCTGGCGACGACGGCCAGCGCGAAGGTGCCGAGCAGCATCGCGGGGTCCATGTGCGCGAGCTGCGCGTAGCCGTCCGGGCGCCGGCGCACGCTCCACAGGCCAAGCTGGGCCAGCCCGAGGCCGAGCACGCCGCCAGCCAACCCGATCACCGCGGCCTCCATGCCGAACTGCACGAAGATGTCGCGCCGCCGTGCACCCAGCGCCCGGCGCACGCAGATCTCGCCGCGGCGGCGCAGGAATTTCGCCAGCAGCAGGCCGACGATGTCGACCATGCACACGCCGAGGAAGCCCAGCGCCAGCCACAGCTGCAGGCGCAGGTCGGCGGGGATCAGCTGCTCGTGGGCGAGCCAGTCGGTGAGGCCGTACAGCCGGGCGTCCACGGGGCGCGGGAAGCGGCCGTGCGCCTGTTGGTCGCGCCAGTAGTCGGCGAGGAACGCGCGATAGGCCTGCGCCTTGGCCGGGCTGGCCAGCTGCACCCAGAACTGCAGCCAGGTGCAATGGTCGCTGCGGCGATTGTCGCCGCCGCTGCCCCAGCAACGCAGGTCTCCGCTGAAGTTGAACCTCAGGTCCAGCGCGGTCTGCAGCGGCAAGAAGAACTGGTCGGCCTGGCCGAATGCGCGATCGTCGATCCTGGCATAGAAGGCGGGTTGCGGACGCCAGTCGTCGAGCACGCCGATCACGCGGAAGTCGGTGTCCTTCAGCCGCACGGTGCGGCCGATTGCCGGCGTGGCACCGAACAGCCGCTGGGCAAGGCCTGCGTTGAGCACCACCACGCGCGCACGGTCAGCGTCGTCCTGTTCGTTCCAGCCGCTGCCGGCACGGAATGGGGTCGCGAACATCTGGAAGAAATCCGCAGTGACGTAATGGCCGCGCGCGAAGAATGGATGCTGCCCCGCCTGCGCGGGGCGCACCGGTGCCGAACCGCCGCTCATTGCCGCCTGGCGATCCGCGCGATGGGCGTGCAGCAGCGCCATGGCGTCCGACCAAGTGAGACTGTCCGGCAGGTTGCCGGCGGGGGTGCCGCTGGCGCCGCCGCGCGGCAGCGGCCGCGGGTCGAGTTGGGGCACGTACAGTTGGTCGCTGCGCCCCGGCAGCGGATCGCCGGACATGGCGTGCAGCACGGTGATCATCGTCATGCTGGCGCCAATGCCGAGCCCGATGGCGAGCACCATCAGCGCGGTGAGCACCTTGCTGCGCTGCAGGCTGCGCAGGGCCAGGACGAGGTAGTAGCCGTACATCGTGCTTCCCTCCGGTGAATCGGAACGCGCCGGCGCAGCGCTCCGAGCCGCCTGCGCGAAGCAGGCGGGGCGGGCGAACGGAACGATCGATGGTGCGCGGACGCAGTGGGCGGCGCGCGCCGGGTGTGGTTCAGCGTCGGCTGACGTCCTGGGCGAGACCTTTGGCGATTGCCTCGTCGAGCAGTTGCGAGGCGCGCCGGTCGGCGGCGGCGAGCACGGCGCGCTGGCGCTGCATGCGGGCGTCGAGCTGCGGCTGCAGCGCGGCGAGCTGCCGGCGCAACGCGGCCATGCGCGCGTCGATGTCGCGCTGCTGGGCGTCGAGGCTGGCCAGGCGTTGCGCGGCGGCCGGTGCCTTTGGATTCGCCTGCAGGTCCTGGCGCTGGGTCTCGACGCTGCGCAGCCAGCCTTGCAGGCCCTCGAGCGGGCCCTTCAGCTTCCACTGTTCGCCCTCCAGCTTGCCGGCGTCGCGCCAGTACGTGGCAACCGGCGCGTAGGCTTCCCGCGCTCGCTCGACGAAGTCCGGGTTGCGGATGACGTAGGACTGCTCGCCGCGGCGGAACCAGAACATCGGCGCGGGATCGGCCTGGTGCAGGCTCTTGGCCAGCGCGGCGTCGGCCTTCGTGCCGCTGACCGACTCGGTGTCGCTTTGGCCGTCGTGGTCGTACAAGGCATGCGCGTAGCGGCTGCCGGATGAGGTGAGGCTGATGTCGCTGTCGTGATGCGCACGCGCCGCCGCGGCCGTCGACACCGGTTGCGCGATGCCCTTGCTCAGCGCCTCGTCCAGCAGCTTGTCGAGCTGCTGCTCGGCCTGCACCGAGGCAGCACGTTGCCGTTCGCCCAGCGCCTGCTGCTGCTTGCCGAGCGCCTCCTGCTTGCGGCCCAGCGCCTCTTGCTGCGAACCCAGTGCTTGTTGCTGCTTCTGGAGCGCGGCCTGCTGGTCGTGCAGGGCCTGGCGGTCGGCATCCAGCTTGGCGGTTTCGGCTTGCAGCGCCTTGCGCGCATCGGCTGTCGCCTGGGCGACGTCGGTGCGGTTGTCCAGCGTCGCCTGCCGCGCCGCCAACGCGGCCTGGCGTGCGCCGAGTGCGCCCTGCTGGCCACCGAGGCGGCCCTGTTGAGCACCCAACTGGCCTTGTTGTTTGCCCAGCGCGCCCTGCTGTTCGCCCAGCTCGCCCTGCTGCTTGCCCAGCGCGGTGACGGGCGCGTAGGCGGCCTTGGCGCGCTGGATGGTGGCGGCATCGTGGATCAGCCAGGACTTGTTGCCGCGACGGAACCACAGCAGGGGCTCGCCCGGCTTGCGCAGGCGTTGGACGGTGGCGAGGTCGCCGTCGCTGCCGTCGATGGTGACGGCATCGCCGTCGAGCAGGGCGAAGCCGTAGCCGTTGTCGTCGTGCGTGCTGATGCTCACGTGGTGGCCGGTGAAACCGGCGAGCGTGATGGGCGGCGTCGGCGGTACCGCGGGCGTGGCGGGCGGTGGCGACGGCGCGACGCCGGGTGCGGTCGGGGCCGGCGGTGGTGTCGGCAGCGCGGATGGTGGCGCCGGTGGTACCGGTGGTGCGGCCGGCAGGGCGGTGCCTGCGGCAGTGCTTGGCGACTGCCGTGCGGCGCCGGCGGTCACGCGATACGGCAGCACGCCGATCAGCGCGACGAGCGCGACGAGCAGCCAGCCGCGTGCGAACGGCATGGCGTCGGCGGACTGCTGCAGCATGAGCAGCCGCCGCTTGAGATTGTGGAAGGTGGGTGGTGCGCTGGCGAGGCCGGCGTGCAGCGGGCGGACCACGCCCAGCTCCAGCAGCAGGCGGCCATAGTCGTGCGGCGTGGCGCGCTGTTGGGCCAGCGCCAGCGCATCGCAGGCCGCCTCGCGGTGCAGCGCGTATTCGTGCATCGCCCAGCGCAGCGGTGGGTGGAAGAAGAACAGTCGCGCCGCCAGCGCGGGGATCCAGCCCAGCACCAGGTCGCCGCGTTTGAGGTGGGCGAGTTCGTGGGCCAGCGCCAGCGAGGCCGCTTCGGGAGCGAGCGGCAGCGCGGCCGGCCACAGGATGACGGGGCGGCGCAGCCCGCATACCTGCGGCGAGGCGACGGCGGGCGAAGCAAGCAACGGTGGGCAACGGCGCAGGCCCAGGGCGCGCGCCTGCCGGACGCACTGCGCCTGCAGCGCGGCATCGTCCAGCGGCAACGCCTCGCGGCGCAGGCGTTGCATACGTCGGTGTTGCACGAACAGCGCCGGCAGCTGCGCCAGCAGCAGGGACAGCCACAGCGCCAGCAGCAGGATGCGCCAGTGCGAGGGCAGCCAGCCAGCCGTGTTCGCCACCGGCGCGACGGCCGGCTTCAGCATGCTGGCCGTCAGGGCGACCGCCGTCGGTGCCGGCGCGGCATCTTGTGCCACGACGACCAAGGACATCGCGGCTTCGGTGGCGACGACGGGCGGCGCGGTCGCGGTGGTTGTCGCCGCCGTCGCCGGCGGCGACAGCAGGGGCAGGGCGATCGGTGCCTGCCAGGTCAGGCCCAGCAGCACCTGCAGGCCCACCAGCCACCACAGCGCGCAGCGCGCTGCGGCGGGCAGGCGCGGCAGCGCGCGCAGCAGCAGGGCGACGGCGGCGATCAGCACTGCGGCCTGCAGCGAGGTCCACGCCAGGCGTGCCAGAAGTTCGGCGGAGAGGAGTTCGAGCAGGCCCATGTCAGCTCTCCCTGCGCGTGGTTTCGAGTTGTGCCACCAGGGCCTGCAGCTCAGCCAGCTCGTCGTCGCTGACTTCGCCGCGCTCGGCCATCCAGGCCACGAACGGCGACACCGAGCCGCTCAGGGTCTTTTCCACGAACTGGCCCACGGCGTTGCGCGTTGCCTCGCCGGGGCCGGTGGTGGTGCTGTAGCGGTACACGCCCTGCGCCTGGCGGCGCTTGAGGTAACCCTTGGTGCGCAGCCGCTCCATCATGGTGAGCACGGTGGAGCGGGCCAGGCCGTGGATCTCGCCGAAGCTCGCCGCGATCTCGCCCACGCTGGCGGGCTGGTGTTTGGCGAGGTGGCGCAGCAGGGCAAGTTCCTGGTCGCCGATGGTAGGACGGGACATGGGCAGGACTCCGTATGACTACACGTGTCGTTACGCTACGCCTGACGACGCGTGTAGTCAAGCGTCTCCGCCACGGATGTCCGCACGTGAAGATTCGGGGACATCATTTCCATGCAGAGGCGGCATGCCGCGCGGGACATCCCCAGCAGCGGTCATGCCGGATGCCGCGGCTGCACCGGGCGGAGGCTACAGCGCGTCGTGGTCCAGCTCGCCGGTGCGGATGCGGATGACCTGGTCCAACTGGCTGACGAAGATCTTGCCGTCGCCGATCTTGCCGGTACGGGCGGATTGCTGGATGGCCTCGATCACGCGTTCGAGCTGGTCGTCGACCACCGCGATCTCGAGCTTGATCTTGGGCAGGAAATCGACCACGTATTCGGCTCCCCGATACAGCTCGGTATGACCCTTCTGGCGGCCGAAGCCCTTCACCTCGGTCACCGTGATGCCCTGCACGCCGACCTCGGCAAGCGCCTCGCGCACGTCGTCCAGCTTGAACGGCTTGATGATCGCCACGACCAGTTTCATGGATTTTTCCTTTGGGGTTGGCGCCGCCGCGCAGCGGTGACACCCATGCATTTTGCCCTTGGCCGCCGCCGCTGTCGCCTGCCGCATCGCGGTAGGGCAATCCTTACCACCGTTGCCGAGGCGCCCCGATGGCGCCAGCGCCCGATGAGTATCTACACTGTAGGCCCGCAGATCGGGTACGCACCATGATGGACAAGCACGATATCGACAGCCTGGCCGCACGGCTCGCCGCCCTGGTGCCGGAGGGCCTCGCACGGGCGCAGCAGGATGTGCAGGCCAACATGCGCGACGTGCTGGCGCAGGGCCTGCGCCGTCTCGACCTGGTGACGCGCGAGGAATTCGACGTGCAGGCGCAGGTACTGGCGCAAACGCGTGCCAAGCTGGAGGCGTTGGAGCGCACCGTCGGCGAGCTGGAGGCCGTGATCGCCGCCCACGACGCCTGATGGGCTGGGGTGCCGGGGCACTTTCGTGGGCGCCCGCTGGCGACTGGATGGCTCCCTGGTGGGCAGGCGATACGCCGGTTGGCCGCGTAGGCGCGCCACAACGCGACCAAGGGTTGCTGCGCCCATGACGCAAGACTTCTGGCTGACACGGGGCAGGTGCTGGATTTGCCAAGGGAATGTCTGAATAACTGTCGTCTATCCCCGCGCAGGCGGGAATGACGGTCAAGAGCGAAGGTTGTTCGGACCGTCCCAAGTGGTGGGTGGCCGCAAGGAGGTGAGGAGTGGGCCTGGCAGTCACGCTCAGCCGCGCCTCGGTCGGCATTGCGGCGCCGCAAGTGGTGGTGGAGGTCAGCCTGGCGGGCGGCTTGCCGGCGACGAACATCGTCGGCCTGCCGGAAGCGGCGGTGCGCGAGGCACGGGACCGGGTGCGGGTGGCGGTGCAGAGCGCCGCGTTCGAATACCCCAATCGCCGGATCACGGTGAACCTGGCCCCCGCCGAGCTGCCCAAGGAGGGCGGCCGTTTCGACCTGCCCATCGCGCTTGGCATCCTCGCCGCCAGTGGCCAGGTGCCGCGGCACAAGCTGGACAGCTGCGAATTCCTCGGCGAGCTGGCGCTTACCGGCGCGCTGCGGCCGGTTTCCGGCGTATTGCCGGCCTTGTTGCGTGCCCGCGCCCAAGGCCGCGGGATGGTCGTGCCGCGGGCCAATGCCGCCGAGGCGGCCCTGGTGGGCGACATGGACGTCCGCATCGCCGACTCGCTCGCCCAGGTCTGCGCCTGGCTGCATGGCGCCGAGGAACTGCCGGTGCCGGAGCGCATCGCCGCCGCCGCGGCCTGCGTCGGGCCGGACCTGCGCGACGTACGCGGCCAGCTGCAGGCAAGACGCGCATTGGAGATCGCGGCAGTCGGCGGCCACCACCTGCTGCTGGTCGGGCCGCCGGGCACCGGCAAGACCATGCTGGCCGAACGCCTGCCCGGCATCTTGCCGCCGCTGACCGAGGCAGAGGCCCTGGAAACCTGCGCCGTGCTGTCGGTGGCCGGGCAGGCCGGGAGCTGTCTGGCGCACTGGGGCCAGCGGCCCTTTCGTGCGCCACACCACACCGCCTCCGGCGTGGCCCTGGTGGGCGGTGGCTCGGTGCCGCGGCCGGGGGAAATTTCCCTGGCGCACAACGGCGTGCTGTTCCTCGATGAGCTGCCGGAATTCAGCAGGCAGGTGCTGGAGGTGTTGCGCGAACCCATGGAGTCGGGACACATCGCGATTTCGCGGGCGACGCGGCAGTCGACGTTTCCGGCGCGGTTCCAGCTGGTGGCGGCAATGAACCCGTGTCCGTGCGGATACGCCGGTGGGCCGCGCTGCCATTGCACACCCGACCAGATCCAGCGCTATCGCAACCGGGTTTCGGGGCCGCTGCTGGATCGCATCGACCTGTGCGTGCAGGTGCCGCAGATGGCCTTGGCCGAGCTGAACGCACTGCAGGCGATCCCGGGCGAGGATTCGGCCAGCGTGCGCGCGCGCGTGCTGGAAGGTCGGGCCAGGAGCTGGTCGCGTGCCAGGTGCACCAACGCGCAGCTCGACGTGCGCGGGCTGGAGCACGCCTGCGCCCTGTCCAGTGCCGAACGGCACTGGTTTGGCACCGCGCTGGAAAAGCTTGGCCTGTCGGTGCGCGCCTACCATCGCGTGCTGCGCGTGGCGCGCAGCATTGCCGACCTGGATGGCGGCGCCACGGCGCTGGCGCGCGAGCATCTGGCCGAGGCGCTGCAATACCGCAGCGGCTGAGTCCGCACCCGCGCCGGGCCCCGCTGGCCGCGTGCGCCGCTGCGGTGGACGTGGCGCGGCAGCCGTGTTCCGATAGCGCCCTGGTGGTTTTTGGAAGCGCGATGGTTGTCGATCTTGGCTTGATGCTGGCCGGTGTGCTGATGGTCGGCTTTCTGGCGCAATGGCTGGCCTGGAAACTGAAGTTGCCGGCCATCGTGTTCCTGCTGCTGGCAGGCCTCGTGCTCGGCCCGATTCTCGGCGTGCTGGATCCGGACCGCATGCTCGGCGACCTGCTGTTCCCGATGGTGTCGCTGGCGGTCGCACTGATCCTCTTCGAGGGCAGCCTGACCCTGCGCCTCCATGAGCTGCCGGGCATCGGGCGCGCGGTGCGCGGCCTGGTCAGCTACGGGGCGGTTGCCGCGCTGTTGCTGCTGGCGCTGGCGGCGCGCCTGGTGGCCGGGGTGGACTGGGCCATCGCCTTCCTGTTCGGCGCCCTGGCCTGCGTCACCGGCCCCACCGTGGTGATCCCGATGCTGCGCACGCTGCGGCCGAATGCGCGCATCGCCAACACGCTGCGCTGGGAAGGCATCGTCATCGATCCCCTGGGCGCGCTGTTCGCGGTGTTGATTTTCGAGGCCATCGTGTCGCACCAGGAGGGCCACACGCTGACCGTGTTCAGCGCCACGGTGGCCAGTGGCGTGGCCATTGGCGCGTTCGCCGCCTGGCTCATGGCGTTGCTGCTGCGCCGGCAGCTGATCCCGGAGTTCCTGCAGAACTACGCCGTGCTCTCGGTCGTGCTGCTGGCCTTCAGCATTTCCAACACGCTGACCCACGAATCCGGGCTGCTGGCGGTGACCATCATGGGCATCGTGCTGGGCAACGTGCGCGACATCCACATCGACGACATCCTCGACTTCAAGGAAAACCTGACCACGGTGCTGGTGTCCGTGCTCTTCGTGCTGCTTGCCGCACGGCTGCATTGGCCCTTGCCCGAGGGCATGCTGGCGGCTGGCGTGGGCGTGTTCCTGCTGGCGCAATTCGTGGTGCGGCCGTTGACCGTGGCATTGGCGACCTGGGGCAGCGCCCTGTCCTGGCGCGAGCGTGCCCTGATCGGCTGGGTCGCCCCACGCGGCATCGTGGCCGCCTCGGTATCGGCCTTGTTCGCGCTGCGCCTGGATGAGCTGGGCGTGGCCGGCGCCGAGGCGCTGGTGCCGCTGGTGTTCATCCTCATCATCGGCACCGTGGTGCTGCAGAGCACGACCGCCCGCCCGCTGGCCCGCTGGCTGCGCGTGGCCGAGCCCGAGCCCAATGGTGTGCTGGTCTATGGCTCCGACGAGGTCGCCCGCACGGTTGCCGGCGCCCTGCTCGCGGCGGGCTTCCGCGTCACCCTGGCGGACGACGACTGGGACGGCATCCGCGTGGCGCGCATGCAGGGCATGAACACCTTCTTCGGCAACCCCGCCTCGCCGTACGCGGAACGCTACCTCGACCTGTCCGGCCTCGGCTGCTTCCTGGCCATGTCCACCCATCGCGAACGCAACACGTTGGCCAGCGTGCGCTATCGCCAGGAATTTGGCCGCCGCAACGTCTACCGCCTGCGCCACCTGACGCCGCAGGAAAACACCGAGCGCGCGGCGCTGCCCGGCAGCGTGCTGGCGCCGCCGCTGTTCGACGAGGAGATGACCCACGCGCGCTTCGCGCACATGCTGGCCGCCGGCTGGCGCGTCAAGTCGACCAAGCTGAGCGACAGCTTCGGCTGGCCCCAGTTCGTCGCCCAAAACGGTGCCACCTCGGTGCTGCTGTTCGGCGTCGACGAGAAGGGCGGTTTGCGCGTCGCCACCTCCAGGATCGACCTGCAACCCAAGCCGGGCTGGACCGTGCTGGTGCTGGTGCCACCAAAGGTGGATGAGGCCGGAGTGGGCGGGACCGATGCCGAAGCAGCTGGTGCGGATGCAGCCGGAACCCAGGACACGCACCACGCCGACGTGGGCCAGGCATCGCCGGCATCCACGGCAACCTGAGTCCCGGCAGTTTCAGACCTTGCGGTGCTTGCCGCGGAACGGCGCGTAGAACGTGCGCAGGCGCGCCAGGTCGGCGTCCAGGTCCGCGCCGGTGGACATGGGCGTGCCAATGACGATGGACTTGCTTGGGTAGTCGAACGCGACCGGCAGCACCGGCACGCCTGCGCCGTGGGCGATGCGCCAGAAGCCGGATTTCCAGCGCGGCACCGGCTTGCGCGTGCCCTCCGGGGCGATGCCGAGCCACAGCCTCGGCTGCCGCCCGAACTGCGCCAGCATCTGCCCGACCACGCCGGTGGTCGCGCCGCGGTCGACCGCGATGCCGCCGAGCTGGCGCAGCAAGCCGGCGAGCGGTGGCCGAAACAGCTCCTGCTTGGCCATGAAGCGGATGTCGGCGCCGATGGCGACCTTCATCAGCAGGCCCCAGACGCCATCCCACCACGAGGAGTGTGGCGCGGCGATCAGCACCAACCGTGGCAGGTCGGGAAGCTCGCCGTCGAGCTTCCAGCCGGCGATGCGCAGGACCAGTCGGCACAATGCCCGGTGCGGCGCGTCGCGCAGCCGGGGCATGTGCGGTGGCAGCTCGGATGGTCTCGGCAGTCGCCTCATTCGTGCTCGGGCCGGCGCGTGCGGCTCTGCTTGAGGGCGCCACGGCGCTGCTTGTCCTGCAGGCGGCGCTCCCGGGACGCCCGTGTGGGCCGGGTCGGCAGGCGCGGCTTGGGTGGCACCAGGGCACTGCGGATGATCGCGGCCAGGCGTTCGCGCACGTCGTCGCGGTTGCGCGCCTGGTCGCGGAAGCGACGGCCCTGGATCACCAGCACGCCGGCGTCGGTGAGGCGGCGGTCGCGCCGTGCCAACAGGCGCTCGCGCAGCGCCTCGGGCAACGCGGTCGACTGGGCCACGTCGAAGCGCAGCTCGACCGCGCTTTCCGTGCGGTTGACGTGCTGGCCGCCGGGACCGTCGGCGCGCAGGAAGCGCAGGACCAGCTCGCTTTCCGGAAGGCTGAGGTTGGCGGTGACGATCAGCATGCCGTCTCCTCGGGTAGTGCGCTGCTCGGCGTCGGTGTTGGCCCGCGGTCCAGCTGGCGCCAGTGCGGCCGGTTCAGCGCTGGCGCCAGCCGGCAATGAAGGCAAGCACCGCGGCGGCCGCGGCCAGGGCCGGCGGCCATGGCCCCGACCATGGATCCAGGGACCAGAGCAGGGTCGCGCAAAGCAGCAGGGCTGCCCCGCCGACACTGTACAGCAGCAGCCGGCGCTGGCGCCTGGCGTCGTCGCGCAGTTGCGCGAGCGCCCGCGCATCGCCTGCCGCCACCGACCGGCCGCTGGCTGCCTGGCGCAAGGCATCGCGCACCAGCTCAGGCAGCTCCGGGGCATGGTGCAGCCATTCGGGCAGGCGCTTGCGCATGTCGCGCAGCGCCCGCAGCGGACTGTTGCGCTTGCGCAGGATGCGCTTGAGCACCGGCTCGGCGACTGCCCAGATGTCGATGTCCGGGTCGAGGAAGCGCCCCACACCCTCGATGTTGAGCAGGGTCTTCTGCAGCAGGATCAGCTGCGGCTGGATCGTCAGCTCGAAGCGGCGGGCGGTCTGGAACAGCTTGATCACCAGCTCGGCCAGCGAGATCTGCGCCAGCGGGCGGGTGAAGTACGGCTCGCAGACGGTGCGGATCGCGGCTTCCAGCTCGTCCAGGCGCACGCTGGCCGGCATCCAGCCGGCGGCCACGTGCAGCCGCGCGATGCGCGCGTAGTCGCGCTCGAACAAGGCCACGAAATTCTGCGCCAGCCAGTACTGGTCGGCCTCGGGCAGCGAGCCCATGATGCCGAAGTCCAGGGCGATGAAGCGCGGCTCCGCGGTGCGCGTCGTGTCCACCCAGATGTTGCCGGGGTGGGCGTCGGCGTGGAAGAAATTGTCGCGGAACACCTGCTCGTAGAAGATTCGCACGCCCTTGACTGCCAGCGCCTTGCGCCCGATGCCGGCGGCGTCGATCGCGGCAATGTCGTCACAGCTCACTCCGTGCACGCGCTCCAGGGTCAGCACCCGGGAGGTGGTGAATTCCCAATGCACGGAGGGCACATAGAGATCCTCGCCGCTGGCGAAGTTGCGCTTGAGCAGGCTGGCGTTGGCGCCTTCGCGCTGCAGGTCGAGTTCGTTTTCCAGCATCTTCTCGACTTCGGCCACGACGTCGAGCGGGCGGATCTTGTCGGCGTGCGGGTGCCAGCGCTGCACCAGTTCACCGAGTGCGTGCAGCAGGCGCACGTCGCCGGCGATGCGTGCCTCGATGTGTGGCCGCAGCACCTTGACCACCACCTCGCTGCCGTCGCGCAGCGTGGCTGCGTGGACCTGGGCGATCGAGGCCGACGCCAGCGCGGCGTCGTCGAATTGCGCGTACAGCTGGTCCACCGGCATGCGCAGCTCGAACTCGACGATGGCGCGCGCCTCACTGCCGGGGAAGGGCGGTACCTGGTCCTGCAGCAGGGACAGCTCGTCGGCGATGTCTGCCGGCACCAGGTCGCGCCGGGTGGATAGTACCTGACCGGCCTTGACGAAGATCGGCCCCAATTCCACCAGGGCGAGGCGCAGCCGCGTACCGCGTGGCAAGCCAGCCACGTCCTGGCGCCGGCGCGCCAGCAGGGGCCGCAACAGCTTCAGCGGCCGGTACAGGTGGGCCGCGTCGACCAGCTCGTCGAGGCGGTAGGCCAGCAGCACGGACGCCACCCGCAACAGGCGCGGGATGGTCGAAAGTGAGGTCATGCGGAGGTTCCGCGCGCCCGCGCGGCCAGCCGTGCCACCCGCGCCTGCAGCCGCTCGCTGCGCTCGCGCACGGCGTCCACCTCGTCCAGGAAGCCTTCCAGCTCGCCTGGCCCCATGACCAGGCGGGCCTCGTCGCGCAACCAGTCGGCGCCATCCTCGCGCAGGTGCTCCGCGCTGTCGCGCACGTGCCGTAGGGCACCGTGCGCGACCCGCGCCACGGGCACACCAAGCACGTCGCCAAATACGCGCGTGAACGCTTCCTCGACATCGGGAGCGAAATTGCGCAGGAGTTTTTCCAGTTGACGGGCCAGGCCCGCATCGCCGGAGATGTCGATCTTGCCGGGGGCGATGTGTCCGTCGTCCCGCTTGAACGCCAGGGCGAGGAGCGCGCCAGGCGTGGTGGCGACGCGCAGGCTTTCCTCGCCCTGAGCGGGACCGACCCGCAGCCCGCCGTCCGTGGCCGTCACCGCGAACGCGAGTTCCGGTCCGCGCAAATGCATCTGCACGCTCCGGCCGTCCAGCGTGGCGAGCTCCCGCCGCGTATCGGGATCCAGCGCCAGCGCATGCGCGAGCGCGCCTTGCAGGGCACGCCCGGCCAGTTTGCGCAGCGGCTGCGGCAACCAGGCATTGGCTTCGGCACTCATGCCGGGATTGTAACCGCGCCGCCGAAGTCGAGTTGGCGCCAGGCTTCGTAGACCGCGATCGCGACGCTGTTGGACAGGTTCAGGCTGCGGCTGTCCGGGCGCATCGGCAGGCGCAGGCGCCGATCGGCCGACAGCGCGTCGAGCACCTCGCCCGGCAGGCCGGCGCTTTCGCAGCCGAACAACAATGCATCGTCGGGGTGGAAGCGGACATCGCTGTAGCGGACGGCGTTGCGGGTGCTGAACGCGAACACGCGTGGCGTCCCAAGCGCGTCGAGGCAGGTGGCGAGATTGTCGTGCACCGCCACATTGGCGTACTCGTGGTAATCCAGCCCGGCCCGGCGCAGGCGCGCATCTTCCATCGCGAAGCCCAGTGGGCGCACCAGGTGCAGGTCGGCGCCGCTGTTCGCGCACAGGCGGATCACGTTGCCGGTGTTGGCCGGAATCTCGGGTTGGAACAGGATCACATGGAGCATCGCCCCATTATGCCGTGCGCAAGACGGCGGGTGTCCGGCGCTCAGCCTCGATCCTGCTGGGCGGCGGCGAGCTGACCCGGCAACACGCGGATTGGCGCCGTGCACTGGGTGGAGCCGGCCAGGGCGGTACCCGTCGGTGCCGTGTCGCTCGGCATGCGCGGCGCTCCGGCCAGCAGCATGTCGCCAAACGCCAGTACGCAGACCAGCAGGCTGCCGGCACACAACACGCGCAACATCAATGCTTCGAATTTCATGGTGTTCTCCTGGTCATTGCGGGGAATCCGCTGACCGGGTATCGCAAGCACCGTGCCAAACCTTGCGGCACGCGGAAATGGCGCTGTGATGCGCTTGGGGACGCAAGCGTGGGCAATCGCGAGCGTCCGCGGACAGCGCGGCCGTACGCTGCCGGACGGTTGTCCGGCGTACACCAGGTGGGCTCAGCCGGTTGGCTGGCCAACTGCCGCCGGGAGCTTTTCCAGCACGGCGTAATACATGCCGTCCAGGCCGTCGTCACCTGGCAGGATCTGCCAGCCCGGTCCGGAGCGCTGTCCGGCCGGAAGTGCGAAGTTGCGTGCACGGGCGTCAGGCTGCCCGTGCAGAACGGTCTCGACGATGGCCTCGTTCTCCCCGCGCAGCACTGAGCAGGTGGCATAGACCAGCACGCCACCCGGGGCGAGCAGGGGCCACAGCGCGGTGATGATGCGCCGTTGTTGCGCGCCCAGCGCCGCGAGGTCGCTGGCGCGCCGGTGCAGGCGCACGTCCGGCCGCCGCCGCAGTACGCCGGTGGCCGAGCATGGGGCGTCGACCAGGATGCGCTCGAAGGGCCTGCCGTCCCACCACTCCCGCGGCGCGCCCGCGTCACCGATCAACAACTGAGCGTCCAGTCCCAGGCGCGCCAGGTTCTCGCGTACGCGCTGGCCACGCCCCGGGTCCCATTCCAGCGCGGTCAGCTCGACACGGGCGCGCTCCAGCACGTGGCAGGCCTTGCCGCCCGGCGCCGCGCAGGCATCCAGCACGCGCATGCCGTCGGTGGCGGCAAGCAGGTCGGCCGCCACCTGCGCCGCGCCGTCCTGCACCGCGAACGCGCCCTCGGCGAAGCCGGGCAGGCGGGAGACATCGACACTGTGCGGCAACACCAGGGCGTCGGCCAGCCAGGGATGTGCGGTGGCGGCGACGCCGGCTGCCGCCAGCCCGGCCCGCAGTTCCTCGCGGGGGGCATGGCGCCGATTCGCGCGCAGGGTCAGCGGCGGCTCGCGGTTGTTCGCGGCCATGATCGCCTCGGCTTGCCCGGGCCAGTCATGCTCCAGCGCGGCGGCCAGCCAGGCCGGGTGCGCATGCCGGGTGCGTGGCTGCGCATCGAGCGCGGCGTTGCGGCTGACGCGTTCGCGCTGCCAGCGCCGCAGCACGGCGTTGACCAGTCCGGCAAACCGCGGGCACCCCAGCGCACGCGCGGCCTCGACGCTCGCAGCCACCGCGGCGTAGGCGCTCAGATCCATCACTTCCAGTTGCACCAGGCCCAGCACCAGCAGGGCGTGGATGGCCGGCTCCTTGTGGCGCAGCGGTTGCGCCAGCAAGCCGTCGATGGCGGCGTCATAGCGCAGCCACCAGCGCGAGCCGTGGTGCGCCAGGGCGGTCAACAGTGCCCGGTCGCGGGCATCCGTCAGCTTGCCTGCATGCCGGGCGAGCACCTCGCGCAGGGAAGCGCCGTGCATGGCCACCTCGGCCAGCGCCAAGGCCGCGACAGCCCGCGCGTCCGGCCTCATGCAGGTTGGCGCAATTCGGGTCGCCCATTGAGGTAGTCGACGGCGCCGAGGCGTCGGCCGCCGGCCCTCTGCAGGACGGCGATGCGCAGCACGCCGCTGCCGCAGGCCACGTCGATGCCCTCGGCTCCAGCCGCGAGCACGCTGCCGGGGATCGCCGCGTGCTGGCGGTCGAGTGCCCGGGCCGCCCAAACCCGCACCGGCTCGCCGGCGATGTGCGTGGTGGCCACCGGCCAGGGATCGAACGCACGTACCTGGCGCTCCAGCGCGACCGCCGGCTGCTGCCAGTCGAGTTCGGCCTGGGACTTCTCCAGCTTGTGGGCGTAGCTGATACCCGTGTCCGCCTGGGCGTGTGCGGCGGGCGGGTGGCCGGTGAGCAGCGCGCGCAAGGCCTCGGCCAGCACCTGTGCGCCCAGCGCGGCGAGGCGGTCGTGCAGGCTGCCGCCGGTATCGTCGGCGTGGATCGGTGTGCTTTGCTCCAGCATCACGGCGCCAGTGTCCAGGCCGGCATCCATCTGCATCAGGGACACGCCGGTGACGCGGTCGCCAGCCAGGATGGCGCGTTGGATTGGCGCCGCGCCGCGCCAGCGCGGCAGCAGGCTGGCATGCACGTTCCAGCAGCCATGCGTGGGCAGGCCGAGCACGGCCGGCGGCAGGATCAGGCCATAGGCCACCACCACCAGCAGGTCGGGACGCAGCGCGGCCAGCGTTGCCTGCGCGCCGACCGCCTTCAACGTAGCGGGCTGTTCGATGGGGATGCCGGCCGCGACGGCCGCCTGCTTGACCGGGCTGGGGCTGAGCCTGCGGCCACGCCCGGCCGGGCGGTCGGGTTGGGTGTAGACGGCGACCACGTCGGCGCCGCTCTCCACGCACGCCGCCAGGCTGGGCAGGGCAAACTCCGGGGTACCGGCAAAAACCAGCCGCAGGCGCGGCTCAGCGCTGCCCGCCGTGCTCAAGCACTCGCCGCCTGACGGCGTTGCTTGTCCAGGCGCTTGAGCAACATGGCGCGTTTCAGCGGCGACAGGTAGTCGACGAACATCTTGCCGTCGAGATGGTCGATCTCGTGCTGGATGCACACCGCCAATGGCCCCTCAAGTTCCAGTCGCAGCGCCTTGCCGTCGAGATCCAGGGCGGTGACGGTGACGCCCAGGGCGCGGGTCACGTTGGCGTAGATGCCAGGGAAGGACAGGCAACCTTCCTGGTAGACCTGCGAACCGTGGCGCTCCACGACCTCGGCATTGACCAGTACCAGCGGCTGGTTCCGCTCCTCGCTCATGTCCGCCACCAGGACGCGCTGCTGCACGTTGACCTGGATCGCGGCCAGGCCGACGCCGTTGGCGGCGTACATGGTTTCCAGCATGTCGGCGCCGAGCTTTTTGAGCTGCGCGTCGAAGACCTGCACCGGCGCGGCATGCAGGCGCAGGCGTGGATCGGGGAACTCCAGGATGGAAAGCACGCTCAAGATCTCACCTCTCCTGCCGAAATTGCGGGCAAGTGGGCGAAAACCAAGCCCTGCCGCAACATACAATCCGCATTATCTCACGGCTTTACCGACGACTGGCGGCGTGATGGGTACCGGCCCGCTTGACAGTTGCGCGGGTTAACGGTTCGGTTACACTCGATCGAGCGTCCGGGGAAGGGGGATTCCCGCCACATGAGCAAGAAAATTCTGATGTTGCTTGCCGGCATCCTGGCTACCGCCATGGTCTATGCGGCGGGCGTGCCGTTGCGCAGTGGCCACCCCGACAGCTACACCGTGCGTCGCGGCGACACCCTGTGGGACATCTCCGCGAAATTCCTGGCCAAACCCTGGTTGTGGCCGGAGATCTGGCAGGCCAATCCGCAGGTCCACAACCCGCACCTGATCTATCCCGGCGACGTGCTCAACCTGTCGTTCATCGGTGGCAACGGCGGCGTGCCGTCGTTGACCCTGCAACCAGCCGTGCACCGCGAGGATGACGCGGTGACCGCGATTCCCTTGTCTGACCTGCGCATGTTCCTGAAGGACTTGCGGGTGATGGAGAGCAGTGCGGTCAGCTCCGCGCCGTACGTGGTGGGCCTGGAGGAGGCGCGCCTGCGCGGCGCGGTGGGCCAGAACCTGTACGTTCGCGGCCTGCATGGTGAAGCAGGGCAGCGCTGGGCCATCGTGCGCCCGACGCACCTGTTCCGCGCCTTCCCGCGTGACGTGTCCAAGCCGCCGGAGTCGCCAATTGCCGCCGATCGGCTGGACAGCAATGCAGCCATGGTCGGCACCCCCTGGGATGAGGACACCCGTCACGACGGCCACTGGCAGCGCGGCAAGGACATTGGCGTGGAGGTCAGCGTGATCGGCACGGCGGAAACCTTGCGCACGGGTGACCCGGCCACGCTGCTGCTGCTTGACTCGACGCGTGAAATCCGCAGCGGCGACCGCATCATGCCGCTCGACGCCACGCCGTATGACCCCTATTACCTGCCGCACCCGCCGAAGTCCGTGCCCGCCACGGCCCGCGTGATTGGTCTCAACGACGCGCTGCACGCGGTCGGCTCGCGCCAGGTGGTGGTGCTCTCGGTGGGCAGCAGGGACGGGATCGACAACGGCACCACGTTCACCATGGACGAGCCGGGGGAGACCATCCACGACGACGTGGCCAGCAGCAGTTGGGACCGTGGCGTCGGTCCCAAGGTGACCTTGCCGGACGAATACGCCGGCCATGTGATGGTGTTCCGCACCTTCGAGCGGGTGAGCTATGGCCTGGTCATGGACGGCCTGCGCCCGGTGCACATCGGCGCCAAGCTGCGCATGCCAGAGTAGGCAGCAGCAACCCACGGAGCAGGCCTACAGGACGGCGCGGCAGATGCCGCGCCGTCCTGTTGTCGCCGGCTGCCTACACTGCCCGCATGGCTGAGAGCGACGAGTTGCGCGCATGGCTGATCACCATACGCACGCCGGGCCTGGGTCCGGGCGGGCTGCACTGGTGGCTCGAGCACGCCGGCGGGGACATGCGTCGCGTCCCTGCGCAGTTGTGGCGGCATCGGGGGACACTGGGCGACGCCGCCAGTGCGTGGCTGCGACGTCCGGACGAACGGCGCCTGGAGGCGGACCGGGCGTGGCTGTCGGCCCCGGGCCACCGCCTGCTGTGTTGCACCGATGCGGATTTCCCGCCGCAGCTCGAGCACATCCCGCAACCACCGGCGGCGCTGTTCGTCGACGGTGATGCCAGCGTGCTGCTCCTTCCCCAGGTCGCCTTGGTTGGCGCGCGGGCCGCCAGCGCCGGCGGCCTGCTCCATGCCGAGCGTTTCGCCCGCGCCCTGGTGCGCAGCGGCTTCACCATCACCAGCGGGCTTGCCGACGGCGTCGACGCGGCCGCGCACGGCGCGGCGCTGGCCGGTGGCGGCAGCACGGTGGCCGTGATGGGTACCGGCCCCGACCTGGTGTATCCGCGCAAACACCACGCCCTGGCCCAGGCGATTGCCGCGCGCGGTGTGCTGCTCAGCGAGTTTCCACCGGGCACGCCGGCGCGGGCCGACCATTTCCCGCGGCGCAACCGGTTGATTGCCGGCCTTGCCCTGGGCACCCTGGTCGTCGAGGCTGGCATGCGCTCGGGCTCATTGATCACCGCCCGTCTGGCGGCCGAGCAGGGGCGGGAAGTGTTTGCCTTGCCAGGCTCCATCGACCATGCCCTGGCGCGCGGTTGCCATCGCCTGATCCGCGACGGCGCCTGCCTGGTGGAGGAGGCCGCGGAGCTCGTCGAACTGCTGGCGCCGGCCGCGCGCATGCTTGGCGCCGAGCTCGCCGCGCGGCTGGCCACGCCGCTGGCCGCGCCGCCCAGCACCGAATGGGCGCCACCTGGGTCAGACGCACGCAATGGCGCCGTTGCTGCCGAGGACGGGCCTGGTGAAACGCCGGCTGAGGTTGCCGCGCCCGCAGCGGCGGATCCGGCCCAGGCCGCACTCCTGCGCCACATCGGCTACGACCCGGTAGGTATGGATGAACTGGCGCGCCGCACCGGCTGGTCGTCGGCTGCGCTGGGCGCCCAGTTGCTGCTGCTGGAGTTGGCGGAGCAGGTGGAGAGGTTGGCCGGCGACCGCTATCGGCGCCGGGTGGTCCGGGTTTCCGAGTGATGCCCAACAGGTGGCGTGCCTCGGCGCCCGCAATGGGGGCCGGCTTGACAGGACCGGTGGCGCATGGTTTCAACTATATAGGCCCGGCGCTGCTAAGGTGCCGTCAGATTTGCTTCGCGGAAACCCAGTTTCATGGCAAAAAACCTGCTTGTCGTCGAGTCGCCGGCCAAGGCCAAGACGATCAACAAATACCTTGGCAGCGACTTCCAGGTATTGGCCTCCTATGGCCACGTGCGCGACCTGCGGCCCAAGGAGGGGGCCGTCGACACCGAGCACGACTTTGCCATGGCCTATGAGCTCATCGAGCGCAACGCCAAACACGTCGATGCGATCGCCAAGGCGGCCAAGGCGGCGGACACCATCTACCTGGCCACCGACTTGGACCGCGAGGGTGAGGCGATCAGCTGGCACGTCAGCGAGATCCTGCGCCAGCGTGGCCTGCTCGACGGCAAACGCGTCTACCGGGTGGTGTTTTCCGAGATCACGCCAAAGGCGATCAAGGCTGCGGTGGAGCACCCCCGCGACCTGTCCTTGGACCTGGTGGACGCGCAGCAGGCGCGCCGCGCGCTGGATTTCCTGGTCGGCTTCAACCTTTCGCCGGTACTCTGGCGCAAGGTGCAGCGCGGCCTCTCGGCCGGGCGCGTGCAGTCGCCGGCGCTGCGCATGATTGTCGAGCGCGAGGAGGAGATCGAGGCCTTCCAGAAGCGCGAGTACTGGACCGTCGCGGCGCAGCTGAACCATGCCGAAGGCGACTTCAGCGCGCGCCTGAGCAAGCTCAATGGGCGCAAGTTCGAGCAGTTCGACCTGACCAGCGAAGCCGCCGCCCAGGCTGCCCGCCAGGCCTTGCAACAGGCGGCACATGGCCGGCTGGCCGTGAGCGACGTTTCCTCCAAAGAGCGCAAACGCCGGCCGGCGGCGCCGTTCACCACCTCCACGCTGCAGCAGGAGGCCGCGCGCAAGCTCGGTTTCACCACCAGCCGCACGATGAAGGTGGCGCAGAGCCTGTACGAGGGCGTGGCGCTCGGTGCCGAGGGCAACGTTGGCCTGATCACCTACATGCGTACCGACTCGACCATGCTGGGCGCCGACGCGGTGGCCGAGATCCGCAGCCTGATAGCGCGTGACTTTGGTGCCAAGGCCTTGCCGGAGCAGCCGCAGGTCTACAAGACCAAGTCCAAGAATGCGCAGGAAGCGCATGAGGCCGTGCGCCCGACCTCGGCCCTGCGCACACCGCAGTCGATCGCCGCGGTGCTCAATGACGACCAGCGCCGGCTGTACGAACTGGTGTGGAAGCGTGCGGTGGCCTGCCAGATGGTCCACGCCACGCTGAATACCGTGTCGGTGGAATTCGCCCTGCGTGATGTGGACGGCTATCCGGTACCCGGGGAGGTTGCCGCCGGCGGCGGCGATGCCGCGTTCCGCGCCACCGGCACCACGGTGGTCGATCCCGGGTTCCTGGCAGTGTATGAGGAAGGCCGCGACCAGAAGGCTGCCGACGACGATGACGAGGGGCGGCGCCTGCCGCGCCTGGCGGTCGGCGAGCAGGTGGCCTTGCGCGACATCCTGGCCGAGCAGCATTTCACCGAACCGCCGCCACGGTATTCCGAGGCGAGCCTGGTCAAGGCACTGGAGGAGTACGGCATTGGCCGGCCCTCGACCTATGCCAGCATCATCCAGGTGCTGCAGAACCGGGAATACGTGTTCCTCGACAGCCGCCGCTTCAAGCCCAGCGATGTCGGCCGCGCAGTCAGCCGCTTCCTCACCCAGCATTTCACCCGTTACGTCGATTACGATTTCACCGCCAGGCTCGAGGACGAGCTGGACGCGGTCAGCCGCGGCGAGACTGCCTGGCGGCCGCTCATGGAACGCTTCTGGAGCCCGTTCAAGCGCCTGGTGGAGGAGAAGACCGAGTCGGTGGACCGCAACGAGGCCACCGGCGCGCGCCAGCTCGGCACCGATCCCAAGACGGGCAAGCCGGTGTCGGTGCGCCTGGGCCGCTACGGGCCGTACGTTGCGCTCGGCACCAAGGACGACGAGGAAAAGCCGAAGTTCGCCAGCCTGCGTCCTGGACAAAGCATGCACTCGATTGGCCTGGCCGAGGCGCTGGAGCTGTTCAAATTGCCGCGCGAACTCGGCGCCGCGCCAAATGGGGATCCGGTCAGCGTGGGCGTGGGCCGCTTCGGCCCGTTCGTGAAACAGGGCAGCACCTACGCCTCGCTCAAGCCCGAGGACGACCCCTATACCATCGAGCTGCCGCGTGCCTTGCAGATCGTCGCGGAGAAACTGGAAATGCTGGCGAACCGCCTGATCCAGGATTTCGGCGATGGCGTGCAGGTGCTGAACGGGCGCTATGGCGCCTATATCACCGATGGCGAGAAGAACGCCCGCATCCCGAAGGACCAGGAGCCCCGGCTGCTGACCCATGACCAGTGCCTGGAACTGCTGGCCGCCGCACCGGTGCGCAGGCCGCGCGGCGCGAAGAAGGGCGGTGCCAGGGCGGCGACGAAGAAAGCCACTGGTGCTGCGGTGACCGCCAACGAGACCAGGACGGCGCCCAGGAAGGCTGCCGCGAAGAAGGCTGCCGCGAAGAAAACCGTGGCAAAGAAGCCGGCGACACGCACCGCGACCAAGACCAAAAAGGCTGCCACGCGCAAGCCGGCGGGCAAGACCACGGGTGCCGGGAGCGCCTGAATGCTGCAGCGCTTTTCGGTGGAACACGTGGCTGCAGCCGCGGCCCTGCTGCACCGTGGCGGCGTGCTGGCCTATCCCACCGAGGCCGTGTTCGGCCTGGGCTGCGACCCGCACGACGAGGCCGCATTCAAGCGCTTGTTCGCGCTCAAGCAGCGGCCAGCGACCCAGGGTGTGCTGCTGATTGCCGCCGATCTTGCCCAGGTCGAGCCGTATATCGACATGGCGTCGGTGCCGGCGGCAGTCATGCACGAGGTGCGGCAGAGCTGGCCCGGTCCGCATACCTGGATCTTTCCCCGCGCCGCCCATGTCCCGCCGTGGATTTGCGGCGCGCACGCCGGGATCGCCCTGCGGGTCACCGCGCATGCGCCGGCCGCGGCACTGTGCCGCGCCTTCGGCGCGCCACTGGTATCCACCAGCGCCAATCCCCATGACGCGCCACCGGCCCGCGATGCCGACACGGTGGTCGGGTATTTCGGCGATGCGCTGGATGGCTTGCTGGATGGCCCGCTGGGCGGCCAGGCGCGGCCTACCACGATCCGCGATGCGCTTTCGGGTGCCACGGTGCGCGCCTGATGCCACCGGCGTGCCTTCCGCTGCTGGGCGGAAGTGATGCGGGACGCGTGCTCGCATGGCGCGCTGGCCGCGCGCTGGGCGTGCGCGAGTTCCTGGCCCACGTGCGGCAGGTGGCTGAGATGCTTCCGGTCCGGCCGGCGGCGGTCAATTTGTGCGTCGACCGCTATGCCTTCACCGTGGCGTTTTGCGCCGCCATGCTGCGCGGCCAGGTCACCCTGTTGCCGCCGTCGCGCGCACCGCGCGCGGTCGAGGAGGTGATGACCTTGCACGCCGGCGCCTATGCGCTTGGCGAGGAGGAGGCGCCCCCTGGCTTGGCGGGCTACTGGCGTCTGCCTGCCCTGGGGTGGGCGCCGCCCCTCGCGGCGGGCGACGGGGCGTATCCACAGGTGCCGGCAGACCAGGTGGTGGCAATTGCCTATACCTCGGGTTCCACCGGCAGCCCGCAACCCACACCCAAGACCTGGGCCAGCTTCCACGCCAGTACGGCGGGCAACCTGGCCATGCTGCACGCGGCGCTCGACGGCGCGCCGGCAATCCTTGCCACGGTGCCGCCCCAGCACATGTACGGAGTGGAGACTTCCGTGCTGCTGCCCTTGCTGGGGGGCTATGCGGTGCACGCGGGCAGGCCATTTTTTCCCGCCGACATCGCACTGGCGCTGGCGCAGCTGCCGACGCCGCGGATCCTGGTGAGCACCCCGGTGCACCTGCGTGCGTTGGTCGATTCGGGGATCGGGCTGCCGCCGCTGGCGTTGCTGTTGTCGGCCACCGCACCACTGCCACTGGACCTGGCGCGTGCGGTGGAAGCCCGTTTTGCGGCCCCACTGCGCGAGGTATTCGGTTCCACCGAAACCTGCGTGTTCGCCAGCCGGCGCGCCACGGTCAGCGAGGAGTGGCAACTGTATCCCGGCGTGACGTTGGAGCCGCAGCCGGACGGCACCGTGGTGCATGCGCCGCAACTCGCCCATGGGGTACGCCTCGCCGATCTCATGGAGCTGTCTGCCGATGGCGCCCGCTTCCACCTGCAGGGGCGGAACGCCGACCTGCTGGAGATTGCCGGCAAGCGCGCCTCCCTCGGCGACCTCACACAGCGCCTGCTGGCCGTGCCTGGAGTGCGCGACGGGGTGGTATTCCAGCTGGACACCCATGATGCACTCGGCGTGCAGCGCATTGCTGCATTGGCGGTGGCGCCTGGGCTGGACGAATCGGCCGTCATCGAGGTCCTGCGCCAGGCGCTCGACCCGGTGTTCCTGCCGCGTCCGCTGCGGGTGGTGGCGGCCCTGCCGCGCAACGAGACCGGCAAGCTGCCGCGTGCCGCCCTGCTGGCCGCGCTGCACGCACGCAGTCCATGAGCGACCGTGGCTGCATGCGGGTCTTGCCGTGCCCCGCATGAGCTGGGTAGCCGCCGCGGCTGGACGCTATAATATGCGTTTGCGCCTCCCTCGGCGCGGCTGAGGTCATGCCCATGCAGGTGCTGGTTGTTGGCCATGGCGCGCGTGAGCACGCGCTGGCCTGGAAGTTGATGCAATCGCCCAAGGTGAGCGGGGTGATCGTCGCGCCCGGCAATGCCGGCACGGCGGTCGAACCTGGCGTGCGCAATGCCAATATCGCGATCGACGACCTCGACGGCCTGCTGGCCTTGGCGCGCGCCGAGCAGGTCGGGCTTACGATCGTCGGGCCCGAGCTGCCGCTGGCCGCCGGCCTGGTGGACCGCTTCCAGGCCGCCGGCCTGCCCGTCTTCGGCCCCAACGCAAAGGCGGCGCGGCTGGAAAGCTCCAAGGCCTTTGCCAAGGATTTTCTCCTCCGCCACAACATCCCTACCGCCGGCTACGCAGTGTTCGAGGAAATCGAGCCGGCGCTTGCCCATGTGCGCCGGCAAGCCCGGCACAGCTCTGCGCCGATCGTGATCAAGGCCGATGGCCTGGCGGCAGGCAAGGGCGTCGTGGTGGCCCTCACCCTGGCTGACGCCGAACTCGCCCTGCACGACATGCTTGGCGCACACCGCTATGGCGCGGCATCGGCGCGGGTCGTGGTGGAGGAATTCCTCGAAGGAGAGGAGGCAAGCTACATCGTCATGAGTGATGGTCGCGACGTGCTGCCGCTGGCCAGCAGCCAGGACCACAAGCGTCGCGACGAGGGCGACCTGGGACCGAACACCGGAGGCATGGGTGCCTATTCGCCGGCGCCGGTGGTCACTGCCGAGGTCGAACGGCGCATCCTCGACCAGGTCATCAAGCCGACCATCCGCGGCATGGCTGACGAGGGCGCGCCGTTCGTCGGCTTTCTCTATGCTGGCTTGATGATCGACGCCAGCGGCGCGCCGCGGGTGGTGGAGTTCAATGTGCGGCTGGGCGATCCGGAGGCGCAGCCGTTGCTGCTGCGTCTGGAAAGCGACTTGCTGGAGCTGGTGCAGGCAGCGCTGGACAGCGGGTTGGCGCGTACCCGGGCAAGCTGGGATCCGCGCCCGGCGCTGGGCGTGGTGTTGTCTGCCGCCGGTTATCCGGAGCGGCCGCGCACGGGCGACCCCGTCGACGGGTTGGATGCCGCGGAGGAAGCCGGGGTCAAGGTGTTCCATGCCGGCACCCGCGCGGATCCTGACGGCATCGTGCGCACGGCCGGCGGCCGGGTGCTGACGGTATGCGCCTTGGGCGAGGACCTCGCCGAGGCGCGCCTGCGTGCCTATCGACGGGTCGACTCGCTGCATTTTGCCGACATGGCATATCGCCGGGATATCGCCGCCAGGGCCTTGCGGCGCTGAGCCGGCCGGCGGCGCAAACCGCAATACGCTGGCGTACGGCAAGACGTTGTCGCGCTTGACTTTTCCCGCGTGCCAATTTTCCGCTATGCTTGCGGCTTCGTCTTTTCAATTACTGCTGCTGATATGCCTAGTCGGCAGACCCTTGTTTTGTCCCCTGTTTGATCGAGGTCCAGCGATGCGCAAGATGGTTTTGTTGATATTGTCGGCGGCAGCGCTGACATTGGCCGGCTGCAACGGACAGTCGCCGACGGCATCCCCCGATGCCACCACTCCGGCCGGCACGAAGACTGCACCGGCGGCCGGTTCCACCGCGCCGATACCGAGCCAGGTCGAAGGCACCATCAAGCTGCAGAGCCCCGCCACCTTGTCTGACCAGGCGAAGCTGGAGATCAGCCTGCTCGACGTCACTGCCGGCGCCACGTCGGCTGGGCAGGCCGTTGCCACCAAGAACATCAGCCCGGCAACCCAATTTCCGGTGGACTTCCAGTTGACGTTCGATCCCGCCCAGATCAAGCGTGAGGACCTCTACGTGGTGCGCGCGGAGCTGGTGGATGGTGATCGCCACTACACCATGCCGATCCAGGCGCCCGTACTGACCAAAGGCAGCGCGGCGAAGGTGTCGATCGAGCTGGTTGCCCAGCAGACTCCGGGCGAATTGCTGCTGGCCAAATTCAATGCCGAGAAGGCCGACATTGGTGCGATGAAGATCACCAACGGCACCAAGCTCGAGAAGACCGATTCGCGCAGCTGGCAGGTGTTCCGCAAGGCCGGCGAGATCCGGATGATCCGTGAACTGGTGGACTACAACGAGAAGAGCTTCACGGACAGCTACTACGCCTACCAGGATGGCAAGCCCTGGGCTGCAGTCCAGGAGACGAAGGCCTCGCGTGACGGCAAGGCGACCTCGACCGACCGTGCGGGTTGGGACGAGAGCGACACGCTGGTGCTCAAGGAGCACGAGGCGGCCGGCAAGACTGCCGAATTGAGCGCCAAGGATGCGCAGGACCTGAAGGATCAGGCCGTGGCGATCCTGTCGCTGGCCACGGGTGGCAAGAACAAGTAAGCCCGGGCGCGCTCCGCTCCAGAGCCCCCCTCCAAAAAGCCGCCTGCGACTGCAGGCGGCTTTTTTTCGCGGCCCAGCATGGTGCACAAAAGAAAAACCCGCCTTGCGGCGGGTTTTGAGCACCTCACTGGATGACCAGACCTTCATCCGTTGAAAAGCACCTCCTGCGTTCGCAGGCTGGCAAAGGCGCACGCGCTACGCGCGAGCGCGCCTGAACGTCACTTGATCTTGCCTTCCTTGTAGATGACGTGCTTGCGCACCACCGGATCGTATTTCTTGAACTCGAATTTTTCCGGCGTGTTCTTCTTGTTCTTGCGCGTGGTGTAGAAGTGGCCGGTGCCGGCCGAGGAGTTCAGGCGGATCTTGTCTTGTGATTTGCTGGCCATGATTTACCCTCAGACCTTGTTGCCACGGGCACGCATCTCGGCGATCACCGCTTCGATGCCATTCTTGTCGATGGTGCGCAGCGCATGGTTGGAAACGCGCAGCTTGATCCAGCGCTTCTCGCTGGGCACCCAGAAGCGCCGTTCATGCAGGTTCGGCAACCAGCGCCGACGGGTATGGTTGTTGGCGTGCGAAACGTTGTTGCCGCTCTGCACACCCTTTCCAGTGACTTGACACACGCGAGCCATGACTTTGCCTCCGTTGAATGGCCCAAGCAGGACGCAGCCTGATGAGACCGGGTTCGTCGCCCGTTGGCCAGGGCAACATCGGCCCAGCGTCGAACCCGCCTCGGCGGGCCGCATGCGCTGCTGGAGAGGTACATTGGCGCCTGATCGTGAGGTCCGCAGTGCACGACGGACTGCCGGTATTGCCCGGTCGATGGCGCGAGCCGGCTATTCTCGCAGGAAATCAGTGTGCTGCGCAATCGCAGTGGTGATTCAAAGCATTGTCTGACGTGCGCCGGCCCTGGAAGTGTGGAACAATCGTCCTCTTTTGACGATGCCCGCGAGGGATACCCGATGGCAGAAGTGACGCCCGCCGACCAGTCCAATGGACAGTTCCAGGGCCAACAGTTGGTGGTGCAGAAGATCTACGTGAAGGACGTCTCGTTTGAAGTCCCCAATGCGCCGCATGTATTCCAGGAAATCGGCAACGAGGAGCAGCCGCAGGTCCAGCTGAACCTTGCCCAGAAGGCCACGGCGATGGGCAACGACCTGTACGAGGTGGTGCTCAGCCTGACCCTTACCTGCACGGTGGGTTCGCGCACCGCGTATCTGGCCGAGGTGCAGCAGGCCGGCCTGTTCGGCATCGCCGGATTCTCCGATCCCGATCGCGAGAGCATTGTTGGCAGCTATTGCCCAAACCTGCTGTTCCCGTACGCCCGTCAGCTGATTTCCGCGCTGGTGCTGGAAGGCGGCTTCCCGCCGTTCCTGCTGCAGCCGATCAATTTCGACGCCTTGTACGCCGAGCAGCAGCGTCGTCGGCAGGCCGGTGATGACGTGCCACCGCCTGTACTGAACAGCTGATCCGCGCCATGGCGGCACAGCCGATCGTCGCCGTCCTCGGCAGCGGCTCCTGGGGCACGGCGCTTGCCGCCTTGCTGGTACGCAATGGCACCGCGGCCCGTTTGTGGGGGCGCGACGCCCGCGTGCTGGCGGACATCGCCACCACGCATCGCAACCAGCGCTATCTGCCGGACGTGGAGCTGCCGGAGGCGCTGGTCTGTACTGACGATCTGGCGTTGGCGCTGCGCGGTGCCACGATCGCGCTGATCGTGGTGCCCAGCCATGCCTTTGCCGCCGTGCTGGCGGCCATGGCTCCCCTGTTGGACGAGGGTACGGCAGTGGCTTGGGCCACCAAGGGCTTCGAGCCGGGCACGGGACGTTTCCTGCACGAACTGGTCGCGGCGCGGTTTCCGGGGCGGCAGGCTGCGGTGGTCACCGGGCCGTCCTTCGCGCGGGAAGTGGCCGCCGGCCTGCCCAGTGCCGTGACCGTGCATTCCGACGATGCCGGTTTTGCCGAACACCTGGCCAGCCTGCTCCATGCGCCAAACCTGCGCGCCTATTCCGGGGCCGACGTGCTGGGCGCCGAACTGGGCGGGGCAATGAAGAACGTGCTGGCGGTCGCCACCGGCATCGCCGACGGCATGGAGCTGGGATTGAACGCACGCGCCGGTCTGATCACCCGCGGCATGAACGAGATGCTGCGTCTGGGCGTGGCCCTGGGTGCGCAGCCGGAGACCCTGATCGGCCTGTCCGGCCTGGGCGACCTGGTGCTGACCTGTACCGGCGACTTGTCGCGCAACCGTCGTCTCGGCCTGGCCTTGGGCCGCGGCGTGTCCATGGACGAGGCACTGCGTGAGATCGGCCAGGTGGTGGAGGGCGTGCTCACGACCAACGAGGTCGTGCGCCTCGCTTCCCGGCACGCGCTGGACCTCCCGATCAGTGCCGCCGTGCATTCGGTGCTGCATGGCGCCGCCACCCCGATTGACGCGCTGCGCACCTTGATGGCGCGCGAGCGCAAGGCCGAGTATCCGCGGGGCTTGTTCTGCCGACAGTGAGCGCCTGGTGCAACGCCAGGAGGACTGTCCTCTGTTGGGGTTCCAGACCGCGACTTCCGTCATCGGGGTACGGCGCTGCTAAGCTCAGGCATTTGACTGCAGCCAATCGCGTGTCAATGCATCCATCGGCGGACGAAAAACCAGACATTGGAGCCAACCCGGCATCCGGGCCAGGCGAAGAACGCATGGCTCCGGAGTGGCGCAGACTGCTGGCGCCCGTCGCTGCCGCGGATGCGCAGCGTGGCGAGCTTGGCTTTTTCGTCGAGATCGTGGGTGCGGAGGGGGGCAACTTTGCCCAGGTCGACATGGCGCCAGTGTGGCTGACGCTGGATGAGCGCGGCCACCACGTGCGCGCGCTGGCGCTGGACAGCCGGCGCTTGCTGCACACGCCACTGCGGGCACGCGAACAGCGCCTGGCCGCGACCGTGCTGGGCTTGCCGCAAAGCACGCGCAAGGAACGCACCTATGCCCGCCTGCGCGGACGTGTCGGCGATGCGCTGCTGGGCGAGGTGCTGGACGCGGCTCCGTGCTTCCTGGGCGGGTTGGGCGGATTGCGCCTGGCCCATGGCGGCAATCAGCCGCTGGAGTGGTATTGGCGCATGGAGCCGGACGGTACCCAGCGCCTGTTGCCAGTACTGCCGGTCAACCAGCGCCTGCTGTGGATCGACGCCCTGTGGTACCTCGACGCCGAGCGGGCCACGCTCGGCCTGCTCGAAGGCGCGCCGGAGGAATCCCGCTGGCTGGACTTGCCGCCGTTGCGCCACGAGTTCGGCAAGCGCATGCGCACCCGCCTGCCCGACAGCCCGGTGGGCAAGCGTGTGCCGCCCCCGCAAGTGTTTGCCGAGGTGCAGCACGCCGATGTCGCGCCGCAGCGCGTGCTCACCCTGCATGCGCTGACCCGGCATCCGCGCCTGGCCGCCGGGACGCCACCGCTGGGCTACGGCCGACTGGCGTTCGATTATGCCGGGGAGCGCCTGCCCAGCCGCGGCGGCGAGCCGCGGGTGCGTCGCGTACGCGACGGGCAGCTGGTGGAGATCGTGCGCCGCCGTGCCGACGAGCTGGTGGCCATGGAGCAGCTTGAGCGCATCGGCCTGAGCACCGGCGTGGATACCGACGGCCTGCCTTGGGACGTCGCTGACATCCTGCCCGAGGACGCCTGGCTGTTTGCCGGTGCCGGCCCCACTGGCGCGCTTGAGGTCAACACGCCATCGCGTTGGCTGGCCCTGCGGACGCGCCTGGAGGAGGAGGGCTTCCACGTCGAATATGCGTCGAGCTTCCCTTTCGAGGTGCTCGATGGACCAGTGCGCTGGTACGGCAGCGCGGTTGACGATAGCGATGACCATGCGTTCGACCTGGAGATTGGCATCGAGGTCGGCGGCGAGCGCCACAATCTGCTGCCGGCCGTGGCCCAGGCGCTCGCCGAGCAGCAGCTGAGCCTGCAGCCGGCAGCCAACGAGGCGGCCGATGCGGTGTGGTATGCGCCGCTGGATGCGCGGCGCCGGGTGCCGGTATCGGTCAGTGAGCTGCGCAACCTGCTGGCGCCGCTGGTCGAGTACCTGGAGTCGCCGCGGCAAAAGCTGCACCTGCCGCGGGTCCAGGCCGGTCGCCTGGACGAGCTGGCCGCGGCCTTGCCTGCCGACAGCGTGCTCGAGGCACCCAGGCAATTGCGCGGCTTCACCGCCAAGCTGCGCGACGCCGCGGCGCGCGCCAGCGACACCGTGCCGCCGGGACTGCGGGCCGAGTTGCGGCCCTACCAGCGCGAAGGCCTGCGCTGGCTCAACGCCCTGGCTGAGGCCGGAGTCGGCGGCGTGCTGGCCGACGACATGGGCCTGGGCAAGACCCTGCAGCTGTTGACGCACTTGTTGGCCTTGAAGCACGCAGGCGCGTTGGAATGGCCGGCGCTGGTGGTAGTGCCGACCAGCCTGATCCCGAATTGGCAGGCCGAAGCCGCACGCTTCGCGCCACAGCTGCGGCTGCTGGTCGTGCACGGGCCGCAGCGCACTGATGCCTTGGCACACATGGCCGAGGCCGACATCGTGCTGACCAGCTACGCCCTGGTGCCGCGTGACGCCACAGTGCTGCGCAAGCAGGGCTTTTCCGTGATCGTGCTGGACGAGGCGCAGCAGGTGAAAAACCCGCGCACCCTGGCCCGGCGTGCGCTGCTCAGCCTGTGCACGCGCCGCTACCTGTGCCTCACCGGCACCCCGCTGGAGAACCACCTGGGCGAGCTCTGGGCGCAGATGGACCTGGCGGTGCCCGGTCTGCTCGGTGACGAGGCCTTGTTTCGCCGCCATTACCGCCAGCCAATCGAGAAGCAGCACGACGAGGCTTCCCTGCAGCGGCTCAACCAGCGCATCGCTCCGTTCATCCTGCGTCGCACCAAGACCCAGGTAGCCACCGAGCTGCCGCCGAAGACCGAGATCACGCGCCGCGTCGCCCTGCTCGGCCGGCAACGCGAGCTGTATGACGGATTGCGCCTGGCCCTCGCCGACGAGCTGCGCGAGATCATCGCCGAGCGCGGCATGGGGCACTCCGGCATCGTGGTGCTGGACGCCCTGCTCAAGCTGCGCCAGGTATGTTGTGATCCGCGCCTGGTCAAGCTTGAGGCGGCACGCGGGGTGCGCGAGTCGGCCAAGCTCGAGTTGCTGATGGAGATGCTGCCGGCCCTGCTCGACGAGGGACGCCGGATTCTCCTTTTTTCTCAGTTCACCAGCATGCTCAAGCTGTTGGCCGCCGAGCTCGACCACCGGCACATCCGCTACGTCACGCTCACTGGTGAAACCCGCGACCGCGGCGATCCGGTACAGCGCTTCCAAAGCGGCAAGGTGCCGTTGTTCCTGCTGTCGCTGAAGGCCGGCGGCGTGGGGCTGAACCTCACCGCCGCGGACACCGTGATCCATTACGATCCCTGGTGGAATCCGGCCGCCGAGGATCAGGCCAGCGACCGTGCGCACCGCATCGGCCAGGACAAGCCGGTGTTCGTGTTCCGCCTGATCACCGTGGGCACGGTCGAGGAGCGCATCGAGGAGATGAAGACGCGCAAGGCCGAGCTGGCCGCCGCCGTGCTCGAGGGCGGTGGCAGCCGGAGCAGGTTCAGCTTCGACGAGGCCGACCTGGCAAGGCTGCTGGCGCCGCCCGAGTAGGCGTCCATCCCGGGCCGAAGGGAATTCCTTGTGGGCGGGCGATGCCTTCCGCCATATGCCCGGCAGAGTTCTATGGCCCAGGAGCCTGGTGGCCGTCGTCCTGCCGGGCGATTGCCGCCACGCCGAGCAGACCGGGCTCGGCCGCAGTCATGGCGGCGATCGGCACCTTGCGCACGACATCGGCAAAACGCCCCTTGGCCTCGAAGCGGGTGACGAAGCCGCCGCGCTGCAGCCAGGGCAGCAGTACCGGCAACATGCCCCCGGTCAGATACACGCCATCCCAGGCACCAAGCGACAGCACCAGGTCCCCGGTCACGCTGCCGAAAATGCCGACCATCGTTTCCACCGCGCGCACGCAGCAAGGATCGCTGCCGGCATTGGCACGCGCGGTGACATCCTCCGGTTGCAGCGGCTCGGCAGCCATGCCGGCGATGGCACACAGCGTCGTGTACACGTTGACCAGACCGCTGCCGCACAGCACGCGCTCGTTGGAGACCCGCCCATGGCGTCTGGCCAGGTGCTGCAGCAGCTGGACTTCGGTCTGCGTGCCCGGTGCGAAGCCACTGTGGCCGCCTTCGGTTTCCAGCGTCTCCGGGCGACCCTTGCGTACCAGCAATGCGCCGATCCCGAGCCCCGTCCCCGGACCGATGACGGCAAAGGTCTGCGTGTCGCGTGCACCTGGTGTCGGCAGCGCGTGGCCATCGAGCGCGAGCAGCTCGTCCCTGGCGAGCAGGGTGGGCGCCATGGACTGCGCGGCGAAATCGTTGACCAGACGTACCGACTGCAGGGCCAGGCCGCGTTGCAGGGCGTGCGCGTCGATGGTCCACGCGTGGTTGGTGATCCTGACCGTCTGTTCCGCGCTGACCCGGCCCGCTGCGGCGACCAGCATGCTTTGTGGCTGCGCCCCGCTGTCGTCCAGGTATTGCCGGGTGGCGGCTTCCAGCGAGGGGTAGTCGGCGACGCGATAGCGCCGCAAGCTGCCGGCCTGCAGCGGCGTGGTGGCGGTGGGATCGCACGACGCGAAACGTACGTTGGTGCCACCCAGATCGACCAGCAGCGTGCCTGCGCAAGTCTGGTTGCCAGGGGTGGGAGTGGGGGGCGACATGTCCCTAGAGTGCCGCTTTGCTCCCTGGACGTCCATTCCTGGCCTGCCCCGATGCGCGGAGATGCCGGTGGCGTGGCGTCGCATGGCCGGGGGGTGGGGCGGTGCGCGCAGTACAATGGCGCCGTATCCATTGAAGTACGGCGCAGGCCATGAGTTTCCCCCATACACGCATGCGGCGCATGCGGCATGACGCCTTTTCCCGCGCACTGATGCGCGAGCACAGCTTGCTGCCCAGCGACCTGATCATGGTCGCCTTCGTCATCGAGGGCGACGGACGCCGCGAGCCGGTGCCCTCCATGCCCGGCGTGGATCGCCTGTCCGTCGACGGGCTGCTCAAGCTTGCCGGCGAATGCGTGCGCCTGGGTGTGCCGGCACTGGCCCTGTTTCCCTCACCGCCGCCAGAGGTGAAGACACTGGACGCGCGCGAGGCGTGGAACCCCGACAACCTCATGCACCGCGCGACCCGCGCACTGAAGGCACGCTACCCGGAACTCGGCCTGATCGGCGACGTGGCGCTCGACCCCTATACCACGCACGGCCAGGACGGCTTGATCGACGCGGACGGCTACGTGATGAACGAGCCGACGGTCGAAGCGCTGGTAAAGATGTCGCTGGCCCAGGCCGAGGCCGGCATGGATTTCGTCGCCCCCTCGGACATGATGGACGGCCGTATCGGCACCATCCGCAGCGCGCTGGAAGCGGCCGGCCATATCCACACCCGCATCCTGGCCTATTCGGCAAAGTACGCCTCGGCGTTCTACGGTCCGTTCCGCGATGCGGTGGGCTCGGCGGCCAGCCTCGGCAAGGCCGACAAGCACACCTATCAGATGGATGTGGCCAACAGCGACGAGGCGCTGCGCGAGATCGCGCTCGACCTCGATGAGGGCGCCGACGTGGTGATGGTCAAGCCTGGCCTGCCGTACCTGGACATCGTGCGCCGGGTCAAGGACCGCTTTGGCGCGCCGACCTTCGTGTACCAGGTCAGTGGCGAGTACGCCATGCTCAAGGCTGCGGCGCAAAACGGGTGGCTGGACGAGCGCGCCGTGGTGCTGGAGGCGCTGACCAGCATCAAACGCGCTGGCGCCGACGCGATCCTCACCTATTTCGCGCTGGACGCGGCACGTTGGCTGCGCGGCGAGTGAGCGGGAGTTCCCGTGTGCCGGGCCGGCACGGCCAATGCCACTGAGTCCGGTCCGGTAGCCTCGATTCGAGCCGCCTGACGCTCGTCATCATCAATACTTGCCGTCCCGATCGTCGACGGCCGGCCGGCCGCGGCATGCGCTGGCCGGTTCGTCGCCACTCCATGCGGCATGCAGCAGATGCGTCGTGAAAGGTTTCCCCGGCCCCGCAGTCAAGGCCTGGGCGTATCCGTCGGCCCCGCCTCCCAGCCGCCGCCGAGCGCGAGGAAGATGCGCACGCGGTCATTGGCCAGCGCCGTGTCGGAAGCAGCCAGTGCGGTCTCGGCGCTGGCCAGGCTGCGCTGCACGTCCAGCGCTTCCAGCTGCGATACCGTGCCACCCTGCAGCAGGCGCTGTTCCATGACGGCTGCCCTGTGGCTGTCGTCGCGCGCGGCACGCAGGCGCGCGTTGACGTCCAGGTCGTGTCCGTAGGTGGTCAGCGCGCTCTGTGCCTCGCGCAGCGAGTCCAGGACGACGCCATCGAAATGCGCCAGCGCGGCCTGTTGCGCCGCGCCGGCCTGGTCGATCTCCGCGCGGACGACGCGGGTGTTGGGAAAGGTCCACGAGATCAATGGGCCCAGGTCGAAATGCAGCGCGGAGCGGTCAGCCAGGGTGCTGATCTTGCGCGATGTGGTACCGATCGATGCCCCCAGGCTGACGCTGGGATACAGTTTGGCGGTGGTGACGCCGATGCCGGCGGTGGCAGCCGCGAGCTGGCGTTCGGCCTGGCGTATGTCGGGCCGGCGACGGATCAGGGCGGTGCCGTCGCCGACGGGTATGGGTTGCGCGAGGGTCGGGATGCGCTGGCAATGTGCGAGGTCTGCGGGATAGTCGTTCGGTGCGTTGCCGGTCAGCACCGCCAGCTGGTACAGCGCAGTCCGGCGCGCGCCCTCCAGTCCGGGCACGGCGGCCTGCAGCTGCGCGAGCAACGCGCGGGAGCGGGTGACGTCGAGTGGCGCGTACAAGCCGGCATGTGCGCCGCGTTCGGTCAGGGCGAGGCTCTGTGCCTGCAGGTCGGCCGAGTGCCGGGCCACCTGCAGGCTGGCCCCGGCCGCGCAGGCGTTCGTGTAGGCGCCCACGACGTTGGCCACGACGGTGATGCGTGTCAGATCGGCAGCCGCAGCCTGGGCCTGGACGTCGGCCGCGGCGGCTTCGAGCTCGCGACGGATCCGCCCGACCACGTCCACCTCGTAGGAGACCCCGAAGCCTGCGTCGATCGACGGGTGCACGCCGGAGGTGGGTCCCACGCCGCCGTTCGAAACCTCACCCACCGCGAGGCCACCGCTGACGGTGGTCTGCACACCGGCCGCCGCTCGCGTCCCGCGTGCCAATGCGCGTGCCTGCTCCAGGTTGGCGGCGGCAACACGCAGATCGGTGTTGGCGGTGAGCGCCTGTCTGACCAGGGCATCGAGCCGGGGCTCGTGGTACAGCTGCCACCAGTCCTGGGTCAGCGGCGCGGCCGAGAACGCCGACGGATGCTCGCTGGTTTCGGCGAATGCGCCTGGCGGATGGTCCGCCAGGCTGCCTGGCAGGGGCGGTGGCGTGTAGTTCGGGCCGACGCTGGCGCAACCCGCCAGCAGGGAGAACGCGACGGGCCACAGTGCGTGGAAGGTCATGCCTGACGTCATGGGCGGATGCCGAACGGACCGCCCGTACCATCCAGCGTCACCGTGACGGTGCGTCCGGCGACCAGGTCGAAGCCCGCGGGCACCTTGTCGATGGCCACCCGGACCGGTACGCGCTGCGCCAGCCTTACCCAGTTGAAGGTCGGGTTGACGTTGGCCAGCAGCGTGCCCGCCGTCGTGCTGCGTTCGCTGTCGTTGATGCCCGCCGATATGCCGGCGACATGTCCCCGCAGTGGATGGTCGTAGCCCATGACCCGGATGGTCGCCTTGTCGCCGACGTGGATGCGCGCCAGCTTGGTCTCCTCGAAATATCCGGCGACATAGAAACTGTCGCTGTCGACCAGTGCCATGACCGCTTGTCCGGTGGTCGCGTAGTCGCCGGCGCGCAGCTGGAAATTGGTCACGATGCCGTTGGCCGGAGCACGTACCTGCGAACGCTCGAGGTTGATCTGCGCCAGATCGAGGTCGGCGACCGCCTGCGCGTACTGGGCGCGCGCAAGCTTCGCGGCGGATTCGCGGTCGGCAAGTTCCTGTTCGGGAACCACGCCGCGCAACTTCCGATAGCGGCGATTCTCGACATCGGCGGAATCCAGGGTGGCCTTGGCGGTTGCCAGCGTGGCCCTGGCCCGCTCGACTGCGTTGGCCAGGCGCACACGGTCGACTGTGAACAGCAGCTCGCCGCGCCGGACGTGCTCGTCGTCATGCACCAGCACGCTGGCGACGCGCCCGGAGACGTCGGCGGCAAGCGGTATCACGTCGGCGCGGATCTTGCCGTCGCGGGTTTGCGGGGCATAGGTGTAGTACGTATAGATGTGCCACAGGACGAATGCGGCCAGCAGCGCAAGCAGCGCCGTGAGCGTCATCTTCAGGATCTGTGGCGCGATTTCTCGAACGGAGGTCATGATCGGTTTGGTTTCAGCTCGTTGTGGCCATGCCCAGGGCGACGAAGGCGACGCCGACAAGCAGGAAGAACAGCGCGGTATCGAAGAGCGGCCGCTGCCATACGAAGCGATAGGCCCCGGTGGCGTGCAACAGCCTCGAGATCAGCAGGCGTGCGGCGAAGCCCGCGCCCAGGCACAGCAGCAGTGGCGATACGTAGATTCCGGCAATGTCGATCTCGCCGATCATGGGTTCGAAGCCCAGGCCGTCGCGGGCCCAAAAAAGCCAATACGCAGGCTGGCCAGCGACCGCAGTACGACGTGCTGGTCAGGGTGCGGCGCCTGCTGGTGTACTGCCGTCAAGGTCCGGTCGATCAGCGCCAGCAGCGTCGGCGTGGGTTCGTCCCGGCGGATCTGGCGACGGATTTCGGCCAGCAGATCCTCAGCCGCGATGCGCGCTTCACCCGACAGGCTGAGCGCGACCAGCCGCAAGCGCGCGACGCTGGCGCCGAAGCGCAGGGTGATGGCGGCAATGCGGTCCAGCGCGCGATTGATATAGGCATCGCGGTCGTAGTTGCTGGCGCGGCGGCTGAGTCGGATCACGTCATCCTGTTCCTGCCGGGCCAGGCGTGCGACGGTATGCGCCGGGCCGAGCGTGCGGAACAGGCTGCACAGGGCGAAGGCTGCGTAGATGCCGAACAGGTCGGCGAACATGGATTCGAGATAGGCACCGAAGTCCATGGGACTGTAGGCGCCCTGCAGGTTGATCGAGCTCAGGCCGAGGGCGAGCAGCAGCAGGGCCATCGGGTTGCTTGCCGCCCAGATGCCGAGCGGCAGCATGAACAGGCCCATGGCGATCACGAACGTCGGATAGTCCTGGGCCAGCGGAAGCAAGCCGTAGCTGAGAATGCCGACCGCGGCAAAGGCGAGCGTGGTGAACAGGCCGAATTTGGCGATGATCGGGCGCGGATCGTCACCGCTGCCGAAAAAGGCCAGGGCCACCGTCCCCAGCAGTACCGCGCCGGCACCGTACTGCCAGCCGGTCGCCCACCAGAAGCCGCACAGCACGGCATAGGCAACCAGGATGCCGCCGGCGATGCGCAGGGCCAGGCTCCAGTCGGGAGCCAGCGGGAACGGCACCGCCTGGCGCACCTTGCGTTCCAGGTCCGGCTCCAGCATCTCCCGACCGTCGAGTGCCGCGTCCAGCCTGCGCACTTCAGACCACAGCCGCAGGGTGTCGGCCATCAGGTCCGCCAAGGCACCGCGCATCACGCCGGACCAGATGGCGTCACCGTCGGTGGCCAGCGGCAGGTGGCGCATGCGCTCCACCAGTTCGACGTGTCCTGAAGTGTCCTCGCCCAGCTGTTGCCTGGCCTCTTCCAACAGCGGTCTGACGATGGCGAGCTCGGCTGCGGAACTGACCGCCAGCCGCGACGTGATGGCGGAAAGCGTGGGCACCAGGCGCAGCAGCCGTTGCTGGATGGCCAGCGCCAGCTGGACGTCGCGCCGTGGCACCATCGGATCGTAGCGAAGCTGGCCGGTCAGCGTGGACAGCGCCGTGATGTCGGCAATGATCTTCAACCGGCCCTGTTCGGACACCACGTGGTCCGAGCGCCCGCTGAAGGCATCGTTCATCAGCGTCTCGATATCCGTCAGCCAGCCGTGCAACCGGCGTCGCAGGGTCGGCCCCAGCGAGCGCGGCACGATGACGCTGTCGACGATGGTCGCCACGATGATGCCCAGGCCGATCTCGCTGACCCGCGCCACCGCCGTGTCGAACATCGACTCGGCGTGGCTGGCGCCGGGAACGGCGACCAGCATCAGCGTGATGCCGAGCAGCCCGTAGCCGTATCCGCGCGGGGTGCGGTCGAGGATCGAGCAGACGAATGCCGCCGTGGCGACGATGCCGGCGCCGATGACGAGCAGCACCGGTACGCTGGCGAAAACGGCCGCCAATACCAGGGCGATGATGCCCCCGCAGGCGGTGCCGGTGAAACGGTAGACGGCCTTGGAACGAACCGCACCAGTCAGCGGGTTCATCACCACGCAGCAGGTGACGATGCACCAGTAGGGCTTCGGCAGGCCGATCCGGTCCGCGATGACGAACGCGACCATCGAGGCCAGGAACAGCTTGCCGGAGAAAAGCAGCGACAACGGTGTCAGCTTCACTTGGGCGCGCGTCCTTCCGCGGCAATGAAGCAGTGTGCACGCTCCTCGAAGGCACGCAGCGTACGCGTGGCGATGTCGATGTCCTTTGCGGGGATGTCCTGCATCAGTGCCCTACGCAACGCCGTGAGCGACCGTTCCATTTTCATGGCCAGCCGACGGCCAGCCGGCAACAGGTAGATGCCCTTGATCCGGCGATTGCCTGGCATCACGCGCCGCTCCAGCAGCCTGGCCTCCTGCGCCTGGTCGAGCACGCGCACCATCGCCGCCGGATGCACGCCCACCTCCTCGGCGAGCACGTTCTGCTGCACGCCATCGCCCAGCCGCGAGACCAGCAGGATCGGCGTGGCCAGGGACACGGATATCCCGGAAACGGCCAATGCCGAGCCGGCGGCCTGGGTCCAGGCACGTTTCACAGGCTGCAACGCGTTGGTGAGTGCGTAGAAGGAATCCGTCGTGGCGTTCATGGCTTGCCCAGCTTCCCGCAAGGTGCGGAAAGACAAATAATCAATAGTTGCCTTGTCAATTATACAGCGGAAAATCCGATAGCGGTCAAGGCCCGGCCGATCATGACCTGCTGATCGAGGTCGGGGGCGTGCCCGTCAATCCGGCGGACGTAAAAATCCGGGGCCGCGGGACGCCGCCGGCAGGCCCGCCGCGTGTGTTTGGCCGGGATGCCGCGGGCGTGGTGCAGGCTGGCGGCAGGGTCCTCGGCTTCAACCCGGGCGATCGGGAGCAGTACGCCGGTGCCCACCGCTTCCCGGCAGCAAAGCCGGGCAGGTCGTGGACGAGCGCACCGTGCACCTCATGCCCGGGACGCTCTGCTTTGCCGAAGTGGCCGCGATGCCCTTGGACGGCGCCATCCACGCCAGTCGATGTTCGACACGGCGGTGGCGCGGGAACTGTTGTTCGATCGCCTGCGCGTGCGGCAGGCCAACCGGGGTCAGTAGGCGAACTCGGTGAAGACCGGGTCCACGTTCCCCTGCCAGGGCCCGTGGAACAGCTCGAGCTTCTGCTCGGCCGGGGTCTGGTTGGACTCGACGATTCTCTGCAGCGGATCGAGGAAGATGGCCTCGTCGTTGCCCAGGGCGTTGAGCCGGGCGCGCCGACGCAGGCCGTGCTTGGCGATTTCCAGCGCCTGCGCGGCCAGCTCGCGGACGCTGGCCTTGCGGAACGGCAGCCTGAGCGCGTGCCTGGGCACGCCATCGCGCAAGGCGTGGCGCTCGTCGCGGGTGAAATCCTTGACCAGGTCCCAGGCCGCGTCCAGCGCCTCGTCGTCGTAGAGCAGGCCGACCCAGAACGCGGGCAGCGCACACAGGCGGTTCCATGGCCCGCCATCGGCGCCGCGCATCTCCAGGTACTGCTTGAGCCGCACTTCGGGAAATGCGGTGGTGAGGTGGTCGGCAAAGTCGGTCATGTTGGCGCGGATGCCGGGCAGCATCGGCAGTTCCCCGGCCATGAAGCGCTTGAAGTCCTGGCCGGCCAGGTCGACATAGCGGCCATGCTGCAGGCTGAAGTACATCGGCACGTCGAGCAGGTAGTCGACATAACGCTCGTAGCCGAAGCCGTCCTCGAACACGAAGTCGAGCATGCCGGTGCGTGCCGCGTCGGTGTCGGTCCAGATATGCGATCGATAGGACTGATAGCCGTTTGGACGTCCCTCGGTGAACGGCGAGTCGGCAAACAGCGCCGTGGCCACGGGTTGCAGGGCCAGACCTACGCGGAACTTCTTGACCATGTCCGCCTGGCTGCCGAAGTCCAGGTTGACCTGCACCGTGCAGGTGCGCGTCATCATGTCCAGGCCGAGCGAGCCGACCTTGGGCATGTAGTCGCGCATGATCTGATAGCGGCCCTTGGGCATCCAGGGCATATCGTCACGGCGCCACTTGGGCTGGAAACCCATGCCCAGGAAGCCGATGCCGAGCGCCTCGGCCACCGAACGTACCTCTTTCAGGTGCCCGTTCACCTCGGCACAGGTCTGGTGCACGTTCTCCAGTGGCGCGCCGGACAGCTCGAGCTGGCCGGCGGGCTCCAGGGTGATGGCGGCCTTGTTCCGGGACAGGGCCACGGGGTTCTCGCCTTCGCGCGCGACGTCCCAGCCGTAACGCGTGGCCAGGGTTTCCAGCAGGAGCCTGATGCCGCGCTCACCCTCGAACGTCGGCGGCCGCAGGCTGTCGGTGAGGAAGCCGAACTTCTCGTGCTCGGTGCCGATGCGCCAGGCCTCGCGCGGCTTCTCGCCCGCCGCCAGGTAGTCGGCCAGCTGCCGGCGGCCACCAGTGATCGGGGTGTGCTTGACCGCACTGGGTATCGACACGGGCCATGCCTCACGAGGGGTGCGAACCACTATGGGGTTGCCGCATGGCGACCAAAAGGGTTGGCGAAGATTTATTGTACGACGCAGTATCGCGGGTGGCGCGGAAACGACCAGTCCGGCACAAGGCCGGCCCGCTCAGGAACCCGCATCGGGCCTGGCCGGCTCTTGGTATTCCCTATTCCGATTCCCCATTCACGGCTCTTCAGCGCTTCATTGCATTGAAGAATTCGTCGTTGGACTTGGTGTTCTTCATCTTGTCGAGCATGAATTCCATGGCCGCCAGCTCGTCCATGGGGTGCAGCAGCTTGCGCAGGATCCAGATCTTGGCCAGCAGGTCCGGCTCGATCAGCAGGTCCTCGCGCCGCGTGCCGGAGCGGTTGATGTCGATCGCCGGGAAGACGCGCTTCTCGGAGATGCGCCGGGAGAGGTGGACTTCCATGTTGCCGGTGCCCTTGAACTCCTCGTAGATGATGTCGTCCATCTTCGAGCCGGTTTCGGTCAGCGCGGTGGCGATGATGGTCAGGCTGCCGCCCTCCTCGGCGTTGCGCGCCGCGCCGAAGAAGCGCTTCGGGCGCTGCAGCGCGTTGGCGTCGACGCCACCGGTCAGCACCTTGCCGGAGCTCGGCACCACGGTGTTGTAGGCGCGGGCCAGGCGGGTGATGGAATCCAGCAGGATGACCACGTCGCGCTTGTGCTCGACCAGGCGCTTGGCCCGCTCGATCACCATTTCCGCCACCTGCACGTGGCGTACCGGCGGCTCGTCGAAGGTGGAGCTGATCACCTCGGCGCGCACCGAGCGGGAGATCTCGGTGACCTCCTCCGGGCGCTCGTCGATGAGCAGGATGATGAGGTGCGTGTCCGGATCGTTGTGCCTGATGGCCTGGGCGATGTTCTGCAGCATCATGGTCTTGCCGGATTTCGGCTGCGACACGATCAGGCCGCGTTGGCCCTTGCCGATCGGTGCGATCAGATCGAGGATGCGCCCGGTGATGTCCTCGCTGGAACCGTTGCCGCGCTCCAGGTGGAACATCTTGCGCGGGAACAGCGGCGTCAGGTTCTCGAACAGCATCTTGTTCTTCGACGTCTCCGGCGGGTCGCCGTTGATCGTCTCCAGGCGCAGCATGGCGAAATAGCGCTCGCCTTCCTTCGGGTGCCGCACGCGGCCGGTGATGTAGTCGCCGGTGCGCAGGTTGAAGCGCCGGATCTGGCTCGGGCTGACATAGATGTCGTCTGGACCGGCCAGGTAGGACTCGTCCGCGGAACGCAGGAAGCCGAAGCCGTCCTGCAGGATCTCCAGCGCGCCTTCGGCCCAGATGCCGCCGCCGGAGCGGGCGTGCGCCTTCAGCACGTTGAAGATCACGTCCTGCCGGCGGGCGCGCGAGACGCCTTCGGAGACGCCGACGGACTCGGCAAACTCAAGCAGCTGCACCGCATTCTTGCGCTTGAGCTCGGTCAGGTTGATGACGCGGTCGTTGCTGCCCGGGTCGGCGTTGTCGTCGTCCACCGGCAGGCCACTCGGGTTGTTGTGCCGCGGATTGTTGTTGCCGTGCTGCCGCTGCTGGCCGTTGCCGCCGCGTTCGTTGCGCCGGCGCCGGCCGCGGCCTTCGCGCTGGTTGTTGTTCCCACCTGGCCGGCCGTTGTTCGGGTTGGATCCGTCGGCCTGGGTCGTGGCCCGCTCCGGCTCCGCGTTGGCCGATGCGTCGGTGCCGCGCGGCGCGGCGTTGGCATGTGGCTGTGGGTTGGCGCCAGGTACTGCGTCGACGCTTTGGCCGGGTTGCCAGGACGGCTCCTGGTCTGCGCCCGGATACCGGGATTCGGCGTTCTCGGGGCGCTGTCCGCCGCCCTCGACGGACCGCGACGGGGCGGGCGGTTCAGCCTGTGCCTGCGCACGATCAGCCGGAGCTGCGGTCACCGGGGTCGTCGCTGCAGGTGTTGCTGGCGCTGGTGCCGCCGCCATTGGCGCACGGTCTGCCGCAGCCGCGTCCTGCGTCTTCGGTGCGGTCTTGGCTGCCGTGCTGCGGCGCGTGGTCCGGGCGCGGGGCGCTTTGCTCTTGGCAGCGCTCGGGCTGTCGCCCTCGGGGTCGGGGGTGTGGTTGTCGGTATCAGACACGGGCAGTCCTGGCGAGGGCCGTAGTAGTGCGGGGGGGAAGGAAGCAGGTCGCGCGGGGCGCGCGGCGGGATCGAAAGTCCCGACAGACGAGGTGAATCTAGCACCCGCCGCACACGGCCGTAAAGGGCGCGGCGGGTGCCGGCAGATCAGATGGACGGGCGCTCAGATGGCGTGGTCGATCATTTGCGTGAGCTGGCGTTTGCCGACGGCACCGATCTGCGTGCCCTCGACCTTGCCGTTCTTTATCAGCATCAGCGTGGGGATGCCACGGACGTTGTAGTTGCGCGGGGTCTGTTGGTTTTCGTCGATATTCACCTTGACCACGCGCAGGCGTCCGGCGTATTCGGTGGCAAGCTCGTCGAGCATGGGCGCGATCGACTTGCACGGGCCGCACCATTCAGCCCAGAAGTCGAGCAATACCGGGGTCTCCGATTTCAACACCTCCTGCTCGAAGGCGGCATCACTTACGTGGGTAATCAGGTCGTTCACTGGAACCTCCATGCTGCGACGGATGCCGCATTTCAAAAATACCGGATCGTCCACACGTGGGGTGTGCCGGTGTGCAATGCAAGCCGGCGCGACTGCCTGGCGGTGATCAGCTACACTCAACTGTCCACGATGCGCGGATCGGGCTGGGTAGCGTGTGCAAGGGCTCCATTCCAGCGCAACTGCGGGCGTGATTCAAGGGTGGTGAAGTCCGCCATCCGAGCAGCGGCCCTGCAACGCCGCGCCAAGCGGCGGGCCGGGTTGCCAAGCCGGCCTGCCCGTGCGGCCCGCCATTTCCCGTCTTGCTGTCCCGTGGCTCCTCCGGGGGTCGCCTGCTGCAGGGCGTCACGCTGTTGTCCAGCGAGGTTACCCGCTACATGACCCAAACCGTTCTCACCGACACGCTTTTCTCCTCCTTTCCGTTGCATCCGCTGTTGCTGCAGGGCATTGCCGACAGCGGCTTTGTGCGCTGCACGCCGATCCAGGATCTGGCCTTGCCGATTGCCCTGTCCGGGCGCGACGTGGCCGGCCAGGCCCAGACCGGCACCGGCAAGACCGCGGCATTCCTGGTTGCGGTGATGAATCGCCTGCTCACCACGACGGCAACCCCCGAGCGCAAGGACAGCGATCCGCGTGCCCTGATCATCGCCCCGACCCGCGAGCTGGCGATCCAGATCGAGAAGGACGCGGTGGCCATCGGCCGGCACACCGGGCTGCGCATGGCGCTGATCTATGGCGGCGTCGACTACGAGCGCCAGCGCCAGGAGCTGCGCGAGGGCTGCGACATCATCATCGCCACGCCCGGGCGCCTGCTCGACTACTACAAGCAGCACGTGTTCGGGCTCAACGGCATCGAGGTGATGGTGATCGATGAGGCCGACCGCATGTTCGACCTCGGCTTCATCAAGGATGTGCGCTACCTGTTCCACCGCCTGCCGGCGCGTGAGCGGCGCCAGGTGCTGCTGTTCTCGGCGACGCTGAGCTACCGCGTGCTGGAGCTGGCCTACGAGCACATGCGTGACCCTGCCAAGATCGTGGTGGAGAGCGACCACGTCACCGCCGACCAGGTGCGCCAGCTGGTGTATTTCCCGGCGCGCGAGGAAAAGCTGCCTCTACTGCTGAACCTGATGGACCGGCTCAAGCCCGCGCGCAGCATCGTCTTCGTCAACACCAAGGTGGCGGCCGAACAGGTCACCGAGCGCCTGCGCCGGCACGGTTGCCGGGTCGGCGCGGTGTCCGGCGACGTGCCGCAGCTCAAGCGGCAGAAATTGCTGCAGCGCTTCAAGGCTGGGCAGCTGGACATCCTGGTGGCCACGGATGTGGCGGCCCGCGGCCTGCACATCCCGGGCGTCACCCACGTGTTCAATTACGACCTGCCGCATGAGGCGGAGGACTACGTGCACCGCATCGGGCGCACCGCACGACTGGGCGAGGAGGGCGACGCGATCAGCTTTGCCTGCGACCGCTATGCCATCGCGCTGCCGGACATCGAGGCCTACATCGGCCAGGCCATCCCGGTCGCGCACCTCGATCCGGAACTGCTGGTGATGCCCAGGCCGCGCGCGCCGGATCCCGAATACGTGGCCAATGTGGCGGCCGACAGTGCCTCGTTTGGCGACGTCGTGCCGGCGCATGCGGGACAGCCGCCGCGCCGCGGCGCGGCCGGTGGCGCACGCCGTGGCCCGGCACCGGTCCGTGCCGGTGCCGATCCCGCAGCTGGCGCCAGGCCCAGGCGCCGCCGCGGCAGGGGCGGCGTGGAAGCCGAAGCCGCGCCTGTCGAAGCAGGCAGCACGCCGGCCCAGGGCCCAGCCGTTGGCGCGCCGGCGCAGGCCGCGGCAGATACTCCGGCCCGCAAGCCGCGTCGCCACCGTGGCGGGCGGGGACGTCGGCGACCCGTGGAAGAAGGGCAGGCCAACGCGGTGCAGGCTGACGCGGGCGCACCCACGTCAGCCGATGCCGGCGCACGCGGCAGCCGGCGGACATCGCGGCCGCGCGCCGAATCTTCGCCGACGCCGACAAGCCATCGTCCGTCGCGCCAGGTGGTGGTGACCGAGGGTGCCGCCGGTACGCATCGGGGCAAGAAGCCGGGGTTGTTCCGGCGCTTGACGCGTCTGTTCACGCGGCACTGAGGGCGCGGCGGGTGGCGCGTCGGTGGGCGTGCTGGCGCCGCAGACCCGTTCCGGCCTGGTCGGCGGCGCAGTCCGGTGAGGCTTTGGCTTATCCTCTGCGCCAGCGCAATCGCCACGGACCCCAGCCATCGCGATGATTCACTTCGACCAGGTCAGCAAGCGTTACGCCGGCGGCCGTGAGGCGCTGTCCCAGCTTTCGTTCGACGTGGCGGCGGGCGAAATGGCCTTTGTCACTGGTCACTCCGGCGCTGGCAAGAGCACCCTGCTCAAGTTGCTTGGCGCCATCGAGCGGCCCTCGGGCGGCAGCATCATGCTCGGCGGCAAGAACCTCGCCCGCCTGCGCCGGCGCGACATTCCCCGCCTGCGACGCAATATCGGCATGGTGTTCCAGGATCATCGGCTGCTGCTCGAGCGCACGGTGTATGCCAATGTCGAGCTGCCGCTGCTGATTGGCGGCACCGCGGTGCGCGAACGCCGCCTGCAGGTGCGCCGGGCACTGCAAAAAGTCGGCCTGCTGGCCTACGAGCAGCAATTGCCGGACAGCCTGTCGGCCGGTGAACAACAACGCGTAGGCATTGCCCGCGCCATCGTCACCCAGCCGAGCCTGCTGATTGCCGATGAGCCGACCGGAAATCTCGATCCCCAGCTCGCCGTGGACATCATGGGCCTGTTCGTCGAGGTGCAGACGGCCGGGACCACGGTGTTGATCGCCAGTCATGACCTGCCGCTCATCAAGCGCATGAAGCGGCGCGTCATCGTGCTTGATCATGGCCATCTGGTGGCCGACCTCGCTGCCCGGGAGATCCTGTGAGCGCGCCGGAACAGGCAGTGACGCCAACGCTGTCGGCAGCGCCGGCCGCCGCACCGCGGCGCCGCCGTCTGGCGGGCTGGTGGGAGCATCATCGCTGGAGCGCCTTCACCAGCCTGGCACGCCTGGCCTCGCGTCCGCTGGGCAGCCTGCTGACCATTGCGGTCATGGGCCTGGCGCTGGCCCTGCCGCTGACCTTCTTCCTGCTGCTGGGCAACGTGCAGCGACTGGGAGCGACGTTGGGCCAGACCCAGGCGGTCAATGTGTTCCTGGCCACGGGCCAGTCCGCGGTGCAGGCGCAGGCGCTTGCGACCCAGATCGGCACCCTGGCCGGGGTGGACACGGTACGCATCAAGACCCCGCAGCAGGGCCTGCAGGAACTTGGCGCCATGCAGGGCTTTTCGACCGCGCTGGATGTGCTGGACGACAACCCGTTGCCCTACGTGCTGCAGGTGCTGCCGGGTCCGCAGCAGGACGCGCCGGCGGTTGCGCGCCTGGTCAGCGAGCTGCGCAGCCTGGCGGGCGTCGCCATGGTGCAGGATGCCGGTGCCTGGCGGCAGCGCCTGGATGCCCTGCTGGCGATCGGCAACCGCGCGGTCCTGGTGTTGGCCTCGTTGCTGGCGCTGGCTGCCTTGCTGGTGGTCGGCAACACCGTGCGCGTGGATATCGCCAACCGCAGCCAGGAGATTGCCGTGCTGGTCCTGCTCGGCGCCAGCCCGCGCTTTGTGCGCCGGCCATACGTGTATGCCGGACTCTGGTATGGCCTGCTGGGAGGCGCCCTGGCGGCCCTGCTGGCCGCGGGCGTGGAATGGTCGCTGCTCGGGCCGGCGCGCCAGTTGAACCACGCCTACGCCGGCAAGCTGACGCTCGCCGGGCTGCCGTTGTGGCTGCTGCTGGGCATGCCGCTGGCCACCGCGCTGCTGGGTTGGCTGGCCGCGCGGCTGGTGAGCGGCTGGCAGCTGCGGCGCATGCCCTGAACCACAGTGTGCATGCGGCGTACCGTGATCGGCATCACATTGACAACAGATGACGTCAGGGCATGATGGCATCGTAGGGCGGGCTGCCGAACACGGCGCCCGGGACGTGGGGCCGGGGCGATCGGCAGACTTGGGGATGGGTGGCGGGGACATGACGGGTGGCGCGGCCAGGCGGGTGCTGGTGGTCGATGGATCGCGCGTGGCGCGCCAGCTGATCACCCGCGTCCTGCTCGACGGTTTGCACGGTGTGCAGGTAAGCACATGCGCGTCGGGCGCCGAGGCGCAACAGCGGCTGGCCGTGGAGTCGTTCGACTTTGTCACCGTCGCGTTGCGGCTTCCTGACATGGATGGCCTGGAGCTGGTGCATTTCGTGCGCACCTCCACCGCACAGGCCTATATGCCCGTCATCGTGGTGTCTGGCGACGTCGACGACCGTCTGCGCCGGCGCATGCTGGGCGACGAGGTGACTGACTACTTCGACAAGAGCCAGGGCTACCCCGCGCTGGCCGACTTCGTGCGCGGCTATCTCGCGCCGCGCGCCACGGCCAGCGGCGAAGTGCTGTATGTGGAGGACAGCCGGGTCGTGGCCCTGGCGACCCGGCGTATGCTGGAAGCAAGCGGCATGAGCGTGCGCCATGTCACCAATGGCGAGGATGCGCTGGCGGTGCTGGAAACCGCCAGGGTGCAGGGCCGGATTGGGCCGGATCTGGTGCTTACCGACGTCAGCCTCAAGGGGGCAATGACCGGTGGCGACCTGCTCGCGCGCATCCGCGGCGCCCTGGGTTACAGTAAGGGGCGCTTGCCGGTGCTGGTCATGACTGGCGACGCGAACCGGGACAACCAGGCGGCGTTGCTTGCGGGCGGCGCCAACGACCTGGTCGAGAAGCCGGTCGAGGAGCGCCTGCTGATGACCAAATTGCTGTTTCAGGTCCGCGTGGCCCAGCGCCTGCGCGCAAACATCCAAACCCGCGCGGCGTGAGCGAGGTGCCGGTTCGGCTCGAGGCGTCGTGGAAGGCGCGGCTCGGCGATTACCTGCAGCGGCCGGAGATGCAGGAACTGAGCCGCTTCCTGCGCGGCCGGCAGCAGGCCGGCGCGCACATCTACCCGCGTGGCGGGGAAATCTTCAATGCCTTTGCCCACACCCCGTTTGCGGCAGTGCGCGTGGTCATCCTCGGCCAGGATCCTTACCATGGCCCGGGCCAGGCCCATGGCTTGTGCTTTTCCGTCCGGCCCGGCATACGCGTGCCACCCTCGCTGCAGAACATTTTTCAGGAATTGCAGCGTGACCTTGGCCTGCCCATGCCGTGTCATGGCTGCCTGGAGGCCTGGGCGGATCGCGGCGTGTTGCTGCTCAACAGCGTGCTCACCGTCGAGGAGGGTCGCCCGGGTGCGCACCAGGGCAGGGGCTGGGAGGGCTTCACCGATGCGGCGATTGCCGCGCTGGGACGCGAACGCGAGGGCCTGGTATTCCTGCTCTGGGGCTCCTATGCGCAGCGCAAGGGTGCCTTGATCGACCGCTCCCGGCATTGCGTGCTGCAGGCGCCCCATCCCTCGCCGCTCTCGGCCCATCGCGGCTTCATCGGCTGCGGGCACTTTTCCGCCGCCAATCGTTATCTCTCCGGTCGTGGCGAGCCCCCCATGGACTGGTCGCTACCTCCCTGAAAGGTCCGTGCGCGGCGCTTCAACTGGCGCAAGCCGGCCGACCCGGGAACCCGGTGCCGCAGCCGCCCGGGGGATGAAGGACGTCGCGACACTGGACCGCAGGGTCAAATACATGTACTATGCAGTTCAATAAATGTTCATCCCATGTTGAACTAAATGCGCGTTTTAGCACTCCAATGGGCCGAGTGCTAAAATAGCCCATCGATCATCACCTTTGATCAAGGAGACACTGTCCATGTCCCAAGCTTTGGTGACTGCGAATTTTCCCTTGCCGAGTGTGGTTGGCAGCCTGGATGCCTATATCTCGGCGGTACACCGCATCCCGGTGCTGAGCGTCGAGGAAGAGCAGGAGCTGTCGCGCGAATACCAGCGTGACGGCGACCTGGCGGCGGCGCGCAAGCTGGTCATGTCGCATCTGCGTTTCGTGGTGCACGTGGCCCGCGGTTACAGCGGCTACGGCCTGCAGCTCGCCGACCTGATCCAGGAAGGCAACATCGGCCTGATGAAGGCGGTCAAGCGCTTCGATCCGGACCATGGCGTGCGCCTGGTGAGCTTTGCCGTGCACTGGATCCGTGCCGAGATGCACGAATTCATCCTGAAGAACTGGCGCATCGTCAAGGTCGCCACCACGAAGGCGCAGCGCAAGTTGTTCTTCAACCTGCGCAAGAGCAAGAAGCGCCTGGGTTGGATGAACGCGGCCGAGGTGCGCGGCGTGGCCGCGGACCTGGGCGTGCCGGAGGCGACGGTGCGTGAAATGGAGTCGCGGCTGTCCGGTCGCGACGTCGGTTTCGAGCTGCCAGTGGATGCCGACGAGGACACCAAACCGGCGCCGGCCGGGTTCCTGGTCGACGATGGCGCCGACCCCTACGACAGCCTGGCCGACGAGGACTATGCCGACAACCAGTCGCAGCTGCTGTCCGATGCGCTCGAGCACCTGGATACGCGTTCGCGCGACATCATCCAGCGGCGCTGGCTCGACACCGAGAACAAGGCCACGCTGCAGGACCTGGCCGACGAATATGGTGTGTCGGCCGAGCGCATCCGCCAGGTCGAGGCGAACGCGATGAAGAAGATGCGCACCCTGGTTGCCGCCTGACCAGACGTGGTTGTCTGGGCTTTTCGACCCGGGTTTGACCGCCTGAGCTGATGAGCTTGCCCACCGTGCCGCCGACGTCCCGGGTCGGCGGCACGGCTTCCTGCGCTCAGGGTCGCTGTTGGCCCGAGGCTACCCGCGCCTCGCCGGGCGGCGCTCCAGCACCATGCCCTTGAGCACGTTCAGGCCCTGTGCCAGGACGTAGTCGTGCGTCGCCAGATCGGCCTCCGCCGCCGCGCCACTCGAGGCCGCAGCGGCCGGCTGGGCATTTTCATTGGCCAAATGGTTCGGTAGGTCGGCTTCGGAGCTGATCAGCGTCGGCGTGTCCCGGACGTTGTGCACGGCCAGGTCGTCGACGGCGACGTCGGGCGTGATGCCCTCGGCCTGGATCGAGGTGCCGTTCGGCGTGTAGTAGCGCGCGGTGGTGATTTTCACCGCGTGGTCCTGGTCCAGTGGCAGCACGGTCTGCACCACGCCCTTGCCGAACGTACGCTGGCCGACGATCAGCGCGCGATGGTTGTCCTTGAGCGCACCAGAGACGATCTCCGCGGCCGACGCCGTGCCGTTGTTGGTGAGCACGATCATCGGCGCGCCGTCCAGCTGGTCGCCGGGATGCGCGGCAAAGCTCATGTTGGCGTCGCGCAGCCGGCCGCGCGTGGTGACGATCGTGCCGCTGGAGAGGAAGTCGTCACTCACCGCCACCGCCGCGGTCAGGAGCCCGCCCGGATTGTTGCGCAAATCCAGCACCAGGCCCTTGGGCGCGCCGTGCTTGTCGATCAGCTCGCCGAGCTTGCGCACCAGGTCGTCGGCGGTGTCGTCCTGGAACTGGCTGATGCGCACATAGGCGTAGCCTGGCTCGAGCTCGCGCACCTTGACGCTGCTGACGGTGATGTTCTGCCGCACCAGGCTCAGCTCGATCAGCTGGTCGCTGCCCTCGTGGGTGATGGTCAGGGCGATCTTGCTGCCAGGCTTGCCGCGCAACTGCTTGAACATGGCATCGACGTTGTTGCCGTCGACCAGGGTGCCGTTGATCTTGACGATGCGGTCGCCGGGCCGGATACCGGCGCGTGCGGCCGGCGTGTCGTCGATCGGCGAGACGATGCGCAAGCCATCCTCGGTCTGCAGCACCTCGATGCCCAGGCCGCTGTACTGGCCCGAGGTTTCCTCGCTCAGCTGCTCCAGACCGGCCTTGTCCAGGTACTCGCTGTGCGGATCGAGCCCGGCAAGCATGCCTGTGATGGCCGCATTGAGCAGGGTCTTGCTGGAGACTTTCTCCACGTAGGCCTGGCGTACCACCTCGAATACGCGGCTGAAGTTGCGGATGTCGTCGAGGTCGATGGCGTCACCGGAAGTTGCTGCGCTGGCCGCCTTGGCCGGCGCCAATGTGGATGCGGGCGCATCGATGCTGCTGGCCGCTGCGGGCGCTCCGATGCCCAGCGCCGGTGCCGGTACCTGCGCCCAGGCCAAGGGCGCGGCCAGCGCCAGCGCTGTCGGCAGCCAACGGGCGGAGCGGGGACGAACCGGATTACACATGAGGCAACTCCAGGGGTGCAGGCCGCTATCTTGGCACGTTGGCCGACCGCGGCCCGCGCCCATGGCAACGTGCTGTCACCCAGCGGTGTGAACGCAGCCGGCCGTGCAGGTTCCCGCGGCGCCGGCAGGCGTCAATGCTGCCGGCGCAGCCACTGCCGCGGATCCACCGGCTTGCCGTCCTTGCGCATCTCGAAGTATTCGCCGGTATTGACCCCCGTCGGCGCACTGGCGGTGGCGATCACCGTGCCGGCCGCGACCTGCGCGCCCACCTCGTGCAGCAGCGCCTCGTTGTTGCCGTACATGCTCATCCAGCCCTTGCCATGGTTGATGATGAGCAGCAGGCCATAGCCACGCAGGAAACCCGCATAGATGATCTTGCCCGCCGCCACCGCGCGTACCTCGCTGCCGCCGGGGGCCTTGATCAGCACGCCGTTGCCGTAGCTGTGCACGGCGCCGTTGGCCGGCCATGGCAGGTTGCCGCGAATATTGGCGCTGCCCATGTCGCCCGGCGCCGCAGCCGCCGTGCGCGACTCCTTGCCCTGGCCACGTGCGGCCTGGTCGATGGCCTGTTGCAGCCGGGCGATCAGCTGGTCGAGCGTCTTGGCGTCTTGCCGCAGCGCGGCGACCTTGTCCGCTTCACTCTGGTATTCGGCGTCAGCCTGTGCGGCCAGCTTCTTCTGTGCGTCGCGCTGCGTTGCCAGCGCCTTGGCCTGCTTCTCGCGTTCCAGCTTGTCCGCCTGCAGGGTCGCCTGCTGGGCGTTGATCTCGGTCTCGGTCTGCTGCAGCGTGTCCAGGTCGGCAAGCAAGGCACGCACGCGCCGTTCGCGATCCTCCTGGAAATAGCGCGAATAGACCAGCGCCCGCGCCATGCGCGCGACATCCTCGTCGTCGAGCAGCAGACGCAGGTCCGAGCCGTGGTCCAGGGCGTAGGTCGCGCGCAGCAGGTCGGCCACCGCGGCACGTTGCCGCTGCAGGCGCTCCCGCACGTCGGTGCGCCGCTCGCGCAACTGTTGCAATTGTTGTTCGCCGGTGGCAATGCGCGCGTCGGTATCGCGCACGGCGCGTACCGCGCGGCTGAGCTTGGCGGCCTGCTCGGCCAGCTGCGCATTGAGCTCGGTGCGTCGCGTGGCCATCGCTGCCTGGCGCTTGCTGGCGGTATCGATCTGGCGCTGCACGTCCTGCAGCTTCTTGCGCGCTTCTGCCTGCTGGCTTTGTTGCGCCTGGGCGGTGGCGGATGCGGCCGCGGCCAGGCCCAGCAGGGCGGTGAGCAGGCACGTGCGGACGGCGGACGCGGCACATCGCGGGCTAAAAGGCATGCGGCGATTATCGCCGAGTCGGAGCGCTGTCGCGACTGCGCGGTGCGCGCCTCCTGGCACGACGGGTATGCTGGCGGCGTGGCGGTCCGGTGGCTGGTACCGCAAGTGCAGGAAGTGGCCAGCGAGCCGATGTGCCTTATTGCCTTCGCCTGGAATGTGCATCCACGCTGGCGGCTGGTCCTGGCCGGCAACCGCGACGAGCTGCATGCGCGACCGAGCGCCCCGCTGGCGCACTGGCCCGGCAGCCCGATCATGGCCGGCCGCGACCTGCTGGCCGGCGGTACCTGGCTAGGGGTGGCGGCCGGCGGCCGCTGTGCGGTGGTGACGAATGTGCGCGACCCCCACGCTGCGATGGATGGCCAGTCGCGCGGCCTGCTGGTCAGCGATTTCCTCGCCGGCGACGACACGGCCAGTATCCACGCCGGGCGCCTGCGGACCCGCGCCGCCGGCTACCGGCCATTCAACCTGCTGTTGTTTGCGGGTACGCAGGCGGCGTTCGTCGGCAACCGACCAGGGCCGCATGGGGCCACGCTGGAGCCTGGCGTGCACGCGCTGTCGAATGCGGACCTGGACACGCCCTGGCCCAAGGTGCTGGCGATCCGGCACGCCATGCAGGACTGGTTGACGCAGGCCGACGGCGCTCCGCAGGCCTTGTTTGCGGCTCTGGCCGACGAGCGCCTGGCGCCGGATGCGCAACTGCCGGATACCGGTGTCGGCCTGGCGCACGAGCGCCGCCTGTCGGCCGCGTTCGTGCGTGGCGAGGCCTACGGCACGCGGGCCAGCACGGTGGTGGCGATCGCCCACGACGGCAGTGGCTCGATCATCGAGCGCAGCTTCGGCCCCTCCGGGCGGCCAGATGTCGAGACGCGCCTGGATTTTGCAGCGGACTGATAGGTAAAGGGGGTAAAAGGGGGTCAGGTTCACTTTCCGCCGAAGTGCACTTTGACATTCACGCGTACGACAGGCGGAAAGTGAACCTGACCCCCTTTTACATTAGTCACCGTCCACGTAGTACCAGCGCTGCGTCTCGCGCACGAAGCGGCTGGTTTCGTGCAGGCGCCGGGCCGGGCCGCCGCCGAGGCGATAGCGGGCCACGAATTCCACGATGGCGTGGTCGTCGTCGATGATGCGATGCGCCCGCACGTCGAGCCCCAGCCACGTCGGCGCGGGGTGCTGCGCGGCGAGGAGCGATGCGTCAGGCCGCGTTGAGGGGTGCCAGGTGGCCAGCAGATAGTCTTCGCTCCCTAGCACGTACGCGCTGTAGCGCGAGCGCATCAACGCTTCGGCCGTGGCCGCGGCGGCGCCGGCATGCAGCGGTTCGCAGCAGCACGCGTAGCCGCCTGGATGGCCACATGGACAAGGTGGCACGGTGGCGGCGGACTTCGGGTCGGCGGTTCGCGCGGGAAGGCTGGTGGAGCCCGTGAATTTCGCCGCGCGCCGCTTCATGCGTGCCGCTGCCAGATGCGGCAGAAATTGTTGGCGGGCATGGCGACGCTCGCCAGCAGGCTGAAGCCGGCGGCTGCGGCTAGTGCGTCCACGGCTTCGGCATCGCGGATGCCCATGTGCGGGGCGGCGTCGCGCAGCGAGCGGTCGAACGCCGCATTGCTCTGGCTGGTGAAGCCGCCACCGAACTTGAAGGGACCGTAGATGACGACTTTCGCCTGAGGGCCGGTGCAAGCCGGCAGATGGGCAAACAGCGACTGCACCTCGGGCCAGGCCATGATGTGCAGCGTGTTGGCGCTGAACACCACGTCGAATGCCACGCTTGGCCAGGGCCCGGAGGCGACGTCCAGGGACAGCGGCGCGGGCGTGTTCGGCAAGGCCGCGTCGCGCAGCCAGGCGCGGATGCCGGGAAGGTTCCGTGCCTGGTCGGAGGTCTGCCAGGTCAGCTGCGGCAGCGCCGCCGCGAAGTGCACCGCGTGCTGGCCGCTGCCGCTGCCGATTTCCAGTACCTGGCGGCGGTCGGCGCAGTGGACGCGGAGGACCTCGAGAATGGCGTCGCGGTTGCGTTCGCAGGCGGCGCTGAAAGGCTTGCCGCTCATGCGCGGGCGGACGCCGACCTCACCACGCAGGTCGGCCGCGCAGCAGGCGCGCTGGCAACATGAGCATGGCCGCAAGCAGGGCGAACACGGCGCCCACGGTGATTCCGAGCAGGCGCAGCGGCAGCATCAGCAGCCACACGATCGGATACAGCACCAGCGCAAGCAGCGCCAGGGGCCAGCACAGCACCAGGAGCAGCAGCCAGAGCAGGAAAGCGGCCATGAGTCGTTCCTCGCGACGAGGTGGGCGCGGAGATCGCACTGTAGCGCACGTCGCCAGTCCCGTGCCGGGGTTGCCGACGAGCGATTCAGGTCAGGACATGGGGTTGACGCCGATCAACCACAAGTGCAACCACAGCATGAAGATCGCCCACGCCACCACACCGATGATCACGCTTGCCGCGTCGCCGCCCAGCGTGGCGCCCGGATAGACCGTGCCGGCCAGCCGGTCGCGCCGCCGCGACACCACGTACAGCACCATCGCCCACAGCAGGAACGCGCCGAACAGCACCACGTCGTGCAGCATGCCCGTGGCCAGCAGGTGGCCGAACGCCCACACCTTGACGCCGAGCAGCATCGGATGGCCAAACCGGGCCTTGAGATGGTTGCGCGGTACATAGGCGGCGGCCAGCAGGACGAACGCGATCAGGGTGAACAGCGCATTGAGGTGCCTGAGCGCGAGTGGCGGTGTATACAGCAACACCGGCTGCGCACGGGCCAGGCCGAAGCCCCAGCACAACAGCACGAAGCCGAGCAGGGACGCCAGCGTGAACAGCCCTTTCCACGGCTTCTCGCCGAACCGCGCGATCTGCCGCGTGCGCCAGTCGTCGGCAAACACACGCAGCGAGTGCACGCCGAGGAAAACCAGCAGACCGAGGATCAGGATAGGCATGGCCGGGGCCTCTGGCGGGAATCCCGCAGAGTATAGGCGAGGGCGATTCGGCCGGTCGCGGTCGCCGTCACGCCAGGTGCGGCATGATGCGCGCGACCAGTGCCAGTGCGCCTTCGTGCAGGCTCATGGAGGCGATCGCCGGTGCCGCAGGACGCCAGGCATCGCCGGCGTGCAGGCGGCCCTCGTCGGTGTCGATCATGCCGCGGGCACAGAACACCAGCACGGTCGCCTCGTCGGTCATGCGGGTGGTGGGCTGGTGCCACACTTGCAGGTCCCCGCGCGCGTACATGCGGCGCACCATCAGGTTGAAGTCACGCGTCGGGCCGCCGGCCAGGGCCACCGTGACTCCGGCCTCGCCGGGAAAGTCGAACGGCTCGAAAGGCGTGGTCAAGGCATGTTCGCACCTTCCGTCCAGGGTCATCGTGAAGCCGGCGCCGTCGAGCAGCACGATCGTGCGGTCGACGCCAGGGAACGCGGAAAACGGCGCGGCGCTGTCGACCTCGGCGATGCTCACCCGCCAGAGGAACCCGGCGCCACCGTCGACGGACGGCTGAACGGCCAATTCACGGGTGCGGCCGAGGCCGTTCTTCCATGGCTGCGGCGGACACTGGTCGAGCCTGATCAACATGCGCCTGCAACCTCCGGAGCTGGTCCGCTGCGGTCCCACGGCGGACGATGATTGCAGCGCTCCATGTCCCCTGTCCATCGGGGAAGCTGGCAAAGCGACGCCTCACGCGCTGGCGGGGCCGCGTTCGATGACGCGGCGGAATGGCGGCAGCGCGCGAAGTATGACGCTGCCGTAGCGCCGGGTCACCACCCGCCGATCAAGCAGCACGATGCGCCCCTGGTCGCTTTCGTTGCGGATCAGGCGGCCGCAGTACTGGATCAGCAGGCGCGTGGCCTCGGGCACGCTGACCTCGAGAAGCGGGTTGCGGCCATGCGCCTCCAGCCACTCGGCATAGGTCGCGCCGACCGGGTCGGTGGGTACCGCAAACGGCAGTTGCGTGATCACCACGGTCTCGCAAAGTTTCCCTGGCAGATCCAGGCCCTCGCCAAACGAGGCCAGGCCGAAAACGGTGCTGCCCTTGCCGGCGGCGATATCTTCGCCGTGCGCGGCGAGCAGATCGGCCTTGGGCAGCGATCCCTGCGCACGCACCCTGCGCACCTGGGCGATGGGCAGGCGTTGCAGCACGCGCTGCAGCTTGGCGCGCGAGGTGAACAGCACCAGGTTGCCGGTGTCCCAGTCCAGGTGCTCGGCCAGCCAGTCGCCGATTTCGTCGGCGTGCGCCTCGCGTGCATCGGGCAGGTGACGCATGGCCGGTACTTCCAGCCGCGCCTGGCGGTCGAGGTCGAACGGCGAGGGCAGGCTCAGGGTCAGCGCCTCCCCGGGCAGCCCGACCGCGTCCGCGTAGCTGTGGAAATCGCCGCCCGCGCTCAGCGTGGCGGAGGTGAGCAGCACGCCGCCGGCGTGGCCCCACAGCACGCTGCGCAACAGTCCGGCCGCCGACACCGCCGAGGCATGACAGGTGAGTTGACGCTCGGCGTTCAGCGTCGCCCAGCGCGCCAGTGGCGGTTCGTCCTTGGCATCCGGGCCACCCCAGGCCTCCCAGCAGGCGGCATGGCGGGCGAGGCGTTCCATGGCCAGGCCCAGGTCGCCGGCCAGGGATTCCTGCAGCGGGCCACCTTCGGGTGCTTCCAGCACGCCGCGGCGTACGGCTGCCAGCCAGCGTTGCATCTCGGTCGTGACCATGCCCAGCGCGCGCGCTTGTTCCAGCCAGGGCTCCGGCAGGCAGCCCAGCGAGCCACGGTAGACGGCAGTGCCGTCGTCCGGGTCGGGGACCCAGTCGCGGCGGATGGCCGTATCCAGCAGCTCCAGGGCCTGGCCGAGCTGCTCCAGCTTCTCCGTTCCCTGGGCCACGTCCATGCCACCCAGCGAGGCCTTTCCGGCAAAGGCGTAGGCGGCCTGGGCCAGGCGGCCCAGGCGTTCGAGCTGGCGCGCCGCGGCGGCCAGCTGCACCTCGCTGGTGCCGCGTGCAATGGCCTTGCCGGGCAGGCGATGGGCCTCGTCAAACACGTACAAGGTGTCGCCGGGGGGTGGCAGGATCACGCCGCCCGGGCGGTCCGGCTCGCCGGACATGGTGAGGTCGGCCAGGACCAGGTCGTGGTTGGCGACGATGATTTCGGCATCGTCCAGGCTGCGCCTGGCGGTGAAGAACGGACATTGCGCGAAATACGCGCATTTGCGCCCGCTGCAGCCGCCGGCGCTGGTGGTCACCATTGGTCGCAGCAGGTCACTGACTGGTGCCGGGGCAGCGTCGAGATCGCCATACCAGCTGCGCTCGGCAAATGCCGTGGCCAACTGCTCCAGGGATTGCCGCTCGGCGGCGGATGGTGGTTTGGTCCACAGTGCGGTTTCCGCCTCGAAGCCGGTCAGGCCCAGCTGTTCGCCGGCATCCAGGCCACGCAGGGCCAGCGCAAGGTTGCGCGGGCACAGGTAGCGGCCCCGGCCCTTGGCCAGCGCTACCGCCGCAGTGTCATCGGTCAGCGCCAGGTATTGTGGGATGTCGTTGCGCAGCAGCTGCTCCTGCAAGGCCACCGTGGCCGTGGCGATCAGCAGGCGCTTGTGCTGTGCGCGGGACAAGGCGACACCGGCAAGCAGGTAAGCCATGGATTTGCCGGTGCCGGTCGGGGCTTCAATGACGGCCACTGCGCCGGCCTCACCGAAGATCTTGGCTACTTCGGCAATCATCCGCCGCTGCGCGGCGCGCGGGCGAAAGCCCGGCAGGCCGGCTTGGATCTGTGCGTAGGCGGCGCGAAGGGCGTCCTTGGCAGCCTGCTCAAGCATGCTGCGGTCGTTGCGTGATTCGCCTTGGGCGGCCGGTGTTTGCGGCAGTCCGGTACTGGGCGGGTTGGCCGGGTCCTTGCATAGGGTCTCTTGCGCGACGGGGGCGGTACGCCGCCAGTATCCGCCCCGGTCAGGGTGGGGGCGCGTTTTCCGATCAGGTTACCCACTTTGACATGAGCAAGCTCCCTGAAGTCGCTACGGTTGCGCTGGACAATCTGAGGCAAACCGCCTGGTTTGCGCGGCTCCAGGTGGCGACCACCCCGTCGCAGGCCGCAGCGTTGGTGATCGAGCTGGTCGACGCATCCGGTCTGGCGGTCGACGTCCTGCTGCGTTGGTCCACCGACTCCGGCACGGCAGCGGCGACGGCCAATGTGTCCGGCGCCGCGTGAAGCGCCGCTGGGGAACACCTCGCTCGCAGCGCGCTCGCTTCAGCCGACGGCACGGCGCACGCACAGGGTCTGGTCGCCGTGCGCCTGCAGGAATCCGGTCAGGTCGTCCTGCTTTGCCGGCTGCTTGAGGAAGTGTCGGTGCCGGCTTTGCTCGAGGCGCTTGGCGGCCGTCTGTCCCTGGCCCTGGTGCGGCTGTCGTGTGCCGTCCATGGCTCGGCCGTGCCGCCGGCACAGCGTCAGCTGGAACGGGCCGAGCACATGCGGCATGCACTGCTCGCCATCGCCGACGTCACCGGATCGGCGCTGGGCGTGCGCCATCTGCTGCCCGGCGTGCACCGCGTGTTGGCCACGCTGATGGCCGCACCCGGTCTGCTGGTGGTGCAATGCACGGATGCCGCGGGTGCCGTACAGCTGCTTTACGGCGGCCAGCCGGGCGATGGACGTCCCGGCTCGGAACCGGCCGACCATATCTTGCAGGCGTTGCCCGGGTCGCCGCTGTGGCAGGTGCTGGGCCAGGGACGGACCTTGGCCGGGCAGGGGCAGCCGTTGCTTCCCGTCGCCACCGCGCGCGGGGCCGGCACGGCAGCGCAACCAATCTGGTTGGGTACGCCGCTGCGCCGTGGTCCACGGGTCGAGGGTGCTTTGCTGGTGTACGACCCGATGGGTGGGGCATGGTATCGGGCCGAGGATCGCCAGCTCCTGGAGTTTGCCGCCAGCCACATCTTGTTGGCACTCGAGCAGCGGCGGGCCCAGGCCGATCCGGAACGGCGCGCGGGGACACGTGCCGGGCCCGCGGACGAACGCAATGGCCAGCTGCTGCAGCAGGTGCTGGAGCAGCAGCACGCGCGGAAGGTGCAGGGCGTGTTGTTGCAGCTGGCGCAACTGGCCAGCGCGGAAATCGACGACAGCGCGTTTTACGCGCGTGCCCATGTCGTCATCGGCAGTCTGCTCGATGCGCGGAGCTTTTCCATCGCGCTGCAGTCGGCAGACGCCTCCCGGCTCGAATTCCATTATTGCGTGAGCGCCGGCAAGCGCCTGTTGAAGACCCGGGTCAACGGCCATGGTCTCAACGAGTATGTGCTGCGCCGGGGTGAGCCCGTGTTGCTGCAACGGCTGCATATCGAGAGCCTGCGTGCGGCCGGCGAGATCGGTCCCGAAACCGCCAGGCACACGACTTCGTGGTTGGGCGTGCCGCTATGCCACGGCGGCGATGTCGTGGGCGTCATGGCGGTGGGGTCCCGCGATACGATGCGGAGCTATGGCACGGGGGACGAGGCGCTGCTGGCCGGTGTGGCCCAGCAGGTCGCCAATGCGATTTTCCTGCGCCGCGAGATGCGCGCCCTGCGCGAGGCGCGGACCAGGCTCGAGCACCAGATCGGCCTGCACCAGCGCGAACTGCGCCAGCAGCAGCTGCGCCGCACGCGCGTACAGCAGCAGTTGGAGCACCAGTTGCTGCACGACCAGCTTACCGGGCTGCCGAATCGTTGGGCCCTGCGCGTGCACATGGGCCGCGTGCTCGAGCACGTGCGGGCAACCCCCGGGCGCCGCTGCGCCCTGCTGTACATGGATATCGACCGTTTCAAGGTGGTCAATGGCAGCCTTGGCCACGCGCATGGCGATGCCGTGCTCAAGGAAGTGGCCTCGCGCCTGGTGGCCAGCGTCACGCCGCCGGCGATGGTGGCGCGCCTGTCCGGCGACGAGTTTGTCATCCTGCTTGACGCGGTCGACTCGCCAGATGCCGCGGTCGCGGTGGCGCACAGCACGCTGGATGCGGTAAACCGGAACTTGTCGGTGGCGGGTGAGGAAATCTCACCATCGGTCAGTGTCGGCATTGCCGTGGCCGAGGGCAGCGGCGCAGAGGCCGACGACCTGGTGCGCCACGCGGACATGGCCCTGAACCGGGCCAAGCGTCTGGGGCGCCGTCGGGTCGAGCTGTTCAGCCCAGCCTGGGCTCCCGAGGTCACCGGCATGCTGGGCATGGAGGCGCGCCTGCGCCATGCCTTGCAGCATGCGCAGTTCGAACCGCATTTCCAGCCGTTGCGGCGCCTCGCCGACGGCAAGCTGGTCGGCTTCGAGGCCTTGTTGCGTTGGCACCACCCCCAGCGTGGCCTGCTGCTGCCGCAGGAGTTCCTCAAGGTGGCCGAGGACAGCGGGCTGATCGAGGCCATCGACTGGCAAATCTTCGAGCAGAGCTGCCAGCGCCTGGCCGAGGATTGCCCGGCGGACACCTTCCTCACCATCAACGTATCCGGTCGCCATCTCGCCAATCCGGACTTTGCCGCCCGCCTGCTGGCCCTGCTGGAGCGCACTGGGGTGGCGCGCGAGCGCCTGATCATCGAGGTCACAGAAGGCACCCTGCTCGGCGATCCGGACCAGGTGCGCGCGGTGCTGCAAGGGTTGCGCGAGCAGGGCATCGGTGCGGCACTGGACGATTTCGGTACCGGCTATTCCTCGTTGAGCTACCTGCATTCGCTGCCATTGTGCCTGGTCAAGATCGACCAGGCCTTCGTGCATGCGTTGAGTGCCGACGACCATGGCAATTCCTCCACCATCATCGCCGCGATCATCGCGCTCGCCGCCGGTCTCAACATGCAGGTGATCGCCGAGGGCATCGAGACCCAGGAACAGTTGAACATCCTGGTGGCCATGGGCTGCGGCATTGGCCAGGGTTTCCTCCTCGGCCGGCCGGCAGCCAAGAAGCGCTGGCGCGATCTGTACCCGCGCGTATTGCAGCGCGCGGTGGGCAAGCGCCTGCAGATGCGCACCCGCACCGCCCGTGGCCGCGGCTGACCCGAGCCTTCGGCCACCCGCTTCCCGCCCTGCCTTTAGCTCTCGCTGGACTTCGCCAAATCAACAGCGTTTCGGGCGCCGCGGGCGCACGAAAGCTCTCGAAGCTGCCGGTCCAAGAAGCTCGGTGCAAGCTGGGACGAGGGCAGCGGGAGCGTCAACCGGATGGGCCGGCGCAGCGCCTATGGCGGTGTGGCCAGCAGGGCCTCGGCGACGCGGATGCCGTCGACGGCAGCCGACAGGATGCCGCCGGCATAGCCGGCGCCTTCGCCGGCCGGATACAGGCCGCGGGTGTTCGTGCTCTGCAGTCCGTCATCGCGCAGGATGCGCAGCGGCGAGGACGTGCGTGTCTCCACCCCGGTGAGGACGGCGTCAGCCATGGCGTAGCCGGCGAGTTGCCGCCCGAACGCCGGCAGCGCCTCGCGGATCGCTGCCAGTGCATAGTCCGGCAAGGCCGCGTCCAGGCTGCCCAGGCTCACACCGGGGCGGTAGGACGGCTGCACCGCGCCGAGCGCGTGCGAGGGGCGCCCAGCGAGGAAGTCGCCTACCAACTGCGCCGGCGCGTTGTAGTTTCCGCCGCCGAGGCGAAAGGCTTGCGCCTCCAACGCATGCTGCAGGGCGATCCCGGCCAGCGGGCTGCCGCTGGCGTCGAACGGCCGGAAATCGGCCGGGTCGATGCCGACCACCAGCGCCGCGTTGGCGTTGCGCTCATTGCGCGAGTACTGGCTCATGCCGTTGGTGACCACATGGCCGTCCACGCTGGTGGCCGCCACCACGGTGCCGCCGGGGCACATGCAGAAGCTGTACACCGTGCGTCCGGTCGCCGCGCCGGTGCAATGGTGCACCAGCTTGTAGTCGGCCGCGCCGAGCAGCGGGTGGCCGGCCTGCGGTCCCCACAGCGCCGCATCGATCACCGATTGCGGATGCTCGATACGCAAGCCGATGGAAAACGGCTTGGCCTGAATGGCCACACCGCGTGCATGCAGCATGGCGAAGGTGTCGCGCGCGCTGTGCCCCACCGCCAGCACCACCTGGTCGGCGCGCAGTTCCATGCCGTCGGCCAGACGCAGGCCGCGAATGCGCATCTGGCCATCCATACGGCCGTCCAGAAGCAGGTCGTCGACGCGGCTGCCGAACCGCACCTCACCGCCCAGGGCCTCGATCGTGGCGCGCATGTGCTCGACCATGCCCACCAGGCGAAAGGTGCCGATGTGCGGCTTGCTCAGGTAGAGGATTTCTTCCGGCGCGCCGGCCTTGACGAACTCCTCCAGCACCTTGCGTCCATGGTGCCTCGGATCGCGGATCTGGCTGTGCAGCTTGCCGTCGGAAAACGTGCCGGCGCCGCCCTCGCCGAACTGCACGTTGGACTCGGGGTGCAGCGCGCGTTTGCGCCAGAGATCCCAGGTGTCCCTGGTGCGCTCGCGTACCGCCTTGCCGCGCTCCAGCACCAGCGGGCGCAGCCCCGCCTGGGCGAGGATCAGTGCGGCAAACAGGCCGCAAGGGCCCGTGCCGATGACTATCGGGCGCGGGCCGGCGGCCGGCCCGGCATGGCGCACCGGGTGGTAGCTGGTGTCCGGCGTCGGGCGCACATGGGGGTCGTCGACAAGGCGCCGCAGCACCGCGGCCTCGTCCGGGGTCTCGACGTCCACGGCGTAGATCAGCATGATCGCGCCGTGCCGGCGCGCGTCGATGCCGCGCCTGGCCACCGTGCAGCGGGTCAGCGCCGCCGGGGCGAGGTGCAGCCGGCGCGCGACCGCCGCCGCCAGGGCCTCGGGCGGGTGCGTGAGCGGCAGGCGCAGGTCGGTCAGGCGCAGCATGCGGACTTTATGCGCCGAGGAAATCCTTCTTGCCAATGTCTGTGCCGATCTGGCGCAGGATGTCGTAGGCCGTCGTGCAATGGAAGAACACGTTCGGCAGCACGTAATCCAGCAGGTAGGGTTGGCCGAGGAATTGGCGCTCACCGCTGCGCATGCGCAATACGATGGCACGCTCCTCGCTGCCGTCGATCTGCTCGGGTTTGAACGTGCCGAAGTACTCGATGACGCGCTTGATCCGCGCGTCCAGCTGCGCAAGCGTGGTCTCGTCGTCGGCGATCTTCAGCGGCTCGACCCCGGCCAGGCGGGCCACGCCGCCCTTGGCCATGTCGGTCGCGGTCTGCACCTGGCGCACCAACGGGAACATGTCCGGTGTCAGTCGCAGCTGCAGCAACACCTCGTCGCTGACGCCCTTGGCCTTGGCGTGTTCGCCGCCCTTCTGCAGCACGTGGGCGAGGTTGGTTAGCGCGCGCGACAGCACCGGCACGCTGGCCTGATACATGGAAAGCGACATGGACGTCTCCTTGGGATGATGATGAAGCGGCAGCCGTCCTGTAGCCGGATGCTGCATCTGCGCAGGGGCCGCGGTTGCCTGCGCCCATGATACGACGCCGGTGTCGACCGAAGGCCGGCGGCTTCAGCGTGCAGCGCGCTTCATGCCAATTGGTCATCGAACGGCATCGCCTTGGCTGCGAAGCGACTCTTCATCATTCCCGCGCCTCCCTGATCATTCCCGCGGAGCGTCCTCTCGTCATTCCCGCGAAGGCGGGAATCCATTGCTCTTGTTCTCAGGCCGCCCTGGCGAAAAGCCCTGGATTCCCGCTTTCGCGGGAATGACGCCGAGGGGCGCGGGACTGACGGAGAACGTGGTTTCGCGCTCAGGCGCATGTCATTCCGTGCACGATCCAGTCCGCCACGGCCTGCGGGTGCTCCAGGTGCAAGTGGTGGCAGCCGGCCATCCAGCTGACCGCGATGTCCGGCACGCACGCGGCCCGCTCGCGCAACTGCGCGCCGGGCAGGTAGGGCGACTCCGGCTGTGCCAGGAGCAGCGCGGTGGGCGTGTCGATACCGGCCAGCAGGCTGCGCACCTGACTTTCGGCCAGGCGGCTGGCGGAGGGCTGGGTCAGGCGCGGGTCGCTGCGCCAGCGCCAGCCGCCGTCCACCGCAAGCAGGCCGCGCTCGACGATGGGCCGGGCCAGGTCGGCGGCCAGGCCGCTGGCGGCACTGCGCGCGGCCACCGCCTGCTCGATGCTGGTGAACAGGCGCAGCGGCCGCCTGCGCTCCGGTCGCGGCACGAGGGCCTTGCGCCAGCGCTCGAGGGTGTGGCTGCCGTCGTCGGCCAGCGGACCCAGGCCCTCGATCAACCACAGGCGCTCGATGCGCGCCGGCGCGGCCGCGGCCACCAGGGAGCTGATCCCTGCGCCCAGCGAATGCCCGAGCACCCTGACACGCTCGGTGCCCAGCGCGTCCAGAACTTCCAGCAGCGTGCGCACGTGGTCGCCGTAGTGGTAACCCATGCCCGGCGGCAGATGCTGCGCATGCCCGTGGCCGGGGAGGTCCAGGGCAATGACCTGGAAGCGCGTGGCCAGCAGCGGGCCCAGCCGCGCAAAGCTGCCGGCGTTGTCCAGCCAGCCGTGCACGGCGAGCAGCGGTGGCAGGCCATCCTCACCCCAGACCTGCGCCGTCAGCTGCAGGTGCGGCAGCGTGAGCGTGCGCTCGCGGGGCTGGAGTGGCGCGTTCACGCCGCGTCGCCCGCTTCCGGCCAGCCCTGCAGGTGCCGCCGGACCAGCGCCGCCAGGCTGCGCACCTGCCCGTCGCCGGCGTTGAGCGCCGGGATGTAGTTCAGCTCGTCGCCGCCGGCGGCGACGAAGGCGTCGCGGTTCTGCATGGCGATTTCTTCCAGCGTCTCCAGGCAATCGACGGCAAAGCCGGGACAGGCCACGTCGAGCCGGTGCACACCGGAGCGGGCCAGCTCGCGCACCACCACGTCGGTGTACGGATGCAGCCAGCGCTCGCGGCCGACGCGCGACTGGAAGCTCAGTTGCAGCTCGTCCGCACCGAGGCCGAGACGCTCGCGCAGCAGGTCCGCGGTCTGCCGGCACTGCTCGGGGTAGGGGTCGCCGAGGCGCGCATAGCGTTCGGGGATGCCGTGGAAGGACAGCAGCAGCCGTTCACCCCGGCCGTGGCGCTGCCAGCTGTCACGGATGCTTGCGGCCAGCGCCTCGATATGTCCGGGGTCGTCGTGGTAATCGTTGACCAGCCGCAGCTCCGGCGGCCAGCGCAAGGCCTTGAGGCCGTCGGCCACCGCGTCGATGACCGAGCCGGTGGAAGTGGCCGAATACTGCGGATACAGCGGCAACACCAGCAGGCGACGCACGCCCTCGCGCTGCAGCCGGGCCATGCTGGCCTCCACCGCCGGCTCGCCGTAGCGCATGGCCAGTTCCACGCGCAGCTTCCCGGGTACCTGGGTCTGCAGCTCGGCCTGCAGCGCCGCGGCCAGCGCCTCGCTGTGGACCCGCAGCGGCGAGCCTGCGGCGCTCCAGATCTTCGCATACGCCCGCGCCGAACGCGGCGGCCGGGTGCGCAGCACGATGCCGTGCAGGATTGGCCACCAGCGCCAGTGCGGGTAGTCGATCACCCGCCGGTCGCCCAGAAACTGGGCCAGGTAAGGCCGCAGCGCCGCTGCGGTGGGGGCGGTCGGCGTGCCCAGGTTGACCAGCAGCAGCGCTGCCTGAACGGCGGCCGTGGCAGTAGCGTGGGATTCGGCGGCAACGCCGGTATAGTGAGGTTTGCGTGGCATCGTGGGAGTTCGGTCCAGACCGCCAGTCTGCCACAGCTCGCTGCCTTGCCCGTCGTTGCCGTCCACCTTGTCGACCACCGTGGAGCCACCCATGTCCAAGCCCAAGCTGCACCACCTGCTGCTGGCCGCCGTGCTCTTGCTGCTGCCGCTGAGTGCGGTGCAGGCCGAGGATCCGCCGCTGGTGCGTGCCGACAATGCCGTGCGCGTGCTGAACGAAATCATGCAGGCCCCGGACAAGTCGATCCCGCACGACTTGCTGCGCGACGCGCGCGCCATCGCGGTGATCCCGGGCATGATCAAGGCCGGCTTCATCTTCGGTGGCCGCCGTGGTGAGGGCCTGATCTCGGTGAAGACCGCCGAGGGCACCTGGTCCGACCCCAGCTTCATCACCATGACCGGCGGCAGCATTGGCTTCCAGGCCGGCGTGTCCTCCACGGACGTGATCCTGGTGTTCCGCACCCAGCGTGGGGTGGATTCGATTGTCAACGGCAAGTTCACCCTGGGCGCCGACGCCTCGGCGGCGGCCGGCCCGGTGGGACGCACCGCCGCCGCCGCCACTGACGCCCAGCTCAACGCGGAAATCTATTCCTACTCGCGCAGCCGCGGCCTGTTTGCCGGCGTGGCGCTGGATGGCTCGGCGCTGCGCATCGACTACGATGCGAATGCCGCCATCTATGGTGCCGGGGTGACCCCACGACGCATTTTCGAGGGCGGCGTGAGCAACGTGCCGGCCGCGGTGGTGAAGTTCCGCGACCAGCTCGAAGAATATACTGCGCGTTGACAGCGCTACACGATGGCGAGCGCACTTTGGCTGCGCCAACACCGTCTACGAGGTGAAACATGAGTATTTGGCATCTGATCATTTTGCTGGTGGTGGTGGTGTTGCTGTTCGGCACCGGCAAGCTGAGCAAGATCGGTCCCGATCTTGGCGCCGCGATCCGCGGGTTCAAGAAAAGCATGAACGGCGAGGACGAGCCTGCCGCCAAGCCGACCCAGCCGGAGAGCCTGCGCGCCGATCCGGCGCGTCCTGAAGCGGCGCGCAATGAAGCGCCGCACGCTGATGCCGCCCAGGCCGCGAAGCAGCAGCACGACGACGCGCCACGCCAGTAATCCGCGCCAATGATCGAGATCAGCTTCGGCAAGCTGCTGCTGCTCGCGCTGATTGCGTTGATCGTGTTGGGGCCGGAAAAGCTGCCCGGTGCCGCGCGCACCGCAGGCGCCCTGATACGCCGTCTGCGCCTCAGCTGGGACAGCGTGCGCGCCGAAGTCGAGCGCGAGCTGCAGGTGGAGGAAATCCGCCGCACTGCGCGTGAGAGCGTGGCTCGCATGGATGCCGCCCAGGCCGAGCTGGATTCCACGCTGAAGCAGGTGCGCGAGGTGGCTGCCGACATCGCCGACATCGATGATGTGGCGCCGGCAGCCGCGGAGCAGCCGGTCGCGGCCGCTACGGCCAGTCTCGGACACCCCGCAGGCGATCAGTCCGCCGCTGCACCGGCGCCCAGCCTCGAGCCATCCGCAAGCCACCAGCCGGTCGCGGCCAGCGTGGACCAGTCCGCTGCGCCGACCGCGGCCGACGTCCCGGTCGCGACTGCCGATACGCGCACCGGCGACCTGTTTGCCGGCACCGTCGCTGCGCCGCCGTCTGCTGTCACCCAAGCCCCCGCTCCTGTCCCCGCGGAGCGCGTCGATGGCGTCGCCTGACCCGGACGCCGGCATCGACCTCGAGCAGGGTCTGTTCTCGCACCTGCTGGAGCTGCGCTCGCGCCTGCTGAAGGCCACGCTCAGCGTGTTCGTGGTGCTCGTGGCGCTGGTGCCGTTCGCCAACCGCCTGTATGCCGAGCTGGCCGCGCCGCTGGTCGCCCGCCTGCCCAAGGGCGCGCACCTGATCGCCACCGAGGTCGCCAGTCCGTTCATCACGCCGCTCAAATTGGCCGCCTATACGGCCTTGTTCATCTGCATGCCGGTGATCCTGTACCAGCTCTGGGCCTTCGTCAGCCCGGGCCTGTACAAGAAGGAGAAGCGCCTGGCCCGCCCGCTGCTGATAGCCGCCATGGTGCTGTTCTACCTCGGCTGCGCGTTTGCCTATTTCCTGGTGCTGCCGGCCGCGTTCCGCTTCCTCACCGCGGTCACCCCCGAGGGCGTGGAAATGATGACCGACATCACCCACTACCTCGATTTCGTGATGCTGATGTTCTTCGCCTTCGGTCTGTGTTTCGAGGTGCCGGTGGCGGTGGTGGTCCTGGCCGCGGTCGGCGTGGTCGATGTGGCCAAGCTGCGCAGCGCCCGGCGCTACGCCATCGTTGGCGCCTTCGCCGTGGCCGCCCTCATCACGCCACCCGACATCACCTCGATGATCATGCTGGCCATCCCGATGTGCCTGCTTTACGAGCTCGGCATCCTTGCCGTGCGCTGGCTCCGCGCCGGCCAGCCCTGAACTCCGCACCCGCCCTTCAGACTCCGCCGCAGGCTCGACCCCCTTTTCCCCGACAAGCCAGGGGAGAGGAGCAGGTTGCAGCGCGGCAGTTTGGACGTCCAACGCGGCTGCAGGCTTTGACCCCCTCAACTCCGACAAGCCGGGAGGGGCAGGCGGCGGTGGATCAGTACAGGTCGATGGGGTCGACGTCCACCGACCAACGTACCTGGCGGGCCTCGGGCAGGGCGTGCAGCGTCAGCCACCAGGGGCGCAGGATGGCGTGCAAGGACGCGCGGCGCGGCGCCTCCAGCAGCAGTTGCCCGCGCTGGCGGCCGGCGCGCACCGGCATGGGTGCCGGCATCGGGCCAGCCACCTGGACCGTGCCCAGCTCGGGCGGCAGGGCTGCGCAGGCGGCGGCCAGGAAGGCATCCACGGCCTCGCGCCTCGCCGCTTCGGCGCGCAGCAGGGCCTGGTGGCCATAGGGCGGCAGCGCCACCGCCTGGCGCTCGGCCAGCAGTTCGCGTGCCGTCGCCGCATAGCCGTGGGCGAGCAGGCCGCGCAGCAACGGATGCTCCGGCTGGTGGGTCTGCAGGATGACCCGGCCCGGCTTGCGCGCGCGGCCGGCGCGGCCGGCCACCTGCACCACCAGTTGGGCCAGGCGCTCGCCGGCACGGAAGTCCACGCTGAACAGGCCTTCGTCCACGCCGACGATGGCTACCAGGGTGAGGTTGGGCAGGTCGTGGCCCTTGGCCAGCATCTGCGTGCCGACCAGGACCGCGGCCTCATCCTCGCGCAGGCTGGCGAGCAGCTCGGCAAAGGCGTCGCGGCGCTGCATGGTCTCACGGTCCACGCGCCGGATCGGTACGCCCGGGAAGCGCGCGAGCAGTGCCTCCTCCAGGCGCTCCGTACCTTGGCCGTGGGCGCTCAACCCTGGTGCGCCACAGGCAGGGCAGGTCGCCGGCACCGCGCGTTGCAGACCGCAGTGATGGCAGACCAGGCGCCGCGTGCGCGCATGCAGGGTCAGGGGCCGCTCGCAGCGGGCGCATTCGGCGTGCCAGCCGCACTGGTGACACAGCAGCACTGGGGCGTAGCCGCGGCGGTTGCGGAACACCAGCGCCTGCTCGCCACGGGCCAGGGTGTCGGCCACGGCGCCGAGCAGGGCAGGCGACATGCCGTGTTCCAGGCGTTGCGCGCGCATGTCGACCACGTCCACCTGCGGCGCGCGTGCGGCGCCGGGGCGGGCACGCAGGTGCAGCAGGCGGTAGCGCCCGGCCGCAGCGTTGGCCAGCGATTCCAGCGACGGTGTACCGGAGCCGAGCACCACCGGCACGCCCAGGGCGCGGGCGCGCACCAGGGCCAGGTCGCGGGCGTGGTAGCGGAAGCCGTCCTGCTGCTTGAACGCGCTGTCGTGTTCCTCGTCGACGATGATCAGCCCGGCCTTCGGCAGGGGCGTGAACACCGCCGAGCGCGTGCCCAGGATCACCCTGGCGCTGCCGTTGCCGGCGCGCAGCCAGGCGCGGGCGCGTTCGCCCTCGGCCAGATTGGAATGCAGCACCTCCACCGCCACGCCGAGGCGTTCGCGCAGGCGCAGCAGGGCCTGCGGCGCCAGGCCGATCTCCGGCACCAGCAGCAGGGTTTGCTGGCCGCGGGCCAGCACCTGCTGGATCAGCGCCAGGTACACCTCGGTCTTGCCGCTGCCGGTCACGCCATCGAGCAGGAAGGGCTGGTAGTGGCCGAGGCTGGCGCCAACCGCGGCAACGGCCTGGCGCTGCTCGGCGTTCAACGCCGGCGCGGCGGAAGCGGTGGCTGGAGTGTGATCGGGCAGTTGCTCGCTGCGTTCCAGCAGGCCAGCGCCAGCCAGCCGCCGCGCTGCGGCGCGCCAGCCGGGCAGGCGCAAGGAGAGCTCCGCCGCGCTCAGGCCACCGCCGGCCAGTGCCGTGAGCAGAGCCGCGCTGCCGCCGCGGCGTATGCCTGCCTGCAGCGCCTGGTGACCGTCGGCGCTGAGCTTCCAGTATTCGGTGCCCAAGGCGGGCAAGGACCGCGTGCTGCGCAGTGCTTGTGGCAGGGCCGTGGCGTAGGCTTCGCCGGGCGCGGCCAGCCAGTAGTCGGCAGCCCACGCCAGGGTGCGCATCAGTTCGGCATCGAGCAGGGGGGCGTCGTCGGGCAGCGCCAGCGCCGGCTTCAACCTTGAGCCGGCCACCTCGCTGTCGCCGTCGATGGCCACCACGATGCCGACTTGCTGGCCGCGCCCGAATGGCACCACCACGCGCGATCCGACCCGCGCCTCGCCGTGTGCGGGCGGCAGGTAATCGAACACATGCGGCAGGGGCACCGGCAGGGCGACGTGCAGGACGACGGACATGTTCTCCTCGTGCTGGACAGTGTACCTGCGACCGGACGCGCCACCGACCGTGTCGAGGCAGTACGCGCACCTGGGGGCGCGGCGATCTTCTTGTCGTTGATCAGCGTGGCATCAGGCCAAGAAGCATCGGCAATCCAAAAAGGGACTTCCCATGGTCGCGGGTGACCAGCGCCGCGACGGTGCCGACCGTACCGCGAACGCAGCTTTCGCTGCCGGGGCGGCTCCGGCAAATCAAATGGTGCGCGCTTAGCCGCTCTTGCTGGCCGCGAGCCTGAGGAGTGGGCGGTAAGCTGCTCTGGTTGGTGGGGTTTTGGTCTTATCCACATGAATTGTGGATAAGTCTGTGGATGGCCGTCGCGCATCGCCCCGCAAAGCCCGCTGTGGCGGCTTCCATGACGCCTTGATGACATTTTGAGCAACTGGCAAAGGCCTTTCGATTCAATGACCTGCAAAAAACGTTCAGGGGCGGTGCAGGCGCCCTTGACGACTGCTTGACATCCCGGCGTTGCGCCGCTGGCGTTGTGCAAAACCCGCGTTGCGGCAGGCGTCTGGACGGCTCGACGGCTACCCACGCAGGCTGCCGGAATCTTCGATGGCGGCTGCCCGGAGACGGCCTTTCGGCGGCGAACCGTGCATCCGGTCCGCTAGAATAGGCGACGTCTGCATGCGTCTGTGTCCATGAACTTTTCCCTGCCCGAGCGTGCCCGCTTTGTCGGCGAGGTACGCGCCACCGTGCGCCTGGCCCTGCCGTTGATCTGCGCGCAGCTTGCTGCCATGGGCAGCAACGTGGTTGATGCCGTGCTTTCCGGACACGTGAGCGCGCACGTGCTCGGCGCGGTGGCGGTGGGCGCCAGCGTCTGGACCCTGGCCATCGTCACCGGCATCGGCATGATGATGGCCGTACCGCCGGCGGTGGCCCAGCTGGATGGCGCCGGGCGCCGCGCCGAGGTCGGCGGCGTCTTCCACCAGGCGCTGTGGCTGGCGCTGGGCATGGGCGCGGTGCTGTGGTTCGCGGTGCGCCACGCCGGACCGCTGATCGACCTCATCGGGGTGACACCCAGCCTGCGCCACGACGTGCAGCGCTTCCTGCTCGCGATCAGCTGGGGCGCGCCGGCACTCACCTCGTACTTCGCGCTGCGTGGCCTGTCCGAAGGCCTGTCGCTGACCCGGCCGTCGATGTATTTCAGCCTTGGCGGCCTGCTCGTGCTGGTGCCGCTGGGCTACGTGCTGATGTTCGGCAAGCTCGGCATCCCGCCGCAGGGTGCGCATGGCTGCGGCATGGCCACCGCGCTGGCCTTGTGGCTGGAGGCGCTGGGCTTCGGCATCTACGTGCTCCGCCACCGCAACTATCGCGGGCTGGGCCTGTTTGCGCGCCTCGAGCGCCCGGACTTCGCGCGCATTGGCGCCCTGGCGCGCGTGGGCGGCCCGATCGCGACGACCCTGCTGGCCGAGGCTGGCCTGTTCGTGGCCACCGCGCTCATCATCAGCACGCTCGGCGAGGATGTGATTGCCGGCCACCAGGTGGCAATGAACATCGCTTCGCTGTTCTTCATGATCCCGCTCGGGCTGGCAATGGCCATCACCGTGCGCGTCGGCAACGCGGTCGGGCGTGGTGACGAGCGCGGCGTGCGCTACGCCGGCCTGTGCGGCATTGCCCTTACCCTGGTGACCCAGCTGGTTTCGGCCAGCGTCATGCTCGGCCTGCCGCACGCCATCGCCAGCCTGTACACGCGCGACCCGGTGGTGCTGGCCCTGGCCGCGCAGCTGATCATGCTGGCAGGGGTGTTCCAGCTCTCCGACGGCATCCAGGTCGCCTCCAACGGCGCGCTGCGCGGGCTCAAGGATACCCGGGTGCCCATGGCCATCACCTTGTTTGCCTACTGGCTGGTTGGCATGCCGGTGGGCTGGTGGCTCGGCATCCACCGCGGCCTCGGCGCGCACGGCATGTGGATTGGCCTGATTGCCGGGCTCTCGGTGGCTGCGGTGATGCTGTTCACGCGCTTTTGCCGCAGCGCCTGGAAGCTGCGCTGGCGCCTGCCGCCGCTGCCGGCGAACGCCAAGACCGGTTACGCTTGAGCCGTATCCCCTGGCATTTCCCGGAACAACGCTGCATGTCACCACCACCATTTCCGCCGCGCCGACGAGGCTTTGCCGGTTTCCTGCGCGACCTCGGCCGCGGCATCAACCTGCTGCGCCTGGTCATCATCAACCTCGTGTTCTTCGCCGTGCTGGCGCTGATCGTGCTGTTGGTCACCGCGGGCATTGCCGGCACGCGTGCCGAGCGCATGGTGCAGGAAGGCAGTGTGCTGGTGCTGCAGCCGCAGGGCGCGCTGGTCGAGCAATACAGTATCGACCCGCTGCAACGGGTCATGCGCGGATTCTCCGATGAAGGCCCGCGCCAGATCCAGCTGCGCGACCTGGTTGCCAGCATCGACCGCGCCGCGCGCGACAGCCGTATCAGTCGCATCCTGCTCATGCCCGGAGAGCTGCAGGCCGGTGGCTTTGCCGCGCTGCGCGAGGTCGGTGCGGCGCTCGACCGCTTCCGCGCCACCGGCAAGCCGGTGCTGGCCTGGGGCGTCAACCTCGACCAGAGCCAGTACTACCTCGCCGCCCACGCTGACCGCGTGCTGCTCGACCCGCAGGGCGGACTGATGCTCACGGGCCTGGCCAACTACCGCCTGTACTACAAGGACCTGCTGGACAAGCTCGGCGTGGACGTACACCTGTTCCGCGTCGGCGAGTACAAGAGCGCGGCCGAGCCCTACATCCTCGACCACGCCTCGGAGGACGCCAAGCGCGCCGACGCCTACTGGCTGGGCGGGTTGTGGGACACCTGGCTGGACGAGGTGGGCGCGTTGCGCAAGCTCGACCCGGCCGTGCTGCGCGCCGATGTCGACGGCCTGCCGCAGCGCGTGGCCGACGCCCAGGGTGACCTGGCCCAGCTCGCCGTCGACGGGCACCTGGCCGATGGCCTGGCCACGCGCGCCCAGCTCATCGCCGAGCTGCGCAAGGCCGGCGTGCCGGCCGGCAAGCGGGGCCATGGTTTCCGCCATGTCACCCTGGCTGACTACGTGCCGAGCGAAACCGCTGCCAGCCGCGGCGGCACGCCCGGGGTCACCGTGGTGGTCGCCGAGGGCGAGATTGCCGGTGGCAGGCAGCCACCCGGCGCGATCGGCGGCGAGTCCACCGCGGCACTGATCCGCGCCGCGCGCGAGGACCACAAGACCAAGGCCCTGGTGCTGCGGGTCGATTCCCCCGGCGGCGAGGTCTATGCCGCCGAGCAGATCCGCCGCGAGATCGTGCTCACCCGTGAGGCCGGCATTCCGGTGGTGGTGTCCATGGGCGATGTGGCCGCCAGCGGCGGCTACTGGATCGGCATGAACGCGGACCGCATCTTTGCCGAGCCCAACACCATCACCGGTTCGATCGGCATCTTTGGCTTGTTCTATACGCTGCCTGACACCCTGGCGAAGCTCGGCGTGCACAGCGATGGCGTCGGTACCGGGCCGATGGCAGGCGCCTTCGACCTCAGCCGGCCGCTCGACCCCGGCGTCGGCGCGCTGATCCAGGCCATGATTGACAAGGGCTACCGTGATTTCGTCGGCAACGTGGCCAAGGCGCGCAAACAGAGTGCCGCGGCGATCGACACCGTGGCCCAGGGCCGGGTGTGGACCGGCCAGCAGGCGCTGGAGCGCGGCCTGGTCGACACGCTGGGCGGCATGGGGGCGGCCACCGACTACGCGGCCGGGCTTGCCCACCTGGGCAAGGGCTATCCCGTGCGCTACGCCGAGCCGCCGCTGGGCGGCGTCGAGCGCCTGCTGCTGAGCTTCAACCAGAGCGCCAGCGCCTACGTGCTGCGCTCGGCCGGGCTGCGCCTGCCGGCCGCCTGGCTCGCCGCCGCGCCCGCCCTGCTGCCGCCGCTTGCCTGGCTGCGCCACGCCAGGCCCGGCACACCCAACATCTACGCCGACTGCCTCTGCCGCCTGTAGACAGAGCCAGGACGACCGGCCCACTCGTCATTCCCGCTTTCGCGGGAATGACGCCAAGGGGTAGTT
>JAFKMZ010000100.1 GCA_017305055.1 Lysobacterales bacterium
AGCAGGCACCGGTGGCGGGTGCGCCCGACGTGCTGCCTGTGTTCGGCGTCAGCCACCTGGCGCCCTCCGAGCTTGCCGTGTTGCGCGCGTTCGCCCGCTGGCGCCTGGTGGCCCTGTACGTGCCCGATCCCTGCCGCGAGTACTGGGGCGGCCTGGCGCGCGACCTGTCGGGGCTGCGCGCGCAGCGGCGTGACGAGGAGGCACGCATCGGGCACGCTGCCGGCAACGATTATTGGGTGGACCAGGGACATCCCCTGCTGGCCAGCTGGGGCCGCATGGGCCAGCACTTCATCATGGCCCTGGCCAGCGACGAGGGCGATGTGCTGGAGGATGTCCGGCACTGGCAGGATACCCAGCCGGCGGCACCAACAGATCGCCTGGGCCGCGTGCAGCAGAGCATCCGCCAGTTGCAGCCGGCGCTGCTCGCGGTCGATCTGCACGACCAGGCGACGCTTGCAGCCGAGCGCGGCGACGCCAGCCTGCGCGTCCACAGTTGCCACACCCGCCTGCGCGAGCTCGAAGTGCTGCGCGACCAGCTGCTCGACGCACTGGCCACGCCCGCCGCGGATGGCTCGGCGATCCGGCCCGGCGACATGGTGGTCATGGCACCCGACATCCAGGCCTATGTGCCGCTGATCCCGGCCGTGTTTGGCGTGCCCGGCGACGCCCACGCGCGCCCGCCCTATCACCTGACCGATGTCGCCATGGCCGGCAGTCACGGCTTGTTCGCGGCCTTCCGACGTTGGTTGGCGCTGCCGACCACGCGCATCACCGCCCCCGAGATCGTCGACCTGCTGGCCATCCCGGAAGTCGCGCGGCGTCTGGACCTGGACCCGGACAGCGTGGAGGAGCTCACGGCCTGGCTGCGCCAGAGCCGAGTGGCCTGGGCTTTGGACGGCACCTTCCGCAGCCGCTTCGGCGCACCGCCGATCGCCGCCCACACCTTTGGCTGGGCCATGGACCGCATGCTGGCCGGCTACCTCATGGCCGACGACGTGACCGGCGCCGAGCCAGCCGCGCTCACCCTGCCGGATGGCGCCGAGTTGGCACCGCTGACCTCCGTGCATGGTCCGGCCACGGCCAGCCTGGGCGCCCTCGACCAGTTGCTGGAGGAGGTACAGGACTGGTGCGACCTGGCCACCCGGACCTTGCCGGCCAGTACCTGGGCACGGGTGCTGGAGCAGCGCTTCGCGGCCCTGTTCCGCATCGACCCCGGCGAGCGTGACGCCCGTGACGCCCAGGCCCAGTTGCTGGGCTTCGTCCACGCCGTGGGCAGCGAACCGGCCGCAGCCGGCGAGGACCCGCTGCTGCACTTCGCCGTGGTGCGCGACCTGCTGCTGGCGCGCCTGTCGGCCACGGCGGAGCACCAGCGCTTCCTGCTGGGCGGCATCACCTTTTGCGGCATGGTTCCGCAGCGCGCGATCCCGTACCGGCTGGTCGCCGTGCTCGGTCTGAACGATGGCGAGTATCCGCGCGCCGAACACGCGGCCGGCGTGGACCTGATGACCCGTTTCCGCCGCCTCGGCGACCGCGACGTGCGCAGCGACGATCGTTACCTGTTCCTGGAAACCCTGATGTCCGCGCGTGCGCGCCTGCACCTGAGCTTCATCGGCGAAGGCGTGCGTGACGGCAAGCCATGCAACCCGGCCGCGCCGCTGGCCGAGTTGCTGGCCGTGCTCGACGGTGCCGCCGGTCTGGCCGCCGATGACCGGGAGGCCGTGCGCCCCTGGTGCGTGCGGCACCCGCTGCAACCGTTCGACGCGCGCTATTTCGACGGTGCTGACCCGCGCCTGTTTTCCTACAGCGCGGCGTTTGCCGCCATGCACGGGCGCGCGCGGCTGCCTGCCGTGCCGCCATTTCTGGATGTCACGCCGGAGACGCTGGCACCGCCAGCGCAGGCGCCATTGCCCGCGGCACAGGCGGCCACCGCGATCACGCTGCGCGAGCTGGTCGATTACTACAAGGATCCGGCGCGGCAACTGCTGCACGGCCAGTTGCAGCTGCGCCTGGATGCACTGGACGATGACCGCCTGCCCGCGGCGGAGCCACTGGCCGCGCAGTTTGACCCGCTGGATACGGTGCCCCGCAAGCTGTTTTTCCACGACGCGCTTGCCGCTGGCCTGTGGTCGCTGGAACAACCGCCGGCGTGGCTGCGTCTGGGGGGCATCATGCCGCCGGGTCAGCCGGGTGAGGAGGCCTGGCGGGACGCGCAGGCTGCGGTGAATGCCCTGCTGGAACAGGCGCGCCAGTTGCCGGGCTTCGCGCCCGTGGCCCCGCCCGCCAGCAGCTGCGAGATCGACCTCGATGTGCACGGCCAGCGCATCACCGGCCGCGTGGACGATGTGTTCGTGACCGGTATCGCGGGCGACGCACAATGGCTGCTGTTGCGTGCCTTCCCCGGCACGGATGGCAAGCTCAAGGCGGAGGCCGAGCTGAGTTTCAAGGATCGCGTGCCGATGTTCCTCGACTGGGCTTTGGTGCGCCTGCACACCGCGCGCGACCTTGGGCAGGACGCGCCAGCGGTGTGCCTGCGCGCCCTGGTTGGGGACAAGTCCCCGCCGCCGTGGCAGGCCGGCATCAATGCCTGGGACGCCGCCTTCATGGCGACGCCGGCCACTGGCCGCGCGCCGCTTCTGGCTGGGCTGGAGGCTCGCGTGCTGCAACTGGCGACCTGGATGCGGCAGGCCGAGGTCAGGCCGCGCTGGTACTTTCCCAAGGCCGCGTGGGCCAGCCTCAAGGGCACGCTGTTTTCCAATTCGCCTGCGGCCGATGCACAAGGCAGCGCGCAGGCCGAGCCCGTGGTCAGCATCGGAAGTGCATGGGTATCGGCCTTCAACGCCGTCGGCGAGCGCGACTACAGCCCCGGCTACAGCCGCCTGTTGGCGGGCGCGGTGGATTTTGCCGAGGGCTCACCGGAACTCGCCGCACTGCATGCCTTCGCCCTGGAGCTGCAGCGCTGCATCTCGCTTCCGTCGCCCGACAGCGGGGATGTGGCATGAGCGCGCCGACGTCGCCGCCCGCCGACTGGCGTGCGCTGCCCCTGGTGCCCGCCGGCCGCAGCCTGATCGAGGCCAGCGCAGGCGCCGGCAAGACCTGGACCATCGCCGCGCTGTACCTGCGCCTGGTGCTGGAACGCATGCTTTCACCGCGCCAGATCGTGGTCACCACCTTTACCGACGCCGCCGCCCAGGAGCTGCGCGAACGTGTGCGCGGCAAGCTCGAATGGGCGTTGCGGCTGGCGGCGGCGGATGCCGCCCCTGCGACTGCCGAAACCGGACAGGACTCCGCTGCAGCCTGGCTGTGCGCGCGCTGGACTGACGCCGCACCCCAGCGCGCGCTGGACCTGGCGCGCCTGAAGCTGGCGCTGGCCGGGATGGACGTGGCCCCGATCAGCACGCTGCATACACTGTGCAGCCGCGTGCTGGCCGAGCACCCGTTTGCCTGCGGCGTTGGCTTCACGCCGGGCGAGCTGGTGGCCTCCGACCTGTTGCTGGGCGAGGTCAGCGAAGACCTCTGGCGGCGCCTGCAGCAGGGCGACGGCAGTGACGAATTGCAGCGCCTGCAGCAGGCTGCCGGCGAGAAGCTCAACCTCCGGCAACTGCGCGAGCGCCTCGGCGCCTGTCTGGCGCCAGGGGTACACATCGGGGTTAGCCCTCCAGTCGATCTGGGCCAGGTGCTGCCGCTGGATTGGGCGGCGCGGCTGCGCGCATTGGTGGCGCGTGATGCGTGCCTGGACAAACGCAGCGTGTTGCGTCGCACCTGGCTTGCCCTGGCGCAATTCATCGAGGACCGCGCCGTATTTCCCGATCAGGGCAGTATCAAGACGCTGCGCGAGGCGGGCGCGTTGAAGGGCATCCGGAAGGACGCCAGGGAGGATGCCGAGGTCAAGGCCGCGGTCGCCTTCTCGGTCGAGATTGCTCCCGTGCTCGAAGTGCTGCACGAGCAATCCCGGTTGCGCTTCTGGCACGCGCTGACGGTGCTGGCGCAGGAGCAGCTGCACAGCCGCCTGCGCGCGCGCCACCAATCCACCTTCGATGACCTGCTGACCACGGTCAGTGCCGCGCTGGCGCGGGAGGCGGCGACCGACGCGCGGCCGCTGGCCGACGCCCTGTTCGCCGCCTGGCCGGTGGCGCTGGTGGACGAATTCCAGGACACCGACGGCCTGCAGTACGGCATCCTCGATGCGATCTACCGCGATGCGGCCGGCGCCGTGCGCGGCCGGCTGGTGATGATCGGCGACCCCAAGCAGGCGATCTACCGCTTCCGTGGCAGCGACATCCACGCCTATCGCCGTGCCGCCGATCAGGCCGATGCGGACGGCCGTTTGCGCCTGGACACCAACCACCGCTCGTCGCGGCTGCTGGTGGCGGCGGTCAACCGGTTCTTCGACGTGGCTGGCCGGGTGCTCAGCAGCGACGATGGCCATCGCATCCGGTATGAGGAAGTTGCATCCAGCGGACGACGCGACGCAGAGCCGTATACGGTCGACGGCGAAGTCTGCACGCAACCCTTGCAGATCCACTATTTGGCGCAGGTCGCCGACGCCTCACCGGTGCGCCGCGCCTTGGCGCTGGACGTCTGCGCCAACCAGATTGCCGCGTTGCTGGCATCGCCGGCGCAGCGCATCGGCGCGCGGCGGGTGCAGCCGACGGACATCGCCGTGCTGCTGCCGACCCGGCGTGACATCGTCGACCTGCGTGACCGCCTGGTGCTGCGCGGCGTGCCCTGCGTGACCTCCACGCGCGACAGCGTGTTCCAGTCCGATGTCGCGCGCGAGCTGCAGGTGGTGCTGTATGCCGTGTCGCACCAGGGCGACCTGCCGGCGCTGCGCGCCGCCGCCGCCACCCGCCTGTGGGGCGACAGCTTCAGCCAGGTGCGCCAGCGCGCGGACGACGTGGCCGGTTGGCAACCGGTCGCCGAGGTGTTCCGTCGCTGGCAGGTGGCGTGGCGTGAGTGCGGCCTGCAGGCGGTGGTGGACGGCCTGCTCGGGCACCTGGCGCCGCGCTACCTGCAGACCCCGGGCGGCGAACGCGTGCTCACCGACCTGCGTCATCTGGGCGAGTTGCTGCAGGCGCAAAGCGAACGCACGCCCGGCGCCGAGGAGCTGCTGGCCTGGTTCACCGCCTGCCGCGATGCGGATGGCGGCGCCGAGGGCGAGGTGGCCGACGCCGCGCAGCTGCGCATCGAGTCCGACCAGGCCCGGTTGCGGCTGATGACGCTGCATGCCAGCAAGGGCCTGGAATTCCCCATCGTCTTCCTGCCGCTCATGTGGGCACAGGGCGAACGCAACGGCAGCGGCCTGCACGTGGTCAGTGACCCGCGCAGCGGCCAACGCAACATCGGCTTTTCCGCCGCGGCCAAGGCCCAGGAGCTGCAGGACCTGCAGGATGAACGCTTTCGCCTGCTCTACGTGGCACTGACCCGCGCCATGCATGCCTGCCACGTTTATGCGTTGCCGCCGGATCGTCGCAAGGATGGCCGCACGGCTGGGCCGGTCACGGGCACGGCGCGCAGCGCGCTGGACGTCATGCTCGCGCGGCTGCAGCCGGCGCTGCCGGCTGCCGACGGAAGCTTCGCGGCGTTGCGTGCGGCGACGCCAAACATCGCCTGGATCGAGGGTTGGCAGCCGCTGGAACGCCACGACTACGCTGCAGCCGTCGGCGACGATGCCCCACGCCACGCGCGCGTACTGCCACCCATGCCGTCTGGCCCGGTCCCGGCCCGGCACAGCTTCACCACGCTCGCGCATGCCGCACAACGCAGCGCGCTCGATCCGGAAGCCTCGGCCGGTGATGAGGCCGAGGCCACGCCAGCCGGGCCAGCGACGCTGCCGGACACGGACGTCGAGGCTGCCGCACCAAGTCCCTCACCGCCGCATCCCGCTCTGGTCGCGCTGGCCGCGGTGCGTGGCGTCGATATCGGCAACGCCATCCATGCCATCTTCGAACACCGTGCCATCGGCGTGCCGCTGGCCGGGCAGCGCGACCTGGTCGAACACTGGCTCGACGCTGCCGGTGTGCGGCGCCAGGGTTACCCGCGTGCCGCGCTGGTCGAGGCGCTGGTGGCGCGCCTGCAGGCGGCGCTCGAGGCGCCGCTGGGCCTGGAAGGTGATCCGGAACTTCGCCTGGCTGATTTGCCGGCGCACGCCATGCGTGCGGAAATGGAGTTCACCTTCATGCTCGATGAGGTGTCCATGGCCGCGGTGCAGCATGCCTGTGCGCGCCACGGCGAGGCCGACCTCGTGCCACCGGGCACGCAGACGCTGAGCGGGTTGATGAACGGCAAGATCGACCTGGTGTTCCAGCACGACGGCCGTTTCCACGTGCTCGACTACAAGGGCAACTACCTGGGCGATGGCGTGGACAATTATCGGGGAGATGCGCTGCGCGCCAGCATGGATGCCAACCGCTACCGCTTCCAGGCGCTCATCTATAGTGTGGCGGCGGACCGCTACCTGCGCCAGCGCCTCGGCGCCGCCTATCGCCGCGCGGAGCATCTGGGCGAGTGCGTCTACCTGTTCGTGCGTGCCGCCGGACTGGTGCCAGGCGCCGGCATCTGGCGCGCGCGCTTTGCCGATGCCTTGCTCACTGCGGTCGATGAGGCCTTGGGCGCGCACGGCCACGCAGAGGGTGAGGCATGACTGGCCCGGGCGCCCGTGACATGGGCGGCTACCATTTCCGCCCACTGCCGATCGACGCCACGGCCCCGGAAGCCTGGCGCGCGCTCGACCGCGCAGTGGCGCGCTGGGTCGTCATCCATGGCGGCTCGCCGCTGCTGGCCTGGGTTGCCGGCTGGGCCAGCCTGGCCGAGGGGCATGGCGACAGCGCCTTGCCGCTGGCCGACGCCGATGCTGTGCGGCTCGGCATGGCCGCGCTGGATCCGGAGGCACTCGCCGCGCTGCGAACGGAGGTGCTGGTGTGGGACGTGGAACGCGGACCGACACCCACCGCCGCCACGCCCTTCGTCATCGAACACGGGCACTTCTATCTGCGGCGGAATTTCCTGCACGAAGTGGCCGCCGCGCGGGCGCTGCAGGCCCGGCGTTCCGCATCCGTGCCCACCGGCGCCGCCCCGCTCGGCGACCTCGATACCTTGTTTGCCGGCGACTCCCGCGCCGAGGTGCAGGCGCAGCGCGATGCCGTGGCCGCGGTGCTTGGCCGGCGCCTGTTCGTGCTCACTGGCGGTCCGGGTACCGGCAAGACCTCCACCGTGCTGCGCATGCTGCTGATGCTGGTTGCGGACGCCTCCCGCCACCAGCGCGCGTGGCCATCCATCGCCCTGGCCGCGCCCACCGGCAAGGCCGCGCAGCGCCTGTCTGCGGCCTTGCGCGATGGCGCGCGCGACTGGCGTGGGCGCGCGGCGCCGCCGCTGCCGGCGCCGTGGCTGGCGAATCTGGAATACGTGCTGCAGGCGGAGACGGGCACCCTGCATCGGCTGCTCGGCAGTCGCGGGCGTGCCGGCGGCTTCCGTCATCACACCGGCGACCCCTTGCCGGCGGATATCGTGGTGGTGGATGAGGCCTCGATGGTCGACCTGGCCCTGCTGCGTGCGCTGCTCGATGCCATGCGCCCGGATGCCACCCTGGTTCTCGTTGGTGATGCCGATCAGCTCACCTCGGTCGACACCGGCTCGGTGCTGCTCGACCTGGTGCAGGCGTTGGAGGCCGATCGCGCGCCCGAGCTGGTGCGCCTCGAGCACAGCTTCCGCGCCCAGGGCGCCCTGGTGGCCATCCACCGCGCGATCCTGCATGGTGATCCGGCCGCGTTTGCGGCAGCCTGGCAAGGTGCCGGCGCCGCCGCGCCGCGCCGGGCGGTGGCGGATGAACACGACCTGCGCCAGGCCTTGCATGGGTGGTGCCGCCGCTTGCGCGAGGTGCTTCGCGCCAGTGGCGCCGACCGCGCCGTACCCGCCGGTTGCGACGACCGGGTGCTGGCGGCCCTCGATGCCCTGCGCCGGCGGCAACTGCTCTGCGCCCTGCGCGAAGGGCCATTTGGTTCCCGCCAGGTCAATGCGGCAATCGAGCATACGCTGGGCGGTGGTATGGACGGCTATGCCGGTGCCACCTGGTATCCCGGGCGGGCCGTCCTGATCACGCGCAACGATGCCGTCGCCGGCCTGTTCAACGGTGACCTTGGCATATGCCTGCTGGATACGGACGGCCAATTGTGGGTGTGGTTCGAGGTCGCCGCATCGTCCGCGCCGGAGCCGCGGCCGGCTGCACCCGATGACACCTCCGGCGGCAACCCCCGCCGCGTGCGGGCGTTCGCACCATCCAGCCTGCCGCCACACGAGGGCGGGTTTGCGCTCACCATCCACAAGAGCCAGGGCTCCGAATACGACCACGTGGCCCTGCTGCTGCCACCGGAGGCCGACAACCGCATCCTGTCGCGCCAGCTGCTGTACACCGGTGCCTCGCGGGCCAGGCAGGTGCTGGAGCTGTGGGCCACGGATGCCGCACTGGAAGCGGCCATCGCCACGCCGGTGCGCCGCGCTGGTGGCCTGCGCCAGCGCCTGCGCGCCACTTAATGGTAGGGCCCGCTTGCGGGTTCCTACTTGCCGATGGTGAAGGTGCGGGTGGTGATTGGCTTGCTGTCGACGGAAATCTGCACGTCGTACTTGCCCTCGGGCCACAGGTCGGGGTTGTGCAGGGTGAACGTGGTGGTGGCCGGGCCGTCGCTGGCCAGGCGCTGGGTGACACTGCTGATCAGCTGGCCGGCACCTTCCAGGTAATGCCAGCGCGCGTTGAGCGCGATGCCGGCGGTGCTGCCGGTGCTGGCCACGCTGGCGTAGATGGTCTTGTCGTCCGGGGCGAAATGCGTGGCCGGTGCGCTGATGTGCTGCGCTTCGTCGACCGCGCTGCCCAGGGTGACGCTGTGGACTTTGAACGTCGAGGCGGCTGCTGCCGGCGCGGCGGCGCTGCTGGATCTGGCGCTGGAGCCGGCACGCGCGGGCGCGGGCGTGGCGGCAGGGGCAACCGTGGCAGGTGCGGCAGCCTTGCCCGCCTGCGTCGGTGTCTCGGGTGCGCTCTCGCCGCAGGCCGCAAGCGTGGCGGCCAGCACCAGGCAGAGCAGCCTCCACGGCTTGCCACTCGGCACGGTGCCGCGGCCCGGCGTCCGCGCGGCTGGCGCCACGGGTGCTTTCCGGTGGTCGTCATCCAACATGCGGCGAGGGTAGCGCGCAGGATGTGAACCGTGCCTGCCCCCGGCCACCGCTGCCACCAGCGACGGTCGCCGTCCGTCGAGGCTGCCTGCAGGCTTCGGACGCCAGGTTCGGCACGCGGCATACCGCACCGGGCAGTCAATCGGCGGCCACGCAGCGATCTTGGGCCCAGGCGCGCAGCACGGCGACCTGCTCGTGCATCAGCACCGACAGTGGCCGTGTCTGCTGCAGTGCAGCGAGCAGGGTGGCCTGGTCGACCGGCGTGCCATTGCCGGCCGCGTCATACAGCGCGCTGACGATGGTCTGCTCGATTTCCGCACCGGAGAAACCTTCGCTGGCAGCGGCGAGGGCGACCAGGTCGAACGCGGCCGGGTCGAGTTTGCGCCGGCCCAGGTGCAGGGCGAAGATTTCCCCGCGCACGCCAGCGTTCGGCAGGTCGACGAAGAAGATCTCGTCGAAGCGGCCCTTGCGCAGCAGCTCGGCCGGCAGTTCGTGCACCGCGTTGGCCGTGGCCACGACGAACACCCTGGCCTTGCGTTCGGCCATCCAGGTCAGCAGGTAGCCGAGCACCCGGCGGGACACGCCGCCGTCGTCCCCGCCGCTCGCCAGACCTTTCTCGATCTCGTCGATCCACAGTACGCACGGCACCAGCAGCCCGGTGCTGGCCAGGGCATCGCGCAGGTTCTTCTCGGTCTCGCCCTGGTACTTGTTGTACAGCGTGCCGAAATCCAGCCGCACCAGTGGCACGCCGAAGCCGCCGGCAATGGCCTTGGCTGCCAGGCTCTTGCCGCAACCCTGCACACCGAGCAGCAGCAGGCCGCGCGGTGGATCGAGCGCCGGGTCCGGGTCGGCGGCGAGGAACACCGCCCGCCGGCGCTGCACCCATTCGCGCACGCGGCCGATGCCGGCGACGTCGGCGAAGCCGGCAGTGGCGTACTCGTAATGCAGCAGGCCGGAGCGGTTGAGCAGGTCGAACTTCGATTGCAGCAGCAGCGGCAGGTCGGCGCGGTCGAGCGCGCCGTCGTTGTAGATCAGCTTGCGCACGATGCGCCGCGCGTCGGGCCGCGACAGGCCGACCAGGTTGCGCACCAGGGTGCGCGCCGTCTCGTTGTCGACATCCAGCCGCCGACCCTGGTCGTTCTGCCAGGCCAGGGCTTCGCCGCGCAGGATGCCGGCCAGCTCCTTCAGGTCGGGCAGCGCCAGTGGCACGCGCAGGGCTAGCGCTTCCAGTTCCTCGGGCAGTTCCACCTTGGCGCCGACCAGTACGATGGTGTGCGCGGCGCAGCGTTGGCGCTGCACGATCTCGCGCAGCTGGCGCTGGCTCATGGCATAGCGCAACAGGGTGTGGAAATCGAACAGCAGGTAGATACCGCGCTCGCTGGCGGCGCGGATGGCATCGAGCGTAGTGGTGGCGTCCGGGGCGATGCTCTCGGCCTGGGCGAAATCCAGCCGCTGCAGGCCGTCGGTCAGCGTCCACCGCCACAGCGGATGCAGCGCCCGCCCGATCACGTGGCGGAAGCAGTCGATCACGCGCTGTTCGTCCACGGTCTCGATCACCAGCAGCGGCGTCGCCGCGCGCACCAGCGTGGTGAGGTCTTCCAGCTCGCTCATGCCTGCCCCTGTTGTCGCGCGGCGTGTGGACGAAGTGTAGCGTCGCGTGCCTTGGTATACGCTCGGGGTGTGCTGGTCACCTTAGAGGACACATCATGCAGCTGCGCAGTGACAACTTTGCCGATGGCCAGGCCATCCCCAGCGAATTCGCGTTCGGCAAGGTGGCCGCACCGTTCGCCCTGTCGGACAACCGCAGCCCGCACCTTGCGTGGAAGGGTGCGCCCGAGGGCACGCGCTCATTCGTGCTCACCTGCATCGACACGGACGTGCCCAGCCGCGGCG
>JAFKMZ010000007.1 GCA_017305055.1 Lysobacterales bacterium
TTTCGAGAGTCATTGCGAGCATCACCTGGCGCCCATCATCGGCCGCGCCCACGTCGGCTACCTGCCGACCAACCGCGTGGTCGGCATCAGCAAACTCGCCCGTGTGGTCGATGCCTACGCCAAACGCATGCAGGTGCAGGAAAAGCTCACCGCGCAGATCGCCCAGTGCATCCAGGACAACCTGCATCCGGCCGGCGTGGCCGTGGTGATCGACGCCAGCCACGAGTGCATGACCACGCGCGGCGTGCACAAGCGCGGCGTGTCGATGGTCACCAGCCAGATGCTCGGCGTGTTCCGCGACGATCCGCGCACGCGGGTGGAATTCCTGCAGTTCATCGGCATCGACCGCATGGGGCACTGAGCACCGGCCACGCGTCGATGCGGTGACGTGGCACGCCGGCAGCGCCGCACACGCCCGGGCACCGACCGACCGTCGGGCTCAGGCCGAGATCGCCAGTTTCTCCGAGCGATACAGGTGCGCCGTCACCAGCACCGCGGCCACGGCTGCCAGGCTGGTGCCGGCCAGGCACAAGCCCAGGTGGGCGGCGCCAATCTCCCCGCCGCGCAGCAGGTCGAGGATGCCCAGATGCTGGCCGAGCAGAGGCACCAGGTACATCCATGCCTGCGGTTTCACCGGCAAGGCCATCAGCAGCACGCTGGGAATGATCGGCACCATCATCAGCAGCGAGAGATAGGTCTGCGCCTCGCGAAAGCTCTTGGCAAAGGCGGCGACCAGGGATTGCAGGGCGGCAAACAAGGCCACCATCGGTACCTGCAACAGCAGGACGAAGGCCGCGAAGTGCCAGCCCAGGTCGACCTCCATGCCCAGCTTGTCGGCCGGCACGAGGCGCCCGACCAGTGCGAAGACCAGCAGACACAGGAGCAGGCTGGCCAGGGAAAACGCGGCAATGGCCAGGAGCTTGCCGGCCAGGATCTGCCAGCGCGGCACGGGGTTCGCAAACAGCGGTTCCAATGATTGGCGCTCGCGCTCGCCGGCGGTCAGGTCGATGGCCAGATACATGCCGCCCATGAGGATGGTAAGGACGAAGAAGTACGGCAGGATGTTGAGCAGCAGCACCGCGCGTGCCTGCGGCGTCGCCTGGTCGCGCCTGGCCACCACCACCGGCGTGGCCAGGACCGGCGACATGCCGCGCGCCACCAGGCGCATGGCGCCCTGCTGGCGGGCATAGGCGTCGATCAGCTGGGTCACCCGCGCCACCGCGGTGGCGGCGTCGCGGCGCGAGGAGTCGAAGAACACCTCGACCTGTACCGGTTCGCCGCGGCTCCAGGCCTGCGGGTAATCCGGGGCGATGCGCACCACCACGTCGGCGTCCTGGTCGCGCACGGCGCGGGCGGGATCCGCCACGGCAGGCCGCGGCTCGATGCCGCCGGCCTCGAGCGCCTCGACCACATGCGGGGCGTAGGTCGCGCCAATCACCGGCACCGGCAGCGGTTGCGTGGCCTTGTCCAGCTGCTGGTTCACCATGACCACGATCAGCATGACGAAAAACAACGGTCCAAGCAGTGGCCCGGTGACGAAGGCACTGACCAGGGTGCGCCGGTCGCGCAGGTTTTCGCGCACTTCCTTGACCAGCACGGTGAACACCGTGGACCGGCGGCGCGGCGTTCCGGCCACGGCGCTCATGCCGCCAATCCCTCACCACTGCCGATGAGCTCCACGAAAGCGTCTTCCAGGCTGGCCGCGCCGGTCTGTTCGCGCAGGGCCTGCGGCGCCGCGTCGGCCACGATCCGGCCGCGGGCCATGATCACCACGCGGTCGCACAAGGCGGCGACTTCCTGCATCACATGGCTGGAAAACAGCACGCAGCAGCCCTCGGCGCGCAACCCGCGCATGAACTGGCGCAGCGCCCGCGTGGCCATCACGTCCAGGCCATTGCTGGGCTCGTCCAGGATCACGTTGTGCGGGTCGTGGACCAGGGCGCGCGCAATCGCGGTCTTGACCCGCTCACCCTGGGAGAACCCGGCGGCACGCCGGTCGGCGATCGACTCCATGCCCAGGGCGTGGATCAACGCTTCCGCGCGCGCACCGAGCTCAGTCTCCGGCATGCCGTGCAGGCGCCCGAAATACTCGATGTTCTCGCGTGCGGTGAGGCGCGTATACAAGCCGCGGGCGTCGGGCAGGACACCCAGGCGGCGGCGTACGCCCAGCGGGTCCACGGCCGCATCCAGGCCATCGACCAGCACCTGTCCGCGGTCTGGCACCATCAACGTGTACAGCATGCGCAGGCAGGTGGTCTTGCCGGCGCCGTTCGGCCCCAGCAGGCCGGTGATCTCGCCGTCACGGGCAAGGAAGCTCACCTCGTCGACCGCGACCACGTCGCCAAATGCCTTGTGCAGCGCGCGCACCTCGATCATGGCAAGGCCCCGTTGAAATTGAGGAAGATCGGCGTCGGCTGCAGGCGATCCAGGCAGCTTGCGTCCAGGCCCTTGGGGTCGAGCTTCTGGATGAACTGCTTGATCAGCTCGGGGGCACAGCCGGCCGCCATCACGCTGTGTGCCTGGCCCCTGAGCACCAGCACGCGGGCATCGGCGAGGTGCCCGGCCACTTCCTGCGCGTAGCGCGGTGGCGTCACCGGATCGTATTGGCCAGCCAGCAGCAAGCTTGGCTTGGCGCTGACCAGCGGGGCATGAAAATCCACCGGACGCGTACCCTTCGGCCACACCGAGCAAATCGTCTTGAGCGCATCGACCAGATGCGTACCCAGCAACGTGTCGGCATCCTGCGGCCGAGGTCGGTACAAATCCGCATCCTCGCTGCAGATCACCGAATACTGCATGCCGCTACCGGCAAGCTCGGTCAGGTCGCCGGACAGGATCTTCGCCTGGCCGAGCAGCGGGCCGACATCGCCGTGCGCTGCCGAATCGATGGACAGCGGCAACAGGGCAGCGGTGGCCGGCGTGTAGGAAAACATGCGCACCACGCTGGCCAGCAGGTCCTCGTCCAGCATCTGCTGCGAGCTCTGGTAGGTTTGCGGATCGCGATACGTCACCAGGTGCGGGTTGGCGCGCAAGGCATCGCGCAGCTGCGTGAGTGTCTGCTGCGGATCCCCGAACTGCCTGGCGCAAGCCGGCTCGGCCGTGCAGCGGGAAAACAGCGCATGCAGCGCCGCCTCCAGGTCGCTGGCGAAGCTTTCCCCGAGCACCAGGGAATTGGGCACCACGCTGTCCAGCACCATGCTGCGCACGGAATCCGGAAACGCGCGCAGGTACTGCTGGGCCATCCGCGTGCCGTAGGACACCCCTACCAGGTCGAAGCTTGGCCCACCCAGCGCGCGACGCACATCCTCCAGATCCTGCACCGCCGCCGTGGTGGTGTAGTAGCGCGGATCGGCATGGCGGCTCACCGTCGCCAGGCAATCCAGCGCCGCGCGACGCACCGTGACCACGTCGAAGCTGGTACCGGCATCGGCCGCCTGCGCCTCGTCGTGCTCGGGGCAGTCCAGCGCATTGGACCCGCCGGTGCCACGCTGGTCGAGCAGCAAGACGTGGTGGTGCGCCAACAGTGGTCCGAATACCGGAGCGATGATCCGCGCCGACTCGGTGGCCGCCTGTCCCGGCCCACCGGCAAGAAATACCAGCATGTCCGGGTCTGCCACCGGCGAGCTGGAACGCAGCACCGCTAGGTTCAGCTCGATCCTGCGGCTGCGCGGGTCGGCGCGGTTCTCCGGCACCGGAAACTTCGCGCACCAGGCCGGTGTGCTGAGCCCGCTGTGCGGCTGAGCGAGCTCACAGGCGGTGAGGGTCAATCGCCCCAGGCGCCAGGTTGCCGGTTTGGCGGGAACGGCGGCGGCACCGTTGGCTGCAGTCGAATGTGGCGGCAGGCTGCGGGCCGACGATGCCACCGCCAGCGGCGAGGCGCTCTTGGCCGGGTCTTGCTGCCTCGCGCCGGCAACCGGCAGCAGCAGGGCAGCCAACAGGCCCATGCCGAGCGATGCTTTCAATGCCATGCCCACCCTCCGTACCACCACCATCCGGGTCCGCGGCCGACACGCCCGCGCGGGCGTCGACCGCCATTCCGGCATGCACGGTGGCGGACGAACGCCGGCAAGCAGCTCCGCCACGCCGCAGCCCAGCCGATGCCGCCAAGTGTGACAGGTACGACGCGCACGCAGGCCCCATGCCCATTTCCAGCACTTGGCGTTTGCTCGGCGCTCGGCGGCCACATTGTGGCCAGGCAGGAGGCTTGGCGCGGCGTCGCCAATCCACCAATCCATTTGTGACAGGCGCTTCAGCGCGAGGAGACGTATTTCTCGCGGCGGATGTGCGCCACCGGCAGGCCGGCTTCCTTCAGGGCGGTGAACGCCTGGTCGACCATCTCCGGGTTCCCGCACAGGTACGCAATGTCATGCTCGGCATGCGGCTGCAGCTCCGCCAGCACCTGGTGGACATGACCACAGCGATCCCGCGGGCGTGGCGTGGCCCGCGCCTCGCGGCTCAGGCAGCTGTAGAACGTGAAGCCGGGATGGGTCTCGGCAAAGGCCTCGAACTGCTCGCCGTACAGCAACTCGCGCTCGTTGCGTGCCCCGTACACCAGCACCACCTCGCGCTCGCCGGAGGCAAGCAGCTTCTCCATCTGCGGCAGCATGGCGCGATACGGCGTCACCCCGGTACCGGTGGCCACCAGCAGATAGCGTCGATTGGCGTCATTGGCCTGCAGGGAAAAGCGCCCGTACGGCCCGCTGGCGTCGATCAGACCGCCAATGGGCAAATTGGCCAGCAACTGCGTGGCGGCGCCACCGTCCACATAGCTGACTGCGATTTCAACCTGGTCGATCGGCGACACGCCATCGCCGACCGTCGCCACCGAATAGCTGCGCTTGGTTGCCGTACCGTCGGGATAGGCAAAATGCACCTGCAGGAATTGCCCAGGCACCAGCGGCAAGGGCTGACCATCGGCGCGCGCGAAGCTCAGGTGACGTACGTTTGGCGCCAGCATGTAGCCGTTGACGAGCTTGAGTTGGAAATGTTCGACCATGGATGGATTGTGTTCCCGTGAAAATCCCGGCTCGCCGCGCGCAAGCATTGCGTAGTGAAGTGGTTGCTCCGATGCCCGGCTTCAAGCCCGCGCCCCTGGGGTCGGCACGCCGCGACGCAAGTTATACTAAGCGCCTTTGCGGCGGCTACCGGCAACAGCCAAGGCACCAGCGGCAGATGCGCCACGGCCGGCGCGCCAAGCTGTAACCCGGCCCGGGATCATCGCGGCCAGACGCTGATCCCGATGCAAAGCCGCAGCCTGGCGCGATAATGCACGTCATTCGCGGGCTGCACGCCGGCGGGGCGGCCAGGCCGGAGATGGCCTTGGCACGCCTGCTGTTCGGCATTCCGTTCCCCTGTCCCTGGTTTCCTTCATGACCGCAACTCCCGCCCTGGTGGTAGACAACCTGCGCAAGACCTACAGCAACGGCGTCGAGGCCCTGAAAGGCATCAGCCTCACCGTGCAGCAAGGCGATTTTTTTGCGCTGCTGGGCCCGAACGGTGCCGGCAAATCGACCTTGATCGGCATCCTCTCCTCCCTGGTCAATGCCAGCAGCGGCGACGCGCAGGTGTTTGGCGTGTCGGTGCAGCGCGAGCGCAGCGCAGCCATGCGGCTGATCGGGCTGGTACCCCAGGAAGTCAACTTCAACCAGTTCGAAAGCCTGTTCGACATCTGCGTGAACGAGGCCGGCTTCTATGGCATCCCGCGCAAGCTCGCGGTGAAGCGGGCGGAGAAATACCTGCGCGAACTGCGCCTGTGGGACAAGGCCAGGATGCCGTCGCGCGAGCTCTCCGGCGGCATGAAGCGTCGCCTGATGATTGCCCGCGCGATGATGAGCGAGCCGAAGCTGCTGATCCTGGACGAACCGACCGCGGGCGTGGACATCGAGATCCGCCGCTCCATGTGGGAGTTCGTCAGCGCCATCAACCAGGCCGGCACCACCGTCATCCTCACCACGCATTACCTCGAGGAGGCGGAAAAGCTCTGTCGCAACATCGCCATCATCGACTACGGCACGATCATCGAGAACACCAGCATGCACCGCCTGCTGGCCAAGCTCGACAAGGAGACCTTCGTGCTCGACGTCGCCGCCATGCCCGAGGTGCTGCCCACCCTGGACGGTGTCGTCCTGCGCCGGCGCGACGAGCAGACCCTGGAAGCCGAGATGTCCCGCGCGCACGACCTCAACTCGATGTTCGCCGAGCTGACCGCCGGCGGGATCATGGTGACTTCCATGCGCAACAAGACCAACCGCCTCGAGGAACTGTTCATGCGCCTGGTGGAAGACCAACGGCAGAAAGCCGCATGAGCCGGCCCATGCCTGAACCCGGCGAAGCCCGGGCTGCAGCCGCCCCGCCGGCGGCGGACACCCGGGCGCCGCGGCCGAGCCACCTGGATGCGAACCTGGTCGGCCTGCGCACGCTGATCCGCCGCGAGATCGCGCGCATCCTGCGCATCTGGACGCAGACGCTGATCCCGCCGGCGATCACCATGACGCTGTACTTCGTGATCTTCGGCAAGCTCATCGGCAGCCGCATCGGCTCGATCGAAGGCGGGTTCACCTACATGCAATACATCGTGCCCGGCCTGGTCATGATGAGCATCATCACCAACAGCTACGCCAACATCACCAGCTCGTTCTTCGGCCTGAAGTTCAGCCACGCGGTCGAGGAAATGCTGGTGTCGCCGATGTCGAACTGGGTGATCCTGAGCGGCTACGTGGTCGGCGCCGTGGTGCGCGGCCTGGCGGTCGGCGTCATCGTGCTGGGCATCGCGCTGTTCTTCACCAGCCTGGATATCCAGCATCCATTCATCACCTTTGCCTCGGTGCTGCTCGGCGCGATCATCTTCTCACTGGCCGGCTTCATCAACGCGGTGTACGCCACCAAGTTCGACGACATCGCCCTGGTGCCCACGTTCATCCTGACCCCGCTGACCTACCTGGGCGGCGTGTTCTACTCGATCCACATGCTGGGCGAGCCGTGGCAGGCCATCTCCCGCGCCAACCCGATCCTGTACATGGTCAATGCCTTCCGCTACGGCGTGCTCGGCATCACCGACGTCAACGTGCCGATTGCCTTCGCCGTGATGCTCGGCTTCGTCGTGGTGCTGTGGATCGTCGCCCTGCACCTGCTCAGGCGCGGTGTGGGCCTGCGCTCCTGACACCGGTTTCCTGAAACCGGTTCCCGCGCTACGCCGCGGGCAGGCTCTGCAAATCCCAGCGAGGGTAGACCGGCACGGTGGCGTCCTGATGCTGTCCGCTGGCCAGGCGGATGGCACCGGCCAGGGCGATCATGGCGCCGTTGTCGGTGCAGAACGCGGGACGGGGGAAGTACACGCGGAACCCATCCTGCTCCGCCGCCACAGCCAGCTCGCGACGCAATCGTCGATTGGCGCTGACGCCGCCGGCAATCACCAGCCGGGTTGCGCCGGCGGCCCGCAGCGCGCGCCGGCACTTGATGATCAGCGTGGCCACGATGGCCTCCTCGAAGCCGCAGGCCACATCCTTGCACGTCTGCTCGCTGTGGTCGCTGGCCTGCCAGGCCAGCAGCACCTGGGTCTTCAAGCCGGAAAAGCTGAAATCGAGGCCTGGCCGGTCGGTCATGGGACGGGCAAAGTGGAACCTGCCGGGCGTGCCTTGCTCGGCCAGCTTGGCGAGCATCGGGCCGCCGGGATAGGGCAGGCCCATCATCTTGGCGGTCTTGTCGAACGCCTCGCCGGCGGCGTCGTCCAGCGTGTCGCCGAGGATGCGGTAGGCACCGATCGCCTCCACCGCGACCAGCATGGAATGGCCGCCCGACACCAGCAGGGCCACAAACGGCGGCTGGGGCGGGTCGTCCTCCAGCAACGGTGCCAGCAGGTGACCTTCCATGTGATGCACGCCGAGGGCCGGAACGCCGAGCCCCCAGGCCAACGCCCGCCCGGCACAGGCCCCCACCAGCAAGGCGCCGACCAGGCCGGGACCAGCGGTGTAGGCCACTCCGCCCAGATCCTCCAGCCCAAGCCCGGCATCGGCCAGGGTGCGGCGTACCAGCGGCAGCAGCTTGCGCACATGGTCGCGGCTGGCCAGTTCCGGTACCACCCCGCCGTAATCGGCGTGCAGCTTGATCTGGCTGTACACGTTGTGGGCCAGCAGGCCGCGCCCCGGGGCCTCCGGCTCCCAGCGCACGACAGCCACACCCGTCTCGTCACAGGAGGTTTCGATGCCCAATACGGGTTTCAATGCCCTGGGCTTTGAAAAATCGGTGTTATCCACAGTACAATGACCGGCTTCGTCCCACTGAATTTCCGCAAGTGCGGAAGGTTACCACCCGGAGTCTTCATGCCCAACGTCAAAGTCCGCGAGAACGAACCGTTCGAGATCGCCTTGCGGCGTTTCAAGCGCACCTGCGAAAAGGCCGGCATCCTCGCGGAAACGCGCAAGCGCGAGTTCTACGAAAAGCCGACCCAGGAGCGCAAGCGCAAGCGCGCTGCCGCAGTGAAGCGGCACCTGCGCCGCCTGTCGCGAGACGTTTCCCGCAAGACCCGGATGTATTGAGTCGCCCGGGCCGAGCCAACGGCTCGCCCAGTGGCTGCGACCAGAACCATCCTGGCGCGACAGCGCCCTTGCCAGTTTTGCCCATCGGGCCGCAAGCCGGTGTTGCTGTAAAGTGACGCCGGCTTTGTCGTTTCCGCGCTTGCGCTGACGCGACATTCCGTTGTAGTCCCGCAGAGGCTTCCCATGACGCTCAAGCAACAACTCGTCGAAGACATGAAGACCGCCATGCGTGCAGGCGACAAGCCGCGCCTGGGCGTGATCCGGCTGATGCTGGCTGCGATCAAGCAACACGAAGTCGACGAGCGCGTCGAGCAGACCGACGCCATGGTGCTCGCCACGCTGGAGAAGATGCTCAAGCAGCGCCGCGACTCGATCCAGCAGTACAGCGCGGCCGGTCGCGAAGACCTGGCCGAGGTCGAGCGCGCGGAAATGCGGGTCATCGAGGGTTACCTGCCGCCCAAGCTCGACGACGCCGAGATCGATGCCCTGATCACCGCCGCCATCGCCGCTACCGGCGCCAGCTCACCGCGCGACATGGGCAAGGTGGTCGGCGCGGTAAAGGTCCAGGCGGCCGGACGGGCCGACATGGCCGCGGTATCGGCACGGATCAAGGCCCGGCTGGCGGAATAGGCCGCCGCGGCCGCTCCGGCCGACAGGGCTTCCCGCGGACGTCACCTGCCGTCCCGCCGGAATGCGCCATCTATCCATTGCGTTCACGCCAGCACGGCTACAAGACCTGATCCCGCGCATTTCCTACGACTACCGCCACTGCAGGAGTAGTGCCGTGCTGAAATGGGTCATCATTTTCGCGATCATCTCGCTGCTGACGGGCTGGCTGGGCTTTGCCGGTCTTTCCGGCTTCACCGCCATGGTCGCCAAGGTACTCTTCGTCATTTTCCTGATCCTGCTGGTACTCGCGATACTCGCCGTGATCGGCATCCTGCATTTGTTCTAGACCGTAAGGTGGCGGCTCAGCCCGCTCCAGTAGAATGGGCCCATGGGTGGCCTGATTCCGGACAGCTTCATTGACGACCTGCTGGTCCGCGTCGACATCGTCGAGGTGATCGAGCGACGGCTGCCGCTCAAGCGGGCCGGGCGCGAATGGATGGCGTGCTGCCCTTTCCATGACGAGCGCTCGCCGTCGTTCTCGGTAAGCCCCACCAAACAGTTCTATCACTGCTTCGGCTGCGGCGCCCACGGCACCGCGATCAAGTTCCTCATGGAGTACGACCGTCTGGAATTTCCCGACGCGGTCGAGGAACTGGCGCAGAGCGTGGGCCTGCAAGTGCCCCGCGAAAGCCGCCGCGACGGGCCGCGTGAGGACAAGACCGACCTGTACCAGCTCCTCGACGCAGCCGCAAACTGGTACGCCGGCGAGCTGCCGCGCAGTGCCGCGGCCCAGGCCTACTGCACCGGGCGCGGCCTGTCGGCCGAGATCATCGAACGCTTCCGGTTGGGCTGGTCACCGCCTGGTTTCGATGGCCTGATCAAGGCGCTTGGCCACAATGCACGGCGCATGCAGCTGCTGACCGAGGCCGGCATGGTGGCCGGTGGCGATCGCGGACGGAACTTCGACCGCTTCCGCGAGCGCCTGATGTTCCCCATCCTCGACCGTCGCGGGCGGGTGATCGCCTTTGGCGGCAGGATAATTTCCAGCGCGCCTCCGGTGTCAGAGGATCCGCAAGCGAACGCACCCCAGGCGCGCGAAGGCACGGGGCCCAAGTACCTCAATTCGCCGGAGACGCCGCTGTTCCACAAGGGCCGCGAGCTCTTCGCCCTGTGGCAGGTACGCCAGGCGAACCGCCAGCTGGCGCGGATCGTGGTCGTCGAGGGTTATATGGACGCGATTGCCCTGCACCAGGCGGAGCTGCCGATTGCGGTCGCCACCCTGGGCACGGCGACCACGGCCGAACATGCGGAAACACTGTTTCGTGCCGCCCCGGACGTGGTGTTTTGTTTCGATGGCGATCGGGCCGGGCGCGCCGCCGCGTGGAAGGCGCTGGAGGCCGCCCTGCCCAAGCTGCGGGATGGGCGCCAGGCCTATTTCCTGTTCCTGCCCGAAGGCGAGGATCCGGATTCGCTGGTCCGCAAGGAAGGCAGGACCGGATTCGAACGGCGGCTGGACGAGGCCACCCCGCTGTCCGAGTACTTGTTCGCTGAGCTCGGCCGGGATGTCGACACCGGCAGCCTCGATGGCCGGGCCCGGCTTGCGGAGCGCGCCCGGCCCCTGCTTGCCCGGCTGCCGGACGGCGCATTCCGCGACTTGCTGGAACAGGAACTGGAGAAGCGCTCCGGCGTCCGCGGGCAACGCCGCCACGCGGTGACCGCCCGCGCCCCGGTCGCGCGCCGGACCGTCGAGCGCAGCCTGGTGCGCAGCGCCATCACCCTGCTGCTCGCCCAACCCGAACTGGCAAGCCAGGTGGCCGCGCCTTACGCCTTCCTGGCCCTGGACAAGCCCGGCGTGGGCGTGCTCGCCGAACTGCTGGATCTGGCCCGTTTCCGGCCCGATGCCAATGCCGCGATGCTGGTTGAACGTTTCGCCGGTCGTCCCGAATACGGCGTGTTGCAGGAACTGGCTGGTCGCGGCAGCATTGGCGATGCATCGATCCAGGCGGTCGAATTCCACGAGGCGCTGCAACGCATGTGTGATCAGGCGTCGGCCCAGCGGCGCAGCGAGCTTACCGGCAAGAGCCGCAGCGGCGAACTGGACGCTGCCGAAAAGCTCGAGCTGCGGCAATTGCTGGCGGCACGCGCCGCCCCGCATCCCGCACCATGAATTCCGCCTCGACCATCCCCGCAGCGTCGCCGGCGTGCGCGTCCTGCCTGGCCTGCCTGACCAGGCATGGCGACCTGGCCATGACGCCGTGATGTGGAACCGCCATGGACCTGCTTGACACGCTGGTCGACCTGTTCACCCAGAACGGCTATACGGCGGTGTTCATCGCGCTGATGATCTGTGGCGCCGGCCTGCCGCTGCCGGAGGACATCACCCTCGTTGCCGGCGGCGTCATAGCCGGACTCGGCTACGCCAACGTGCACGTCATGTGCGCCATGACCTTGTTCGGCGTGCTGCTTGGGGATTCGGCCATTTTCCTGCTCGGCCACTACTACGGCGCGCGCATGTTGACGTGGCGGCCGATTGCGCGTGTGCTGACGCCGGCGCGCTACCTTGCGGTGCAGGAGAAGTTCCACCGCTATGGCAACCGGGTGTTGTTCGCGGCGCGCTTCCTGCCCGGCATGCGCACCACCATCTATGTCACCGCAGGAACCACGCACCGGATCTCGTTCCCGCGTTTCCTGTTGATCGACACCATGGCCGCGCTGATCAGCGTACCGGTCTGGGTGTATCTGGGCTATTTCGGTGCCAGCAACCATGCCTGGCTGGTGATGTGGATACGCCGCGGCCAGGGCAGCCTGTGGGCCGCTGCCGGGCTACTGGCAGCCCTGCTGATCCTGCTTTGGTGGCGGCGCAGCCACAGGGCACGCGTCCGCGGGCAAGGTTGAGGCACACGGGCCGGGCTACCGGGTTGACGGTGGGCACGGCAAGCACTTTGCCCATATGGCGCGACATGCACGTGCGGCTTGCGCCGCCAGCCGATATCCCTGACGATCAATCGACCCTCGCCACCGGACCCAGACCATGAGCCTGTCGCCCCGCGTCACTTTCTATCACGCACCCAACAGCCGCTCGGGTGGCACGCGTGCCCTGCTCGAGGAGCTGGGAGCGGACTACGACTTGCACGTACTGAACCTCAAGCGCGGGGAACAGCGCGAGGCGCCGTACCTGGCCATCAATCCGATGGGCAAGGTGCCGGCCATCCGCCACGGCGAGGCGCTGGTCACGGAGCAGCCGGCAGTGTTCATTTACCTCGCCGACCTGTATCCCCAGACGGGGTTGGCGCCGGCCATCGGCGATCCGCTCCGCGGCCCCTACCTGCGCTGGATGGTGTTCTACGGCTCGTGCTTCGAGCCGGCCATCGTCGACCGCTCGCTGCAGCACGCACCTGCGGCGCCATCGACCTCGCCCTACGGCGATTTCGACACCATGCTGAAGACACTGACCGACCAGCTCGGGCACGGCCCATGGCTGCTGGGCGAGACCTTCAGTGCCGCGGACGTGCTGTGGGGCACGGCATTGAACTGGACCACGATGTTCAAGCTGGTGCCGGAGCTGCCGGTGATCCGCGCCTATATCGACCGGGTGACTTCCCGCCCGGCGTGGCAGCGTGCTGCGGCTGCCGATGCCGCGCTGGCAGCCGGTCAGGCGGAATGACGATAGGCGCCATGTGACCGCTGCGCTCGGAAATGAGGCGTGCCGGACCAGGCCGGTGTCGCTCACTCGGCAATCAACACGTAGGCCGGATTCTTGCCATAGCGCCGCACCGGCTCGCCCGCCTTGACGCACAGCGTACTGCCACAGCGGGTCAAGGCACCGCTTTGGGCGGCATGCACGATGTCCTGGGCAAACTGCGCACTGCGAACTTGCTGTACGGCCCTCCAGCCCGTATAGCTGGCAACACCCACCGCCAGCAGCGAACCGATCAGCAAGGCACCGGCTGCACGCCATGTCAGCGTGCGCCGGGCCGCGAGCAGGTGACGGCGTTGCTCCTGCATGATGTTCGTTGCCGCCTGCACGACCTGAACGTTGGTCTCGAGTTGCCGATTGAAAGCGGCGAGCGCGCCGCCGGCCGCCTGGGCAATGGCCTCACGGGTCTCTGCGCCCACGGCCTGCGTGGCCTCGCGCGCAAACCGCCCGGCGCCATCGCTCAGCGCGTGCAGTTCCCGGTCGAGTGCGGCCGTGCTGGCATCCACATGCTCCACCGCCAGTGCACTGCGCCTATCGAGTTGCCGGGCAATCGTCGCCAGCTGCAATACCAGTTGTTTGAGTGCCTCGGTGTCGATGCCGTCCATCTCGATCCCCTGGTGAATATGCCGATGGCTACGCCGTGGACCGACCGGCTGCAGCCGACGAGCACGCATGCCGGCGCTACATGACTGGTGCCGGCCGGGCTTCTATTTGTTGAGCCGTGCCGTGTTGCAGCGCCAGCGGCAATGGCCGGGTTGGGCCTGCCAGATCGGATATCTGCAATGCCGGAACCGTGCGTGACACCTGCTGTTGCCAGGCCTGGCCCGGTTGCGTGCGCAAGTAGTCCGCAGCTGCCGCATCCATGGCCTTGGGGTCGGTGTGCAGCGCGGCTTGATACAAGCGCGCAATCAACCTGTCGAGCTCGCTTGGCGGACCGGTGACCGGCGCGTACGGTTCGACCACCGGGTTTTGCCTGGCATGGGCGATCGTTTGGTGCTCAAACCTGGCGTTGAGCGCCTCGTCACGCGGTTCCGCGTTGCGCGCATCGCCAAGACGGGTCGCCAACCGCTCGTCCACCAGCACCTCGTTGTAGCCATCCGGCGTGGCGCGATCGACTTTGTAGTCCGCGCCATACAGGAACATGCCGTCTTCCGAGCGGTGGACGACGTTGCGCTGCGGATCGTCGAACTCTGGCAGCGACTGCAGGTAGCGGCGATCGCTCAGCGCGTTGAGGTAGGCGATACCTATATTCCCGGCGCGGTTCGACAGGCCATTCAACAGATAGCCGCCCCCGACATCACTGTGCGCTCCGGGCAGATCGAAGCCGGCAAAGCGGCCGTCCGCCGTGATACCCGGGTCGATGATGTAGTCCAGCTTGAACAAGCGGCGATGCTCGTCCATGGCATTGAGCTGGATACCGGAAATCACCGACGACGGCAACCGCCGGTTCTCGTGCATCGGCTGCCCCGTACCCACTGGATCGAACAAGGCCACGGCCTGCGCGATCTTGCCGGGGCCCACCAACGCCGGTTTGGTGTACTCGACATGCTTGATCTGGCCTTGTGCGTCGTAGGTATAGATGACTCCGGCTGGATCCTGGATACCGCGCTCCGCCACCATGCGGGCAAACAGCGCCACTTCCTCGCCGCCGCGACTGAAACCCACACTGGCGATACTGATCTGGACATGGGGATCCGCTTGAATCCATGTCCTCGCCTGCTCGATGAACATCTTGTACATCCGTTCGGCGCGCTCATCGACGGTGTAACCGCGCACGCCATCGGTGACTCGGGTGAGCCACTGCGCCTGGGTGCCCGTTCCCGCCATATATCGGGCTGAAATCCGGCTGTCCGGGGCCCTGATAAGCTGGTCGTAGATCAAGCCGACATTGGTCGCGTGCTGCGGATCGTGGATGAAGTCGTTGCCGGTGCCATCGAGCCCGGCGACGAACAAGCGTTCATGCGGATTGCCGGCATGCAGGAACACGGGCGCCACCAGGTCGTCGGCTTGACGCTGGATTTCGGCGTAGATCGGGATGCGTGCATCCCCAAGGAACGTCCGGGTCCCTTCATCACGCGGTCCGGCAGGAAGAAAGGCGGATGGGTCGGCCATGGCGCCAGGGAATTAGTACGTGTGGGTCCAGGCCAGGATCACGTCGTCACGGAAGTTGCTGTGCTTGTTGCCCGGAATCTGCTCAGTCTTCGTGGAAACGATGGACTGCATATAGACGTTGATCGTCCGGTCGTTCACTTCGAGGTAAATGTGCGGCTCCCGTCCCCAAGAGCCTTCGGGAATCTCCGTATCCGGCACGTTGTGGAGCGCGCGCTCGTCCTTGAAAATTGCACCAATGTCCACCTTGGCTGCATGTGCCACGCCGTCCAGCGAAGTCCAGCGCACGTCGGCCGGCGGCGGGAAGTTCGGCACGCCGGCAAATCCCGCGTAGGGCCAGTGCTGGGGATAATCACCGGGAGGCGGAGCAGGCGAGGGCGTGTCCGCATCGCTGCGGTGAAAATCGTAACCGGCGTAGATCACCTTGCAGCGCAAGGTGTTATAGCAGTGCACGGCGAAATCGTGTTCGGAGAAGCGTAGCGGGAACATCGACGACGTGGCGGATTCGCTGGCAGGAGGCGCAGTCATGGTGGTTTGGCAGCCGGTCAGGGCAAGGGCGAGGAAGGCGGAGACCAAAATACCGCAGTGCGGTTGAGCGAATCGATGCACGGCTCTCTCCCCATTGGCACCCGCAGCCCGGATTCCCATCCATGCTAGGCCGGAGACCGCGGTGTCACCGTCGGCAGGTACCGAATCGGCTGTAATACTTTCCCATTGCCCGATGCTGCGGAAATTCCCTCATGAAGCACTGACTGTCTACATGTAGTATCCTTTGAGGAAAGTTTCTATTGAGAGTAGATATGAACTCGCTGACCCAAACCGCGCCTGTGCCTGCGACGGATACTTCCGGAGCGGCCCTGCGCGCGTTTTTCCGCATGGCGGAAGCGTGGAAGCTGCGCGTCGCGGAACAGCGCAGGCTGCTGGGCGAGCCGCCGGAGTCCACGTTCTACAAATGGAAGCGCAACAGGGACGGCGCCCTGGGCCGCGACACGCTGGAGCGGATCAGCTACCTGCTGGGCATCTGGAAATCGCTGCAGATCCTGTTTCCGGATCCGGCGCAGGCGGATGCGTGGCTGGCCAAGCCGAACCAGGCACCATTGTTCGGCGGGCAGTCGGCACTGCAGCGCATGCTGTCGGGCAACGTCGCCGACCTGTACGTGGTGCGCCAATACCTGGACGCGCAGCGCGGATGACGTGACGCCGTCCCGTCGCCGGTCGCGCTGCCTGCGACAAGCTGGACGCATGCTTCACAACACGCGGCGAGACAGGCCTCGATGTCCGGATGGCACGCTGCTTGACGCCAATCGGGAACGCGGCCGTCGCGCCCGCTTGCCGTCTTGTCCCATGACTGCCCCGTTGCGGAACGTATTGCCGATGCCCACCCACTTGCCACCCGTCAAACGCATCCGCTGGACCCAGGCCTGGCGCATCGTACCCAGCCGCTTCCCGCCGGTCGGGGTATTCGACCGGATTGCCGATCCGGGCGACCTCGAGGCCTTGTTCGCGCTCGAAGCCGAGACCAATCCGAGGTTGCGCGACGTGCTGGGCGCGCTGCGTCTGGTGCCGGCAGCGCGGCGCGTCAGCGGCCCGGGCAGCACACCGGTCATGGCGGCATTCACGCATCTCGATCCTGCAGGCAGCCGCTTTTCCGACGGCAGCTGGGGTGTGTTCTACGCCGCGCACAGCGTCGCCACGGCCATCGAGGAGACCGTATTCCACCGCCAGCGCTTCCTGGCCGCCACGGCCGAGCCTGCCTGCGGGGTCCAGATGCGCTGCTACCGCACGGCGGTCGATGCCAGGCTGCACGACATTCGCGGCGGCTGGGCGGCGGCACAGGATGCCACGAGCTACACCGCCAGCGTGGCACTGGCGCGCGGACTGCGCAGCGCCGGCTCCAACGGTATCGTCTACGCCAGCGCGCGGCATCGCGGCGGCGAGTGCGTGGCCGCGTTCTATCCCGACGTGGTGGCGCGCTGCGTGCAGGCGCAACACTTCATCTACCGCTGGGACGGACAGCGCATTGCCCAGGTGCTGAAAGTCAGCGAGGTGCCGCGGCCGTAGGGAAATCCGGGTCGCACTCGCCATATCCGGGTCGCGTGGTCATATCTGGATCGCGCGGTGCGTTCGAGTCGTGCCCTCGTGTGCACGAGCCTGCGCACAAGGGATTCCCTTCGGTCACGAGCGGGCACCTGCATGCTGCGAGTGAAACGCCTCGCGGCGTCACATGTCGGCGTCGGTGGCCCAGCCCTCACCGGTGCCGCGGGTGAAGACGCGGTCACTCTCCAGCACGCTGCGCGCGGCCAGCGCCGGCCGCTGCGCCAGCCTGGCGTAGATCGGCGTGAAGTCCGGGCGCGTGGCGTCGAACAGCTGCGCGAAGTCGTCGATCACGAAGTAGGTCTGCTGGTAGGTGTCGATGCGATAGCGCGTGCTCATCACGCGCTCCAGGTCGAAACCGATGCGGTTTGGCGCCGGCGAGTCGAGACAATAGATGGACTCGCCCTTGGAGCTGACGATGCCGGCACCGTAGATACGCAGCCCCTCGGCCGTATCGATCAGGCCGAACTCGACCGTGTACCAGTACAGCCGGGTCAACCTGGCCAATGCCTCCGGACCGATCGCGAACGCCTTCATGCCGCCGCGGCCATAGGCCTGCATGTAGTCTGCAAACACCGGGTTGAGCAGCAACGGCACATGGCCGAACAGGTCATGGAACAGGTCGGGCTCGCTCAGGTAATCCATCTGCTCCGGCTTGCGGATCCACCAGGTGACCGGGAAGCGCCGATTTGCCAGGTGGTCGAAAAACACCTGGTCCGGCAGCAAGCCCTCGACGCCGACCAGCTCCCAGCCGGTAGCCTTGGCCAGCACCTCGTTCAGATCGGAGAATTTCGGGATGCCGCCTGCGCCCAGCCCGAAGCGCTCCACGCCATCCAGGAATTCGCGACAGGCGCGGCCCGGCAGCAGCTCGCGCTGGCGCTGGAACAGCGCGTCCCACACCTCGTGGTCTGTCCCGGTGTAATCCGACCAGGGCTGCTCCACCACGCCCGTGGCGTACACCGGCACGTAGCCCAGATCGGTCTGCTGATGCTCAAGCTTGCGTGCGGCAACCATGGCTCACCTCCGGCATTTCACCTTTGCCTTCCAGCATAGGCCGGATGCCGCGCACGATCGTTGCGTTGTGCACGTCTGGCACTGCGCTTGCGCGGTATCATTGCGTGTAGACACAGAAAATTTGTTATTTGTTGCTCATGACCTCATTGGACCGCACAGACCTGCGCCTGCTGGCCATCCTGCAGACCACCGGTCGCATCACCAACGCCGAGCTCGCCGAGCGCGTCAACCTGTCGGCATCGGCCTGCCTGCGCCGCGTGCAAAGGCTCGAGGACGCCAAGGTCATCCGCGGCTACGCCGTGCGCATCGACCCCAAGGCGGTTGGCCTGGGCCTGGAGGCCTTCGTGCGCGTGCAGCTCGCCAAACACGAATCCAGCGCCGTGGATGCGTTTGCCCAACTGGTCAACGGCTGGGACGAGGTCATCGCCTGCCACGCCCTGACCGGCAACATGGACTACCTGCTGCACATCCAGGTCACCGACCTGGAGGATTTCTCGCGCTTCCTGCTCGACCACCTGCTGAATGCCGCCGGTGTCGCCGACGTCAATTCCAGCTTCGTGCTACGCACGGTCAAGCCGCCGGGAGTGTTGCCCCTGTCGCGAGTCATGGCTGGCAGGGCCGGCAACTGACGTTAGACTCGCAGTTTCATGGACACCAACACCGATTCCACCGCAGGACCCGACTTCTGGCGCCCGCTGCGCTACGTATGGCGCACCGCGCTGGTGCTGCTGCACATCCTGGTTGCCGTCTTCGTCGCCGCGGCGATCGTGAGCTGGAACCGCAAGGCCGTGATGCGCAATGGGCACGAGCCCTTCACGCACCGCGTACAGCGGGCCTGGTCGCGTCAGCTGCTGCGCATCTTCGGCCTGCGCGCCATCCGCTTCGGCGAGCCGGTTGCCGATCCCGCGCTGTTCGTGGCCAATCACACCTCGTGGCTGGACATCGAGGCCATGCACACCCAGCGTGCAGCGTGCTTCGTGGCCAAGGCCGAGATTGCCCACTGGCCGCTGGTCGGCTGGCTGGCGGCATCCGCCGGCACGATCTTCCATCGCCGCGGCAACAACGGGTCGTTGAACCTGGTCATGCAGACCATGGTCGAGCGCATGCGCGCAGGCCGCTCGGTCGCGGTATTTCCTGAAGGCAGCACCAGCCACGACGGGGTCACCCGCGTGTTCCACGCGCGCATCTTCCAGGCGGCACTCGATGCCCAGGTGCCGGTGCAGCCGGTGGCCCTGCGCTTCGCCCGCAACGGCCGGCGCGTGCTCGACCGCGGCTTCCGCGACGGCGAGAGCTTCGTGCAGAACATCGTGCGGTTGCTTGGCGCGCCGCCGGTGGACTTCGAGATCCACTTCCTCGAGGTGGTGCCGGCCAGCCCCAACGCGCGACGGCACATGGCCGAGCTCGCGCGCGCGCGCATCGATGCCGTGCTGGACGTCGACAGCTCGACCATGCCCCACGCATGAGCCTGCCGCTGGGTTCCGGGTTTCGTCCACCCTGGCCGCTGCGCAGCGGCCATGTGCAGACCATGTTGTCCTCCAGCGGCGTACGCCGCTTCCTGCTGCCGCGCGACGCACGCAGCGTGGCGGTGAACGCGCAGCCGGTGATCCTTGACGCTGGCGGGCACATCCGCCTCTCCGGCGCCTACACGGCGCAGATTGCGCGCGCCCGCGCCCGCGGCCTGGCCGTGCTCTTCCACGGCTGGGAAGGCAGCATCGACTCCACCTATGTGCTGCAGACTGGCAGCCGCCTGCTGGCGGAAGGCTGGGACGTGTTCCGGCTGAATTTCCGCGACCACGGTGCCAGTCACCAATTGAACGAGGACTTGTTCCACTCGTGCCGCCTGGACGAGGTGATCAGTGCCATGCACGAGATCGCCCGGCGCTGGCCGGCCCGGCCGATGTGCCTGGCCGGCTTTTCGCTGGGCGGGAACTTTGCCCTGCGCGTGGCGCTGCAGGCGAGCTGCGTCGGCATCCCGCTGAGCTATGCGCTGGCGGTCTGCCCGATCATCGACCCCAGCGAGGGCCTGTATGCGCTGGAACGCGGCGCGCCGTGGTTTTACCAGGCCTATTTCATGCACAAGTGGCGGCGCTCGCTGCGTACCAAGCAGGCCACGTTCCCGCAGCACCATTATTTCGAGCTGGCAGAATTGAAACAGGGTCTGCGCGGCCTGACCGAGGCACTGGTGAAGCGGCACACGGACTTCGCCTCGCTGCAGCAATACCTGGACGGCTATTCCATCGCCGGCGATGCGCTGCAGTCCATGCAGATCCCGGCGTGCATCCTGGCCGCACGCGACGATCCGGTGATTCCCGCACACAGCTTCGACGAGTTGCGCCTGCCGCCCAGCGTAGAGCTGGACATCGCGCCCTACGGCGGGCATTGCGGCTTCATCCGCGGCTATGGCCTGACCAGCTTCAGCGACGACTACATTGCCGCGCGCTTCAATGCGGTCGCCACGGCCACCGGCAGCTAGCCCGCCGACGAATACCGCCTGTGCGGCAAATCGGCCACAGGCTTCAACCGAGCACGACGCGCACCCGATGCACCTTCCCGTCGTCGGTCAGCGGCACACAGCCCTCGGCCAGCGCCTGGCCGTCCAGCTCCAGGCACTTGATGCCACGGCATGCGCCATCGGGGTTTTCCACGACGATCTGGTACGACGTTGCCTGCCCACCGCCACCACGCCGCCAGGTGATCGAGAAACCCGGCCACGTCGGCGGGATGCAGGGCTCGATGCGCAGCCTGTCCCCCCTCAGCTGAAAGCCAAGCAGCGCCTCCAGCCCGGCGCGGTACAGCCACGCCGCCGAACCGGTATACCAGGTCCAGCCGCCACGCCCGATATGTGGCGCCACGGCATACACGTCGGCGCAGGCGACATACGGCTCCACCTTGTAGCGCTGCACCGCGGCGGGGCTGTCGCTGTGGTGGACCGGGTTCAGCATGTCGAAGGTGTCCGCGGCGCGGACCCCGTCGCCAAGCTGCGCCCAGGCAAACACTGACCAGATCGCGCCGTGTGTGTATTGCCCGCCATTCTCGCGTACGCCAGGCGGATAGCCCTTGATATAGCCAGGGTTCTCCTTGGCGTGATCGAACGGCGGCGTGAACAGGCGCGAGACGCGGTCGGCATGGTCGACCAGCAGCCGGTCCACTGCCGCCATGGCCTCGGCCGCATGCGGTGCCGGCGGCGCGCCACTGAGCGTGCTCCAGGACTGGGCGATGGTGTCGATCCAGCACTCCTGGCTCGTGCTGGAACCCAGGGGCGCGCCGTCATCGTAGTAGCCACGTCGATACCACTGGCCGTCCCAGGCCCGTTCCAATGCGCCACGCAAGGCGGCGGCGTGATCCAGCCAGCGCTGCGCCCGCGCCGTGTCCCCGCGCTCACGCGCCAGGGGCGCGAACGCGGCGATGGCGGCGCACAGGAACCAGCCCAGCCACACGCTTTCGCCACGGCCTTGCGCGCCGACGTTGTTGTAGCCATCGTTCCAGTCCCCGGTGCCGATCAGCGGCAGCGCGTGGGCGCCGAGCGCCAGACTCGAATCCAGGGCCAGGGCGCAATGTTCGTACATGCTGGCCGGGTCGCCCCGACCCGGCTGGAAGAACGCATCGGTGGCGCCCTCGGCAATCGACTGGCCGGTGAGGAAGGCCACCGGTTCGTCGAGCACCGTGGTGTCGCCGGTGACGGCCAGGTAATGGCTCCCCACGTAGGCGAGCCAGATGCGGTCGTCACTGATCCGGGTGCGGATGCCCTGCCCGTTCGGCGGCAGCCACCAGTGCTGCACGTCGCCGGGCGCAAATTGGCGTCCCGCGGCGCGCAGCAGGTGCTCGCGTGCCAGGTCCGGCCGGCTCACGCACAGGGCCATCACATCCTGCAGCTGGTCGCGGAAGCCATAGGCGCCACTCGCCTGGTAGCCGGCGGTGCGCGCCCACAGCCGGCAGCTGGTGACCTGGTACAGCAGCCAGTTGTTGAGCATGAGATCCAAGGCACGGTCGGGGGTTTGCACCTGCAGGGTATCCAGCACGCCGGACCACTGCGCCGTCACCTCGTCGAGCACCGCTTCGAAGCTCCGCTCACGGTACTTGGCCATCAGCGCCTGTGCTTGCGCCGTGTCGGCCGCGTCACCGAGCAGGAAGGACACGTCGAGTTCCGTGTGCGGCGGCAGCTCGATGACCGTTTGCAATGCACCGCAGGGATCGAGACCGGAACCCAGGGCGCCCGACAGCGGACCGCTGCCGTGCAGCGCCGCCGGTTGCGTCGTGCTGCCGAAGGCGCCGAGCAGCTCGGCGCGATCGCCGCTCATCGATTGCTGCATGCCGCCAAGGTCCATGAACGCCACCCGGTCGGCAAAATCCGGGCGCCACGGATTGCGCGCCAGCAAGGCACCGGTGGCAGCATCGCGCGCCGTGACCACAAAAGGTGCCGGCACCGTGCCGTTGGCCCCAAGCATCCATTCGACATAGGCGGTGATGCGCAGGCGACGCGTGCGCACCGAGCGGTTGACCAGGCGCAGCCGCGACAGCTTGATCGAATCGCCGGTCGGCACGCATTGGGTGAGCTCCACGGCCAGTTCATGGGCGACATGACTGAAGCAGGTCCAGCCCTTGCCGTGGGTGGCGACGTAGTCGGTGTCGGCGAGGCGGATCGGCAGCACGGTTGCACTCCACAACACGCCGGTGTCCTCGTCGCGCAGGTACAGCACCTCGTGCGGTGCGTCGCTCACCGCGTCATTCGGCCATGGCGTCAAGGGGTTCTGCTGGCTGTTGAGCGACCAGGTGTAGCCACCGCCCTCGGCCGAGACCAGGAAGCCGAACGCCGGATTGGCGACCACGTTGATCCACGGCGCCGGGGTGGTCGCGCCGTGCCGCAATTCAATACGGTAGCTGCGCCCACCGTCCACAAAACCACCGAGGCCATTGGCAAACTCCGGCTGGCCGGGCACTGCGGCCATGGCGCCAGCGGGTCGCGTGGCGCGGATCGGCGCGGGCGCAGCCGGCGCCGCGGGCATCGCGGTCGGCGCGGGACTGGCCGACGACGTAGCGGCATCCGCATCGAGCACGACCCGGGCAAAAGCCAGCAGTCCATCGCGCAAGCCACCGTCGATGTGGTCCTCGCGCAACGCGAACACCTCGGCCTTGGGCTGTCCAGGGTCCGCCTTCAAGGCCGCTTGCTGCTCGTCGAGCATGGGCTTCAAGGCCGCGTCCAGGGCATCACCGTCCGCGCCGGCGGCCCCGAGCAGGACCACGTCGACCGCGAAATACTGCTCCCGCCACCAGCGTTGCGCGCGCAGCAGCTCGCGCACCTGATCCAGCGCCGCGGCATCCCGCAGGCGCAGCAACAGCAGCGGCCGATCGCCGGAGATGCCGGCGGCCCACAGCGTCGGCGCGCCGCCATGGCCACGGACGCGGTCGGCGGTCGCGCCACGCTGGCTGGGATCGTTGCCGACCAGGGCGCCCAGCCAGCGCCCGAGACGTTGTTGCGATGGCGCATCCAAGGCATGGCGCTGCTGTCGATCAGCCGCCTGCTGGCCTGCCGCGGCGATCAAGCGTGCCGCGCTGCCGCCATCGGCAAGCTCGGCGGCCAGGTCCAGGGCCTGCGCGCGGCTGTCGCCGACCCGGGTCCACAGCAGCAGGGTCACGGTCTCGCGCGGGGCCAGCGTGAAATGCTGGCGCAGGCTGGACACCGGATCGAGCACGCAGCCCACCGTCCCTCCCAACTGGGTGCCTGGCAGCATGGCCTGCGCATCGCGCAGCGTGCGGCCACGGCCCAGCCAGCGCGCACGATCCGTCTCGTAGCCGCAGCCGCCATCGACCGGTCGCCCCAGCACCTGCAGGGCCTGGGCCAGCCACAACGCGGGCTCGTGGGAATCGCGGTGACGCCGTGTGGCCAGCAGCATGGCATGCGTCGCGTCCCATTCGGTCTGCACGAACATCTTGGAGAACGCCGGGTGGGCGTCGTCCGCCGCGGCCGGGCCCAGCACCAGTTCGGCATAAGTGGTCAGCGACAGCCGGCGCGTATGGTCGCCGTGGTTGCTCACGCTGAGCCGGCGCAGTTCGACAGCCCGCCCGGGATCGACCGCCACCTCCAGCACGCTGTGCACGCTGTGATGGCGGCGCACGAAGCGCGCGCTGCCTGGAGCGAATTCGACCTCATCGTCAGGCATCGGCGTACCCAAGGGTTGGCGGGTGACCGACCAGGTCCGGCCGCTCTCCTCGTCGCGCAGGAACAGGTGGCTGCCCCAGGGGTCGGTCGTCGGATCCTCGCGCCAGCGTGTCACCGCCACATCGCGCCAGCGGCTGTAGCCGGCGCCGCTGGCGTCGAGCAGGACGCGGTAGCTGCCGTTCGAAAGCAGATGGCAGCGCTTGGCGGCGATACCTGATGCGGTGGTGGTTGGGGACATGGGCTCGATCTCCTGGTGCAGACGCAAACCCCAGCATGCACCGATTCCTGCCTGCATGACGTCAAGACGGCGCGCGCGGCTGGCCTGGCGCAGCGGCATTCACCTGCACCGACAGGCATGGCGGGGTAGGATGAACGCGGTCGCGGATCGTATCCGTCGCGGCCGGCCATCATTCCGATCACAGGTTTCGACTCGCCCCCACATGTCCGCCCATGTGCTGCCATCCAGACCATTGATGCAGCGCCTGCAAAACAAGGCGTTCGCCTATTTCCGCTACGAGACCAACCTCGACAACGGCCTGGTGTCGGACAAGACCGCACCGGACTGGCCGTGCAGCATCGCCGCCACCGGGTTGGCCCTGAGCGCGTATCCAGTCGCCGTCGAACGCGGCCTCATGAGCCACAAGACGGCGCTCACTCGGACCCTGAAGACCTTGCGTTTCTTCCGCGACAGCGTCCAGGGCGAGGCAACGGACGCCACCGGCTACCGCGGCTTCTACTATCACTTCCTGGACATGCAGACTGGACGCCGCGCCTGGAAATGCGAGCTTTCGACGGTGGACAGTGCCCTGCTGTTTGCCGGCATGCTCACCGCCGCCGCCTATTTCAGCGCCGACACCGCGGCACAACGGGAAGTCCGCGAGCTCGCGCAGTTCCTCTACGCGCGTGCCGACTGGCGCTGGGCGCAGGCCGCAGATGGCACGATCGGCCATGGCTGGTATCCGGAGAGCGGCTTCATCCCGCACCGCTGGCAGGGTTACGACGAGGGCCTGATGCTGTACATGCTGGCGCTGGGCTCGCCGACGCACGCCGTGCCGCCGGCCGCCTATGCGGCCTGGGCCTCCACCTACGAGTGGAGGCATTGCTACGATCTCGACTACCTGTATTGCGGGCCGCTGTTCACCCACCAGCTGTCGCAAATCTGGCTGGACCTGCGCGGCATCCAGGACGCGTACATGCGCGACAAGGGCATCGACTATTTCGAGAACAGCCGCCGCGCCACCCTCGTCCAGCAACGCTACGCCATCGACAACCCGCTCGGCTTCAAGGGCTACGGCAGCAACTGCTGGGGCATCACCGCCAGCGACGGGCCCGGCCCTGCGACGCTGACGGTGGATGGCGTGCAGCGGCAATTCCTCGACTACGCCGGCCGCGGCGCTCCCGGCGGCGTCGACGACGGCACCATCGCGCCATGGGTGGTGGCGGCCTCACTGCCGTTCGCCCCGGACGTGGTGTTGCCGACGCTGTACCACTTCATGCATACGCTGCAGCTGCACGACCATCACCCCTACGGCTTCAAGGCCAGCTTCAACCAGACCTACGGCGGCGAAGGTGCGGACACGGCCGCGGGCTGGGTGTCGCCGTACTTCTATGGCCTGAACCTGGCCCCGATCCTGCTGATGGTGGAGAACCAGCGCAGCGGCATGTTGTGGAAGCTGCTGCGCTCGTCCCGGCCGGTGGTCGAGGGCTTGCGCCGGGCCGGCTTTTCCGGCGGCTGGCTGACCGGCGGCCAGGCGTCCCACGCATGAGGCCACGGCCGCCATGAGCGGAGCCGATACAGGCATGGAAGCGGGCGCCGCAGCCGCCGCGCCAGTCCCCAGCACCGAAGCAGCCACGGCCGCGCTCCTGGCACTCGGCGACGATGCCCTGCTGGAGCACCTGCAGCGTGCGGCCATCGACTATTTCCTGCAAACCGCCAATCCGGCCAATGGCCTGGTCGCCGACACCACGCGCGAGGGCTCGCCGTGCAGCATTGCGGTGGTCGGCTTTGCCTTGTCGGCCTACACCATCGCGATCGAGCGTGGCTGGCTGGCCCGCGACGAGGCGCTGGCCCGCAGCCTGGCCGTGCTGCGCTTTTTCCGCGACAGCGAGCAGGGCGAGGCGCCGCTGGCGACCGGTCATCGCGGCTTCTACTACCACTTCCTGGACATGCACAGCGGCCGACGCATGTGGCAATCCGAACTGTCGATGATCGACACTGCCCTGCTGCTGGCCGGGGCGCTCACCGCGGCCAGCTACTTCACCGCGGACACCGCACCAGAGCGGGAGTTGCGCGCCATCGTCGATGCGCTCTACCGCCGTGTCGACTGGTGCTGGGCGCAGGGCGGCGAGGCCACGCTGCGCCAGGGCTGGAAGCCGGAAAGCGGCTTCCTCAACTATGGCTGGGATGGCTACAACGAAGGCCTGATCCTGTACGTACTGGCGCTCGGCTCGCCGACGCATGCCATCGATCCCGGCCACTACGCGGCGTGGACCGCCACCTACCAATGGGAAAACCTGTACGACATCGACTTCCTCTATGCCGGCCCACTGTTCATCCACCAGTTCTCGCACGCCTGGATCGACTTCCGCGGCATCCGCGACGCCTTCATGCGTGAGAAGCGCTGTGACTATTTCGAGAACAGCCGGCGTGCGACCGAGGTGCAGCGCGAATATGCGCGGCGCAATCCCCTCGCGTTCCGCGGTTACGCCGGGGACTGCTGGGGCCTGACCGCGTGCGACGGGCCGAGTGATCCCCCGGCCGCACTGGCCACCACGCGATTGCGACTGTTCGGCTACGCCGCGCGCGGCGTGCCGTACGGTCCGGATGACGGCTCGATTGGCGGCTGGGCGCCGCTGGCGTCGCTGCCTTTCGCCCCGGAGCTGGTCCTGCGGACGACACGGACCATGCTGCAGCGGTACCCCGAGATCCTGCCGAAGCAGCAGTTTGCCAGCAGCTTCAACCCGAGCCTGGCCGCCGCCGACGGCCCAGCCTGGGTGTCCGTCGGCCACTTCGGCCTGGACCAGGGCATCGTCAGCCTGATGATCGAGAACCAGCGCAGCGGCCTGGTCTGGCGCCTCATGCGCGGCTGCCCCGCGATACGGCGCGGCCTGCAGCGCGCCGGCTTCCGCGGCGGGTGGCTGTAGCCGTGGCCGATCCTGCCGCCACAGCGGAAAGGGCACCACTGCGGCCTTCCGCGCCAGATGATGCGAGCGAGCGCGAGCGCCTTGCCAGCCTGCGCCCGCCCGACTGGCGCAACCCGCAGCCACAACCACGCTACGACCTGGTGGTGGTCGGCGGCGGCACCACAGGCACGGTGGCCGCGCTCGCCGCGGCGCGCGCCGGCGCCAAGGTCGCGCTGGTCGAGCGCCATCTGCTCGGCGGCAATTGCCTCAATACCGGCTGCATCCCGTCCAAGGCCTTGATCCGCACCTCGCGCCTGTACGCCGAGATGCGCGACGCCGAGCGCTACGGCGCGCAGGTGCCGGCCGATATCCGGGTCGACTTTGCCGCAGTGATGGGACGCATGCGCGCGATCCGCGCCCGGCTCAGCCGGATCTGCTCGGCCGCCGACCTGGCTGCCGCGGGCATCGACGTGTTTTTTGGCCTGGGCCGTTTCACTGGCCCGGACAGCCTGCAGGTCGGTGCCACCCCGTTGCGCTTTCGCAAGGCGCTGATTGCCACTGGCGCGCGGCCGGACACGCCGCCGATTCCCGGCCTGGTGGCGGCCGGCTATTGCACCAATGCCAGCATCTTCGACCTGACCGCGCTGCCACCACGCCTGCTGGTGATCGGCGGCGGCCCGCTGGGCTGCGAGATGGCGCAGGCCTTTTGCCGCTTCGGCGCACACACCACCATCGTCCAGCACTGGCCGCTGTTCCTGCCGCGGGAGGAACGCGACGCGGCCCAGATCCTCTCGGCTGCACTGGCCCACGACGGTATTGCGGTGCGCCTCAATACCCAGGTGGTACGCGTACGCGAAGAAGGCGGCCAGAAGCTCGCCGACCTGGTGAGCGACGACTACCACAGCACGATCGCGGTCGATGCCATCCTCACCGGCACCGGTCGCGTGCCAAGCGTCGAGGGTCTCGGCCTGGAAGCCGCCGGAGTAGCCTACGACGCCACCCGCGGCGTGCACGTGGACGACTTCCTGCGTACCGGCAACCCGCGCATCTACGCCGCCGGCGATGTCTGCCTGGAGGACAAGTTCAACGACACCGCCGACGCCAGCGCACGCATCGCCGTGTGCAATGCGCTGCAGGGCGGACGCGAACGGCTGAGTGCGCTGGTCACCACCTGGTGCACGTATACCGATCCGGAAATCGCCCATGTGGGCATCTACGTGCGTCAGGCACGCGCCCAGGGCATACCGGTCAAGACATACACCATCCTGATGCACGACGTCGACCGCGCGGTGGCCGACAGCGAGGAGGCCGGCTTCGTCAAGATCCACGTGCGCGAAGGCAGCGACCACATCCTCGGCGCCACCATCGTGGCGCGCCATGCCGGGGAGATGATCAACGAAATCACCCTGGCCATGCGCTCAGGCATAGGCTTGTGTGCCCTGGGCCGGGTCATGCACCCGTACCCGACCCAGGCCGAGGCGATCACGAAGGCAGCCGAGGCATGTACGCGCGCGCTGGGTGGGTCCGCCATCACGCCGCGTTGGCGGCGCTGGTTGCACGGTGTGGGATGGACTGGAGGAGAGTGACATGAAACTGGGCATGATCGGTTTGGGCAAGATGGGCGCCAACATGGCGCAGCGCCTGCTGCTTGGCGGCCATCAGGTGACGGGCTTCGATCCGAACGCCGACGCGCGCAAGGCGCTGGAGCAGCACGGCGCGGCCTCGGCCGGGTCGCTGCAGGCACTGGTCGACGCGTTGCCGGCGCCGCGCGTGCTGTGGCTGATGGTGCCCTCGGGCAAGATCACCGACGACACGGTCAATGCGCTGCTGCCGCTGCTGGCCAAGGGCGACACTGTGATCGATGGCGGGAACTCCAACTACCAGGACACACTGCGCCGGGCCGCACTGTATGCCGAACACAGTCTCGGCTACGTCGATTGCGGCACCAGCGGCGGCGTCTGGGGCCTGAAGGAGGGCTACAGCATGATGGTCGGCGGTGACGCCGAGACCGTCGAGCCCCTGCGGCCCATTTTCGAGACGCTGGCTCCGGGCAAGGACCAGGGCTGGGGCCACGTCGGCCCGGTCGGCTCCGGCCACTTCACCAAGATGGTGCACAACGGCATCGAATACGGCCTGATGCAGGCCTATGCCGAGGGCTTCTCGATACTGAAGCACAAGCAGGAGTTCAAGCTCGATCTGCACCAGATCGGCGAGATCTGGCGCTACGGCAGCGTGGTGCGCTCCTGGCTGCTGGACCTCACCACCGACGCGCTGGCCAAGAACCCCGACATGGACGGCGTGGCCCCCTACGTCGTCGACTCCGGTGAGGGACGCTGGACCGTCGCCGCGGCACTCGAGCTGGACGTGCCGGCGCCCATCATCACCGCGGCACTGATCGAGCGCCTGCGCTCGCGCGACAGCGACTCGTTCGCCGACAAGCTGCTGTCCTCGATGCGCAACGAATTCGGCGGCCACGCGATCAAGAAGGAATGAGTCCGGCCACATCGCCAACGCCGACACCAACGCCGCAAAATCGACCGGCCTGAAGCCCCCTGGCAGGCCGCACGCCGCACCGCGGTGTGTTGCCACCCAGCTTGCCGGCGCATTGCCGACCGCTATCGCGGCGAGCCGAAGGCGGCCCGGTACTGCGGCTTCAGCGCAGCAGCGAACACCTCCAGCGGTACCTCCACGGTTTGTGCGCCGTAGACATAGGGGGCCACCTGGTAGGGCGGAAACACCAGCAGCAAGCCGCCTGCGTCGACCTGGAACTCGGCGAAATTCTTCGCCTCCGGCTGAGTGCCGTCGGCGATCATGCCGCGCATGTTGTCCAGCCATTCCCTGCGCGCCTCGGGCGTGGCCTCGTTCTGGCCGGGGGCCTGCGCCAGCAGTTTCCGCTCCAGCGCCGATCGCGCGTATGTCGCCAGCAGGTCGCGCGCCGCATCCGGGTCCACGAACAGGTCGCCCAGCTCCAGTACGCGCCGCGCCTGGCGGTCGAGGACGAAGCTTGCGTCCAGCGGCAGCGGATGCGCGCCACCGGTATCCATCATGCCCGTGCCGCGGACGCTGATGAACGCGGGACTGCCCGCCGTCACCCGGTACTCGATCAGCAGCTGCAACTGCCGCGAAGCGAATTCGGGAAACTTCTGCGGATCGGGCAGCGCCTGCATGAACTCGCGCTTGGCCGCCGTGGCGTGATCGTGCAAGGCCTGCATCAACACGTCCGCGCCGGGTGGCAGTGTCGGAAAATCGATCGCGATCGCATAGCGCGGCGTCGTGGTGTGGTCGGCCGGCACGGCTGCACTGTCCGCGGGGGCCGGTGTGCTGGCGACGATGGCTGGCTCCGCGGGCGCCTGCGGCGCTGGCGGATGGCCACATGCAGCCAGCAGGCATGCCATGACCGACAGACATCCCGCCAGCAGGCTGCCACGGGTTCGCCGCCAGACTGAATTGGGAATCATCGTGCTCAACACCTCGCGGCGGGCGGCTTGCCAGCCTTCAATGGTTCACCGCGATCGGCCTCGTAGGTCAACTGGCCATCCACGATACGGGCCGGTGCAGTATAAGGATGCGGCGTGGCGTGCCGCGCGTCGATGATGTGGATGACCTCGATGCTGCGCACGCTCAGGAGGTCGGCGAGCATCGAGCGGTGGCAGCGCCACCAGACCGCCTCGGCGCACATGACCGTGGTGCGGCGGCCACGCGCGAAGTCGAGCAGCTCGGCCACGCCCCCGGCAAACTCGGGGCTGTCCATGTAGTCCGCGTAACCCTGGAACGAGGCGTTGTGCCAGGCGGTGTTGCGCGAATCGCGCCGCGCGGCGCGCCGTCCGCCCAGCTGCGGCAGCCAGTGGTAGGCGATGCCATGTGCCGGCAGGCTCACGGCCAGCTCGTCGCGCTGGAAATACGGGTAGCGACGCGAGCCGGGAAAGCGGCGGATATCGGCCAGGGCCTGGATCGCATAGTGCCCGAGCAGGCCGAGGAACTCCTCCAGCGTGCGCGTGGAATGGCCGATGGTCCAGATCTGCGGCACACCTTCGGGCGCAGCCGAAACGGAAGTCTCCGCGGGCATGGCTCACTCGATCCTGCGCAGCGCCGGGCCCTTGTGCAGGGCGATGTGCTCGGTCTTGTCGCTCTTGATCTCGTACTGCGGATCGTCCCTGCTGCAGCGGTGCATGTGGCCCTTGTACTCGGTGTCGCTGGTGTGCACCTTGATGATCCTGCCGCTGACGTACCCCGCCTCGGAGTTCCAGCGCACGTGATCGCCCACCTTGAATGCATGACTCATATCCATTCCTCCCCCACCATGCTGCCACCAGTCGGACACGCGCGGCGTGAAGGGAAAAGGGGGCCAGATTTGCTTGTCGACGCGGTATCCTGCAGCGGATCACGGGCATGGCTCGAAAAGCAACTCTGCCCCCCTCTCTCACAGCCGCAGCAGGCGGCGCACCACGGCGAGGTTGCGCCGGCTGACTTCCGGTGCGAAATCGGTGCCATCCAGGCGCGCGAGGACGCGGCCATCGGCCTGGGTCTTCAGGCCCAGCAGCCGCGCCGGCGGCACCAGGCAATTGCGGTGCAGCCGGACCAGCAGCTGCGGATACGCCTCCTCCAGCTGGCGCAACGACTCCTCGATCAGCAGCTCGCCGTGAAGGTGCCTGACCACGACGTATTTCTCCTCGGCCAGCAGGCAGATCACATCATCCAGCAGCACACGGATCTCCTCGCTGCCCAACCGCCCACGCAGATAGACCATCGGCTCGTCGACGGCCTCGGCGAGGCGGCGCTGGGCGCGCGCCAGCGCGGTGCGCAGCCGATCCAGGCGGACCGGCTTGAGCAGGTAGTCGACGGCATCCAGCTCGAAGGCCTCCAGCGCGTGCGTGTCGTAGGCCGTGCAGAAGATCACCTGCGGACGCCCTTTGCCTGCCCAGCGCTGCGCTACCGCCATGCCGTCCAGGCCGGGCATGTTGATGTCCAGCAGCACGATGTCCGGCTGCAGTTCGCGCGTGGCGCCAAGTGCGTGCTCGCCGTCGGCAAGCGCGCCCACGACCTCGACCCCTTCGCATTCGCGCAGCAGCGCAGCCAGGCGGGTCCGCGCCAGCGGCTCGTCGTCGACGACCAGCACGCGGCTCATGGCGGCATGCCGGGCAGCTGCAGGGTCACCACGAACTGTCCCTGTTGCGGACCCGCCTGCATGCTGGCTTGCGCACCGTAGCGGTAGGCGATGCGCTGGCGCACATTGTCCAGGCCGTGGCCGTTGCCGGGGATCCCGGCGATATCCGGCAGCGGATTGCGGATCTCGATCCACACGCCGCTGCCCCTGCGTCCGCCGCGCAAGGTGATCTGGCCGCCCCCGCGCAAAGGCTGGATCCCGTGACGCACGGCATTTTCCACCAGCGGCTGCAACAGCAGGCGCGGCAGCGGAAACGCCGGCGGCAGCTCGTCCAACTCGCGACGAACGTGCAGACGCTCACCAAGCCGCAACTGCTCGATGCCGAGATAGCGCTCGACCAGCTCCAGCTCCTCACCCAGCGTGCCGTCGCCGGCGTCCTGCTGGCCGAGCGCGGCACGGAACAGCTCGCACAGGTCCTCGACGGTGCGTTCCGCGCCGGCGGGATCGACCCGGATCAACGCCGCCACGGTGTTCATGCTGTTGAACAGGAAATGCGGCCGGATGCGCGCCTGCAAGGCTTCCACCTGCGCGCGGGAAACGGCGGCCAGGCGCGCCTGCCACTGCGCCAGCACGTAGAAGTAGCGCAGCATGGCTGCGCCGAGCAGGGCAGCGATGATCACGTTGTCGCGCACGAACACCGGCAGGCTGGCGCTGATCAGGCCGGTACTCAGTGCCGTATCCAGCCAACTGGCCAAGCCGCTCGCCACTTGCACGATCAACACCAGGAGCAGCCATACGCCGACATAGGGCAGACGGCCGGGCAGACGCTGCAGGAACGGGCGCAGCTTGCACAGCGCCACGGTCATGACCAGGGCCAGCCAGGTGACGAACAGCATGCCGACGCTGTAAGCCGCCCAGTCACGCGGCGCATCGCGCGCCAGCCACATGATGGTGACCGTCAGCGCGCCCACCACGAACAGCGCAAACAGCGCCGGCAGGTCGCAGAAATCCGGCAGCGGACTGTGCGCGGGGGGCGCTGCACGTGAGTCTGGGGAGGAGTCGGCCGGCTGCATGCGGGCCAGTATGCCGGGGAAAAGGAGGTCAGGGTCACTTTCCGACCCGGGAGAAAAGAGGGCCAGGGTCACTTTCCGAGCGAAGATCCGGACCAGCTGCAGGAGGCTGGGTCGGAAAGTGACCCTGACCCCCTTTTCTCCCTCAACGCAGGCGCGGACCCAGCCAGGCGCGCAGGTCGACGATTTCTCCGGCACAAACGGCATGCGCCATGGGATAGACATGCCAGTCGACCCGGTAGCCCAGGCCCAGCAACAGATCCCGCGATTCCATCCCGCGCTGCACCGGCACGACGGGATCGGCGCTGCCGTGACCCCAGAAGATCGGCGTGGCGGCATTGGCGGCGTGGCGTTCGGCCGCGAGCGTCGCGTGGATCGGCACGTAGGTCGACAGCGCGACGATGCCGGCCAGGGTCTGCGCGTGGCGCAGGCCAGCCGCCAGCGCAATCGCTCCGCCCTGGGAAAAACCGGCGAGCACGATGTGTTCGCTGGCGACGCCGCGCTCGTGCTCGCGGGCAATGAGCGCCTCCACGGCATCGATCGAGCGGCGCACGCCGGCCTCGTCCTGCCGCGCCAGCAGGTCCACGACGGCGATGTCGTACCACGCGCGCATCGGCACGCCGTTGTTGATGGAGACCGGCTGGATCGGCGCATGCGGGAAGACGAAGCGCAGTGCCGGCCAAGAGCGATCGACCAGCTCCGGCACGATCGGCGCGAAGTCGTTGCCGTCCGCCCCGAGCCCATGCAGCCAGATGATGCCGCGGGTTGGGCTGGGCCCGGTCTCGTGTTCGACGCTGGGCAGAATCATGCTGTCCTCGCTAAACCGAAGCCGGGCGCCTGCGCCAGGGCGCCACGTGGAGCCCACCCGGCAATCGCGGCTTCAGGAGCCGGGGTGATAGACGCGCTCCGTATGGCCCTTGAGATCCTCAGGCCAGAAGTAGACCGGACGCAGGTTGCCGGTGGCGTAGCGGTTCGCCTGGTCGGTGAAGTGCGCCGAATCGGCATGGCCACTCTGGCCGCCCGCCTTGATGGCGCGCGCGTGCACCTTCGGCCCGAACTCGACCGCGGCGACGAAACTGTTGCCGCTGTTGCCGTAAAAGCGCTTGGTGCCGGGCCAGCGGTGTGCACCAAACGAAGCCAGCGAGCCCCAGCGCGACGAGGTGAACGGCACCGGGATGCTCGGCTTGGCGTCATCGAAGTGTGGCGTCAAGGTGTCATCCAGGCGCTGGAAGCGGTTGATTTCACCCCAGGGCACACCCCAGCTGCCAAAATCCTGCTGCAGCCGCTCGACCGCCGTGGCCAGCGCGTCGAGGCGGGCCTTGCCGCCTGCCTTCGCGGCCATCGCATCGTAGCGTGACAGGCCCTCGGCGGTATCCGCCTTGCTGATCTCATCCCACAAGGTGTCGCCCCAGTACACCGCCAGCGAGGTCGGCATGGAGGCGACGCCCCAGCGGTAGTCCCAGCTGCGCAGCAGCGCGATCGGGCCGGCAAGCTTCTTGTGCAGGGGATCGTTGGCGGCCAGCGCGTCGTAGTCGGCGATGAGGATCGGCAGTTGCCGTGCGAAGGCTGGCAGGTAGGAATCAAACGCCGCCGTGATCAGCGACGGAACGGTGAAGCCGCTGGCGTCGGTAAGCAGGCGCGTTGCATGCAGGCCGCGCGGATTCTCGCCAAACGTATCCATGTAGCGCGGATAGTCCGCCTGCTTCGGGCTGTACTTGCCCGCCGCCGAATAGGGCCAGTCGTTGGTGTTGAAGACCCAGCCGTTCGGCGGATTGACGACGCTGGGCATGTCCGCCAGCGGCGTCAGACCCTGCCAGTCGGTGGCCGGATCGCTGCCGTCGACCGGCTTGGTGTAGTCGAAGCGGTTGTCGCGCTTGGGGATGAACTGTGGCATGAGGAACGCGATGTTGCCCTTGTCGTCGGCAAACAAGGTGTTGTTCGAGGAGTTGGCCTTGAGCTCGGCGACCTTCATGTAGCTCGCGTAGTCGGTCGCCTTGGTGCGCAGCCAGCTCTGCTCCAGCGCCGGGATCGGCCGGTTCATCAGCGCCATGGCGATCCACTTGCCGTCCGCCTCGCGCACGATGGGGCCGTGGTGGGTGAAGTATCCCGTGAACACGCGCGACTGCATCGTGCCATTACCGGCGCGATAGCGCACCGTGATCTGCCGCGTGGTGACCGGCCGCAGTTCCTTGCCGTAGCGGTAGAACAGCTTGTCGCCCTGGTGCACGATGGTCTCGGCAAATTCGTCCACGGCGTCGACGCCGGTCGACGTGTGCATCCAGCCGATATGCTGGTTGAAACCCTGGTAGATGAAGAACTGGCCCCAGGTCGACGCGCCATACGCATCCAGGCCCTGGTCGCTGGACATCTGCGATTCGCTGCGGAAATAGAACGTGACGTGCGGGTTGATCAACAGCAGCGCGTGCCCGTCGGTGGTGAGCTTGGGCGCAATCGCAATGCCGTTGGAGCCGGTCGGCTCGGCCCAGCTTGCCGGCTGGGCGGCAGCCAGCGCCGGGTGCTTGTCGCCATAGAACGCTGCCAGGGGCTTGAGCTCCACACGCTCGGTGTCGCCGCCGATGCTGCCCTCGGTGAAGGCCAGTGCCATCCACGGCTCGTAATGCGTGATGACCTTCGGCTTGACGTCTGGATGGCTGGCCAGGTACCAGTTCATGCTGTCGGCCCAGGCGTCCATCAACTGCCGCAGGTAGGCCGGGCTTTGCTTGTACAGCTTCTTCAGCACCACCGGGTCGATGAACAGCTGCTGGCGCAGGTCCTGCCAGATCGCCGACTCGCCTTCGGCCTGCGCGGTCCAGCCGAGCGCGGTGAGGTAGTTGCTCTCGACGCGGTTGAAGTCGTCCTCGCACTGCGCGTAGATCATGCCGAACACCGCGTCGGCATCGGTCTTGCCGTGCACGTGCGCGATGCCCCAGTTGTCACGCGTGATGGTGACGGCCTGCGCCTCGGCCTGCAGCCGCGCGTGCTCGGCCGCAGACGTGGCGGCCTGCGCCTGTACCGATGCGGCAAACGCCAACAGCAAGGCCGGCAGCCAAAGCCGGCAACACAATGACTTCACTGCAAATGCACGCATGGGTGTTGTCCCTTGGGATCCCTGTCATGACGACGGTGCAGGTAGCGGCACCGTCGTCGGTCGCGATCGCGCACAACGCGCGACGCCGGCGCCAACCATATCAGGCCGCGAGGCGTGGCGCCGCGGCCCCATGCCAGGCCAGGCCTGGCCCGGCCCGGCATGCGGGCCGGTTGCACCACGTCTATTCGGCCGGCGCCGTACCCAGCACCTTCTGCAGCGCAGCCAGTTGCACGTCCAACGCCGCACGCAGCGTCTGGTAGCGCTCGACCGCGTCGCGCCCCACCTTCTGGTCGGCGCCATCGGTCATGCCGTAGAGGTAGGTGATGTTGCCCTGCAGCTGCGACTCGCTGTAACGCACGGGCGGGGTCTCCAGCTTGGCCGCAATGGCGTCCAGCTCCCGCAGCTTGGCCTTGTCCGCCGCACTGCTCGCGTCCTTCAACTTCGCCTGCGCCGCCTTGAGGCGCTTCACTGCCAGGTTGACATCCGAGACCAGGTCGCGCACCCGCATGTTGTGCTCGAACTGCTGCTGCATGTCAGCCAGCGTCACGCCGCTGACGGCACTGCGCGGGTCAGCCTTCAATACCAGGGGCTGCGTCTGCGTCCATGCGGCTGCGCCCGCGGAGGCGCTGACGGTCAGGCGCACGCTGTACGCACCGGGCACGGCGATCGGGCCGCGCGCAGGCCGGAAGCCGCCGCCGTTCCCACCCAGCGGGGCGGGGTAGGTCAGATCCCAGATGAAGCGGTTGATGCCTTGATGGGCCGGGAGGTCCGTAGCCGTGTGCCACCGCGGAGCCTGGCCCGGCTTGGGGGCGACCGCCTTGGCCGGCTCACTGGCGGCAGTGAAGGTCCGCACCGTCTTGCCGTCCGCGTCGAGTATCTCCAGCGTGACCTTGCCGGTCGGCTGCTGCGCAAAGTAGTAGTCGATCATCGCCCCCGGCGGTGGATACTGCGGCCTCGCCGTGGCCGCGGTGCCTGGCCCGATGCCGAACATGCCGCCACCTGCCCGGTAGTACATGCGGTACGCGTCGCGCGGCTGGAACAAATGCGTCGAACCCGTCTTGATCGCGTCGCTCCACTGGTGCAGCGGTGTCAGGTCATCGAGGATCCAGAACGCCCTGCCCTGGGTGGCCAGCACCAGATCCTTGTCGTGCACGGTGATGTCGGTGACCGGCGTCACCGGCAGGTTCAGCTGGAACGGCTGCCAGTGGCCGCCATTGTCGAAGGACACATACATGCCGAACTCGGTGCCGGCATAAAGCAGACCCTCGCGCGAGGGGTCCTCGCGCACCACGCGCGTCGGGTCGTCGGCCGGAATGCCGTTCTTGCCGTCGGTGAGCCGCGTCCAGCTCTTGCCGTAGTCATCGGTGCGGTAGATGTAGGGCGCAAAATCACCCATCAGATACCGGTACACGGCGATGTAGGCCGAGCCGGCGCGATGCGGCGAGGGTTCCAGGTACTGCACGCGGCCACCCGGCGGCAGGTCCTTGGGCGTGACGTTGGTCCAGGTCTTGCCGTCATCCTGGGTCACATAGACCGGGCCATCGTTGGCCCCGGTCCAGATCAATCCCTTTTTCAGTGGCGACTCGCGGATCGCATACAGCGTGGCATACATCTCCTCGCCGGTCATGTCGCGGGTGATCGGCGTGCCGCTGATCGTCTTCATGTAGCGCGGGTCATGGGCGGTGAGGTCCGGGCTGATGCGCTCCCAGGTCACGCCGCGGTCATGCGTGCGCCACACGTATTGCGAGCCGTAATAGACCTCCTCGGGGTCGAACGGGGAGACCTCCATCGGCGAAGTGCGCTGGAAGCGGTCGATGAGCTTGTCCGGTGGCGACCCGTAGAGCGACTGCGCGCCGATCCAGTAGTTGCGTTCCTGCCCGGAGCGGAGCGACATCCAGCTCCATTGCCCCTTGCAGGCGCCGTAGACCACGTCCGGGTTCTTCGGGTTCGGCATGATCGGCCCCGTCTCGCACCCCGGGCCGGTGCGCCATTCCTCGACCTGCCCGGTGTTGAGCGGCAGGCTGGGCACGATCAGCGTCGTGCTGTCCTGCTGCGCGCCGTACAGGCGATAGGGGAACTGGTTGTCCGTCACCACGCCGTAGATCTCCGCGGTGGGCTGGTTGTACTGCGTGGACCAGGTGCGGCCACCGTCGAACGAGACGTTCGCGCCGCCATCGTTGGCCTGGATCATCACCTTGCCGTCGTGCGGATTGATCCACATGTCGTGGTTGTCGCCATGCGGGGTCGGCATGTTGGCGAACGTCTTGCCCGCATCCACCGATTTGAAGAAGCCCTCGGCGCCGGCATACACCACATCCGCATTGGTCGGATCGGCCGCCAGGGTGGTGTAATAGAATGGCCGGGTGATCAGCTGTGGCTTGTCCGTGGCAAGCGTCCAGTGTGCACCCGCGTCATCGGAGCGGTACAGGCCGCCACCGGGCTTGGCCTCGATCAGCGCATACACCCGGTTTGGATTTGCGGCGGTGACGGCAATATTGCTCTTGCCGAACAGGCCCGACGGCAAGCCGCCAGCCAACTTGGTCCAGTGATCGCCGCCATCCGTGCTCTTGTACAACCCGCCATCCTTCGAGCCGCTGATGATGGTCCACGGCTTGCGCTGGCCGTGCCACATGCCGGCGTAGATGACGTTCGGGTTGCCTGGTTGCAGCTCGAGGTCGGAGGAACCCACGCTGTCGGACACGAACAGGACTTTCGTCCACGTCTTGCCGCCATCCCGCGTGCGGAATACGCCACGTTCGGCATTGTCCGTGAAGGCGTTGCCGACGGCTGCCACATAGACGATGTCGGGATTGGTCGGATCGATGCGCACCGCGCCGATCTGGCCGGCGTCGCGCAAGCCGACGAACTGCCACGTGGCCCCCGCATCCGTGGACTTGTAGACACCGCGGCCAGTGGACACGTTGCTGCGGATGCCCTCGGAGCCGGTACCCACGTAGACGATGTCCGGGTTGGACAACGACACGTCGACCGAGCCCATCGATCCAACGGGTATCTGCCCGTCCGAGATCGGCACCCAGCTTGCCCCCGCATCGGTCGTCTTCCACAGGCCGCCGCTGGCCACGCCCATGTAGAACGTCCGCGGCTGGGACGGCACGCCGGTGACCGTCGTGACCCGACCGCCGCGGGCCGGACCGACCATGCGGTAGTGCAGGTCCGCATGCGCCCCCGGGAAATCCGGCATGCCCTGGGCGGCCGCCGGTGCAGTCAGCGGCAACAGCAGCGCCGCGGCGAAAACGAGGAGCGCAGTCAACCTGGTCATAAGAAACTACCCCTGTCAAATCCATGGAGTGTGCACGACGTACCGCGAGGCCACCCCGGTGCCGCATCCCCAAACTCGGGCGACCCCGCCATGCGATGCATGCACCAGCTTACTTCGGGAAGATGACTGGAAGCACGTTTCCTGTCGTATAGATGCAGCGGTCGTTGTGCCCACACTCGGAAACGATGATCACCTGGGGCTTCGCGCCCAGCTTGTCCTCGATATATTTCGCATACGCCTCGCCCCGCGCGCGGCGGGTCGGTCCCTGGGCCATGGCGCCTGGCGAACTGTCGAAGCCACCCAGGGGCAGCACATCCACCTGGCCGAGCAGGTAGGTCGTCTTGCGCTCCGCCAACTGCTTGCGCAATTGATCCGCACCCATGTCCTTCACGTAGCCTCCAAGGTCTTCCATGCCCTTGGGCCACTTGTTGTAGGTCGGAACCTTGGCGGCGTCGAACGGACCGTACTTGAAATCCGTACTGACCTCCTCACCCTTCATCGCCTCCTTGTAGGCGTCCTTCGGATCGGCGTCGCCCACCGGCAGGGGCCGGTCCGACGATGGCCATGCATAGCTCGAGGGGTTGGCCACCGCATAGCTCATGGTGATGCCATCGAGGGTCCCGTCCAGCTTGTTGGCCATCTCATAGCGATTCGTGAACTGACCGCCGGCCGAGTGCCCGGCCACGACGATGTGCGTGAGGTTGGGAAAGTTCTTCCTGTCGGCAAGCTTGCGCACGATCTCGTCGACAAAATCGAACGACGTGAGCCCGGGATCGGTCACGGACACGCCGCCATCGCGCCAATTGACGGGGTTGTCCTTGTACTCCGGCCAGACCACCTCGTTCTCCTGGCGTGGATCGCTGCGATCGATCAGGTGGGGTGCAATGACCACGGTGTCGTCCAGCGCACGGCCGAGGAAGGCCGCCGTGGTTGCCGTGCGGAAATAGTGGTCTGCGTTGCGCAGCGCCCCATGGACCATGATCAGCGCACGGGTCACCTTCGGGTTCGGGGTGTCCAGCGCGTAGGTCGAATAGACCATGGACCGCGCCGGACCCTTGCCGTAGGTGATCCAGCGCTCACAGGCAGTGGTCGCCTCGACGCACGGTGTGGCCGCGGCTGCGGACGTGCCTTCCACCCGGGCCGCACCGCCTGGTGCGACCGCCTGGTTCAACCCCGTCTGGCCCGGGGCCGTGCCGTCCTGGCCACACGCACCCAACAGGCACACGAGGATGGCGGCCGCAAGCGGACGTCCCACGTACGCGAATGTGCTGACAGCCCTGGAAACCGTGACGTGTTGCGCTGGCATGGGGTTCTCCTCCGTATCCCTGTCCAATGGTGAGCAGTGTGTCTGCAGAATCCGAACGGTCAAGCCTAGTGTGCCTGGCCCAGCAGCCTGGTCAGCTGGTCGAGCTGTGTCCGATAGTTGTCTACAACACCGGCGGTGATCCCCGCATATTGATTCGCCACCGCCCATTGGCGTGCCTCGATTGCCTCGCGGACTCCCGGGACGGTCTTCACGCTGTAGCCGGTCAGGGCGCCTGGAGCGTAGAGCAGGTTCTTGTACCATTCGCGACCCGGCAAGCCGCGCGCATCGGTCAGGGTCTGCGCCATGCTGCCGAGCAGCTCGTTGACCTTGGTCAGCTGCGCCGCGGGCATGGCGAAGTCGCCGGCCGCACGCTTCGCGTAGGCGGCGTCATAGGCCTGGACGCTCTGTCCCAACCGCTTGGCCGCCTCGTCCAGGGGCGCCAGATCGATCTTGGCGACGTCCGACAGACGTTCGGGCGGCACGACGTTGGCGGTCGGGTCCGCCGCCAGCCTGTAGGCGCCCATGTCGAGCAGGTCATGTTGTTGCCGGGTGGTCCTGACGGTGTCGCCGACCAGCTTGTGCAGTTGACCCAGGTAACGGTCCAGGGTGGTACTGAAATCACCCAGGCGATACGGCAGCACCTTGGCGTCGGCGGTGCGCATGATGATGCGCCCCACCACCTTGGCCTCGGCCGCCACATACTTGAAACCCGGGTCGCCGAAGCGGACGTAGTGCGCGAACGAGTCGTACCGCGAGTGGTAGATGCCGCCGTCTGCGTCCTCGCCGCCGAAACGGACGTCCATTGCGGTGATGCCCAGGTGGTCCACAAATACCCCGTAGTCGGATCCCGAACCCAAGGCCCCGACCGGCAGGTCACCACCCTTGCGGACCCGCTCCGCGTTCTCCCGGGCCTCGGGGCTGGCACCCTTGGCGAGGCCAGCCACCAGCATGTGTGCACGGGCGCGCTCGAGGACGCTGACCCCCGTCTCCGGGTCGGTCACGTCGGCCGCGGCTTGCGTTATCAGGTGGACGACCGAGGGACTCGCCCCCTCGCCGCGCAGGAACCCGCGCGCCAACGTGTCGCAATTGACGTACAGCACCGCCTTCTGCTTGAGCTCCTTGGCGTGCGTCTCGGCCCATTCGATCGAGCCCAGGGTGCCGGGTTCCTCCGCATCCCAGCTGGCGTAGACCAGGGTGCGCTTCGGGCGCCAGCCCTGCCTGTACAAGGCGCCCATCGCCTTGGCCTCGCCCAGCATCGCCACCGTGCCGGCCAGGGGATCGTAGGCACCGAAGACCCAGCCATCGTGGTGGACACCGCGCATCACCCACTGGTCGGGCCAGGTCGAGCCCTTGAGCTTGGCAATGACGTCATACACCGGCTGCTGGTCCCAGTTCTGCTCCACGACGAGATGCACCTTGGTCGGACCACCACCCACGTGGTAGGCAAACGGCAGCGCGCCGCGCCAGCCTTCCGGCGCCATCGGGCCACCGAGGGCCTGCAGCATCGGCGTGGCATCGGCGTAGGAAATAGGCAACACGGGTATCCCCAGAATGCCCTTCGCATCCTTCAGTGGCAGCCGCCGTGCGCCCGGCGTGGAGCCCCATCCCGGCGTGAGGGGATCACCTTGATACGCCTGGTTCTGCACGGAACCACGTTGCACGCCCTGGTCCGGACGCCAGCCTCCCTTGGGATACGTATCGCCGCGGTAGTAGCCGTCGTCACGCGGATCCGAATAGATGATGGAGCCGACCGCGCCATGTTGCTCCGCCAGCAGCGGCTTCAGCCCGCGCCACCCATGGCCGTAGCGTGCAATGGCGATCTTGCCTTTGACACTGACGCCCAGGCGGGCCAGCTCTTCATAGTCCTCCGGCATGCCGTAGTTGACGTACACCAGCTCGGCAGTGACGTCGCCATCCGCGCCATAGACGGTATACGGCGGCAAGACCCCGCCCAGCGTCGATGTCGGGTCGCCCGGCACCGGCGGCTCATGCAGTTTCGCGGTGTAGGTCGTCGGCGCCACCATCTCCAGCGACAGCTTCTTCGGCGTCGGGATCAGGACGCTGAACTTCTCGATATGGGCGTCCCAGCCCCATTCCCGAAACTTCGCCAGGATGTACTCGGCATTCGCCTTGTCATGCGGAGAGCCGTACTGGTTGGGCCCCGAGGTCAGCTGCTGCAGCCAGCCGCCGAGCTCCTTCGGGTCGACATGCGTGTCGAAGCGCTGCTCCAGCGCCCGTTCCTGGGCCGCGGCAGCGGTGGCGTAGCCAAACATCTGGCCGTCAGCCGGCTGGACACCTTTCGCCATGGTGATGGCGGCACTGCCAACCAGGGACGCGCATGCAAGCCCCAACGCGACTGTCTTCATCATCGATGTCTCCCCATGACCCAGACCCGACCCTTCGCCGGGTCGGATCATTGCCAAGGCCGTACTCCGACCATCCACCAGCCCTCGACCGACTACAGTCGAATCAGAAGGCCACGGTCCAGCGCGCCCAGTAATAGCGCCCAATCAGGTCGAAATTCATGGCGTCCGTGTTTGCATTGTTGGTGTTGTTCTCGTACAGCAGTGGTGGCTGCTTGTCGAACAGGTTGTTCACGCCAACGCTTATCTGCGAGCGCAGGGGCTTCAGGTCGTAGGTCAGCGACACGTCGTGGTACAGCGTCGAGCCATAATCGATATAGAAACCTTTCAAATGGCCACCAGCCGGCTGTGTATCCTGCGACGGTGCCGGGGATCCCATCCGGAACTTGCCGATATACCTGACCTTCCAGGTGGCACTCCAGTCCCCCATGGACCAATGGCCGAACAGCCCCGCGCGCCATCTCGGGAACAGGCATTGCGCAACGCCAGGACAAGCCGAGGCCTGCGGCGAACCCACATTGGCATAATGCCCGGCATAATGGAATGTCGGCACCCCAGGCGCGGTATCGGCGTTGTAATATTTCAGGTAGGTGGAATCCAACCTGAAATCAAACCTTCCCAGCATATCGGTATTGAATCCATATTGAACGGACCAGTCCACCCCGCCCGTACTCACCGCTCCGAGGTTCCCGGTCGGCTCAACCGTCTTGTCGCTGAGCTGGCCTTGTTGCGGCCCACTCGCAAAGCGCTGGATGAACGGGCAATACACCAGCTCACCCTGTGCGCACAGGTTCAACAGGTTGGAAACCGAAATACCGGATATCAGGTTCGACAGGTTGATATGCCAAAAATCGACCGTGGTGCTCAGACCGGGAAGGTAGGAGGGGCTGTAGACCGCACCCAGGTCAAACGAGCGGCCACTCTCGGGTTTGATCGGAAAGCCCGAGGCGGCCGCGCCGGCCCTGTGGATACTGGTTTCGACCCCTTGCTTCACCGCGCTGTTCAAGAAGCTGCCGTCGGTGGGGACGTTCACGCAGGCGGGGTTGACCGGACTTCCCGTGTAGTTGTCGCACGGATCGGATGTGATGAAAGGGCTGGTGTAGGACAGCGGCGAAAATTCCTCGCTGATGTTCGGTGCCCTGAACACATCATCCAGGGACCCGCGCAGGAGCAGATCCTGGAAGGGGCGCCACTCCAGCTTGAACTCATAATCGTTGGTACTGCCAAACGTGTTGTATTTCGAATATCTGTCGCCGATCGTCGCATTCAGGCTTTGGACGCCAGGAAGGTCGTTCAGGATCGGGACAAACAATTCATAATACGCAGCCTTGACGTTGTATCCGCCGGAAAGCGAGCTGGTGCATCCGCGACCGATTTCGCATTTTCCCGTTGCGGGATCAGCGATCACCAACGGGCTCTCCTGGTCACGGTAGTTGAGTTTCAGGTAGTTCAATCCCACCGCAAGCTGGACCGTACCGGCCGGCAAATCGAAAAGGCCACCATTCGCCTGCGCATACAATATTTTCTGGCGCGTCCGGCTGCTGAAGGGAATGTGCACGTTCGCCGCCTGCAGTGCCGCCACTGAAGCCGGCAGCTGCATGTTGAACGGGTTGAAGGACGCATCACAATTTGCGATGGGCGCGCCAGGCTTCCCGCAGGTTACCGTCCCGGTTGCCGGATCGAGGAACGACGGGCCCATGTAGAGCCGACCCTCGGCCGCGCTGCCGCTGTCCAGTGAGCTTTCGTGCAGATGCCCGTAATCGAGGCCCACGTCCCACTGCCAGTCCTGCAACCCCAGTGAAAGAGATCCCTTGAGTCCGGTGCGGAACTGGGCAACCTCGTCCGCGTTGTCGGTCATCCGGTTGCCCAACGGGACCGTGCGGGACGCAAAGGCGTTTCCGCCCGGGCCAAAGTCGACGCCAAACGGATTCCAGTAGTTGTCCTTGGATATCACCACCGAGGGTGTATGAAAGGTATTTGGTGCCTGATGGAACGCTGCACGGGTCTTGGTGAAGTACATATCGGCATACAGCGATACGTTGCTCGCCAGGTCATAGCTTCCAAGGACGAAGCCCTGGGTACGCTGCTGCGGCGTGAGCAGCTCCGTGCTGCTCGCGTAGTTGTATTGATCGGAGTCGGCACCGCTGTTTTGATAACAATGGTAATCGGCGATCGGGTTCATGCCACTCGCGCCAGGGTTGCGCGCAACGCGGCCACTCTGGCAACCCGCAAATGCGGCCGCAATGGGGCCAGTGCGGGGAAGCTGGGCATTGCCGAACTCGGAATTGGTCGAGCCCCCGGGAAACACCGCTGGCTTGCCGTTCTTGGAGGTAAGCTGCAGGGCGTATGCGGAATATGGCCGCTGCGACTCGTCGATCCCGTCGATTTCGCTGTAGCCGAAGCCGGCGATGATCCGACCCTTGTCCGACGAATGACCGATGGTGAGCGTATATCCACGTTGCCTGCCATCAGATTGCGATGACAAGCCGTAACGCGCACTGATTTGCGCGCCCTCGACGTTCTGCTTGGTGATGAAGTTGACGACACCCCCGGTCGCATCCGAACCGTAGACTGCCGATGCGCCATTTTTCAGGACTTCAATACGCTCGATCATTGCCGCGGGGATCGAGCTCACATCACCACTCACGACGCGATGGCCGTCCACCAGGATCAAGGTTCTGTTTGGCCCCAGGCCACGCAGGCTCAGTTGCGTATCCCCCCGCGAGTTGCCGCTCGTATGGTTCTGCGGATTGATTGCCGCGCCGGTCATGGCCGGGAGTTGCTGCACCAGGTCGCCGAGGGTTGCGGCACCACTTGACGCGATCTGTGCCGTGCTGACGCTCAGCACCGGATTCGCCGTTTCCAGGTCCACGCGTCGAATATGCGAACCGGTCACAATGACCGCCTTCAGATTCGTGGCATCTTTTTCGCCGTCCGCAGTGCCTGCAGTACTCTGCGCAAACGCTGCAAATGCGAACATGGAGGTTCCCGCCGCGAACAGCGTAGCCCTGACGGCACGGTATATATTTGTACGATTCATGCTCATCTCGCGTGATTCCTTCCAGAAGCTGACGCCTGGTATATGCAGATCGTAAATTTCTTTGGACACACTCCCGCATCCGCAATACGGGGCGGCTCGCCTTTTGGCGTTCGAATCCACTACGGAGGCAGGGGATGGTGCTGCAAGGGGTGCCGGCGGTTATGTCGTCACGATGCGAAAATATCCCGTGACGCGGATCATCCCGCGTATGGCACTCACAAGTTATTTCAATTCCGTTGCCTTAACGGAACTGTTTGTACTGCAATGCGACGTTAAATCGCATGTGCTAGAAGTCATTCGTGAAATCGCTTTTGCCAACAGCGACCGCACTCTCAACATGCACAGCCCTCGCCAATGCGGAATCGGGCCCGTAAAGTGGCAAGGCGACGCGCAACAACTGCGGTCAGGCATTCCAGGCGACAGTGCGCTGTGTCCGGCGGCGACGTGGCATCGTTGGTGTTGCTGCAGCTACTGCGTGGGCAGTGACGGCCATCATTGATTGCGTGCACCCGGCGCACACGAGAGTTCCTCGAGGACTGGCAGCGCCAGCGGCTGGTCGCCAGCACCCGGCCGCGCATTCAACTTGGTGACTGCGGGCTGCAGGACCCGCCAGGCAGCGACCGTGGCATTGAAATCGCGACAGATCTGTTGATAGGTGGCGTACTGCGCGGCGACCGGCGCGCGATCGCTGAGATAGGTGACCAGGTGCAGCAGGGCCGAGGCCTGGCCATTGGTGCGGCTGAAGCTGAGTGGTCCGGTGACCGCCGGCACGGCGTAGTTGCTGCCCGAGAGGTTGATGGCCGCTTCGGCTGCGGTTCCGGTGAGCCTGGCCACACTGGCCTGCAAGGCTTTCGTACGTGCGCCGGCAGCGCCGGAGACCCCGCCCGCCGCCGTGTCCAGCTGCGCCTGCAGCGCGACGCCCTGCGTATAGGCACCCTTGCTGGCCGCCATCACGGCGACCACGTCCTGGGCCAGGGCCAGTTGTTTGCGCATTCCGTCCAGCACGTCGGGAGTGTCGCCAATCCGCGGGTCTTCCTGCACCACCAGGGGCTGCGTGGTGGCGACGCCATCCACGGTCAGCCTGAGGGTGTATGTGCCGGGTACGGCCAGCGGCCCCTGCGGTGCGAACGGCGTACCACCCGGCACGGCCTGCATCATGTCGCCGTAGCTCACGCGGATCGCCGGCGGAATCGGCCAGCGCAAGTCCCAGGTCACACGATGCGCACCGGATGTCGCCGGCAAGGGCAGGCGGGGCTGCAACCATGCGCTCTGCACTGGCGGCAGGGGTTGATCCAGCGGCGGGATGGGTGCGCTGGAATAGGTACGCACCACATTCCCGTTGGCGTCGAGTATCTGCAGTTCGACGGTTTGCGCCGGTTGCGCGAGGTAGTAGTCGATGACCGCGCCCTCCGGCGGATTCAAGGCATGCGGCACCTCGGCCGGGAACGGCGTGTCCTGGTTGACGTTGGCCTGGACACGGATGGCGGTTTCGGGACGGAACAAGTGCACCGGCTGGGTCGCCAGGGCCGCCGTCACCTGCTCGAGCGGGCTGATGTCGTCCAGCACCCAGATTGCGCGGCCATAGGTGCCGGCGATGAGGTCGTGGCCGTGGATCTTGAGGTCGCGGTAGGACGCGGTCGGCAGGTTCAGGCGCAGCGGCTGCCAGTGCCCGCCGTCGTCGAAGGAGACGTGGACGGAGGTTTCCGTGCCGGCAAACAACAGGCCCTGCCTGTTCGGATCTTCGCGTACGACGCGCACGTAGCTCCCGGTGGGCTGGTCCGTCGGCAGGCCGGCAATGATCGTCTGCCAGGTCTTGCCGTAGTCCCGCGTGCGGTAGATGTGCGGCGTGTCGTCGCCAGCGAGGCTGTTGTCCACCGAAGCGTAGGCCGTGGCGGCATCGAAATGCGAGGCCTGGATGTTGACGTCGCCAAACTTGCCGACGCCGGGCGGGGTCACGTCCTGCCAATGCTGGCCGCCGTCCTGGCTGAGATAGGCCACGCCGTTGTTGCTGCCGGTCCACAGCACACCGGCGCGCACCGTCGACGGCGACAGCGAGGTCAGCGCGTCGCCATGGTGCACGCCCTCCGGCGGCGGTTCCGGCGCCTTGCCCGGATGCGCGGTGAGATCCGGGCTGAGATTGCGCCAGCTGGTTCCGCGGTCACGGCTCGCCCACACGTCCTGCGTGCCGAAGTACAGCGTCTGCCCATCGGTGGAAAACACGATCGGTGCAGCCACGGCGCGGCGGTAGGCGGTGTCGCTGGTGTTGCTGATGCTGCCCGCGCCCGGGTCGACGATCTGCGCCTGCCAGGTGCCGCGCTGCAGGCGCGACAGGTAGCCCAGGTCGCCGTTGAGGAAGATCAGGTCGGGATCACTGGGATCCGGGGTGACGAAGCCGGTCTCCCAACCCGGCAACTGGAACCAGTCGAAGAAGCCGTTGACCTGGCCGAAGTGGCCGCGGCTCGCCACGGCCACCGCGCCGCTGTCCTGCTTGGTGGCGTAGATCCAGTACGGATACCGGTTGTCGGTGCTGACCTTGTAGACCTGGGCGGTCGGCTGGTTGTACCAGAGGCTCCAACTGGCGCCGCCATCGAGGCTCACGACCGCGCCCTGGTCGCCGCCATAGACGATGTGCCGTGGGTCGTCCGCATCGATCCACCACTGGTTGGGATCGTCGCCACCTGGCGCGCCCTTGAACGCCACCAGGGTGTGGCCACCGTCGGTGGAGCGGTAGGCAGCGGTGCCCAGGGTGTAGAGCACGTCCGGATTGGCCGGATCAACCAGCACCTGCTTGCCCGAGGTGTAGATCGTCCTGGTTCCCAGCGACCAGCTCGCGCCGCCATCGTCCGAGCGATAGAGACCGCTGCGATTCAGCATGTAGAGGCGCTGCGCGCCGGTGTGTGCGGCAACAGCCACCTCGCCGATCGACGCTGGCTGGTTGCGGCCCATGACCCGCGTCCAGGTGACGCCCTCGTCGGTGGACTTGTACAAGGCCGTCGGTCCCGGATGCGCAAAGGAGCGCCTCGCGCCCGGCGCATGGACGGTCTGCGCCAGCGTGGCAAACACCACTTGTGGATGGTCCGCGGCCCAGGCCAGGCCGGTGGCACCGGAGTCCGGGCCGGCATCCAGCACCCGCTGCCAGCTGTGCCCGCCATCGGTGCTGCGGAACACGCCACGCTGGCCGCCCGGCGTGAACCTCGCGCCGCGCGTGGCGGCCAGCAGCAGCCGGGGATCGTGTGGGTCGACCAGCAGCGCGGCAATGGGGCCGGCATCGCGCAGACCCGCGCTCTGCCAATGTGCGCCGGCGTCGTTCGAGGTCCAGATGCCGCTGCTGTACGGGGAGCCGAAGGTGCTGCCGGTCCCGGCATAGATTGTCTGCGGCTGCGACTGCGCGACGGCCAGCGCCGTGATGCCGCGAATCCCGTGTACCGCGTCGGTGAGCGGCACCCAGGTGATGCCGGCGTTCTCGGTCTTCCAGACGCCGCCATCGTCGGCGCCCATGTAGGCGATTGCCGGCTGTCCGTCCACCCCGGCCACCGAGCTCACCCGGCCGGCAATGAACGGCCCGACATTGCGCCATTGCATGCCTTGCAACAGCTCCGGGCTGACCTGTGCCTGCACCGGGCCGCTGGTGATGCCAACGGCAGTGCATGCCAGCATGATGCCCAGTGCGCGCAGCAGCGCAGTGTTGCCGAATGACGTCACGGCGCAGTCCCCGTCCATGCAATGCCCGGATGCTCCCACGATTCAAACGCAGGCGACATGTGACCTTTGGCACTACGGCCGCAGCGCGCAACGCGGTTCGCTATGCTTGGGGTTTCCACAGGGGACAAGAAGATGCTCATGCATCGCTGGATGTTGGCGGGATGCCTTGCGCTGCTGTTGCCCGCGGCGGTCGCCGCACAGGCGCCGGAGGCGAGGGCGGCACAAACCGCTCTGGACCTGGAAACCATCATGGCCAATACCGACTGGATGGGTCAGGCGGTGGAGGATCCGTATTGGAGCGTGGATGGGCGCAGCCTGTATTACTCCCTGAAGCGCGACGGCAGTCCGGTGCGCGACCTGTACCGGGTCGACCCGGCGAGCGGGCGCAGCACCAAGCTCGATCCGGCCGGGATGGCCAGCGCCGATGGGCCGGCCATCTTCGACCGCGACCGCCGATACGCCACCTACCTGCTGCACGACGATGTCTTCGTGGTGAGCCTGGCGAACGGCAAGCGCACACAGGTCACCCATTCCGGGGAGATCCGGCAGCAGCCGCAGTTCTCGGCCGACGGGCGCGCCGTGCAATACCGGCAGGGTGCGGACTGGTATCGCTACGACGTGCAGGGCGGCGCCACCACCCAGCTGGTGGCCTTGAACTTCGCCGACGACCCACAGGCCAAGACGCCGGATGACCTGGGCGAACTGCAGCTCAGCCTGTTCAAGACCCTGCGTCAGCTGAAGGCCGACCAGCAGGCCGAGCGCGAGCGCGAGCAGGCACTGCAGGCCGCCGATCCAGGCCGCACGCCGCAGCCGTTCTGGCTCGGCACCAAGGTCACGCCGGTGGGCAGCGCGTTGTCACCGAACGGGCGCTATGTGGTGGTGGTGACAACTCCCAAGGACCACGCCAAGGGCGAGGCCGCCAAGGTCAACCACTACGTCACCGACAGCGGCTACACAGAGGTGCAGAACGTGCGCACCTACGTCGGCCGCAACAAGCCGGCACCGCAGTCGCTGTTGCTGCTGGATCTGCAGACCCACCAGGTCCACCCACTCGCCACCGACCAGTTGCCCGGGGTCAAGGACGATCCGCTGGCCGACATCCGCGCCCGGACCGTGGCCGCGCTGAAACAGGCCGGCAAGGACGACCAGGCCAAGGCACTCGTGGCACCGGCGGTGCGTCCGGTCAGCGTCAACGGTGGCCGGTCCAGCCCCGGTATCGTGTGGAGCGCCGACGGCAACCAGGCTGCGATCCAGCTGCGCGCGATCGACAACAAGGATCGCTGGATCGTCACCGTCGACTTTGCCAACCACACCCTGGTCACCCAGCACCAGTTGCATGACCAGGCCTGGATCAACTGGGCTTTCAACGACTTCGGCTGGCTCAAGGACGGCCGCACGTTGTGGTACCTGAGCGAGGAAAGCGGCCATTCGCAGCTGTACACCAAGGCCCTCGACGGCAAGCCCAAGCTGCTCACCGGTGGCGGCGCGTTCGAGGTGAGCGACCCGGAGCTGTCAGCCGATGGCAAGTGGTTCTACCTGCTGACGAACAAGACCGCACCCATCAGTTACGACGCGTGGCGGGTTCCCTCCACGGGCGGCACGCTGACCCGGCTCACCCAGTACCAAGGCGTTGATGGCGCGCTGCTGTCGCCGAACGGCAAGCGGCTGGCGGTCCTCCATTCCGGGGCCTACCTGCTTCCGCAGCTCGCGGTGCAGGACGCATCCGGCGGCACGCCGCGTGAGCTCACCGATACCATGAGCAAGGCGTTTGCCGGGCGGCCATGGATCAAGCCACAGATCGTGCAGGTGCCCTCCTCGCATGGCGCCGGCGTGATCTACGCCAAGTACTACGGCCCGGCCGACAGCAGCGCCGCGGCTTCGCGTCCGGCGATCCTGTTCGTGCACGGCGCGGGCTATCTGCAGAACGTATCGCTGCGCGGGACGTCCTACGTCCACGAGCAGATGTTCAACAACCTGCTGGTGCAACAGGGCTATGTGGTGCTGGACATGGACTACCGCGGTTCGGCCGGTTACGGCCGGGCCTGGCGCACTGCGATCTACCGCAACATGGGTCATCCCGAGCTGGAGGACCTGCTGGACGGCAAGGCGTGGCTGGTGCAGCAGCACCAGGCCGACCCCAAGCGCGTCGGACTCTACGGCGGCAGCTACGGCGGCTTCATGACCGCCATGGCCCTGCTGCGCGCGCCAGGTGAATTTGCCGCCGGCTCCGCCCAGCGCTCGGTCACCGACTGGACCAGTTACAACGACGGCTACACGTCCAACATCCTCAACGATCCGCAACTGGATCCCGAGGCCTACAAGCGCAGTTCGCCGATCGAATTTGCCGCAAACCTGCGCGACCCGCTGCTGCTCCAGCACGGCTTGATCGACGACAACGTGATGGCCAGCGACACCATCCGCCTGTACCAGCGCTTCATCGAGCTGCACAAGAAGAACTTCTGGATTTCGCTGTATCCGCTGGAAAGACACGCCTTCGTGCATGCCGATTCCTGGTACGACGAGTTCCGGCGCATCGACGAGCTGTTCAACACCTACGTCAAGCAATAGGAGCCCGCCCCCACCCTTCCTTGCGGCGGCGGAAGCAAAACGGGCATGCATCGCGCACGATGCATGCCCGTACCCGTCTTGCTGGCCGGTCAACCCGGCGCAGTGGACGTCAGTGCAAGGATGCCAGCTTGACGTTCGGAACCTTCAGCGCCTGGGCGACGTCGTACATGGCCTGGTTCAGGATCTTGTGCGTGTTCTCATCGGCGCCGTGGCCAAACTTGGCATCGATGTCCTGCATCACGCCGACGTGGATGTCGTGCGACAAGGCGACATCGAACAGGTAGCCCGACCACCAGACGCCATCCGGCGCGATACCCGCCTTGACCAGCGCCTCGGCCAACTTGGCGCCCTTCAGGTCAGCCGGCGCCGCAGGCAATTTGACGCCCGCCGCGGTGGCACGCTTGAGACCCGCATTGACGGCAAACGTCATGCCGTTGATGAAGTCGGTGACGTTCTTCTCGCCATACTGCTTGTTGAGCTTGGCGACTTCAGCATTGACGGTCTTCTCGCCCAGCATCGACACCAGGGCCTTGGAGAAGCTGAAGTCGGATGCGCCGCCACCGGCCTTGACCAGCGCGGCCGTGGCTTCCAAAGCCGGTGCGCCGTTGTAGGTGGGACCACCGAACCAGTTCATCGCCGACGCGTTCATCTGCGTCTGACTCGTTTCCTGCGTGGGCGTAGCCGCCATATCGGCGCGCGCCTGCACGGCAGTAACGGCGCCAAAGGCAAGGGCAACACCGAAGGCTAATACAGTCTTGTTCATGAACTTCACTCCTTGAGATCGACAGCGTGGGCATGCTGCTGCGCGCCCCTGGACTGCCTCGGCCCATGTGATGCGACAGCTGCCGGAAAGGTTCCGGCGACGCACTCCGCCACCCCTCACCCCAGTCCGCACCACCCGGCGGGAACCTGAGACGCCGTACCGGCATCCAATGGCCGCCAACAACGGAGCTCCAGCCGATCATGCTCGATGGCCACAATCTCGCCTCGCCGGTGCGCGTACCCGCCATCGCCCAGCCCACGCCGATCACGCCCCACCCAACCCGCGCCGAGGCGGAAGCGGCAGTGCGCACCTTGATCCGCTGGGCTGGCGACGAACCGTCGCGGGAAGGCCTGCGCGATACGCCCGCGCGCGTCGTGCGCGCCTATGAGGAGTGGTTTGCCGGCTACGCGCAAGACCCTGACACGCTGCTGAGTCGTACGTTCGAAGATGTCGATGGCTACCAGGACGTGGTCTTGCTGCGTGACATCCCGTTGCACTCCACCTGCGAACACCACATGGCCGCCATCACCGGTACGGTCGATGTCGCCTACCTGCCCAACCGGTATGTGGTCGGCATTTCCAAGCTGGCCCGGGTGGTCGACGCGCTGGGCCGCCGCCTGCAGATCCAGGAGCGCCTGACCGCACAGATCGCCGACAGTATCGAGCGTGCGCTGCAACCACGCGGCATTGCCGTGGCGGTGCGCGCCAGCCACGGCTGCATGACCACGCGCGGGGTCCACACGCAGGGTACGTGCATGGTCACGCGCGACTTGCGTGGCGACTTCCGCGAGGAACCGCGGCGTACCGAGATCCTGGCCATGCTGACCGGCCGCGGCTGATGGACGCACGCACCAGCGTCGTCGGCAACACCCGTCACGGTCTCCACCTGTGCACGCGGAGCTGCGGCTGATGCCGTGCGGCGCTGCACGCCCGCAACTGGACGCATGCGTGGCGCGCATGCATGCTTCGGGCATGGGCCACCCCACCACCAGGTCGCAAGCAGCCGACCAGACCCCGAGCACGGCAGCCCGGGTCTTCAACAGGAGAGCAACATGCAAGCACGCGCCACCGTGGCGTCCGGCGACCTTGCCGGTCTCGATGATCACGCACTGGTCGCCAGGGTCCTTGCTGGCCACCGCGAGGCGTTCCGCCACATCATGCAACGCTGCAACCAGCGCCTGTTCAGGGTCGCGCGCAGCGTGCTGCGCAATGACCAGGAAGCCGAGGATGTATTGCAGGAGTCGTACCTGCGCGCCTACCGCAAGCTCGATACCTTCCGCGGCGATGCCACCTTGCTGACCTGGCTCACCAGCATCGTGCTCAACGAGGCGCGTGGGCGCCTACGCAAGCGCCACAACATGGTCGAGCTGGACCAGGTGGATCTGGCCCAGGACGACAGCCACGTCGTTGCCTTCCGTGCCCGTTCGGGCAGCGAGGACCCGATGGCCGATGCCGCACGCGCGCAGATGCGGCAGCTGTTGGAGCGCGCGATCGATGCGCTGCCGCCGGACTTCCGCACGGTGTATATGTTGCGCGAAATCGAGGGCTGCAGCGTGGAAGAGACCGCGGCCCAATTGGAGCTCAATCCGGCCACGGTGAAGACCCGCCTGTTCCGCGCCCGCAGCCAGCTGCGTGACAACCTGCAAGGCACCTTCGCCAGCACCCTGACCGAGACCTTCGCGTTCATGGGTGAACGTTGCGAGCGCCTGAGCAACGCGGTGATGGCACGCCTCGAATCCGAGGCTTCGTCCCCGCCAGATTGACCCACGGCACGCCTGCACATTTTCTGTGAAGCTCGGGGTTGCCGACCGCGCCGGCCGAACGGGATCACGTGCCGGCAGTCCCGGCCACCATGAGCACCGCAAGCGTCAGCGTTTCGACGCCGCGCTTGATAGAGGGCTCCGGCGCGGGAGCGAAATACGGTGAGTGGTTGACGGGAACCGGCTTGCCCTCAGCCTTGTACCTGGCGAGCATCGCCGGATCGCTGCCACCGACGCCGAAGAACACGGATGGCACGCCGGCGGCGATGAATTCGGAGAAGTCCTCGCTGGCAGAGCCGGCCGGCATGTAGGCCGGCACGAAGGTCGCATCCTTGCCGAATGCCGCCTGCATCACGCCCGCCGCGCGGTCGGCCAGCGCGATGTCGTTGTGCACCGCGCTGGCACCGCCGGGGTGCTCGATCGTCGGCGCCGGCGCGCCGGCCATCGCCGCCACGGCGTTGGCGGTGCGGGTGACGCCGTCGATCAGGCGCTTGCGGGTGACGTCGTCGTGCGAGCGCAGGGTCAGTTGCAGGTCGGCGTGGTCCGGGATGATGTTGTCCACGGTACCGCCCTGGAACGCGCCCACGGTAACCACGCCAAACGTGCCCGGCGCGGTCTCGCGGCTGATCACGGTCTGCACGTCGGAGACGAAATGCGCGCCCATGACGATCGGGTCGATGCTCTCCTGCGGCATCGAGCCGTGCGCGCCACGCCCGTGGAAGGTGATGTCGATCTTGTCCGAGGCCGAGCTGAGCGTGCCCTCCTTCACCGTCACCAGGCCTGCGGCATCCGGGCCGACGTGCGCGGCAAAGCCGACATCGGGCTTGGGCCAGCGCGTGAACAGGCCGTCCGCCAGCATCGCCTTCGCCCCACCCACGGTTTCCTCGGATGGCTGGCCGATGAACATCAGCGTGCCGTGCCACTGGTCCTTCATGGCCAGCAGCGCCTCGGCCGTGCCCACCCACCAGGCCATGTGGATGTCATGCCCACAGGCGTGGTCGACGTAGGTCAGACGGCCATCACGCGTCTGCTGCGCGTGGCTGGCATAGGGCAGGCCGGTCTTTTCCTCCAGCGGCAGCGCGTCGAGTTCGGTACGTACGAGGATGGTCTTGCCCGGGCCGTTCTTGTAGATGGCGACGATGCCGGTCTTGCCGACGTGCTCGGTCACGGTGAAGCCGAGCTTGCGCATCCTGGCGGCGAGCAGCGCCGCCGTACGCTGCTCCTGGAAGCCCAGTTCCGGATGCTGGTGGATGTCCTCGTACAGCGCCTGGAGCTGTGGGTAGTTCCTGTCCAGGCCAGCATCGATGCGCGTCCGCGCCGCCTGGACGTCGAACGTCGGCGCGATCGGCGCCCCGCCGCCAGGCGCCTCCTGGGCCAGCGCAAGCGAGGGCAGCAACGCAGCGGCAAGGAACAAGGCGGGCTTGAGCATGGGCATCCTCGGTGGGTGGGATAAGGGCCGCTGGATTGTGCGCCGGCCCCGTGGTGACGGCAAACCGGGACGCCAGCGCCGCGAGGCCGGCGACCCATGCCGGAGCCCGCGTCGAGGATCGCCAGGCGCCCACGGATCAGGGTGTGATGCGCGCCAGATGCGCAGCCAGGGTCGCCGCCGACAGCTCGCCCACCTGGGTGTCGCGCAGCGCGCCCTGCGCATCGATGAACAAGGTGGTCGGGTAACCGCGTGCGCCATACCAGGTGGAGACGTCCATGTGCGGGTCGAGCAGCACGTGGCCGAGCTCCAGCCGCTCGAGCTCGAGGTAGCGCTGCACGGCGGCGATGGATTCGCCCTGGTCTGCAAACACGAAGCGCACGTGCGGCATGGCCGCCTGCGCCCTGGCCAGCATCGGCATCTCGCGGCGGCAGGGGCCGCACCAGGTGGCCCACAGGTTGATGACGGTCGGTTGCCCGCGCAAATCCTGCAGCGCCACCGGGCGACCCTGCAGGTCCCGCAGGGTCAGCACTGGCAAGGGTTGCTGCGACTCGCTCAAGGCTCGGGCGGCGAGACTGCCCAGGCCCCAGGCCAGGGCGCCGACCACCAGCACCGCCGCCAGCGGCCGGCGCCATGCCGGCCGGCGCCAGCCGATCAGCACACCGGCCAGCGCAAGCACGGTCACCCCGGCCAACACATCGAAACCAGCGTCGCGGACGTTGAGCATGGACCACGGATCCTGCGCGTACTGCGGCCACCAGCGCAGCACGAACGCGATGCGGGCAACGACCAGGCTGGCAGCCAGGGCCAGCAAGGCCGCATTGCCCACATCGGCGTAGCCGCGGCGCCTGAGGAAGGCATTGGTGCCCATGCCGGCCAGCACGCCAAACAGCAAGGCCAGCACGGCGGTGGAAAACAGCAGGGGTCCGATGTTCACGCGTTCCACATTCCAATGAGGCAGCAGCGGCTCCGCAGGCGCGGAGCTTGTCGAGCCCGCTGCATGTCAGGCTCGGCCGTCCACTCTAGCGCGAGTGGAGGTTGTCGCCGACCACCGCAGCGGACACGCCCGGGCTCACGGGCTCCAGTACACCGCGACCGGCACGCGCTGCTGACCCAGCACCGCGCGGATCGGGTAATGGGCGGCGGCACCGGTGCCACGCAGGGCGGCATCGAAGACCACGCGCTTGTCCGCGCCGGCGATCAGCAGATACAGGGCGCGCGTCGCCAGCAAGGCGGGCAGGCTCAAGGTAATTCGGGGTTCGCCGGCAGCCGGGGCGCGCATGGGCAGCACGCGCGCGCTGCCCTGCAGGTCCAGTGCCGCCGCGAGATGATCGCCGCCCGGAAAGAACGACGCGGTGTGACCGTCGTCGCCCATGCCCAGGACCACCGCATCGAATGGCAGGGGCAACGCGCCAATGCGCACCTCCGCCTCGGCCAGGCCCAGTTCCGGCGTGGCCGCGCCCGTATACAGCGGCACGAATCCCGCTGCCGCCGCGCCGTGGCGCAACAGCGTCGTCTGCACCAGGCGCGCGTTGGAACGCGCATCGTCCGCCGCCACCCAGCGCTCGTCGACCAGGGTCACGCGCACCTTTGCCCAATCCAGCCGCTCCTGCGCAAGTTGCGCGAAAAATTGCGCCGGCGTCGTGCCACCGGACACTGCCAGCAGCGCCTGGCCGCGCTGGCGCAAGCCATCGCGCAACTGACTGGCCACGCTCGACGACAGGCCGCGGGCCTGGGCTACCCGGTCTGAAAATTCGTGCAGGCTGACCTTGCTCACGACGCGTACCTCATCTCCAGGCGGGTGTCCCGAAGACCATACCAGGGCCGCGATCGTTCAACGGACCGCGGGCGATCCACCTGCCGCCGTGCCCGCCAAAGCCAGCGAACATTGTCCACCTGGCCGTCTGCAGATAAAGTAGCGCCGTTCGGGTGTCCCGAAGGCGCCTCGCCTAGGGATGAAACGGGAAGCCGGTGCGCAGCGTGTCAACCACACTCTGCAAGGCCGGCGCTGCCCCCGCAACGGTAAGCGAGACAACGCGCGGTCATCGGCCACTGTGCTGGCACAGCATGGGAAGGCGCCGCACGTAGCTGCAGGTTGTCCTGCAGCGACTCGCGAGCCCGGAGACCGGCCCGAACGATACCTGGTGGCTCGCGGTGGGCGAGGCCGAACCACGCGCGTTGGCCGCCGTGCCTGCCGTCGTTCCGCCTTCAGCTCCCCGCCTGGCACCAGCCCATCACCTTGCATGGGCCGTGCGCGGGTGCGCGGCCAAGGGAGCTGCCATGAACAAGACCTTGCTGAGCGTTGCCCTGCTGGGTTGCGCATCCACCGCCTACGCCGCCGACGTGAACCAGGCCGGCAACCTGCCTACCGTACTGGTCACCGCCACGCGCACCGCAATCACCGCCGAGGATGCATTGGCCTCGGTCACCATCATCACCCGTGCGGACATCGAACGCCTGCAACCGCTGTCGGTATCGGATCTGCTCACCGGCCTGCCCGGCGTGAGCTTTGCCAACACCGGCGGCTATGGCCAGCAAACCTCGCTGTTCCTGCGCGGCACGAACTCCGCGCACACGCTGGTGCTGATCGACGGCGTGCGCATCGGCTCGGTCGCCAACGGGCTGGCCGCATTCGAGCAGTTGCCGGTGGAGCAGATCGAGCGCATCGAGATCGTGCGCGGCCCACGCTCCAGCCTGTACGGCGCCGACGCGATTGGCGGCGTGATCCAGATCTTCACCCGCCACGGCTCACGCGACGGCGGCGTCCTGCCCTCCTTCAGCGTGACCGGCGGCAGCGAGAAATTGTGGCGCGGCCAGCTCGGCGTGTCCGGCGGTGACGGGGACGCCTGGTACAACCTGAGCGTGGGCCGGCAGAACACGCGCGGCATCAATTCCTGCAAGCTTGGCGCAGCGGAGGCGCTTGCAGGCTGCTTCACCGACGAACCCGACCACGACGGCTACCGCAACCAGAACCTGGCATTCAACGGTGGTTATCGCTGGAACAACGGCGCGCAGATCAGCGGCAACTGGCTGCGCAGTGTCGGTGAGGTGCATTTCGACGGCAGCTACCAGAACCGCAGCCGCACGCTGCAGCAAACCGCCGGCGCCGCGCTCAGCCTCGAGCCCGCACGGGCGTGGAAGACCACGTTGAGCGCAGGCCAGAACCTGGACCGCTACGACAACTACGAGAACCTGGAATTCGTCGGCTACAGCTATTCGCGGCGCAACCAGGCGTCGTGGCAGAACGACCTCAGCGTGGCGCAGAACCAGCTGCTGACCCTGGGCCTGGACTGGCAGGGCGAGCATGTGGCCAGCGACACCGGCTATCTCGCCAACCGCCGCAACGACACCGGCGGCTACGCGCAATACCAGGGCACGTTCGACCGCAACGAGATCGCGCTGTCGGCCCGGCGCGACCACAACAGCCAGTTTGGCAACCACAACACTGGCGCGGTCGCGTGGGGCTACCACTTCGCCGATGGCCTGAAACTCTCGGCCAGCTACGGCAGCGCCTTCCACGCACCCACCTTCAACGACCTCTATTATCCCTACGGCAGCGGCAACCCGGACCTGAAGCCGGAAAAGTCACGCAGCGCCGAGCTTGGCCTGAGCCAGCAAGGCGGCCCGTGGCACTGGTCCTTGAACGCCTACCAGACCCACATCGACCAGCTGATCACGCTCGACACCCATTACTACCCGATGAACCTCAGCCAGGCGCGCATCCGCGGCGTGGAAGGACAACTCGGCGTCAAGCTGGACGGCTGGCAGTTGCAGGGCTACCTGACCTGGCTGCAGCCACGCAACGACGACGACGGCCCGAACGACGGCAAGGTGCTGCCCCGTCGCCCGGAGCGCACGGCGCGCGTGGACCTGGATCGCCGCATCGGCACCTTCGGCGTCGGCACCACGGTGTACGTGGCCGGCCGCAGCTACGACGACGTGGCGAACACGCGTCGCCTCGGTGGCTACGCCACCACCGACCTGCGGGCGAGCTGGCACTTCGAGCCTGCCTGGCAGATCGAGGCGCGGCTGGCAAACGTCTTCGATCGCGACTACGAGACCGTCTACTACTTCAACCAGCCCGGACGCGCCTGGTACCTGACCCTGCGCTACAGCCCGGCCACGCCGTAGGCACGCGTTCCCTGCCAGCTCAGGCATCGGCAAGCGCGGGCTTGCTTGCGGGCCCCGGCGGTTGCAACAGCGTTGCCCCTCTGCCCGGCTCCGCCGACAAGTCGCCGGAGGTGCAAGTGGCGCGGTCGGCAGGGGAATGCGGCGCCCTTCGCGGCGCATCCCGGTATGCTTCCGGCCTTGCCGCGATCCCAGGCCCATGTTCGCCACACTGATCCATCGCCCTGTCGGCACCTCGCTGCTCGCCATCGGGCTGGCGCTCGCGGGCGTGTGGGCGTACCTGCTGCTGGGCGTGGCCGCGTTTCCGTCGATCCAGTTTCCCGGCGTCGCGGTGTTCGCGCAATTACCCGGGGCCAGTGCGCAGACCATGGCGGCCACCGTCGTCGGCCCACTGGAGCGGCACCTGGGCCGGATCCCGGGTGTCCGGCAGATGGTTTCCAACACCCGGGAGGGCACTACGCAGATCATGGTGCTGTTCAATTTCGGGCGCAGCACCGACGCGGCGGCACGCGAGGTGCAGGCGGCGATCAACGCGGCAGCGGCCGATCTGCCGAGCGGCTTGCCGAACCCGCCGCAATATTTCAAGTTCGATACCTCACAGGTGCCGGTGCTGGTGGTGTCGCTCACCTCGACCAGCCTGCCGGCGGACCAGCTCTACGACCTGACCGACACCCTGCTGAAGCCGGCGGTCATGCAGCTGCCTGGCGTGGCCAATGTCCAGGTCGGTGGCGGCACACCGCACGCGGTGCGCGTCGAACTCAACACGTCCGCGCTGGCGAAGCTTGGCCTGACCAGCAACGACGTGGCGAACGCCCTGCGCGCGGCGAACGTCACCGCGCCGCTCGGCACACTCAGCGATGGCGTGACGCAGATGGCGCTCAGCACCGACGTGCTGCGCAGCCCGGCGCAGTTCGCGCACCTGGTGATCGCGATGCGTCGCGGCGTGCCGATCCGCCTGGCCGACGTGGCAAAGGTCACCAGCGGGCAGCAGGACAAGTACGCCGCGGCATGGTTCAACGGCGAGCGCGCAGTGACGATGCAGATCAGCAAGCGCTCCGAGGCGAATGCGGTGGCCACCGTCGACGCGATCCGCGCCGCGTTGCCGCGCCTGCGCGCGCTGCTGCCGGCGGATGTCGAGATCATGCCGGTGTTCGACCTCACGCCGACCACCCTGTCGGCCCTGCACGAGGTGGAAGTCGCGCTGCTCATGAGTATCGTGATGGTGGCGCTGGTGATGCTGGTGTTCCTGCGACGGACGCGGCCGACGGTGATTGCCATGTTCAGCGTGCCGCTGTCGCTCGCCGGCGCGCTGATCGTGATGTGGGCGCTGGGCTTCACGCTCAACCTGTTTTCGCTCATCGCGCTGGTGCTGTGCGTCGGCTTCGTGGTCGACGACGCGATCGTGGTGATCGAGAACATCGTGCGCCACATGGAGCGCGGCGAACGGCCGTTGCCGGCGGCGCTGGCCGGGGTGCGGGAAATCGGCTTCACCGTGGTCTCGATCACGCTGTCGCTGCTGGCGGTGTTCGCGCCGCTGGTTTTCGGCAACAACGTGTTCACGGTGCTGATGCGCGAGTTCGCGGTGACCCTGGTTGCCACGATCGTGATCTCCGCCGTGGTCTCGCTGACCCTGACGCCTGCGCTGTGTGGGCGCTGGCTGACCGACACCGCACCGCAGTCGGGGGGACGCGGCTGTCTGGAGCGTGGCGCCGAAACCTTCGACCGCGCCCTGCTGCGTGCGTACGAACGCGCGCTGGACTGGGCGCTGCGCCACCGCCGCCTCATGCGCTGGCAACCGCTGGTGCTGCTGATCCTGACCGTGGTGCTCGCGGTCGCCGTGGTCAAGACCGCCGGTGGCGGCCTGATGCCAAAGGAGGACACCGGCTTGCTGCAGGCCAGCATCCGCGGCGACGCGAACATCTCGCCAGCCCGGCTGGCCACCCGCGTGCGTGAGCTCGCGGCGGTAATGCAGGCCGATCCCGCGGTACTCGACGTGTCGGCCGAACTCGGTGGCGGCGATGGCCCCAATCCCGGCGCGGTTGGCAACACCGCGAACCTGTTTGTCGATTTGAAGCCGTACGGGAATGGCCCGGGCACGCGCCAGGATACGGCGCAGGAGGTCGTCGACCGGCTCAGCAAGTACTACAAGACCGTCGCGGACATGGACGTCTCGTTGACCCCGGTGCAATTCATCCAGGGCGGCGGCGGTGGCGGCAACGGCGGCGGCCAGTACTCGTTCCAGCTCGACAGCACCGACGGCGCATCGCTGCAGGCGCCGACCCTGCGGCTGGAGCGGATCATGCGCGGCATGCCGCAGTTCCGCGACGTGAGCAGCACGTTCGACAGCATCGGCCTGCAGCAGATGCTGCAGGTCGACCGCGACGCCGCCGCGCGCCTGCATGTCAGCATGGCGCAAGTGGACACTGCGCTCGCCAATGCGTTCGGCCAGACCCCGGTATCCATCATCTACTCGGACATCAACCAGTACCGCGTGGTGCTGACCGCGGCCAGCGCCGATTCGCTCAGCCCCGGCACCCTGCTCAACACCTATGTGCGCAACAGTGCTGGCACCATGGTCCCGCTGTCGGCCATCGCGACGATCCAGCCGCGCATCGCGCCGGTCACCGTGCAGCACTTCAACCAGCTGGAATCGGCCGCGATCAACTACAACCTGGCCAAGGACGTCACCCAGGCCGCAGGCCTGCAACTGGTCAACCAGGCGATGTTTGCCGCGCAGCTGCCGCCGGGCGTGGTCAAGCGCTACACCGGCGACAACCAGCAACTGATCGAGGCGATGGGCAACGCGCTGATCATGCTGTTCGCCGTCATCGCCGCGATGTACCTCGTGCTTGGCATCCTGTACGAAAGCCTGCTCCACCCGCTGACCATCATCTCGACGCTGCCGGCCGCCGGTGCCGGCGCGTTCCTCGCAATGCTCGTCACGCAGAGCCAGCTCACGCTGATCTCGGTGATCGCAGTGCTGATGCTGATCGGCATCGTCAAGAAGAACGCGATCCTGATGGTCGACTTTGCCCTCGTCGCCGAGCGCGAACGCAGCCTGCCCCCACCCGAGGCGATCCGCGAAGCCGCGCTCGTGCGCTTCCGCCCGATCACCATGACCACGCTCGTCGCCATGGGCGCGGCGCTGCCGCTGGCGATCGGCTTCGGCACCGGCTCGGAAATGCGCCAGCCGCTCGGCATCGCCATCCTCGGCGGCCTGCTGGTCTCGCAGCTGCTGACCCTGCTCAGCACGCCGGCCATCTACCTTTGGCAGCACGACCGCCGCGAGCGCAAGGCGCGCAGGCGCGCTCGCCGCGCCGCCAAGGCGCTCGCCCGCACCCCCGCCAAACCGTAGGAGCGGGCCTGTGCGCGATGGCTTGCGCATGTCCGGTAGCGGAAACTCTCTCCGACACGAAGTGAGGCTCCTGTTCCCGTCATTCCTGCGGGCCGCTTTTCAACAGTGAATGCCGGTCATCCGGTGAATTTGGCCTTTAGTAGGTGCCAAAGGCACTGGAGGATGTTCGTACTGGCTAGCGGGCAGGGAAGGAATGGAGTGCCCGAGTGACTGGTATCTGGCACCGAGGACTCTTCCGCGCTTGGTCCAGCAACCACGGCGCCTTCCCCGTCTCATCCGTTCTGTACTCGACCAGCGCGCCCTCGTTCCGAATTATTTGTCCCGGAATTTCTAGCTTGAGGCAATTTGTCGCTGGGCGGCACAGGGAGCAGCGGATAGAGCAGCTGTCCAACCAACGAATCGGGCAACTCGGTGTCGATACCATACGCTGACGGTCGCTCGTGGCGAGGGTTGTGGTAGGTACCGAAAATCATGTCCATGATGGGCAACATCGAGGCGAAATTGCGATCGCGCAGCCCGGACTTGGTGTGATGCCAGTGATGAAAAGCTGGCGTCGCGATCAACCACTCCAACGGTCCAAGTCGCCAGCGCACGTTGGAATGGATAAAGAAGCCCCATGTCGTTGCCACGATGACAATCAAGGCCGCAGTCGTGCCACCCGTGAGCGGACTGGCGACCCCCAGAATGCAGGCGGGAACCAGGCCGCAGAGTCTGATGAAGGCGTTATCGAGTGGGTGTGCATGTGCGCTGGTCAGAAAGTAGACGTGTTCAGGGGCGTGGTGGATGGAGTGGAATCGCCACAGGAAAGGAATCCGGTGCATCAGCCGGTGGCCCCAATAGAAGCCGACCTCACCAATGACGAAACCAGCGACGATCCGCTGCCAGAGAGGCCACGCCGCGATCGCGGTTTGATAACGCCACGGCATGGTCCAGTAGGCCGCCGCCGCGACCATGAACAGCGGGAACGCCAACAACAAGGGCGGAATCAGCCCGCTGATGAAAAAGTAGCCGACATCCTGCGCGAGGCCTTTGCGAAAAAGCTTCTGCCGATGAACTGCGAAAAGCCGCTCGAGCGGCCAGAAGACGACGAGGATGAGGAGCAGCCACGCGCACTCCCTCGCGATGTTCAGGATGAAATGATCGAAGTTCGGCACAGCAAACAACGATGCCAGCTCCATTCAGCCAACATGTGAGCCCTGCCACGCGCAGGGCTCACACGAAACGACAGCCGGGTCCAGCGGTCAAACGACCGGGTTGGATTTGCGCCCCCTACGACGACGCTGCCAAAGGGCAATACCCAGAAGACCAAGGCCGGTCGCCAGGAGCGGCAAGGAGCTAGGTTCCGGCACGTTCAGTCCGGGGCGTGAATTCACGCCGGCAAGAAACACCATCGGCGGGAGGTTCACCGTGTTGCCGTTGTCACCCCAGGCAAGAAAGCTCAACAGGTTGTCACTTGCATCGGCGGTCAGGTTGATGCTGACGTATTGCCAGTCCGTCAAGCCCCCCGGCGGCGTTGTCATCAACGGTGTCGCCACCACCGAAGCATTCGGATCCGGGTTGGAGTAAGTACTGTCATGGCCGCCATAGTACGAATCCGCGGCGCCGCAACCGTTGCAGAACGTCATGCCTGACGTGCCCAGTGAGACAATCCATTGTTCGGTGGTGTTCAAGCCATTCGCAAAGCCTCGTTGCTGGCTGGCTGCCTGATAGAAGCTCAGCGTGTAGGTTTGTCCTGCAGTGAGGCCGGTCAATGCAAAGTTGAATCCGCTTTCGAACGCCGGATTACCGTCAGCCTCCACCTCGTTATAGCCCCCCGGAATGCTCAACGTGCTGGGACATCCGTACGTGCTGAGGTAGGTGGGTCCGCAAGCCGTGGTTGACGACGTCGAGTCCGTGCCGGGAGCCACGATGAAAATGAGGCCATTCCCACCCGTCCAACCGACAGGGTTTACGTTGTTGAAAGTGTTCTTGGGGGCCGAGCCCGTGTAGTTGAGGAAATTGAGATTCGTCAGACCGGGTAATGGAGTCGCATTGGCATGGGATCCGAAACCCAACGCCAAGCCGCAACCGAGCAGCCCGATCATCATTGCTTTCTGGAAGTGAATTTGCACAACCTTACCCTCCCGCGGTAACGTGACCACGCATTGTGTGATTGCTTCGCCTGAATAACCGCCGAGAGAATAAGCATGGCGTGTGCCAACTAACAAATTCAATCAGTTGCAGGAGCGGCATGCGCGCCGAGAGCACAAAGATGTAAAGAAAAATGACAGTCGGGGGTGCCGCCTCTGGTGTCTGCCCATTAACTTCAAGGCCAGCTGGGCTTCGTAGCGCGCCTTGGTATTCAATCGGTTGGCGCACAAGCATGAGGGAAGTTGGCAGCCAGCTATTGCGAGTCGACAAAAATTGAATCGACACTCTTCGTCCCGATATTACATTGATAAACATAGCCCTGTCCTGACGTTGACCCACCCGCGCAACGGAAATGAACGAGTGGTCTGCGCATCTGTAAGAGTTCTCGACATCAAACAACGCACACTGCAAACCCGTGCTGTCTGGCTTGTCTGGCGCCGTCTCATGAAAATGTAAGCAGATGAGTACGTTGAGATTGCGTCGCCGCTGCGCGCGGGGCGCGGAAACACGCAGCTCAAACTGTAAGGGTTGCCGATACTGCGGGCATGGCGGCGTCACGGATCGCAGTCTCTGATCCGTCCTCGTTTGCCGCACGCCAGACAAGTGGAGGTCCGCTGAAAAAGCGGCCGCATTTGTGTAATGGCGTGCATCTTGCCGTTTGTCTTCGGCGTCATCGTCGGTGCACTTCGCAAGCACACGGGGTCCTGTGGTTCCCAATGGCGTTGCATGGCGCCGTGAACTTCGCTGCGGACGTTTTCCCATAACGACCAGGAATAAGGGGTAGGGGCAATTATTCCGATTTAATTCCCTCCATTTCCTTGTCCCGCACACGCGAGCCCTCAAGACCACGCAAGCTCCTGGGTTCCGCTTCCCATGAAGGCCACGTAGCTTCTGTGTGTCGGTTTCCAGCCGTTGCCTCTGGAAGTCGAACGGGGCCAGGGTGTGGCTAGATGAACGGGTTCCCTTTACTGTAGGGGATGCAACGGGCGTGCAGGGGGACTCGCGTTCGCTGCCGCGTATCCGAAGACACCCATCCCAGTCGTCGTCTGCCGCTGCCTGGAGCTGCCATGAAAGCGAATCGCCTTGCCGTTGCCCTCGCCTCGCTGCTGCTGTGCAGTGCTCCTGCCTTCGCCGCACCGCCTGCCGCCAGCACCCCGGCCCAGGCAGACGCCGAGGGCGATTCCGGATCGCCCAGCCTGACCAAGCGCCTGTCCACGCCAATGACCATCACCACCCACGGCACCGTGACCGTGGAGGGCAAGTCCATCAGCTACGACGCCGTCGCCGGCACGCTGGTGATCAACGGCACCGGCAACCAGGAATCCGTCCCCCAGGTGGCGATGAGCTACTTCGCGTACTTCAAGCAGGGCGGCGACCCTTCCAAGCGGCCCATCACGTTCGTCTACAACGGCGGCCCGGGATCGTCCACGATGTGGCTGCACCTGGGCACCTGGGGACCGAAGCGCGTGGTCACCAACGATGGCAGCCATACGCCGCCCGCGCCCTACCAGCTGGTCAACAACGACTACAGCCTGCTCGACGCCAGCGACCTGGTGTTCATCGACATGCCCGGCACCGGCTTCGGCCGCCTGCTGGCCACCGGCAAGGACCAGGCGGCAATCGCCAAGAGCCACAAGGAACTCGCCAAGGATTACTGGGGCGTCGACCAGGATGCCCAGGCGTTCGCGCGCTTCATCACCCAGTTCATGTCCAAGTACAACCGCTGGAACTCGCCCAAGTACCTGTTCGGGGAGAGCTACGGCACCACGCGCTCGGCGGTGCTCGCCAACATCCTTGAGCGCCGCTACAACGTGGACCTGAACGGGGTGATGCTGCTCTCGACGGTGCTGGACTTCACGTTGCGCATCGACGGGGCTGAAACGCATCCGGGCCTCGACATGTCCTACGTGCTTGCGCTGCCGACCTATGCGGCGACCGCCTGGTACCACCACAAGCTGCCGAACTACAGCGGCAGCCTGGCACCGCTCCTTAAGGAAGTCACGCAGTTCGCGCGGACCGATTACGAGCAGGCGCTTTCCGCCGGCTCCATGTTGGATGCCAAGCGCAGGCAGCAGATCGCCGAAAAACTGCACAACTACACGGGCCTGCCGGTGGCCTACCTGCTGAAGGCCAACCTCAGGGTCTCCGGGGGCATGTTCGAGCAGCAGCTCCAGGCCGACGCCGACCTGACCACCGGCCGCCTCGACACGCGATTCTCCGGACCCGCCATGGATCCGCTGGCCAAGGACCGTGGCTACGACCCGCAATCGGCGGCGATCAGCTCGGCCTATGTCGCAAGCTTCAACGACTACGTGCGCAACACCCTGAAATTTGGCGACGGGATGGTTTACCGGCCGTCCGCCTATGGCGCGCAGGACTTCAACTGGGACTGGGACCACCCGGCACCGGGTGAGAGCTCTGCCCGGGGCAGCGGCGCCAACGTCATGCTCGACCTCGCCTCGGCCATGAAATACGACCCGCTGCTCAAGGTGCGCATGTTCGGCGGCTTCTACGACCTCTCGACGCCGTACTACACCGCCGTCTATGAGATGCAGCACCTGCCGATCCCGGAATCGCTGCAGAAGAACATCAGCTACGCGTTCTACCCCTCCGGGCACATGGTCTACGTCCACGAGCCCTCACACAAGAAGCTGCATGACGACGCGGTGGATTTCATCCGGTCGACCCAATAGAACAAAGGGCACGGAGGCAGTTATTCCGTGACGGGCAAGGTCAAGTTCGGCACCGCGAGCATCAGCAAGGGACTTGGCACCAGGCAGAACGATTACGGCTTGAATCTCGACGCCTACAAGGGCTTTGGCGCGTGGACCGTCTTCGGCGGCGCCGGGTGGATGAAGTACGGCTCGTCGCAGTACATCGTCCTGAACAACGGCTGGAACGCAAATCTCGGTGCGGGCTACAAGCTCAGCTCCACGGATGATCTGGGCGGGTACTTCTACTACCGGCAAAAGATCGCCGACGCCGGCTATGCAGCGCGCGAACTGACGGGCTATTGGAATCACCGCTTCAGCGACGCCTGGCGCCTGCAGACCTATGTGCTGGCTGGCTTCTCCGATGACAGCCCCGACTGGGGTGCTGGTGCTTCGCTGCAGTACGCGTTCTGAAGTGAAACGTACGCGAGCCGGCACTTCCGCATGTGTGGTGGTACGAACTGCATGAACACATGCCAACACGGGAGTGCCGGCTAAGCGAACACAAATGCGATGTCCATACCGTCGACCCATGCGGCCGGACCATGCCGCAGACAACCGGAACGCGGAGGTACAGCATGAAAAAAATCAGGCTCCTTGCCACGGCAACTGGGCTCGCGATCTTGGTCGCGGTGCCCGCGATCGCCTCTGCCCATACACGGGTGTTCGTCGGCGTCAATCTGGGCGGACTGTTCGAACCGGCGCCCATCATGTATGCGCCGCCGCCCACGGTGGTCTACACCAGGCCGGCCTATTACGCGCCGCCCCGTACGTACTACGAGCCAGCGCCTGCCTACTATGCGCCGCGCATCTACTACGTGCCACGCGATTATCGCTACGATCACCGTGGCTGGCGTGACCACGATGAATGGCGCGACCACGACCGCGGATGGCGCGGCCATGGCCGCCACTGGCGCGACGACGACGAGCAATAAAAAAAATAGCGTCAGCACAAGCAGTGCCAGGGACAATTGGTATCCGCTGGAAATTGTCCCTGGCACCTTTTCAATAGGTGCTCATCGCGTACGGACGCGCTGCCACGCCCGTGCCCCACTGCCGGTTCGGCTGCGCCTGCATGACGAAGTGCAGTTCGCCGCCGGCGGTGATGTCGGTGTAGTCGAGCCAGGTGCGATCGAGCGGCTTGCCGTTCAGGGTGACGCTGCCGACGTAGGGATGCGCCGCGTCCAGGTGTTCGGCGACGATGCGGAAGGTCTTGCCGTTGGGCAGGTGCATGGTGGCGCTGCGCACGAAGGGACGGCCGATCACGTACTGGTTGCTGGCCGGCGCCACCGGGTAGAAGCCAAGCGCGGCGAACAGGTACCAGGCCGACATCTGGCCGAGGTCGTCATTGCCGGCCAGCCCGGTCGGTGTCGGCGCGTATTGCGTGTGCATGATCTCGGCGAGGCGCTCCTGCGTTTTCCACGGCGCACCGGCATAGTCGTAGAGATAGGCGATGTGGTGGCTGGGCTCGTTGCCGTGCGCGTAGTAGCCGATCAGGCCGGAGATGTCCTCGACGTTGGCGAACTCCCTGGGGTCGACCTTGGCCTCGAACAGCGCGTCGAGCTTGGCGACCAGTTTGGCGTCGCCACCGAGCTCGCCGATCAGGCCGGCAATGTCCTGCGGCTCGTACCAGGAGTACTGCCAGGCGTTGCCCTCGGTGTAGTCGCTGCCATAGCCGGCCGAGGCGGGGTCGAAGGGCGTGCGGAAGCCGCCGTCGCTTTTCTTCGCGCGGACGAAGCCGGTCTTGGGATCGAACACGTTGCGCCAGTTGCCGGCACGCTTGAAGAACGCCTGCGCGACGTCCTTCCTGCCCATGGCCTGCGCCATGCGCGCGATGGTCCAGTCGTCGAACGCGTATTCGACGGTCTTGGACGCGGCCTCGGGCTCGCGGTCGATCGGCACGTAGCCAAGCTTCATGTAGTCGCCGAGGCCGCCATAGGGCGCATAGGTCGCGCTGGCGACCATCGCCTTCAGCGCGGCCTCTGCGTCGAAGCCGCGGAAGCCCTTCATGTAGGCGTCGGCAATCACCGGCACGGCGTGGTAGCCGATCATGCACCACGTCTCCAGACCTTCGTAGGCCCACACCGGCAGGATGCCAAACGGGCTGGCCTGCTGCGCGGCGAGCAGGGAGTTCACCAGGTCATTGATGCGCTGCGCCGGCTGGATGAAGGCGAGCAGGGGCTGCTGCGCGCGGTACACATCCCACAGCGACCAGGTGGAATAGAACGTGTAGCCCTTGGCCGTGTGCACGCTGTGGTCGGGACCGCGGTATTCGCCGTTGACGTCCATCGCCAGGTTGGGAGCGAGCAGGGCGTGGTACATCGCGGTGTAGAAGTTCTTGGTCACCTCGGGCGCGGCCTCGACGTCGATGGCGGCGAGCGCCTGGCTCCAGGCCGCGCGGGCGTCGGCGCGGCGCGCGTCGAAATCCCAGCCCTGGCCGTCGGCGTCGAGGTTGGCCACGGCGTTGGCCGCGCTGACAGTGGAGATCGCCACCTTCACCAGCAGCGGCGAGGCCAGCTTGCCGAACTCGAACACGCCCTCGAGCTGCTTGCCTTCCACGGCATCGTTGCCGGTGGGGTTCGCCGCGGGACCCTGGAAGCCCTTGTAGACGATGTCCTGCTCGCGGTTGACCAGGTCATGCGCCGTCATCGGCTGCGAGAAGCGCATGGCAAAATAAAGTTGCCGCCCCGGCGCCCAGCCGCGTGTCTCACGGTAGCCGGTGACGGTGCCATCGGCCGCCACCTGCAACCGCGACCACAACACCTTGCCCGGGTAGTCGTAGATGCTGGGCCGCAGGTCCAGCAGTACGTGTGCCTGCTGGCCCTTGGGAAAGGTGTAGCGGTGCCAGCCAACGCGCTGGCCCGCGGTGAGCTCCACGCGCACGCCGCTGGTGGCGAGCGTCACCGCGTAATAACCGGGTTGCGCCGCTTCGCTGGCGTGGCTGAACTCGGAGCGGTAGCCGCTGCCAGGCCGGTCGGGATCGCCGGGGTCGAGCTGTGGCTTGCCCACGCCCGGCATCAACAGCACGTCGCCCAGGTCGGAGTGCCCGCTGCCGGAAAAATGCGTGTGTGAGAAGCCGAGGATGCTGTGGTCCTCGTAGCGATAGCCGGCCGCCCACTTGTATGCGTGCTTGAAGTCCGGCATGGCCGTGTCGGGACTGAGCTGGATCATGCCGAACGGCACGGTGGCGCCTGGGAAGGTATGGCCGTCGCCGCCGGTGCCGATCATGGGATCGACCGCGGCCCAGCCGGCAGTGACGGCAGGCGCCGCGGCCTGGGCTGCGGGTATGCCGCCGAACCAGGTGGCGGCAATGAGCAGCAGCGCCGCGCCGCAGGCGCCGCGCAGCGGAAGATGGGAAACAGACGACATGGATGCGCCCCTTGGGCTGGACTCGACCGGCGCTGAAATTAACACGCGGCGTGCGTGTGGACACGTCGTGCTGCATGATGCGCACGGGGTTGGGAACGTGGATGGCAAAGACGGTCGGGGGATGGCCGCATGGCTGCCACTGCCCGGGCTTCCCAGCACGTACCACTCAGCGACGACCAGGACACGCCATCCATGACCCGCCACACCGCCAGTACCCGCACCGCGCTCGTCGTCATCAACGGCGTGTTCCTGATGTGGGGGCTGATGACCGTACTGAACGACATCCTGATCCCGCACCTGAAGACCCTGTTCACGCTGAACTACTTCCAGGCGATGCTGGTGCAGTTCACCTTCTTCGGCGCCTACTTCATCATGTCGGTGCCCTGCGGCGCCGTACTGGCCCGGGTCGGCTACCGCGCCACGATCATCCTCGGCCTGCTGGTGGCCGCGCTCGGCGCGCTGCTCTTCCTGCCGGCGGCGATGCTCGCCTCCTATCCCGTGTTCCTCGGCGCCTTCTTCATCCTGGCCACCGGCATCACCGGCCTGCAGGTCGCCGCCAATCCCTACGTCAGCCTGCTCGGCGACGAGAAGCTGGCGTCCAGCCGGCTGAACCTGGCGCAGATGTTCAACTCGCTGGGCACGGTGATCGGCCCCTACGTGATCGGCCCGCTGATCCTCACCGGCACCACGCTCAGCGCAACTGCCCTGGCCCAGTTGCCGGAGGCGCAGCAGATGGCCTACCGCCTGGAGCAGGCGCGGCTGGTGCAGGGGCCGTACCTCGGTCTTGCACTGGTGATGATCGCGCTCGCCATCGCCATCTGGCTGTTCCACCTGCCGCCGCTCAAGACAGACAGCAGTACGCAAGCCGGATCCGAACATCGCCTGCGCGACGCGCTGCGCCATCCGCACGTCGCCTTCGGCGTGGTGGCGATCTTCGTCTACGTCGGCGCCGAGGTCAGCATCGGCAGCTTCATGATCAACTACATCTCGCTGCCCGGGATCGGCGGCATCGACCCGGCCACCGCGACCCGCTACGTGGCCCTCTACTGGGGCGGTGCCATGGTCGGCCGCGGCGTGGGCTGGCTGCTGATGAAGGCGATCGACCCGCGCCGGATACTCGCCGCGTTCGCCGTCGCCGCCGGCCTGCTGGTGCTCACCACGATGACTACGCACGGCCACGTGGCGATGTGGAGCGTGGTCGCGATCGGCCTGTTCAACTCGGTGATGTTCCCGACCATCTTTACCCTCGGCATCGAGAAGATGGGCGCGCTCACCAGCCGCGCCTCCAGCCTGATGATCATGGGCATCGTCGGCGGCGCGGTGATCCCGCCGGCACAGGGTTTCCTCGCCGACCACATTGGCGTACAGCCCTCGTTCGTGCTGCCGCTCGTGTGCTACGCGTACATCGTGTTCTATGGGCTGCGCGGGTCGCGCGTCGCATGAACACCATCCTGTGCTTTGGCGAGGCGCTGATCGATTTCCATGGCCAGGCGCCGGCGGACGCGGGCGCGCCGCCGGTGTTCGTGCCGCACGCCGGAGGCGCGCCGGCCAACGTCGCGGTGGGCGTGGCGCGGCTCGGCGGCCACGCCGCGTTCATCGGCATGCTGGCACACGACATGTTCGGTGAGCTGCTGCTCACCCAGCTGCGCGCGGCCGGGGTCGACACCAGCCATGTGGCGCGCACCGACGCGGCGCCGACCGCACTCGCGTTTGTCGCCCACGCCGCGGATGGCGAGCGCAGCTTCAGCTTCTACCGCCCGCCGGCTGCCGACCTGCTGTTCCGCGAGGTGCATTTCGACGATGCGACGTTCCGCGACGCGACCGCCTTCCACGCCTGCTCCAACAGCCTCACCGAGACCGCCATCGCCCACGTCACTGTGCAGGGCATGCGCCGCGCCCGCGCGGCCGACGCCCTGGTCAGCTTCGACATGAACCTGCGCCCCGCCCTGTGGCCGCGTGGCGAGGATCCGACGCCACAGCTGTGGCGCGCCCTGGCCGAGGCCGACCTGGTCAAGCTGAGCACCGAGGAACTCGCCTTCCTGATGGCAGCGGGTGGTGGCGAGGAAGATGTGTTTGCGCGTCTCTGGCAGGGTCCGGCACAGTTCATCGTCGTCACCGACGGCGCGCGCGGCCTGCGCTGGTACACGCGCGGCAATCATGGCGGGCTGCCCGCGTTCAGCGTGAGCGCGGTCGACACCACGGGCGCGGGCGACGCCTTCATCGCCGGCCTGCTGTACCGGCTGGGTGACGCCGGCATCGGCGCGAAGGACCTGGCCCGACTTGCCGACGACGACACGCGCCGCGACGACATGCTGCGTTTCGCCGCGGCCTGCGGCGCGCTGGCCGTGACCCGGGCCGGCTCGTTCGCGGCGATGCCGACGCGCGATGCCGTGCACGCCTTCCTGCAGCAGCACGCCTGAAGGCCGCGTCGGCCTGAATGTATTGTCAGGTGCTGTCTTTGACCGTGGCGGCCTGCCCATTGGCCTGCACGGAGGCAATGCCCGCATCGCGCGAGGCAGCCGAGGCATACATCTGGCTGACCCCGATGATCTGGTGATTGGCCGCCTTCAGCGTGAAGTACGACTTGCCGTTGCTGGATTCCTTCTTCTCGTACCGCGATGCGTCAGCCGAGTTCGCCTGCACGGACGCAATGCCGTTCTTTGCGGAATCGATGGCCTTGTAGAGCTCACTCGTAAGAATGGTCTCGGCATTCCCCGCCTTCAGAACGAAGCGGAATTGCCCATCGGAGCTTTTGCTGAGTTCGAACCAACCTGCCATGCCGTTCTCCTCGTCATTGGTTGTGGGCCAGGGAACCATACTACGAGTGGGAAGACGGGCGCACTGGCCGTGACCCGCGCGGGCGCAGTCCTACTCAGGCGAGGCCCCCATTCCCGTCATCCCCGCGAACGCGGGAATGACGGAATAGAGAGTCCTGCGCCGGGCAGGCGTCGTTCGTTCCATGCGCCAGGAACCCACGCGTAGAATGACCGGGAACGGCACGGCCACAGCCGTCCGGCTTCCATCGACCACGCTCTCAGGCCGCCCATGGACACACAGCCTTCCAGCCTTCCCGACTTCCATTCGCCGGAGTTCCTGCGCCAGCACATCCGCGACATCCTGGCGTTCTACCACCCGCGCTGTCTCGATCCCGACGGCGGCTGCTTCCACTACTTCCGCGACGACGGCAGCGTCTACGACCGCGAACACCGGCACCTGGTCAGCAGCACGCGCTTCGTCTTCGACTACGCGATGGCTGCGCGCGTGTTTGGCGAGCCCGCGTACGTGGGCGCCACGCGACACTGCCTGGACTATCTGCGCAACGCGCATCGCAATGCGGGCAGCGGCGGCTACGCCTGGACGCTGGAGAAGGGCTGGCCGGATGACACCACGAACCATGCCTACGGCCTGGCTTTCGTACTGATTGCCTATGCGAGCGCGCACCGGGCCGGGATCGCCGAAGCTGCCGCGTGGATGGAAGAAACCTGGGAACTCCTGGAGCGCCAATTCTGGGACGGGCACGCCGGCCTGTACCGCGACGAGGCCAACTTCGACTGGCAATTCACGTCCTACCGCGGCCAGAACGCCAACATGCACCTGTGCGAGGCCATGCTCGCGGCGTACGACGCCAGCGGCGGGCAACGCTACCTGGACCGCGCCCTGCTCCTCGCCGACCACATGACACGCCGCCAGGCCGCCAAGGCCGGCGGTCTCATCTGGGAGCACTACGACACGGATTGGAACATCGACTGGGAATACAACCGCGACAACCCGAAGCACCTGTTCCGCCCCTGGGGCTTCCAGCCCGGGCACCAGACCGAGTGGGCGAAGCTGCTGCTGATCCTCGGCCGCCACGTCGACGCCGACTGGCTGCTGCCGACCGCGCGCCACCTGTTCGACACCGCGGTCGCCAAGGCCTGGGACGAGGAATACGGTGGCCTGTGCTATGGCTTCGCCCCTGACGGCACGATCTGCGACGATGACAAGTACTACTGGGTGCAGGCCGAGTCGCTGGCCGCCGCGGCCTGCCTCGCGCAACGCACTGGCGAGGACGTCTACTGGCAGTGGTACCGGCGCCTGTGGGAATACGCGTGGACGCATTTCGTCGACCACGAGTACGGCGCCTGGTACCGCATCCTCGACCGCCGCAACCGCAAGTACAGCGATGAGAAGAGCCCGGCCGGCAAGACCGACTACCACACCATGGGCGCGTGCTACGAGGTGCTCAACGTGCTGGGATAGCTTGCTGGCACCTGCTTGAGCTCGTCATCCCCGCGAAGGCGGGGATCCAGAATGGAAACCGCTCGATGAAGATTCCCAACACGTTGCTGGTCAACTTGCTGGCGCTGCTGCTGACGGCACTGCCGGCGTGGCGCGCCAGCGCGGCGGCACCGCCAGAGTCTGCACCCGTCGACAACGCCGCCATGGCCGCGCGGGTCAAGGCCGAATTCCTGCACGCGTGGAACAACTACAAGCGCTACGCCTGGGGCCACGACGAGCTGCGCCCGCTCTCGAAGACACCGTTCGACTGGTACGGCCAGTCGCTGCTGATGACCCCGGTCGATGCGCTGGACACCCTGGTGCTCATGGGCCTGAAAGATGAAGCCGATGCCGATCGCGAGCTGATCGCCACCACACTCGATTTCGACAAGGACATCTACGTCAAGAACTTCGAGATCACCATCCGCCTGCTGGGCGGCCTGCTGTCCGGCTACCAGCTCACGGGTGACGAGCGCCTGCTGCACAAGGCCGAGGATCTCGGCACGAGGCTGCTGCCGGCGTTCGACTCGCCCACTGGCCTGCCCTGGGAGTTCGTCAACCTGCGCACCGGCAAGACCCGCGGCGCGGTGACCAATCCGGCCGAGACCGGTACCCTGCTGCTGGAATTCGGCACGCTCAGCAAGCTCAGCGGCAACCCGGTGTTCTACGCCAAGGCCAAGCGCGCGCTGGTCGAGACGTTCAAGCGACGCTCGAAGATCGGCCTGGTCGGCGCCGGCATCAACGTCGAGACCGGGCAGTGGACCGACCGCAACTCCAGCATCTCCGGCGGTATCGACAGCTACGACGAGTACCTGTGGAAATGCTGGCGACTGTTCGGCGACCAGGATTGCCTGGCGATGTGGAAGGCCAGCATCCCGGCCATCAACAAGTACCTGGCCGACGAGGTGCGCGGCGAGCTCTGGTACGGCCACGCCGACATGCAGACCGGCAAGCGCACGGCCACCACCTACGGCGCGCTCGATGCGTTCTTCCCGGCGCTGCTGGCGCTGTCCGGCGACGTACCGCGGGCGGCCCGCCTGCAGGATTCCAGCTTCCGCATGTGGCAGCTCCACGGCATCGAGCCGGAGGAGCTGGACTACCGCAGCATGCGCGTGCTCGCACCGGGCTACGCCCTGCGGCCGGAGATCGTCGAATCCACGTATTACCTATACCACTACACCCACGACCCGAAATACCTGGCCATGGGCCGCACGATGTTCGACGACTTCGTGAGGTATTGCCGCACCGCCAACGGCTACGCGGCACTCGAGAGCGTCATCACCAAGCAGCAGCGCGACACCATGCAGAGCTACGTCTTGGCCGAGACCTTCAAGTACTACTACCTGCTGTTTCAGCCCGATGCGCTGGATTTCGACGCCGTCACCTTCAACACCGAGGCGCATCCGCTGCGGCGCACGTGGCAGGTGGCTGCAGCGGGCGACGACAGGCCAGCATCGGCTCCCCCTCGCCGCTGAGCACCGTGCACGAGGAAGGGAGCGAAGTGCAGAGGCGCGATATCCGCTGCATGGCGACGCGGCCCCAACCGGCTGGCTGCCGCACGGGCCGCCCTATTTTTCCGCCACCACCGGCAGCTCCACGTAGCTGGCCTCGCCCGGCGCGTGATAGATGCGCTGGGTGGCCTTGACGTAGTCCGCCGGCTTGGCGAAGAAGATGTTCGGCACGTAGGTCTGCGGATTGCGGTCATAGAGCGGGAACCAGCTCGATTGCACCTGCACCATGATGCGGTGACCGGCACGGAACACATGGTTTGCGGTGGGCAGCTCGAAGCGGTAGCGCAGCGGCTGGTTCGCGGCCAGTGCATGCGGTGTGGACAGGCTCTCGCGATAGCGCCCACGGAAGATGTCCATGGCCACGGCCAGCTGGTAGCCGCCCAGGCGCTGCTGGCCCGAGGCGGGCTCGGCCGCCACCTGGTCGGGATACACGTCGATCAGCTTGACCACCCAGTCTGCATCGGTGCCGCTGGTGGAGGCCACGAGGTTCACCTGCGGTTGCCCGGCAATGGTCACGTCGTGCTTGAGCACGTCGGACTTGAACGTCGCCACGTCGGTACGGCCGGAAAACTCACGTTGATCGTCGACCAGCCACTCTGGCCAGGTCTGGTCGCCGTCGTAGCCAACCGGCAGGATGGGGCGCGCGCGGTACGGCACGGGTTTGGCCGGATCGGACACGTAGTCGGTGGTCGCGGCCTCGCCTGCCGACGGTGCGTCGAAACCAGCCGTGTCGCCGGCATGCAGGTAGAGCGGGGTCGGCTGGATCGAACAGCCCTGGCTGCAGCCGGCGGGCCAGGCCTGCAGGCGCTCCCACTGGTTGGTGCCGGTGCGGAACGCCGTGACCGGCGCGACGGGGTTGGGCGGCGCGTCGTCCTGCAGGTAATGGGCGAGGAACGGGGCCAGGATGTGTTCCTGGAAATACGTGCCGGTATCGCTGCCGAAGCGGATCGCGCCGAGATGGTCGCCAGGCTCCAGTTGCTGGCCGTGGTGCCACGGCCCGATCACCAGGTAGACCATGTCGTTGCCGGTGTCCTTGGGCTTGAGCGCCTTGTACACGGCCATGGGACCGTAGATGTCCTCCTGGTCCCAGAGCCCGTGCACCAGCAGCATCGGGACGCTCAGCGGCAGCTTGGCCAGGATCTTGTCGATCGCCTGCCCGCTCCAGAATGTGTCATAGGCCGGATGCGCGGTGAGCTTGTTCCAGAAGCCGATCTGGTCCATCGCATACGCCTTGCCCATGGCGCCGGCCGAGCCGTAGTGCAGGTACAGGTCGTAGTCGTCGTAGTAGTTGCTCCACCAGGCTTCGGTGTTGCCGCGCGTCGCCACCTGCGTGTAGATGTAGGGCAGGTTCTGCTGGCGGAACGCGCCATTGTGGAACCAGTCGTCGCCCATCCAGCCGTCCACCATCGGGTTCATCGGCACCACGACCTTGAGTGCGGGATTTGGATGCACCAGGGCCACCAGTGCCTCGTAGCCGTCGTAGGAAATGCCGAGGACGCCAACCTTGCCGTTGCTCTCCGGGATGTGCTTGACCAGCCAGTCGATCGTGTCGGAGGTGTCGGTCGCCTCGTCCACCGGCGTGGCGTTGAGCGGGCCGCGGAACGGGCGGTTCATGACGAAGTCGCCCTCGGAGCCGTATTTGCCGCGCACGTCCTGCACCACGCGGATGTAGCCACCCTTGACGATCAGCGCCACCGGGTTGTCGAAGCCGTCGTGGGTCTGCAGCGCCGTGGCCATGTGGCCGCTCAGCTGCGCATGCTCGGTCTGCTTGACCATGCTGGAGGCATCGTACGGCGTGCGGGTGAAGAGGATAGGCGCATCGTGCGCACCCCTGGGGAGCATGATCACCGTATGCAGCCTGACCCCGTCGCGCATCGGGATCATCACCTCGCGGATGGTGTAGCCAAAGCTGGAATGATCGGGCTTGAACTGCGCCGGCGTTTCGCTGGGCAGCGCCGGGTACTTGGGCGGTGGCGTGTCGGCCGCATCGGCGACGGTGGCGAGGACCAGCAGGGCGGCAGCAAGCCACGCCCACGATGGACGGAACGATTCGCTCATGACGGTTCCCCGCACTGGACTTTGCGGCCACCGAAGATAGCGCGATTTGTGGCGCGGCGTGGGCTCAGGAGCCCGGCGTCATGCTGGGAGCTTGGGCCATAGAAATCTTCCGGGCTGCAAATGCGCCTGCGCGGTCCGTATTTCCGCCGCGAAAGTTTCTGCGGCCCAAGCTCCCAGGTGGTCCAGGCGCACCATCAGCAGGCGTGATGTCAACGAACCTCGGCCTGGGCATCCCAGGCGATGGCGGCCAGCCGCTGCACATGCGTGCGGACGTCCTGCGGCCACTTGCCTGCCAGCCTGGCGAAGCGTTCGCGCTCGCCGCGATAGAACGCGCGCGAGGCTTCCTCATAACCGGCGAGGTCACCGGCCATCACGCGCATGAAGCGCTCCACGGCATCGATCGCGTGCCGCGCCGCTTCACCCGAGGCGCCGGCGCGCAGCGCCTGCTCGACCAGGCGGCGCAGCGTCCCCGAGGCGCCCGCAGGTTGGGCGGCCAGCCAATCCCAATGCCGTTGCATCAGGGTGACCTCGCGCGCCACCACACCCAGCCTGGGCCGCCCGGGACCGCGCCTGGCCGGCGCCGGAGCAGCCGCATCCGCCCCCAGGCGCGCCAGCACCTCATCCAGCGTGCCGCGAAAATCGATCTCCACCTGCTGGCCGCTGCGGTCGTCAAAGATCAGCAACGGCCCTGCAGATCCGGCATCGAGCGCGCGCTTGGCGGCACTGGCGACTTCATACAAACCGCCGCTGGCAAGCAGGCGGTGATGGTCGAACGCGGTGCAGGTGAGGGTGTCATCCGGGGACATGGGCGATGGCCATCAAGTGTGGGCGCGCAATTATACCCGGGTAGATTACAAAGTCAGCAAGCTTCGATTTCCGGTGGGTCGACCGGGTCGACCAGGTCGCTCCAGCGGACGACGGGGTGACGAATGGCCCACTGCTTCGCCAGGCCATTGATGCCGGCCGGATGGGCACCATATCGGTCGTGCAAGGCAGTTCGTGCCCGGTCCGGGCGAGGATGGTTGAGTTGTCACGTTCGACGATGTGGTTTGGTGTTGGCCGCCGACGCAACACCCGGTGGCACGCAAGAGGCGGCCTCCTGGGCGCCGCAGTGATCGGGCTGCTGGCGCTCAGCGCCACGGCCAGCGCGGCACGCCTGGAAGTGCAGGGCGGTCGCAGCTACATGGACAGCCACCCGACAACGACGGTGTTCGTCGAGGGCGTGTTTGCCGCGCATCCGCTGGGGACCACCCGCTTCACCTGGGCGCCGGATATCTCGCTCGGCTGGATCGACGGCCGTCGCCTGTCGCGCTACGACGGCGCCCGCTACAACCCGCGCGATGCAATATGGCTGGCGGCCGGTGGTGTGCGCCTGCAAATCGGCGATACCGACGCCTGGTACCGGCACCTGTTCTTCAGCGAGCAGCTGGCGCTGCAGAACAGGCACTCGCTGGCCCTCAGCAGCGATTACGAATTCGTCAGCTCGGTGGGTTGGCAGGGCGGGCACTGGAGCTTCCAGCTGCGGCACATCTCCAACGCCGGCCTGCATGGCCCCAACCGCGGCGAGACCATGGCCCTGCTTGGCCTCGGCTTCGCATTCTAGGAGCGTGCGCCGCGGAAGCCGCGCACGCTCCTGGGAGCCAGGGCCGTAGAACCGGCCCGGGCTTCTAGTGCGCAGCCTGTGCTTGCGGCGCCGGTGACGTCCCCGGCCGTGCAGCCGGTACGCGTGCGCCCTTGGCGGAAAACGGCGGTTTGGCCAGCCAGATCACCAGGATCAATACGATGAAGATCCAGCCCAGGGCATAGAACACCTCGTTGAACGAGATCTGGAAGCCCTGCTGCGTGATCATGCCGTTGATCACGCCGGCAGCCCGCTGCGGGTCGCCTTGCCCGATCTGCCGCATGGCCTCGCGCGCCACGGGGTCATAGGCGGTGATGTGCTCGGCCAGCTGCTCGTGGTGGCTGACCGCGCCGCGGGTCCACATCAGCGTGGTGATGGAAGCCGAGAAGCTGCCGGCCAGGGTGCGCAGGAAGGTGGACAGGCCGGAGCCTGCGGCAATCTCGTTCTGCTCCAGGTCGGAAAGCAGGATCTGCAGCACCGGCATGAAGAACAGGGCCACACCCAGGCCCTGCCACAGTTGCACCATGGCCACGCTGCGGAAGTCGACGTCCAGGTAGAAGTTCGCGCGCATGAAACAGGTGATGCCCATCACCAGGAACGACACGGCCGCGAGCAGGCGCAGGTCCATGCGGTTGGCGTACTTGCCGACGAAGAACACCAGCAGCACCGGGATCACGCCCAGCGGCGCGGTCGCGTAGCCGGCCCAGGTCGCGGTATAGCCCAGCTGCTGCTGCAGCCACAGCGGAATCAGCAGCGCGATCGAGAAGAACGCGGCGTAGCCAAGCACCATCGCCAGCGTGCCGGCGGTGAAGTTGCGATGGCGGAACAGCCTCAGGTCGACGATCGGGTCATCGTCGGTCAATTCCCAGATCAGGAACACGATCAGGCTGATCGCCGAAACGATGCTGGTGACGATGATGAAGTTGGAGTTGAACCAGTCCGCGTCATTGCCCTTGTCCAGCACGATCTGCAGGGCGCCGACGCCGATGACCAGGGTGATCAGGCCGACGTAGTCGATGCGCGGGCGCTCGGTCTTCTCCACCTTGCCGCGCAGCTGGTTGGCCACCACGACGCTGGCAAAGATGCCGATCGGCACGTTGATGAAGAAGATCCACGGCCACGAATAATTGTCCGTGATCATGCCGCCCAGTATTGGCCCCGCAATGGGTGCCACCACGGTGACCATGGCCAGCAGGGCCAGCGCCATGCCGCGCTTGGCCGGCGGATAGATGCCGATCAGCAGGCTCTGCGTGATCGGATACATCGGTCCGGCCACCGCGCCCTGCAATGCGCGGAACAGGATCAGCATGCCCATGCTTTGCGAGATGCCGCACATGAACGAGGTGAACGCAAACAACAGCGTGCACCACACGAACAGCTTGACCTCGCCGAAGCGCCGCGTGAGGAAGCCGGTCAGCGGCAGGGCAATGGCCATGCTCACCGCAAACGAGGTGATCACCCACGTGCTCTGGTCGTTGCTCACGCCGAGGTTGCCGGCGATGGTCGGCAACGACACGTTGGCAATCGTGGTATCCAGCACCTGCATGAACGTGGCCAGGGACAGGCCAAAGGTGCTGATCGCCAGGCTTGGTGGACGGAATTGAGTGCTCATTGGACCTGTTCATGGCGCGCAGGAGCCGCCCGCGGTCGCAGGCGTGCTCCTGCGGCGGGCTATTTATTGTTGTTGCCGGCCATGTTGGCGTGGATGATCTGCGCAATCGCGGCATCGGCGTGGGCCAACTGCTGCTGGTACACCGCCGTGCTGAAAGCCGGTTCGGTGGGAGCGTGCTGCGCCAGCATCGCGCCACCGCGCTGGTGCAGGTTGACGTCCACCGTCACCGACATGCCGATGCGCAAGGGATGCGCCTGCAACTGCTGCGGATCACTGAACACGACGCGCACCGGCACACGCTGCACGATCTTGATCCAGTTGCCGGTCGCGTTCTGCGCCGGCAACAGCGAGAACGCGCTGCCGGTGCCCACGCCCAGGCTCTCCACCTTGCCCTTGTACTTCACGGCGCTGCCGTACACGTCGGAGACGATGGACACCGGCTGGCCGATGCGCATGTCGGTCAGCTGGGTTTCCTTGAAGTTGGCGTCAATCCATACATCGTGCAACGGCACCACGGCCATCAGCGGCGTGCCGGGCATCACGCGCTGGCCGACCTGCACCGAGCGCTTGGCCACATAGCCATCCACCGGCGAAACCAGCTGGGTGCGCGCGTCGGTGAGGAATGCCGCCCGCAGTTTGGCCGCAGCCGCCTGGACGTCCGGATGCGAGGCCACCACGGTGTCGTCCACGAGCACCTTGCTGGTCTGGTACTGCTGTTGCGCCGCAATCAATGCGCTTTCCGCCGAGGTCATGGCATCGCTGGCATGCGCCAGCTCCTCGGCCGATATCGCCCCGGACTTGGCCAGTGCCACGCGGCGCTGGTAATCCGCGCGGGCCTTGGCCACCGCGGTCTGGCGCGCCGCGACGTCGGCCTGGGCGCCGTTGACGCGGGTGTACAGGCCCCGTACCTGGCGCACGGTATTGGCGAGATTGGCCTTGGCTTCGGCCAGGGCCACGTCGGCATCGCTGGGATCGAGCTTCACCAGCACGTCGCCGGCGTGCGCCAAGTCCCCATCGTCGGCGCCGATGCTGACCACGGTGCCGGCAATCTGCGGGGTGATCTGCACCACGTTGCCGTTGACGTAGGCGTCGTCGGTATCCTCATACCAGCGGCCCTCGAAGAAGTACCACGCGCCCCAGGCGATCGCGGCCAGGACGATCACCACCGCCAGGATGCGCAGCAGCAGGCTGCGCGACTTGCGCTTGGTTTGCCCCACACCTGCACTTTGCTCGGGGTTGGCGCCCGGCACGGGTGACGCGGAAGCCGCGGTTTCGGTATCGGTCTGGCTGGACATGGCTGCCTCGGGAAACTCAGGAATGTGCGGATGGGACGACGGCAGCGGCCTGCGCGGACGGCTGGAAACCGCCCCCAAGGGCCTGGACGAGTTGCAGGGACAAGTCGACCTTGTGCGCGTCCAGCGCGGCCACGCCCTGCTCGGCGCGCAGCAACTGCTGGCGTACGGTGAGCGCCTCGAGGAAGTTGCCGACCCCCGCCTGGTAACGCTGCTCGGCCAGTTCCCAGGCACCTTGCGCGGCGTCGCGCGCGCGCCGCTGCGCCTCGATCTGCGTGTCGAGCGATTGCAGGGCGGCATAGTCCTCGGCGACTTCGTTGACCGCATCGACCAGCTTCTGGTTGTACTGCGCGGCGGCGAGGTCGAACGCGGCATCCTTGCCGGAGAGATTGGCGCGCAGCCGTCCGCCGTCAAACACCGGCAGGCTCAACGACGGCCCGAGCTGGTAGAAGCGCGCCGGCAGTTCCAACGGGTTTCCGCCCCCCAGGGCAATCACGCCCGCCAGTGCGCCCAGCGAGATGTTCGGCAGGAATTCGGTCTTCGCCGCCTGGATGTCCTTGCGCGCGGCTTCCACCCGCCAGCGTGCCGCAACCAGGTCGGCCCGGTGGCCGAGCAGGCCGAGCGGAAGGTCCTGCGGCACCGTCAGCTGGGTCAGCGCCAGGCTGTGCGGGCGGACAATGCGCAAGCCGCGGTCGGGCCCAGCGCCGAGCAGCACGGACAAGGCCGAGCGGGTGGCAACCACCACCTGGGCGGCGGCCGCCTGTTCCTGCTGGGCGGCGGCGACTTCCGCCTCCCCCTGCTGCAACTGGATGCGGTTGTCGATACCGGCGGCGACGCGCTGCCGGGTCAGCTGCAGAGCCTGGTCGGCGCGCTTGAGTTCGGCCTGGGCCAGATCCTGCTGGGTGAAGGCGGCGCCGAGTTGCGCATAGGCACGCGCGACATTGGCCGACAACTCGATGCGCGCCGCATGCGCAGCCACGGCTGCAGCCCGGGACTCGCCCACCGCCGCCTGCCACGCGGCACGCTTGCCGCCCCACAGATCCAGCCCCCACTTGAAGCTCGCATAGGCGTACTTGGCGGCGCCGAAATGACCACCCGTCGGCAGCACGGTGGCAGGGATGCGCGCACCGGCCACGCTGGCGCCGACGTTCACGCTTGGCTTGCGCGCCGCATCGGCCAGGCCGACCTGGGCCTGGGCCGCCCGCGACCGGGCATCCACCGCCGCCAAACCCGGGTTGTGCTGCAGTGCCTCCGCAATCAAGGCATCGAGCTGCGCATCGCCCAGCTTCGTCCACCAGTCGGTCGCCGGCCAGGCATCGGCGAGCTGCGGCACGCCGGCCAGGCTCTGGCTGACACGCAGGGACGATGGTTCGGTCAGGGATTGCTGCGGACGCAGATCACCGCGGTCGGCGCAACCGGCCAGGGCCACGGTCAGGGCGGTCATTGCCGCTATGTATGACACACGCATGGTTTGGCCTGGGGCAAAGAATCAGGATTTATCCCGCAACGCACTCAGGATGCGCTCCAGCAGTTCGCGCAGCTGCGCACGTTCAGCCGGTACCAGCGGGGCCTCGGCGGTGCGCATGACGCGCTGGCCGCAACGCCGCAGTTGCTGCCACAGCTCCTTGCCGGCATCGGTCAGCTCGATGCGCAGGGCGCGCCGGTCCTGCTCGTGCGGACACCGGCGCAGATAGCCCTTGCGCTCCAGCTGGTCGAGCTGGCGGGTCATCGCTCCGCCGTCCAGGTCCACCGCACGGGCCAATTCGCCCGCCGACATCGGCCCCAGGCTCGCGAGCCGCTTGAGTATCAGGAACTGGGTGAAGCGCAGCTCCGAACCGCGCATCGCCAGCTCGGCTTCCATGGCGCGAAGAATTTCGCTGCGCACCAGGCCCAGCAGGACGCCGAGGTTCTCGTGGGGCGGGGTCGGAAGTTGCGGCGAGGCAAGCATGGCCGGCCATTTTATTGCCGATCACTTAGTTGTCAAGGCAAATATATACAGCGATTCATACGCGCCGGGGTTGGGCCGGGCATGCGCCAGCCGGCTCCAGACAAGGTGCGCAGGGGTCCCATTTGGCATGTTGGTATGTCATTGGCGCAGGCGTACGATGCGTCGACGCCATAAGGCGCCGCCACCGCCAGAGGGCCCCGCATGTCGCGCTACGCCATCATCATTGCCATGGCCCTGGGCCTGCCCATGTTGGCAGCCAATGCCGCCACCAACGACAGCAACGGCTTCTGGCAGACGCCGACCATCCACGGCGCGGGCAAGATCCACCCGATGCCGCAGGCCGCCTACCAGCCGGATCCGCACGCCACCTACAAGGTCGTGTTCAGCCTGACCCATTTCGGCGCCAAGCCCACTGACGTAAGCCCGTCGCTGGAGCATGTCGCGCGTGCGGTGAACCTCTACGTCAACGCGGGCGTGCCGCTGTCGCAGCTGAAGTTCGTGGCCATTGCCGCCGGCCCGGCCACACCGATCGCGTTGAACGACGCGCAATACCGCGAGAAGTACGGCGTGGCCAATCCCAACCTGGCCGTGATCGAGCAGCTGCGCAAGGCCGGCATCGACGTGGCGGTGTGCGCGCAGGCGGTGGCCGAGCACCAGTTCCAGTACAGCTGGATCGATCCGCGCGTCACGGTGGCGTTGTCGGGCCTGACCACGGTCATCGACCTGGAGCAGCAGGGTTACGCGCTGATGCCGCAATAGGATCACCGCCGGAGGAGGCACCCATGCGTCACTTGTTTCCGCGGCTGTGGTTGGCCGGTGCAGCATGCGCCATCGCCTTCGGCGCAGGCGCCGCCCCACAGGACACGGCCAACGGAAGGTTCCTGCCGCCGTGGAACCCGCCGCCCGCCGGCGAGCAGTTCAGCGTGCCGCCATTCGACGCGGTTGCGGATCTGTACGGCGACATCGTCGATCCGCAACTGGTGGTGTTCTTCGCCGGCAACCAGTTCATGGTGGTGCGCGACCTGGTGGCGGCATTCAAACAGGCTTATCCGCAATACCGGCGCGTCTTCGTCGAAACCCTGCCGCCGGGCATCCTGGCCAAACAAATCGAGACCGGGTCGCTGGTCATGGGCAACCTGCGCGTTGCGCTCGCTCCAGACATCTATACGGCCGGCAAGGGGGCAATCGCGACCACCCAGAAGCAGCATGGCTGGTTTGCCGAGACCCTGGACTACGCACGCAACCCGCTGGCCATCCTGGTCGCCCAGGGCAACCCGAAACACGTCGAAGGCCTGAAGGACCTGGGCCGCTCCGACGTGCGCGTCAGCATGCCCAATCCGGCATGGGAAGGCATCGCCCGGCAGATCGAGGCCAGCTACCGCAAGGCCGGCGGCGAGGCGCTGGACCACATGATCATGCAGACCAAGGTCCAGGACGGCAGCACCTTCCTCACCCGCATCCATCACCGGCAGTCGCCGCTGCGCGTGCTGCAGGGCGAGTCGGACGCGGCGCCGGTGTGGTCGACCGAGGCCTATTTCCAGCAGCAGATCCTGCATCATCCAGTCGACACCGTGACGATCCCGGCCGCGCAAAACGCCACCGCCACCTACACGGCAGCGCGTATGAAGCAGGCGCCGCACGCACAGGCGGCGAAGGATTTCATGGCCTTCATGGGCAGTCCGGCCGCGCAGGCGGTGTATCGCAAGTACGGCTTCCAGGCCGCGCACTGAGCATGCGTGCCGTGGGCCGCCACCTGCTGGCACTGATGGTGATGACCTTGCCACTCGTACCCTGGCAGGCGCAGGCCACCGACGCGGCGACGATCGCCCGCCAGGGCAACGGCAGGGGTGCTGCGCCATGCATCGCCTGCCACGGCGGCGACGGCGCCGGCCAGGCCCAGGCCGGCAACCCGCGGCTGGCCGGCCTCGATGCCGCCTACCTGGAGAAGCAGCTGGACGACTTCGCGAGCGGCACACGCGGCAGCGTGGTGATGCAGCCGACCGCCAGTGCGCTCAGCCCCGAAGAGCGCCAAGCGCTGGCCACGTACTACAGCAAGCTGCCGCTGCCACCGGCCCTCGCCACGCCGGCCACCCCGATGCCGCCAGCCGACAGCCTCGGCGCCCGGCTGGCCACGCGCGGCGACTGGGACCGGGACGTACCTGGCTGCGTGCAATGCCACGGCCCGGCCGGTGTCGGCGTCGGCGCCCACTTCCCGCCGCTGGCCGGCCAGCCGGCAGCCTATCTCGCCGCCCAGTTGCGGGCCTGGCAGCAGGGCACGCGGCACAACGATCCGCTGCAACTGATGCAGCACCTGTCGGCCGCACTGAGCCCGCAGGACATCCAGGCGGTGTCGACCTGGTTTGCGGCGCAACCGCTGCCTGCGTCGCGGGCACAACCATGAGCATGCCACTGGCCACCGCCTGCATCCTGCTCAGCCTGGGCGCATTGGCTGCCTGTACACCGCAGCCCGCTGCAAGCCCGTCCACGCCCACGCCTGCCACAACCGCCAATCCGCCAGGGGCTGCCACGGCTATACCAGCACGCTTCACTCCGCCAGCCGAAGCGGAGATACCGGCCGGTCCCCTTGGCGAGGCGATCCGCGCAGGCCGCGCGATCTTCACCGATACGCCCGGCCACGCCAGGGCCTATGTCGGCAATGGCCTGAGCTGCAGCAACTGTCACCTCGATGCCGGTCGCCGCGCGGACTCCGCACCGCTCTGGGGTGCCTGGGGCATGTATCCGCAGTATCGCAAGAAGAACGGCCACGTGAACTCGTTCGGCGAACGCCTGCAAGGCTGCTTCGAGTACAGCATGAACGGCAAGGCGCCGCCGCTGGACGGTCCCGTGATCGTGGCCCTGGAGGCCTATGCATGGTGGATGGCCCAGGGCGCGCCGGTGGGTGTGAAGCTGCCAGGCGCAGGTTATCCCAAGGGCGGGGAGCCGCCGCAGCCGCCGGACTACGCCCGCGGTGCCGCGATCTACGCAACAAGCTGCGCGCTCTGCCACGGCGCGGACGGCCAGGGCCAGCAGGTCGCCGGACGCAACGTGTTCCCTCCGCTATGGGGCCCGCAGTCCTTCAACTGGGGCGCCGGCATGCACCAGCTGGACAACGCCGCCGCCTTCATCCAGGCCAACATGCCGTTCAGCCGCGGCGGGACGCTGAGCGCCCAGGATGCCTGGGACGTGGCCATGTTCATGGATGCCCACGAACGCCCGCAGGATCCACGCTACGCCGGCAACGTGGACGAGACGCGCCGGCACTTCCACGACACCCCGATGTCGCTGTACGGCATCGAGATCAACGGCCACGTCCTGGGCGAACCGGGGCACGGGCGCTAGGGGGATGCCGCTCGCGGCGCCCGCGGTTCGTGGATTGGCGCGAGGCAGGCCGCTTCCGGCCGCCAGCACCACCGTGCGCGTCAGGCGGCGCTGCGCCGATCTCCCGGCAAGGCGGCAAGCTCGTCGTCCACCAAGGCACGCAAGGCCGGGTCGCGCAGGACGAACAGGTTGAATACACCAAGGGCGCGCAACACCGGCAGTTGCGCGACGAGTTGTGGCTCGACCTGCATGCGCCGTGACTCCGGCGTGCCCGGATCGAGCATCAGCTGCGCCGCGGCGATGAAGGTGGTGCACGCCTCTTCCGGCGCCGGGGTGGTGGAACGCGATGACATGAAGCAGACATTCATGGGGAGCTCCGTCGGTGGAGGGGCGGATGAGCGACGTTCGGACGCGGTTGATTTCGACACGGGGCGTGCAGTCTAAGCTCGGCATCGTGTGTTCTGATAACGTGGGTCAGTCAAATTCTGTCGCAAACTCGCCAATGGACGCTGCCCAACACTTCCAGCGCATCGAGCGCGCGCACGGTCCCGGCCTGATCGCGTATGTCGTCGACGACATGACGCCGAATGCGGAATCCGTCTGGCATTGCCATGTGCGTGGCCAGTTCATGTACGTGGAAGCGGGTCTGCTCTGCGTGCGGACGCGCACCGGCATGTGGGCGCTGACAGCCCACCATGTCGGCTGGATGCCTCCGGGTGAGGAACACACCGTCACCGTGGTCGAGCCGACGCGAGGCTGGGGCGTGTTCGTCGCACCCTGGGCAGCCGCCAGCATGCCGCCGACACCCAGCGTGCTCGGCGCAAACGAGTTGATGCGCGCCCTGGTGCACCGCGCCGCCAGCTGGGCCGACGCGGATGAACTGGATAGCGAGCAGCAGCGCATCATGGACGTGCTGCTGGACGAAATGCGCCGCGCGCGCATCCCCGACGACCCGCTGCATCTGCCGATGCCCGAGGATCGTCGACTCCTGCGCATCGCCCGCGCGCTGCTGGCCAAACCACACGACACGCGCAAGCTCGAAGCCTGGGCCGGATGGGCAGGGCTATCCGCACGCAGCCTCAGCCGGCTGTTCCGCAGCGAAACCGGTTGCAGTTTTGCGCAATGGCGGCAACAGGCCCGGCTGGTACGCGCCCTGGAGCGCCTGGCCAGCGGCGACGCGGTCGCCGAAGTCGCCGATGCCATGGGCTATGCCAGCGCCAGCGCGTTCGTGGCCATGTTCCGCCGCCACTTCGGCCAATCGCCCGGCCGCTACCTGATGGCGCGCACGAGTGCCTGAGGCAGCCCGGCCCGACACCCGGGCCGACGCCAGGGATGATTTCCCGACGCCATGCCGGACAATAGCCGCTGGCCCCGGACATGGATTGCGATGAGCTTCGTCCTGTTGAGCGTGATCTGCAGTGTGCTGGTATCGGTGCTGCTCAAGTTGACCCGCACGTGGCACATCGACGTCGGCCAGGCGATTGCCTGGAATTATGTGGTTGCCGCTGCGCTCACAGCCATCCTGCTGCGGCCGCGGCTCGACAGCCTGCACATGCCCGGCACGCCATGGCTGGCGCTGCTGGCGCTCGGCGTGCTGCTGCCGACGATCTTCCTGGCGCTGGCCGCGGCGGTGCGCCACGCCGGCATCGTGCGCAGCGATGCGGCACAGCGCTTGTCCCTGGTGTTGTCGCTGCTGGCCGCGTTCGTGCTGTTTGGTGAACAGCTCACCTTCGCCAAGGCGGCAGGGATGGCCATCGGCCTCGCCGCGCTGCTGTGCATGGTATGGCGCGCGGGCATGGCGACGCCGGGTGCCGGCGCCGCCACCTGGTTCTATCCGCTGCTGGTGTTTGCCGGTTTCGGGACGATCGACATCCTGCTCAAGCGCGTGGCCGCCGCCGGTGTCCCACTCGGCACTTCCCTGCTCGGCATGTTCGCCCTGGCACTGCTGGTGGCAACTGCAATGCAGCTCTGGCGTCGTGCCCGTGGCACGACCCGCTTCACCGTACGCAGCGCAGCGGGTGGGCTGCTCCTGGGTTTGCTGAACTTCGGCAACATCCTGTTCTATCTGCGCGCTCACCAGGCCTTGCCGCAGCATCCCGCCCTGGTGTTCACGAGCATGAATATCGGCGTGGTGGCGCTGAGTGCCATGGTCGGCCTGTTGTTGTTTCGTGAGCGCCTGTCGTCGCTCAACCTCGCCGGCGTGGCTCTGGTCATTCCCGCCATTGCGTTGCTCGCCGCGGGTTGAGCCTCGCCAGCCACGCGCGTACGCCAAGCCGCCGCACCCAGGTGGTGGCTCCCGGCGCTTTCCATCGCTGCCGCGGCTGGCTACGGTAAGCGGGATGACGCACGGAACCGCAGTCCACTTGGCCGTCAGCAGCACCGGTCAGCAAACCATGCCCGACGGCCAGTGCCTGTTCGTGCGCGACTGGCCATTGGCACACGCCGGGCGTGCGGTCCTGATCGTGCACGGGCTGGGCGAGCACAGCGGCCGCTACGCGCGGCTGGCGCGCTGGTTCCGGCAACGCGGCTATGCCGTGCGCAGCTACGACCAGCGTGGCCACGGGCGAACGGCCGGCCAGCGCGGCGCCATCCGCCATGCCGGCGATCTGGTGGCGGACCTTGGCCAGGTCTACGCGGCGTTTGCCCGCGAGGTGCCCACACCACCGCTGCTGCTCGGCCACAGCATGGGTGGCGTGGTGGCGCTGCGTGCCGTGCTGGACCGGCGCCTGGCGCCGCCAGCCCTGGTGCTGTCGTCCCCGGCGCTGCGCAGTCGGGAACCGCCCTGGGTGCTGTGCGCGGCGCGCCTGCTGGACCGGGTGCTGCCGCGTCTGCCACTGCGCAACCACCATCCCAAGGCGCGGGTCTCGCATGATGCCCGGGTGGTTGCCGCCTATCGCAGCGACCCGCTGCGCACACGCTGGATCACACCGCGCCTGGCCAATTTCATCTTCCGCGCCGGCGCGGCCTGCATTGCCGACGCCCCACGTCTCGCCACGCCCACCCTGTTGCTGGCAGGCGGAGATGACATGGTGGTGGATCCCGCGGGCAGCAGGCAATTCACCGCCCGCGCCGAACCGGGTGGCCAGCTGACCACACACATCTTCCCCGAGCTGTACCACGAGGTGTTCAACGAGGCCGAGCCCTGGCGCTCACGCGTGCTGGCCGAGCTCGAGACATGGCTGGCGCAGTCGGCTGCCAGCCATCCCGGCTACAGCGAGTAGTACATGTCGAATTCGACCGGGTGGGTGCTGGCGCGGTAGCGGGTGACCTCCTTCATCTTCAACGCAATGTAGGCGTCGATGAAGTCATCCGTGCACACGCCGCCGGCCTTGAGGAAGTCGCGATCCCTGTCCAGTGCGACCAGCGCGCCGTCCAGGCTGGAGCACACCTGCGGGATGTTGCGCTCTTCCTCTGGCGGCAGGTCGTACAGATCCTTGTCCGCCGGCGGACCCGGGTCGATCTTGTTGAGGATGCCGTCCAGGCCGGCCATCATCAGCGCGGTGAAGGTGAGGTAGCCCGAGTTCATCGGGTCGGGGAAGCGTACCTCGACCCGGCGGCCCTTGGGGCTGGCCACATAGGGAATGCGGCAGCTTGCCGAGCGGTTGCGCGCCGAATACGCCAGCATGACCGGCGCCTCGAAGCCCGGCACCAGCCGCTTGTAGCTGTTGGTGGTGGAGTTGGCGAAGGCGTTGATCGCATGGGCATGCTTGAAGATGCCGCCGATGTACCACAACGCAAGCTGGCTCAGGCCACCGTAGAGATCACCGGAAAACAGGTTCTCGCCGTTCTTGGCCAGCGACTGGTGCACGTGCATGCCGCTGCCGTTGTCGCCGATCACCGGCTTGGCCATGAACGAGGCGGTCTTGCCATTCTCGTGGGCGACGTTGCGGATGACGTACTTCATCACCATCAGGTCGTCGGCCTTGTGCACCAGGGTGTTGAACTTGACCCCGATCTCGCACTGCCCGGCGTTTGCCACCTCGTGGTGGTGGACTTCCACCACCTGGCCCAGCGACTCCAGCACCTTGCACATGTCCGCGCGCAGGTCGCTCAGCGAATCGCAGGGGCGCAACGGCAGGTAGCCGCCCTTGACCCGCGGCCGGTGGCCGCTGTTGTTGCCGTCGTACTTGTAGCGCGAACTCCACGCCGCCTCGGTCGAGCCGATCTCGTAGAACACCCGGCCCATGTCGTTCTGCCAGCGCACCGAGTCGAAGATGAAGAACTCGGGCTCGGGACCGAAGAACGCGGTGTCGGCGATGCCGGTGGATTTCAGGTAGGCCTCGGCGCGCTTGGCGATCGAGCGCGGATCGCGGCCGTAGGCCTGCATGGTCGAAGGTTCGAGCACATCGCAGTGCATGACCAGCTGGCGGTGCGCGCCAAACGGATCGAGGTGCGCGGTCTCCGGGTCGGGCAGCAGCACCATGTCCGATTCATTGATGCCCTTCCAGCCCGGGATCGACGAGCCGTCGAACATCTTGCCGTCCTCGAACGTGGCCTCGTCGATGGCGTGCGCCGGAAACGTCAGGTGATGCTGCATGCCGACCATGTCGACGAAGCGCATGTCGACGAATTCGACATCGTGTTCCTGGATCTGGTCGAGCACCGTGTTGGCAGGCATGGGCAGGTCTCGTGAAGGGGCAATGGGCCACGCACCGGGCAACCCCAGGGCGATGGCGGTCGGCTATGGCAGGCCGCCAGGCCGGGGCTGGATCGGCGCGCGCAAGCCGCCAGTATTGCACCATGCCTGGCCGGAAAAAAAGCGCCTCCTGGGGGCCGCCACCGCCAACCCTTCCGGCCCCGCCCTGGTCCGGCGGTGTCAGAGCTTGAGCTTGACCCCCGCGTAGTAGGAACGGCCGAGCGCCGGCTCGAGCCCGGTCTGCCACACCCGGCTGTAGTACTGGCGGTTGGCAAGATTGCTGATGCCGGCCAGCAGCGTCATGTTGCGGTTGACCTGCCACTCGCTGGAAAGATCGGCGAGCGTGTATGCCGGGATCTTCGCCGGGACGTAGGTATTGCCGGCGCCAACCGGATTGTTGGAATCCTGGAAGTACTGGGCCGCCGTCGACACGGCGGTGAGGCTGATCTTCACCTGGTCGTCCACCCGCCAGGTCACCCCCGCCTTGGCGACGTAGCGCGGCGCGTAGGCTGGGGTCTTGCCAACCTGGCCCGGGGTGATGCTGGACACGAACCGTGCATTGAGCAGGCTGACGCTCACAAACGTCTCCAGGTGCTGGTCCCGGTCTGCCAGGGCCGTGGGCGCGAAGAAGTCGTAGCTCAGCTGACCCTCGAAGCCACGGCTGCGGGTGTCGCCGGAGTTGACCAGGATCACGTCCGTGGCGTTGAGCCGCTGCGTCTCCACACGGTTCTTGAAATCGATCCAGAACACACTGGCGTCGTAAAACAACCCGGCCGCCGGCGAGCCATGCACGCCGGCCTCCCACGACAGCGATTTGGACGGATCGGGTGCGTGGCCCGGCACCATGTTGGAGAACGGTGAGGCCATGTCGAAGAAGCGCAACGGCCGCCAACCTTGCGACACGTTGAAATAGGTTTCGTTGCCGGTGCCGAAATCGTTGCCGATACCGATCCCGAACAGCGGCACGGTGCGTGCATCGGCCTCATGGATCAGCGGGCGCGTCAGGAACGGCGGGCGCACGGTTTCATCCACCGCCACACGTTCATGTTCCAGGCGCACCGAGGGCACGATGTGGATCCGGTGCGGCAGGCGGAACACGTTCTCGGCGAAGATGGAGGTGTAGTTCGACGAGCGCGCCTGGATCAGCCTGGGGGTACCGGTGCGGTCGTGGCGGTCGACGTAGAGGTTCGGGCTGGTCCACTGCCGGAACGGGTCGTCGCCGTGGAAGGCAACGGCGCCCATGGTGAACGCGTTGCCGCGGCCCCACTTCTTGCGCAGCCGGAGGTCCACCCCGCCGGTGCGGAACTGCTCGTCCACCAGCGTGGTGGTGGCGGGTGGCGGCGCGCCCAGCGCACCGCCCGCGCCGCGGCTGGCGAGATCCTGATAGGCGAACCACAGTTTGCCTATCAGCAGCCAGTCGCCGAATTCGTGCTGGTGGCCAAGCACGAGTTGGGTGCGATCCACCCAGTCGCGGTTGTATGGGCTCGGCGTGGCCTTCGGGTTGGCCTGCCATTGCGGAAGGCTCAGGCGTCCGGCATCACCCGAGTCGGCACGGATCACATGCAGGTCGAGCCAGGAATATTGCTTGTCGTCCGGGCGATACTCCACGTACAGGTCACCCTGGCGCATCTGCGATTGCGCATTTGGCCGGGTGCCGTCGCTGCGCACGTACCCCGCATTGGCGCTGAACGTCCACGCCCCCTTGCTGCCCTCAACCCGGTTGAACGTCGAGTACAGGCCGTGGTTGCCGACCACCTGCTCGGTACTGGCACCGAACGGTGTGCCAGGCTTTGGCCGCTTCGACACCAGGTTGATCACCGGCGCGGGCTCGGGGCCGTACAACAGGCTGGCCCCACCGCGGATCAGCTGCACGTCGGCAATGCTCTGGATCAGGGGCATCGCGTACAGGGTGGGGAAGCCGATCCAGTCGGATTCCAGCGGGATGCCATCCTGCATGACCAGGACGTATTCCGATTCCTGTGGATTGCCCAGGCCACGATAGCTCAGGTTGAACTGTGTCGGCGTCGGCTGCTGCGACACCTGCACGCCCGGTGAGCGCACCAGCAACTGTTCGAGGTTGTTGCCGACCACGACCGGCTGCAGGTCCAGGTGGGTCACGGTGGCCTTCTTGGTCACCGTGATCTCGGTCGCCGAGACCTCCGGCATCTGGTACTGCATCTTGCGCTTCTGGATCGTGCGGAAATCGTTGGCACGCACGTCGATCGCCGGCAAGTCCGTCGTACTTTGCTGATCCCGGTTGCCAGCGGCCGACGGGGCCGCTTGTCCCAGGACGGAGGCAGGTGCGAGTGCCGTTGCCAAGGCCACGCCGAGCAGGGTCGGGACGAAGTTGTGCATGATTCTCATTACTCAATAAGGGTGATGAACTGGGCATTTTTACGACAGGTGGCGTTGGATGCCATAGGCCGAAAGTCACGAGCCCCATGTCTGCCCAGGGGGAATCTCGGCGCCCGGCGCATGCTGTGCCCACCGGTCAATTCGCACGAGGGGGAAACCTGTGCCAGGAGGGATGCGCAACCCCGGCACGCGCTACAGCCGGAAGCGATACGCCAGCTTGACCAGCAGCTTGACCGTGCCGCCGCCCGGTTCGCTGCGGTGGCCGACATTGGCGAAGCCGTCCGGCACTTGCGGGGTCACGGCCAGCAAGGATGCCGATACGCCGTCAACTCGACCACAGTCACGCGGCACCCTGGCACCTTGAATGAGGGTCAGAGTGCCGCGTGACTGTGGTCGAGCTGCACGACTACGGAAAGCGGCAGCCGGACGCCCCGCTTATGACTTGGTGAGCAGGGCGGTAGCCTTCTCGATCTGTGCGCGGTAACCGTCGATGACCTTGGCGGTGACCCCGGCGTACTGGTTTGCCTCATCCCAGCGCCGCGCCTCCAGTGCCTCACGCACGCCCGGTACGGTTTTCACGCCGTAGCCGGTCAGCATGCCCGGCGCATAGATCATGTGCTTGAACCAGGTGCGGCCCGGCAGCCCGGCCTCGCTGGTCAGCGACTTCTCCATGTTGCCAATCAGCTCGTTGAGCTCCTGCTCCTGCGCCTTCGGGATGTCGTAGCCGTTGTCCTGGGCCTTCTTGTACGCCGCATCGTAGGCCTGCATGCTCTGCGCCAGCTTCTGCACCGCCTCGTCCAGCGGCTTCAGGTCGATCGCCGACATGTCGGACAGGCGTGCCGGCGGAGCAATCTTCTCCGTCGGGTCGGCGGCCAGCTCGAACGCCTTGCTGTCCAGCAACTTGTGTTGGGCCTCGGTGGCGGAGCGCGTACTGTCGGCCAGCTTGTGCAGCTCGCCCATGTACTCGTCGAGCTTGGCGCTGAAGTCGCTGAAGCGCATCGGCAGCACGTTGGCATCCGCCATGCGCATGACCAGGCGGCCAACCACCTTGCCCAGGGCCACCCCGTATTCGAACTTCGGATCACCGAAGCGCGCATAGTGGTCGAAGGTGTCGTACTTGGAGTGGTACACACCACCCTCGCCTTCGCCGCCAAAGCCGACGTTCAGCGCCGCGATGCCGAGATGCTGCAGGAACGGGGTGAAGTCGGAACCCGACCCCAGCGCGCCGATCGGCAAGTCGCCACCCTCGGCCGCCACCTTGGCCGTGGCCTTCGCTTCGGCCGAACCGCCCTCGTAGCCCGCCACCATCAGGCGTGCGCGCAGCCGCTGCTGGACGCTGACATTGGTCTCGGGATCCTGCACGTCCACGGCCACCTGGTTGACCAGGTGCTGCAGCGAATGGCTGCCGCCGGCGTGCAGGAAGCCACGCGAAGTGCCGTCGGTGTTGATGTACAGCACCGCCTTCTTGGCCAGCTCCTCGGCATGCGTCTCGACCCACTCGGTCGAGCCGAGCAGGCCTGGCTCCTCGCCATCCCAGCTGGCGTAGACGATCGTGCGCTGCGGACGCCAGCCCTGCTTGTACAGCACACCCAGGGCCTTGGCCTCCTCGAGCATCACCACCGTGCTGGACAGCGGATCGGCAGCGCCAAACACCCAGCCGTCGCGATGGTTGCCGCGCACGATCCACTGGTCCGGCGCGGTCGAGCCCTCGATCTTCGCAATCACGTCATAGATGGTCTTCTGCCCCCAGTCCGACTCGACGACCATGTGCACCTTGGCCGGGCCACCACCCATGTGGTAGGGCATCGGCAGGGAACCGCGCCAGCTCGCCGGGGCCACCGGGCCGCCGAGTGCCTTGAGCAGCGGGGTCGCGTCGCCATAGGAAATCGGCAGCACCGGGATCTTCAGGATGGTCTCCGCATCCTTGATGTCCAGGCGCTTGGCGTCGGCGGTCGAGCCGACATTCGGGGTCAGCGGATCGCCCGGGTAGACCTGCATCTTGGCCACCGAACCGCGCTGCACGGCCTGGTCCGGGCGCCAGCCGCCCTTGGGATAGACGTCGCCCTGGAAATAGCCATCCTCGTGCGGGTCGGAATAGATCAGGCAGCCGATCGCGCCATGTTCCTGCGCCAGCTCCGGCTTCAGGCCGCGCCAGCCACCGCCGTAGCGGGTGATGACGATCTTGCCCTTGACGTCGATGCCGCGCCGGGCCAGCTCCGCATAGTCGTCCGGCAGGCCGTAGTTGGCGTACACCAGCTCGCCGGTGACGTCGCCGTCACCACCGTAGACGTTGTACGGCGGCAGCACGTCCTTGGTGATGTCGGTCGATGGATCGCCGGGCAGCGGACCCTCGTTCAGGACCGCGTCGTACTGGGTGGGTGCCACCAGCTGGACCTGCACCTTCTTCGGCGTGGGATACAGCACGCTGAAGGTCTCGATGTGTGCGTCCCAGCCAAACTCCTTGAACTTCGCCAGCACGAACTCGGCATTGGCCTTGTCGTGCGGCGAGCCCACCTGGTTCGGCTCGGAGGCCATGTTCTTCAGCCAGTCGCGAAGATTCGACGCCTGCAGCTGCGCGTCGAAGGTCTTTTCCAGGCTCTGCTGCTTGGTGGCGGCGCTGGGGCTGAAGCCCAGCATGGCGCTGCTGGACTGGTCGCCGTTGGCCGAGCACGCAGCGCCCAACGCAACTACCAGGCTGGCCAAAAGCAGCGGCTTGGTGGTGATTCGAATCATGGTCCCACTCCAAGGTTGTTGTGACGAGGCGGGCGCCGGATGGGCGCTGGCGGTTTGACTCAAGAAAAGGGGATCACGGCAGGAGGGCAAGTGTGGACGCGGCTTGTCCTCCGCTGCAGGCCTCAACCAAAGGGATGCTCCAGTGACGGACTCTGCGGGGTGAACCAGCGCGCACCGTCCTCGGTGATGTGCATGTCGTCTTCCAGGCGCACGCCGAACTCACCGGCAATGTAGATGCCCGGCTCGTCGCTGAAGGTCATGTTCCGCTGCATCTGGCGCTTGTTGCCACGCACCAGGTAGTACCACTCGTGCATGTCCATGCCGATGCCGTGGCCGAGACGGTGGCTGAAGTACTTGTAGTCCGGACCGTAGCCGGCGTCGACCACGACCTTGCGCGCCGCGGCGTCCACCGATTCCATGGCGGCACCCGGGCGGGCGGCCTTGAGCGCGGCCGTCTGCGCGTCGCGCACGATGTCGAACACCTTCCTCATCTTGTCGCTGGGCTTGCCCAGGGTGAAGGTGCGGGTAAGGTCGCTGAGATAGCCCTCGACGTAGCAACCGTCGTCGAGCATCACCGGTGTGCCCTCGACGATGTGCTGCGGCACGATCGAGCCGTGCGGCTGCGCCGTGAACTCACCGACGTTGACGCTGGCGAAGCCACGCACGCCGAGGCGCTTGTAGGCGGCGTCGACCCAGGCCGACACATGCTGCTGGGTCATGCCGGGCTGGAGCCCGGCCCAGACCGCGTGGTACACCGACAACGTGGCGTCGCAGGCAATCTGCATCAGCGCCAGCTCGGCCGGGCTCTTGATTGCGCGGCACCCGGCAGTCACCGGGGTGGCCACCACCAGTCGCGCCTGCGGCATGGCCGCAGCTATCCCGGCGGAGCGGAAGAACGGAACCCGTTCCTCGATGCCCAGGGTGCCGGTGGAGGCGTGCTGCTCGCCCATGATCTGCGCCACCAGACGGTAGGGATCCTCGTGTTCCTGCCAGGTGCGCACGTCGTGGCCGAACTTGATCTGCTCGTGCGCGCGTGCCTCCTCGAACGCCGGGGTGATGTAGACCGGATCGCCCGACTTCGGCAAGACCATGCCCATCAGACGTTCGCTGTTGCCGAAGCGCATGCCGGTGAAATAGTTGATGGTGGTCCCGCCATCCATGAAGACGGCGTCCATCTTGTTCTCGGCCATCAGCCGCTGGGCCTTGGCCAGCCGGGCCCGGCGCTCGTCGTCGGTGATCGGCACGATCTTGGAGGTGACCGGCTGCAGCGCCAGGATGGACGGTGGCAGCGCAGGCTGTGCCGCCTCCGGCGCCGCCAACGCCTTGCTGCCAAGCAGCATCGTCGGCACCGCTGCCGCGCCCACGGCCGATGCCTGCAAAAAGCGTCGACGACTTGAGCTTACCGAGTCGGTTGGTCCCATGAAGGCCTCCTCAAAGCAGGTATTGCGATCCCGTCATCACGACACCGGGCCGTTGTTTCGGGGCTGGCTGAAACAATCCGATCGTTTGCCTACATCCCGGGGGTCGGGAAGATGGCGTCCGCAATCCCATGCGGCGGCGCTCGCCGATTTGTCCCCCGCAGCAGAATGCACCCCACCGAAATGAACCGAGAGTGCCAATGGTCACCCGCCATTCGATCGGTCGCAGCCCTCGGACCCCGGCCACCCGAAGCGCCTCAAGTCCCTGTCCCACGGATACTGGAATTCGACGATAGCATATCCATCCGCCGGATGATGATGCTGCGGCGCAGGGTCCCTATTGGGTGTCCCGGCCTGCAGCAAACCTGCAGGCCGAGACACCGGGACGATCAGAAGTTGACCTTCGCCTGCACGTAGCCGTAGCGGTCAGGCAACGGGTAGGTGTGGGCGTCGTAGCTGTTGAGTGAGCAGGACACGCACACCGGCGGCTGGCGATCCCAGATGTTGTTGATGCCGGCAACCAGGGTCAGGTCCAGCTTCGTCGGCACCTTCCAGCTGGCGCGCAGATCCTGGGTGATGAACGTGCCCAAGTAGTGCGTGCCGTTCGGACGATACGGTACCGGCGTCTTGTCGTTGCAGATCGGGAAGGCCTTGGCCGGGCCGCAATCCTCCTTGACCGGGCCCTTGTAGCGCAGGATGGTGGTGACACTCCAGGCCTTGCGCGCCCAGCCCAGTTGCAGGTTGGACACCAGCCACGGGATCGAGCTGTCATTCAACTCCGCACCGACGCGCTGCGGCTGCTGCACGTTGTTCTGGTCATACGCGTTGAAGGACTTGACGTAGGTGTTCGTCCAGTTCGCGTTGAACGAGCCGATGCTGGTTTCCGGGCTGCGCCAGTCGATGCTGAAGTCGAAGCCGGAAGTATCGATGCGGCCGAGGTTGCGCAGGGTCACGTTGATGTACTGGATGTCGCCCGTACGCGAGCGCAGCACCGCCTGACAGTTTGCGTTGTTCGGATTGCCGCTGTTCACGCAATCGCCGAGGACGGTCTTGGCATCCGGCGGCTGGATCGCGTTGTTCAGGAGGATGTGGTAGTAGTTCAGCGTGAAGTCCAGGCGCTGCGACCACGCGAGGTTCTGCGCCCAGCCCGGGCTGTAGACCGCACCGAGCGTCAGGCTGGTCGAGGTCTCCGGCTTCAGGTTCCTGTTGCCGCCGCTGCGCGTACCGATCTGGATGTTGTTCTGCGAATAGCCGTCCGGTACGCCGAGCGCACGGCAGTTTGCCGCGATCTGCGGGCTGGTCAGGAACTGCGCGGAGCAGGGATCCTGCAGCGTCGGGTTGAACGCCGACAGGGCACCAAAGGCCTCGCCGATCGACGGCGCACGGAAACCCTCGGCCCAGGTACCGCGCAGGACCAGGTCGTCATAGACCTGCCAGCGCAGTCCGAACTTGCTGTTCGTGGTGCTGCCGAACGTCGAATAGTCGGAATAGCGCGTCGCCGCGGAGAGGTTGAGTGACTTCACGCCAGGCAGGTTTGCCAGCAGCGGCGCATTCAGTTCGAGGTAGGCCTCTTTCACCGAGTACTCGCCGCTTGCCGGCAGCGCGATGCCTCCCGTTGCCAGGCCAATCGCATCCGGCGTATACGCCGCAGACAGGTGGCGATGCTCGACACCCGCTGCGGCGCCGAGCGGACCGGCCGGCAGGTTGAAGAGGTTGTCCGTGGAGAGGTTTGCCGTCCAGTCGGTCAACTGGTTCTGGCTGCGATCGACCGAGACGTACTTCAGGTAATTGAGCATGTCCTCCGTGATGGCCCCGGGCGGCCCGAACAGGTTGAGCGGCACGCATCCCGGGATCGCCGCGCAGGACGCCGCTGAACCCAGGGCGTTCTTCACGTGCAGCGTGTTGAAGTTGCCCGTGCTGGTCTGGCTCGCGCGGTTGCTGCCACGCACAAAATTCACATCCCACGAGAAATCCCGCTCGCCCCAGCCAAACTGGCCTTGCAGGCCCGTGTCGAGCTGCACCGTGTCCACGGCCTGGTGGTACACGCGCTTGCCGGCTTCGAGGATGCGCTTGCTGATGCTGGTGAGGTTCTTCTGTGGATCCAGGTCGAAGCCGAACGGGTTGTACGGGTTGTCCTTGGAGATCACGGACGCCAGGGAGAACGGGTTGGTCGAGGACGCGCCATAGGAGAAGGAATTCGGCGCCGCATCCGTCATCGAGCGGCGGTTGTTGTACAGGCCGCGCACGTACCAAGTCACGGACGGCGCGAGGTCGTAACGCAGGCTGGTGAACAGCGCGTAGCGGTCGTTCGGGGTCAGCAAGGCATTGACCGGGCCATAGTTGTAGCGGTCGGCCGTGCCGAACTTGTGGAAGTCCTGCGGGTATTGCGCGACGTTGCCGGTGTAGTTCTGGTTGATCGCCAGGTCGTGCTTGACGCCGCTCGGGTCGGTGAAATTGTAGCGGCCCCAGGGCTGCGTCGAACTGCAGTTCGCCATGCCGGTACCAGCCACGCACTCGTTGCGGGTGCGGTGCCAGTCCGCGCCCTCGATCTGGTTTTGCGTCACATAACTCAGGTCGACAAAGAACTGGTAGCGGTCGCCGCTCTTGCCGAACGAAAGGTCGGACTGCGTGGCCTGGCCGTCGATGCTGGGATAGGTACCGAAATAGGTGCTCGCCGACGCGCCATTCTGCGCGCGCTTGGTGATGATGTTGACCACGCCGGAAATGGCGTCCGAGCCGTACAGCGACGAGGCGCCGTCCTGCAGGATGTCGATGCGGTCGATGATGCTGGCCGGGATGGTGTTCAAATCCACCGAGCCCGACATGCCCGTGCCCGAAGTCTCGTTGACCCAGCGCAAGCCATCGACCAGGACCAGGATGCGGCCCGAGCCGAGGTTGCGCAGGTCCATCGCGGCCGAACCCGCGCCGGCACCACTTCCGTCGGCCTTCGACCCAAAGTTGCCGGGTGAGCTGAACTTGGTGTTGAGCGCGGCACCGGCCGAGGTAACCTGCTGCAGGATGTCGCCGACGCTGGTCAGGCCGGTCTTCTGCAGGGTGTCGGAGGTGATGGTGAGCACCGGCACCTGGGTCGCCATGTCCGCGCCCTTGATGCGCGTGCCAGTCACCTGCACGGCCTGCAGATTGATGGTCTGGGATGCCTGCGCCTGCGTGTCGGCTCCTGCCGGTGGTGCGTCCTGGGCGAACAGCGCCGAGCTTTGCATGGCAGCGCCTGCAGCCAACGCCAGGGAAAGCGAAAGCGCAAGTTTGCCGCGTCGTAAAATCGTCGTCATGTATGGTTCCCCGTCAACGTGAAAGTATTCACCGTTCAGTGCAAACAAATGCTGCACGGTCCTGCAGCCGCAGACCGTCAGCCCCTAAACCCGCGTGCCCCGAGACCTGCAATACCGATCGGCAGGCTTGCCCCGCAACACCTTGCTCACCCTGCTTGGCGCCGTCCCCGCGAGACGGCCCCGCACATTCGTCCCTGTGGAACTGCTGTTTCCATGACTCAGCGCATCCTGCCCTGAATGCGACGTCCAACGCTGATCGCGACCGATGTTAGCACGGTGTTATTCGCCGTATGGCCGTCCAATACGTTTAGGATTTGTTACCTTCTACGCGCTTCCCCCGTTAAATTCAAGGCGGATTCTTGACGCCACACAACACCTGCGACGACGTGTCGCTGCACTCGCGCCACCTCATGCATGCAAGCCTGGTACGTCTCCACGGCACACACGGCAGAGGAAAGGCAAGACCGGCCAGCGGCACGCACGGGCGTTTCGACGGACCGCATCCGACCCACCACAATGGCCACAATCCCCGTAAGCTATGCGGCTTCGCACCGTGGCCATGCCTGGCGGTGCACTCAGGCAAGCGGATATTCCCGTGACAGATCTTCTCCGTGTCATCGCCCTCGGCATCATCGAGGGCATCACCGAATTCCTGCCGATTTCGAGCACCGGGCACCTGCTGATTGCCGAGCGCTTCGGCCTGGGCGAGCGTTCGGACCTGTTCAACATCGGCATCCAGGCGGGCGCGATCCTCGCGGTCACGCTGATCTACTGGCGCCGCATCTGGCAGTTGCTGACGGACTGGCGCGAGCCGGCCAACCGCGATTACCTGCTGAAGCTGGTCACCGCATTCCTGATCACGGCGGTGATCGGCCTGGTTGCGGTCAAACTCGGCTTCAAGCTGCCGGAAACGGTGACGCCAATCGCCTGGGCACTGGTCATCGGCGGCTTCTGGATGCTCGGCGCCGAATTCCTCGCCGCCCGCCAGCCAGACCGCAGCGCGGTGACGTGGCGCGTCGCAATCCTGGTCGGCATCGCACAGATGCTGGCTGGCATCTTTCCAGGCACCTCGCGCTCGGCCGCGACGATCTTTGCGGCAATGCTGTTCGGCACCAGCAACCGCAGCGCGGCGACCGAGTTCGCATTCCTCGTCGGCATCCCGACCATGTACGCAGCGACCGGTTACGAATTGCTGAAGGTGCTCGACAGCGGCCAAGCCGCCCATGAGGACTGGACCGCGCTCGGGGTCGGCTTCGTCGTTTCCCTGGTGGTCGCGTTCATCGCCGTGAAATGGCTGCTCGGTTATATCGTCGGGCACCGCTTCACCCCCTTTGCGCTGTACCGCATCGCGCTCGGTGCCGCCTTGCTGTTGTGGCTGCCAGCCGGTGGCTGAGGACGTCAGCGACCGACGATGACCGCAAACCAGGTCCAACCGCGCACGCGTTCGCAAATCAGCTTGGCGCAGGTCAGCATGGGGACGGCCAGAAGGGCTCCGGGAATGCCCCACAGCCAGCCCCACAGCAGCAGCCACAGCAGGATGGCGATCGGGCTCAGACGCATGCTGCGACCCTGGATCAGCGGGGTGATGATGTTGCCTTCCAGCGCGGTGATCGCGGCAAAGGTGAGCGGGGGCAGGAAGACGTCCAGGGTGATGTCACGGGCATACAGCATGCTCACCACGGCGAGCAGGATGGTGGTGAACATGGCGCCGACATACGGGACGAAGTTGGCGAACATGGCCACCGTGCCCCACAGCAGCGCATCGGGTACGCCATACAGCGTGAGCATGCCGGCGGTGATTCCGCCCAACGCAGCGTTGATCAGGAAAGCGGTGAGGAGGTAACGCGAGATCTCGGTCTGGATATCGCGGGCAATCTCGACCGCGTAGCGCTTGTAGGCAAAGCTCGGAGTGATTTCCACCAGCCGACGCAACATGGTGTCTCCATAGGTGAGGAAGAAGAACACCAGCAGAACCACGCCGAGTATCGCAGCCAGGATTTTGGGTGCCGTGGAAACGACACCCCACGGCGTGATGGAAATGGAGGCGGACTCGACTGGCCGCGTGCGGCTGGTCGCGCCGACCAGCGTCTGCGTGGCCCGATTTGCCGCCTCCAACGGTTTGGTCACGCGGCGGAGTTGGGGCACGAAGGACTTGATCGCCGCCGGCGCGCCTTGGAACCAGCCAACGGCTGGCTGTGCCAGCAGCGCCGTACCTACCCCCATCCCGACCAGCAGGCTCAGCATGAGCACGCTCGCGGTCAGCCAGCGCGGCAAGTGCAAGCGCCTGCCCGCCGCGACCACCGGGTTGAGCGCCAGGGCAATGAAGGCGGCCAGCACCAGAGGTATGAGTAACACCTTGGTGATAGCAACCGTATACAACAACGCCAGCAACAGCATGGCATTCAGTACCAGGCGGATGGCCCGGACGTGACGGCGCAGGCTGCGCATGGCCCGGCTGCGGGGCCCTGCGGGCTGCACTGGGGAGAGCTCCGACGCGGCGAGGGCCGCAGACGCGTTGGCTTCGGGACCACCAGCAGACAACGGCCCGGCGCCCACGGCCCCGGTCGCAAGGTCAGCTGCCTCGTCTGTCCCCATCATGCCTGCCCTCGGCAACGTCGTCCGCTGCCGCACGCGTCGCCGTGCCGAATCCATCGATCAGTCGCGCGGCAATAGCCACACCTTCCGCCACTCCACCGCCCAGCAGCGCCCCCACGCCGGGCATGCGCCATGGACGCATATTCCCATGGCCCATGACCAGACCCAGGCCGGCAGCGATTCCCAGCATCGCCACTGGATGCGCACGGGCGCGTGACACCAGGCTGTCGGCCGCAGTATGCCACCTGCGGCGTGCCGACTCCGCGTCTGTACGCGCTGCGCGCACCGCCGCCATGCGACGGAAGACCTTCACGACGATTCCCCATCAGCGGGCCTGGTGGTGTGGCCATCCTCGGCTGCGGCAACCGGCCCCGCGGCACGCCCCGCATGCAAGGAATCGCGCAGCAGGCGGACACCATGCTCGCGGCTGCGCGGCAAGCTCAACCAATACAGGCAACGCCGGAACAGCACGATCGCGGCCAGCAGGAACAGCAGCTGCAACAGCGCCAGCGCCAACAGCGCCAACAGCCAGGATCCCCACCACGTTGCCAGGGCCACGCCAACCAGGGCAAGCACGGTCAAGCCAAGGCCGACTCCGGCCACCATCGCCGCCAGCCCGGCCATCAGCAACCACCACACGGCGCTGCGCGCCAGGCCAATTTCGGCCAACAACAACGCCCACTGCGCGCCCAGCAGCTGCTTGAAGGCACGGCCGAGCCCGCTCAGCTCGGCCCACCATCCCGGCGGCGACCCTGAGACACCGGGCAACTCCTCGTCCATCGCCATATGCCAATCCGTTGCCGCGCCATCACCGGCGCAGGATGCGCCCCAGCAGCCACCCCGCGCCGAGTGCAATGGCCACGGATTGCACGGGCTTTTCGCGTACATACTCGCGGGCCGCCTCCAGCCACGCCTCGGTCTGGTCCGCGGTCCGCGCATAGGCCTCGCGCCCGCGCTCGCCCAGATCAGCCGCCTTGTCGCTGGCGCGGTGCGCCGCACCGGCAGCCTTGTCGGTGGTGCGATGCAAGCTTTCCTCCACGCGGTCAGCGGCATGATCGACGCGCTCAGCCGCTCGATCGACGGCCTCCTTGGTCCCGGCCACCGCCTTGGATGTGGCCTGCTTGACCCGCTCCGCGTGTTCGTCAATACGTGAACCCGCAATTTTCGATTCGCTTGGAGAATCCTGGTTGTTCATGAGCACTCCCGTTGAGGTTGGGGCCGGTCAGCGCTGACGTAGGTGTCAGGTTGCACGGCGGAAGAACGCAATGATGGCCAGGATCAGGAAGACCACGAACAGGATCTTCGCGATTCCAGCCGCAGCACCAGCAATCCCACCGAAGCCCAGTACCGCAGCAATGATGGCAATGATCAGGAAAACCAGAGCGTAATAGAGCATGACAATGTCCTCAGGTAATGCAAGTGGCATCAAGTCGCGCTTGGCACGGCCAGTCGACCGGCGACGCCATTCAGCCACAGCACTTGCCATGCCCATGTGAAGATCGCCCAGGCGCGGCCGGCACGGACTCGTGGGGCGCCCGCGCTGGGCGTGGGGCCGCGCCCGGCCACCTGCGTCGGCCTGGCTGCGCCGGACAAACAGCCCGGCAACCAAGCAGCTTCGCCATTACGACCCGTGCCGTTGCGGCCTGGCGGGAAGTGAGGCTGGTGCCCGAGAAGTGGGCAAACGCCGGATCGCCGATGAACGTGGCACCGGCGAAATCATGTCCATGCCGTGCGCATACACCGTACGGAAACCCGCAGGCTAGCCCTCCGGCCAATGCCACGCCACTGCCTGCGCGAACCACCCGGCAGCCTCGTTGCGCGAGGCCGCCGGGTGGTTCGCTGCCCTTCCGTCAGGGGTCAGCGTGGGGCCTGGCTGGTCGACTCGATGAACTGGGCGAGGTCGCCGTGCATCTTCTGCAAAGAAGGCAGGTGGGCATAGACCATGTGCCCCGATGGATACATCTTGTAGCTGATGTTCTTGCGCAGGGAGTCCTGGATGGGCAGGTGGTCGAGCTCGTAGATCGCCGTATAGAACGGTGTCGCGATGTCGTAATAGCCCCCCAGCAACAAGATCTTGAGGTTGGAGTTGAATTTCATGGCGCGCGCGAGATCCGGCAGGACGTTCAACGCCATGGTCCGCGAACCGCCACCCTGCCCGCGCGATGGGGCCCGGTTGTAGTCCCAGCTGAAATTGGGGGCCACGCGGGCCGAAGGCCGGTACACCCAACCGTCACCAAACTTGAGGTCGTTGTGCATATAGCTATTCAACGCAGCGACGTAGGCTGGGCCGAGCGCCGCCGACTGCGGATCGTAGCCCCGCGACTTGGCCAGTGGGTCGATGCTGGGGCCGGTGAAGCGCGAGTCGAGGCGGCCGGCCGTCGTGTCCGTATCGTTCAGCAGCTGCTGCTCGAACATGCCACCGTCCACCCGCAGGTTCGCCTTCAGCAGATAAGGCACGGGCAAGCCGATCAGGTCGCTGAGCTTCTGGGCCACCTCCTGCTTCTGCGCCGGGTCCAGGGTACCGCCGGCCAACAGCGCCTGCTGCAAATCGCCGCGGGCAAACTTGATGGCGTCGTCGACCACCGCCTCCACCGTGGCATTGGCGTACTTGGGCAGCTTGTGGTGGTACCAGGCCGTCGCTGCATAGGTCGGCAAGCCCACCACATAAGGCAAGTCCACGCCCGGGTTGTTGTCCGCACCATCCACGCTCAGCGAGAAGTTGAGGATCGAGGACAGCAGAATGACGCCGTTGAGCTCGACGTTGTATTGCGTCGTCAGCGCGTTGGCGAGGACCGCGGACCGCGGCGTGCCATAGCTTTCCCCGAACAGGTACTTCGGCGAATTCCAGCGGTTGTGCGTGGACAGGAACTGGGTGATGAAACGTGCAAATGCCTGCGCATCCTGGTCGACACCCCAGTATTTCTTGGCCAGCTCCTTCTGGCTGGCGGCGCGCGCCTTCTCGTCGGCGCCTTGCGGCAACAACCGTCCGAACCCCGTCCCGGGCATGTCGATGAACACCAGGTCGCTGGCATCGAGCAGGCTGTACTCGTTTTCGACGATCTGGTACGGCGCGGCCGGCGTATGCGTGTCGTCGTTGGTCACGACGCGCTTCGGACCGAACGAACCCATATGCAGCCACATGGTTGCCGAGCCCGGGCCGCCGTTGTAGATGAAGGTGATCGGCCGGCTGGCCGGCGCCGCACCCTGGCGGAAATACGCGGTATAGCCAATCGCGAGCTCGGGAACGCTCTCGTTGACACCGGTGCCATCGAGCACCAGGGTGCCGGCTTCGGCCTGGTAGTCGATGGCCTTGCCGTTGACCGTCACGCGGCCGCGCGTCAGTGACGACTGCGGCTTCATCAGTTTCTGCACCAGTTGCGTGGCGGACAGCGCCGCGCTGGCGGCCGGCTTGGTGGCCGCGCCACTGTCATCCGGCGCAGCCGCAAACGCGGGCGCGAAGCTGAGCAGGGCCACCGAGAGGGCGACGGCAAGGCGATTCGTTTTCATGACAGGTCCTGGCAGATTGGAGGAAGGAAGGTCCGGCCCGCTGACGCGGAGGGTTGAGGGCAAGTCCTGGGAGCGATTGCCGGGTGGCAAACCTTGCGCCGCCACGGGGATATCCCGTCCCTTGAATTCTGTACACGCTTCACGAACCAATGGCGGTCGATGTCATTGCGGGTATATCGACGCGTACGGCATCCCGCCTCATCACAGGTCGCTGGACAAGAGTAGGCACCGGGCGAAATCAGCGAGCTGGCCCCTATCGCTGATGGGCCTGAACCTATCGCATGGAGTCTCGGGATGTCAAGGTCACGCCGGCACGTCAGGCAATGAGCCATTTGGGCATCTAGACATCCATATCAAAAGACGGAACGGGACGAGGCGCTTACGGAAAAGGCCGAAGCTGGCCCTGCGCGCACATGGCTGACCCGGGCCACGACCAACGCCAGTGCATTGCGCAGTTGCAGCACACGATCCCCTCTGCGACGCCAATGGCGCCGACATGGAATGCGTGGCGCACTCAACACCCGCATCAAAATCCCTTATATTCGGGGGCAGCACGCTTCCCGGCAGAACGCCGGTCATGGGGTTTTCGGCGCTTGCGCCATGCGGCGGATGCCTGGTTGCATCATCAGGGGATATCACATGTATCGAGTTTCCGGCAGGCTCATTGCTGTTTCCGTGCTCGCCATGGCCATTGGCGGCCTGTCCTCGGGCTGTGCCACTGCGGCCACCACGCAGGAGACCGCCTCCAGGCCGGCACAGACGGCGCAGGACGTCTTCCAGCGCACGACTGCGCTCGAGGGACTGCTGCCGGTGCACGTGGACGCGCGCGACGGGCGCATCCTGGTCACCCTGCCCGCCGCGGACACCGACGGCGTCCTGGGCCGCTATCTGTACGCCACCGCGCTGCGCACCGGGCTGGGCTCGGCGCCGGCGTTTCTCGACCGCGGCAAGATCGGCCGCACCCGGCTCATCGCGTTCCGGCGCTACGGCAAGAAAATCGCCGCGGTGTTCGAGAACCCGCGTTTCCGCGCCGCCGGCGACGGCACCCGGGCGAGCCCGGATTTCGCCACCTCGATCGTCTGGATGGGCGACATCGCCGCCACCCTGCCGGATGGCCAAGTCGTGGTGGACCTGTCGGGATTCCTCACCGCCGACACGCTCGGCATCGCCAAGTCGCTGGACCAGAACGGCAACCAGATCGGTGGCGGCGGTCCGGTTGGAGCGGGCAAGGGCTTCGCGCTCGACGCCAAGCTGAGCGCCGCCGAGCCGGCGTCGGTGAAAGTGTTTCCGGACAACGTCGAAATCGACGCGGTGCAAACCTACGTGACCAAGACACCGGGGGCCGAAGTGGCCAACATCGTCCCCGACCCGGAACAGGTCAGCTTCACCGTGCACCACAGCCTGGTGCGGCTGCCGCCACCGGGCTTCAGGCCGCGCCAGTTCGACCCGCGCGTCGGTGGCGCCTCCACCCAGGTGGTGGACTTCGGCGCACCGCTCGGCAGCGATGTAGTGCGCGACTACGCCAACCACTTCCGGCTGGAGAAGCTCGATCCCGCTGCCGCCCGCTCGCGCGTGCGCAAGCCGATCGTCTACTACATCGACAGCCATGCGCCCGAGCCGATCCGCCAGGCCCTGGTCGACGGTGTCAGCTGGTGGAGCAAGGCCTTCGACGCGGCGGGCTACATCGACGCCTTCCAGGTCAAGGTGCTGCCACCCGATGTCGATCCGATGGACGTGCGCTACAACGTCGTCAACTGGGTGGACCGGGCGACGCGCGGCTGGTCATACGGCCAGCAGATCACCGACCCGCGCACCGGCGAGATCGTCAAGGGCATGGTGGTGATCGGCTCGCTGCGCACGCGCCAGGACATCCAGATCCTGGAAGGCCTGGTCGGCGCCGGCGAGATCGGCAAGGGCGGGCCGAATGATCCCGTGCAGGTGGCGCTGGGCCGCATCCGCCAGCTCGGTGCGCACGAGGTGGGCCATACCATCGGCTTCGCGCACAATTTTGCCGCCAGCACGCAGGATCGCGCCTCGGTGATGGATTACCCGCCACCACGCGTCAAGCTGAGCAACGGCAGGATCGACCTCAGCGACGCCTACGCCAGCGGCGTCGGGCCCTGGGACATGGCCACGGTCGACTGGCTGTACAGCCAGCCGGCACCCGGCGTGGATCCGGACCAGGCGGCATGGGCGAAAGCCACAGCGATCGTTGCCTCGGGGCTGCGCTTCATCAACGACAACAACGCCCGGGCCGACGATGCGGCACAACCCTGGGCGTCACTGTGGGATGACGGCGCGGATCCCACCGCCGAGCTTACCCGCCTGATGGGCGTGCGCCGCCAGGCGATCGACCACTTCGGCCTGGCCGAACTGGCGCCGGGTGAGCCGATGGCCAACCTGCAACGACGCTTCGTGCCGATCTGGCTGTTGCACCGCTACCAGATGGTCGCGGCGGCCAAGGCGATCGGCGGCGTCGAGATGACCTACGCGGTCAACGGTGGCGGCCGCGAGGTCTCTGCGGCGGTCGCGCCGCAGGCCCAGCGCGCTGCGCTCGGCGCGGTGCTGGGCACGCTGGCCCCAGGGCAATTGCGCGTACCGGCCAACCTGGTGCCCCTGCTGTCGGCGGCGCGCAACGGCAGCCAGAACCGGCAGTACTCGATCGAGCTGTTCAGTGGTTCGGCCGGCAATGTCTTCGATCCCCTGGTCGCCACCGACACCGCCGCCGAGCTGACCCTGGACGCCCTGCTGGCACCGCAGCGCCTGGCGCGGGTGGAAGCGCAGCACGCGGTCGATGCGAACGCGCTGGGCGTCAGCGAGCTGCTCGACCGCCTGCTGGCTGTCACACTGCCGGCGCAAACGCCCGACGCGCTGACGCAGCGCATTGCCTACCGCACCCTGCTCAGCATGGCCCAGGTCGCGCACGATCCGAAGACCACGCCCGGGGTTGCCGCGCTGTTCGACCAGCGCGTGCACGAAGTGGCCACCGCACTCGCCCAGCGCAAGGGCAGCGCCGGGGAGCGCGCGTGGGCGGCAAGCCTGTCGCGTCAGCTGCTCAACCCGCAGCAACTCGACAAGCTGCTCTCGACCACTCGCTCACGCAGCGTCGAGGTCCCGCCCGGCGCTCCAATCGGCAGCAGCGATGACGACGGCTTCACGGACGGGGGCTGAGGCCACGGGCAGCTTCGGGCAAGCTTCCCCGTCCCGGGAAACGGGGTCCGCCCCCTTTCCGGCGTCATTCCCGCTTTCGCGGGAATGACGAGTGGGGGATTGGGGAGAGGTACCGGTCAGCCGCGTACGGCGGGGTTCAGGGTGTAGGTGCCCACCAGTGCCGCCTCGGCCAGCACGTGTCCGGCCATGGCGGCGCGCAGGACAGCCAGGTCGAAGCCGGACGGCAAGGAAAGCGTCGCCACATCCAACGCGGACACGGTGAAGTGGTAATGGTGCAGCAGGCTGTCGTTCCAGGGTGGACAAGGGCCGTCGTAGCCGAGATAGGTCCCGGCCATGTCCTTGTCGCCGGCAAACCAGCCGGTGAAGTCGTTGACGCCCTGCACGCTGCCCGGCGGCCCCACCGGGGCACGCTTGCCGCGCGCGGTGATGCCGTCGCTGCAGGCGCCAGCCGCCAGCTCGCCACATTCGCGCGGGATGTTGGCCATCAGCCAGTGCACGAACTCCACACGCGGCAGATCGGCCGGCACGCTGCGGCCGGCCTGGTTCACGTCGTCGCCGCGGCTGGGCACGTC
>JAFKMZ010000101.1 GCA_017305055.1 Lysobacterales bacterium
GGACGCCATCCTGTGGCGGCAGAAGGAGCAGTTCAGCGACGGGGTAGGCTATGGCTGGATCGACGGTCTGAAGGCGCATGCCGAGAGCGCGGTGAGCGACCGCGAGTTCGCCGCCGCCGCCACGCGTTACCCGCTGAATACTCCGGAAACCAAGGAGGCATTCCTGTATCGCCGGATCTTTGAGCGGTACTTCCCCGGTGCGGCCTGCGCCGCGACCGTGCCTGGGGGCAAGTCCATCGCCTGTTCGAGCCCGGCGGCGCTGGCCTGGGATCCGGAGTTCGCGAAGTCCGCCGACCCGTCCGGGCGCGCGGTGAAGGATGTGCACCAGCGTGCCCGCAGTCAGGCGCTGGCCTGATGCACGGTGCGGGGAGGCGCCGTCGGCTCTGCTAACATGACCGGCTTGTTTCAGCCGACGGCCCCATATGATCGAGACCAATCCGGTTTTTGCGCAGATCGCCGACATCCGTGAGCGCGTCGAGTCGCTCCGGGGGTATCTTTGACTACCCTCTGAAGAAGGAGCGCCTGGAGGAAGTCGGTCGCGAGCTGGAGGCTCCCGACGTGTGGAACGACGCCACCCACGCCCAGGAGCTGGGCCGCGAGCGCGCGCGTCTGCATACCATCGTCTCCGGCATCGACATGCTGACCAGCGGCCTGGCCGACGCCGAGGAGCTGCTGAAGCTCGCCGTGGCGGATGCCGACGAAGACACCGCCGGCGCCGTGGTCAAGGATCTGGCCGGGCTGGAGGCACGTGTCGCCAAGCTCGAGTTCCAGCGCATGTTTTCCGGTCCGAACGATGCGAGCAACGCGTTCGTCGACATCCAGGCCGGAGCCGGTGGTACCGAGGCGCAGGATTGGGCGGAAATGCTGTTGCGCATGTACCTGCGCTGGTGTGAGGACCGCGGCTGGAAGACCGAGTTGATGGAAGTCTCCGGCGGTGAGGTGGCCGGCATCAAGTCCGCCACGTTCCGCGTCGAGGGCGACTACGCCTATGGTTGGCTGAAGACCGAGATTGGCGTGCACCGACTGGTGCGCAAGTCGCCGTTCGACTCGGACAACCGCCGCCACACGAGTTTCACTTCGGTGTTCGTGTCGCCGGAAGTGGACAACGACATCCACATCGAGATCAATCCGGCCGACATCAAGATGGACGTCTATCGTTCTTCCGGTGCCGGTGGCCAGCACGTCAACAAGACCGAGTCGGCGGTACGCCTCACCCACATGCCGACGGGCACCGTGGTGGCCTGCCAGGTGGAACGCAGCCAGCACGCCAACCGCGACCGCGCCATGAAGATGCTCGCCGCCAAGCTCTACGAGCTCGAAGAGCGCAAACGCAACGCCGAGCGCGATGCGGTTGAAGCCACCAAGTCGGACATTGGCTGGGGCAGCCAGATTCGCAACTACGTGTTGGACCAGAGCCGGATCAAGGATTTGCGTACCGGACTCGAACGCACGGATACGCAGAAGGTGCTCGACGGCGATCTCGACGATTTCATCGAGGCCAGCCTGAAATCGGGCCTGGAGGCCGGCTCGCGGCGAGCCGATGCTTGAGTTCCGAATCACTGACGAGGTGACCCGCATGAACGGCAAGAAGATCCGCACGCTCCTGTTCGCCTGCGCCGCGCTGGCGGCATGCACCGTGGCTGCACAGTCGACGCCAGGCGGTGCCGGCCAGGGCATCAAGCAAGATGCAAAGGACGTGGGCCATGGCGTCGCCAACGGCGCCCGTGACGTGGGCCATGCGACCAGGCACGTTGCCAGGAAGATCGGTCATGGCGCCAAGGAGGCCGGCACCGGCATCGGCCACGGCGCGAGGAAGGCGGGTATCGCCATCGGCCACGGTGCGAAGGAAGGCTGGGAGGCCACCAAGGACGCCACCAAGAAAGTGTTCGACCAGGGCAATTGATCGCGCCGACACCCCTCCACTACGACACGTATGCCAGCCGGCGTCCATGCGTCGGCCCCCACGGAAGCCCCATGAGCGAAGCCACCGATACCCTGCCTGCCGCCGATGAGAACAAGCTGATCGCCGAGCGGCGCGAGAAGCTGGAGGTGTTGCGCGCAAAGGGCGTCGCGTTTCCCAACGATTTCCAGGTGGCCGATTTTGCCGGCGACCTGCAGGCCGCGTTCGCCGACGCCGAAGTGCATTCCGCCGAGGCACTGGAGGCTGCTGCGCCGCGGGTGAAAGTCGCTGGGCGCATGGTGCTCAAGCGCGTGCAGGGCAAGATCAGCTTTGCGCAGCTGCAGGATTTCACCGGCCGCATCCAGCTCTTCGTGCGCCAGGGCGGCGTGGCCGAGGACACCTATGCCGCGTTCAAGGGCTGGGACGTGGGCGACATCGTGGGGGCCGAGGGTACGCTGATGCGCACGCGCACCGGCGAGTTGACCGTGCGTGTCGACGCGCTGCGCCTGCTGACCAAGAGCCTGCGCCCGCTGCCGGACAAGTTTCACGGCCTCGCCGATGTGGAGCAGCGCTATCGCCAGCGCTACGTCGACCTCATCGTGACCGAGTCGGCACGACGCACGTTTGCGCTGCGCTCGCGGATCATCGGCTTCATCCGTCAGTGGCTGGAGGCGCCGGCACGCCGTTTCATGGAGGTGGAGACGCCGATGATGCATGTGATTCCCGGTGGTGCCACGGCGCGACCGTTCGTCACCCACCACAACGCGCTCGACATCGACCTGTACCTGCGTGTGGCACCGGAGCTGTACCTGAAGCGCCTGGTGGTCGGCGGCTTCGACCGTGTCTACGAGATCAACCGCAACTTCCGCAACGAGGGCGTGTCCACCCGGCACAATCCCGAGTTCACCATGCTGGAGCTGTACCAGGCCTACGCCACCTACCACGAGATCATGGACCTCACCGAGGCCATGATCCGCGACACCGCCAACACGGTCCTGCACGCCACTGCGGTGGGCACGGCCGAGGAACCGATCGACCTCGGACCACCGTTCCGGCGCTGGCGCATGGAAGATGCGGTGCTCGAGCTCAACCCGGAAATCTCCCGCGCCGAACTGCGCGATCGCGAGGCGATGGCCGCGCACGCCCGGCGTCTCGGCGTGGCCCAGGTCAAGCCGGGCTACGGCTGGGGCAAGCTGTTGCTGGAGATCTTCGAGAAGACCGTGGAACCCACCCTGGTGCAGCCCACCTTCATCATCGACCACCCGGTGGAGATTTCGCCGCTGGCGCGCGAGAGCGACAGCAACAAGGGCTACACCGACCGTTTCGAGCTCTTCATCGGTGGCCAGGAAATCGCGAACGGTTTCTCCGAGTTGAACGATCCAGAGGACCAGGCTGCACGTTTCCGTGCGCAGGTCGAGGCAATGGACGCGGGTGACGACGAGGCCATGCATTTCGATGCCGACTACATCCGCGCACTGGAAGTGGGCCTGCCGCCAACGGGCGGGTTGGGTGTGGGCATCGACCGGCTGGTCATGCTGCTCACCGGCTCAAGCTCGATCCGCGACGTGCTGCTGTTTCCCTATATGCGGCCCGAGGCGTGAGCGTGATGCCAATTGGACCAGCGCTGCAGGATCTCGCCGCGCCGGATGGCGTGTGCTACGGCTGCGGCAGTGCCCATCCGCGCGGCCTGCACATCAAGAGCCATTGGGACGCGGACGGCATCCACGTGGTCGGCACGCACCTGCCGGGCGAGGATTTCCACGGCTGGCCAGGCCTGGTCTACGGCGGCCTGATTGCCATGCTGGTCGATTGCCATTCCAACTGGACCGCGATGGCCTACCACTATCGCGCCGAGGGGCGAGAGCCAGACAGCAAGCCGCGTATCGACTGCGTCACCGGCAGCCTCGGCGTGAAGTACCTGAAGCCGACGCCGATGGGCGTGCCGCTGCAACTGCGGGCGCGGGCGGAAGGCGAGGTCGGGCGCAAGACACGGGTCCTGTGCGAGGTTCGCGCTGGCGAGGTGCTGACCGCGGTGGGGGATTCGGTTTTCGTGCGCGTCGACACCGGGCAACTGGCAGCGTCGGCGCACGCCGCCTGAAGCAGCCACGCGCCAGCCACTAAACTGCCGCTGCATTCATTGCCGGAGTCAGCCTGATGTGGTTCGCCATTCTTGCCACGGACATTCCCGATTCACTTGAGCGGCGTCGCCAGGCCAGGCCGGCGCATATCGCGCGTCTGCAGATACTGCTCGACGCCGGGCGCCTGTTCGTGGCCGGGGCATTTCCCGCCATCGAATCGCCGGATCCTGGGCCGGCCGGCTTCACCGGCAGCCTGATCCTGGCAGAGTTCCCTTCGCAGGCCGAGGCCCAGGCCTGGGCCGATGCCGACCCTTATGTGGCGGCGGGTGTCTATGCCAGGGTGGAGATCAAGCCATTCCGCAAGGCCTTGCCGGCATGACCGGCAGCACCCGCGAACTGATCCAGCAGCGCCTGCAGGCGGCCTTCGATCCCACGGAGCTGGAAGTGGTCGACGAAGGCCACAAGCACATCGGGCATGCGGGCGAAGGCCAGGGCCACTTCCACGTGCGCATGGTCAGCGCGGCGTTTGCCGACTGCCTGCCGATCAAGCGCCAGCGTATGGTCTACACCGAGCTGGCGGACCTGATGGAGCATGGCATCCACGCCTTGTCGATGGATGTTTCCGCCAAACAAAGTCAAGTAAAATAACAGATTGTTCAATTTACCTAAGGTTGTTTATCGACATCCGGCGCCTGTCCGTAATGGCAGGCGGATGGCACAATGGGCGCTTGCCCGCGGTGCGGGCCGATGTCATTGAGCTGGTGACCTGTTCATGCGCCTGACCACGATCAAACTTGCCGGTTTCAAGTCGTTCGTCGATCCGACCACCCTGCAGCTGACCAGCAACATGGTTGGGGTGGTGGGCCCGAACGGCTGCGGCAAGTCCAACATCATTGACGCCATCCGCTGGGTCATGGGCGAGAGCGCGGCCAGCCGGCTGCGTGGCGACCTGCTCACCGACGTGATCTTTTCGGGCTCCAGCGCGCGCCGACCGGTCGGCCAGGCCATGGTGGAGTTGATCTTCGACAACAGCGACGGGGCTATCCAGGGCGAATATGGCCAGTATGGCGAAATCTCGGTCAAACGCCTGGTCAGCCGCGATGGGCAGTCGAGCTATTTCCTGAACGGCGCGCGCTGCCGTCGCCGCGACGTCACCGACCTGTTCCTGGGCACCGGTCTTGGCCCGCGCAGCTATTCGATCATCGAGCAGGGCATGATCAGCCAGATCATCGATGCCCATCCCGACGAGTTGCGCGGCTACCTGGAGGAGGCTGCCGGCATTTCCAAATACAAGGAACGGCGCAAGGAGACCGAAAGCCGGATCAAGGCCACGCGGGAGAACCTCGACCGCGTGCGCGACGTCCGCGACGAGGTGGACAAGCAGCTCGAACACCTGCATCGCCAGGCCCGGGCTGCCGAACGCTGGAAGGCACTGAAGGCCGAGCAGGCGCACCGCTCGGCGGCATTGCAGGCGCTGGAATATCGCGGTCTGCAGGCTGGGCAGGCCGAGGCACGGGCCAGCCTGTCTTCGATTGAAGTGGATGTCGAGCGGCAGCTGGCCGCCCAGCGCGATGCCGATGCCGGTCTGGAGGCCTGGCGCGGGCGGCACGAGCAGGCCAACGCCCATTTCAACGAGGTCCAGGCGCAGGTCTACCGTGTTGGTGCCGACATCGCCCGTGTCGAACAGCAGGTGCAGCACAACCGGGAGATGGGCGAGCGCCTGCGCCACGCACTCGGCGGTGCCGATGCCGAGCACGCGCGACTGACCGAGCAGATCCACGCCGATCGCACACAGCACGCCACGCTGGAGCAGTCGCTCGCGGTTGACCTGCCGCAGCTCGAGACCCTGCAATCCGCCCAGGGCATGACTGCCGATGCCCAGCAGGCGGCCGAGGCCGCTCTGGCCGACTGGCAGGAACGGTGGAACATCCACACCCGCGAATCAGGGGAGTCCAGTCGCGCTGCCGAGGTCGAACGCACCAGACTCGATTATCTCGACCGCCAGCAAGTCGACCTCACGCGCCGTCACGAGGCACTCGGTGCCGAACAGCAGGCAGCAGATCTTGCCGGCCTGCGCGCAGGAGAGGGTGAACTGGCCGCCGCGCTCGAGACGCAACGTGCACAAGTGTCGATCCTTGCTGCCAAGCTGGAGGAGCAGAAGGCGCGGCTGGAAGCCACCCTGACCCAGAAGCGCGGGCAGGAGGCCGCGCTCAACGACGCCAACCAGCAAATGCAGACCGCACAGGGCCGGCAGGCCTCGCTGGAAGCCTTGCAGCATGCCGCACTGGGCCAGGAGGAGAACGCGGCCAGCGACTGGCTTGCGTCGCTGGCCCTGGGGCACGCACACCGTTTGGGTTCGGTGCTGCAGGTCGACGAAGGCTGGGAGCGCGCGGTCGAGACGGTCCTGGCCGGGCTGCTCGATGCGGTCCTGGTCGACGAGGTCGAGCGCTGCACCACGACGCTGGACCAGTTGGGACCGGCCGACCTCGCGCTGCTTGCGGCGGCGGATGGCGGCCCCGACGCCGCGGGGACGGTGGCGGCGCACGTACATGGACCGGTGGCGGCACGGCAATTGCTGTCCAGTGTGCAGACCGCCGACTCCCTGGCCGAGGCGCGCGCGCGGGTCGGCACGCTGGGCGAGGGGCAATCGATCATCACCCGGGATGGCGAATGGCTGGCGCCGGGCTGGGCCCGGGTCCGCCGCGCCCAGGACAACCACGTCGGCGTGTTGGCGCGCGAGCGCGAGCTGCGTGCCCTGGCCAAGCAGGTTGCCGGGCTGCGTGAGCACATCGATGCCGTCGTCGCGGGACTGAATGAGCTGCGCGCGCGTGCCGCGGCATGTGAAACCGGCTGTGATGAATTGCAGAACCAGCTCTATGCCGCCCATCGCCTGCAATCGGAGTTGGCCGGGCAACTGGAAGGGCGACGCGCCAAACTCGAAACCGCGCAGGCGCGCGTGCACAAGGTCGGTGGCGAGCTCGCCGAGCTTGCCGCGCAATTGGACGACCTGCGCGAGCAGGAGCGGCTGGCGCGCGCACGCCTGGATGCCTCGGTCGGCGAGATGGGCAACATGGAGGATCGTCGTCGCGACCTGGAAACCGGGCGGCGCAGCCTGCTCGAGGCGCGTGAGGAAGCGCGCATGAATGCACGCGAGGCAGCCGAGCAGGCGCACGCGCTGGCTTTGTCACTCGAGTCCCGGCGTGCTTCGCTGGCCTCGCTCGACCAGGCCTTGCTGCGCACGACTGCGCAACTCGGGCAGATTGCCACCCGCCGCGAGGAACTGCGGCAACAGTTGGCGGCAGGCACCGATCCATCGGCGGAGCTGGAGACCGAGCGCCAGACCTATCTCGAGCAGCGCCTGCTGGTCGACAAGCAACTGGTGGAAGCCAGGCGGGCACTGGAGGAATGTGCCCAGGCCGTGCGCGAACACGAGCAGGCCCGCCAAGGCGCCGAGCAGACGCTGGCGGCCACGCGCGAAGCGCTGGCCGAACAGCGCCTGCGGGCCCAGGCCCTGCAATTGCACGCCGAGCAGCTGGCCACCGCGATTGCCGCCACTGGGCTCGAGCTGGAGCCCCTGCTGGCCGAGCTTCCCGAGTCCGACGACACCGAGCTGCGGCGCACCGAGCTGGCCGAACTGGAGCAGAAGATCACGCGTCTCGAGCCGGTGAATCTGGCGGCGATCCAGGAGCACGCCGAACAAGGCGAGCGCAAGGTCTACCTGGACAAACAGCTTGGTGACCTGGTGGATGCGCTGGCCACGCTGGAGGACGCGATCAAGAAGATCGACCGCGAGACCAGGCAGCGCTTCAAGGAAACCTTCGACCAGGTCAACGCCGGCGTGCAGGCCCTGTTCCCGAAACTGTTTGGCGGCGGCCATGCCTACCTCGAGCTGACCGGCGACGACCTGCTGAACACCGGGGTGTCGATCATGGCGCGACCGCCCGGCAAGCGGGTCTCCAACATCACCCTGCTGTCGGGCGGCGAGAAGGCCTTGACCGCGGTGACCCTGGTGTTTTCCATCTTCAACCTGAACCCGTCGCCGTTCTGTCTGCTCGACGAGGTGGATGCCCCGCTGGACGAGGCCAACGTCGTGCGCTTCTCCAAGCTGGTCCAGGAGCTGAGCGAAAAGGTGCAGTTCATCTTCATCAGCCACAACAAGGCCACCATGGAGGCTGCCGACCAGTTGTGCGGCGTCACCATGCGCGAGCCCGGTGTGTCCCGCCTGGTGCAGGTGGACTTGGCCGAAGCCGCTAAACTGACCGAGGCTGCCTGAAGGAACCCATCATGCCGGCAACATCCATGCTTGCCCTCGCCTGGAACCCCGTCATCGGGGTGCCGATGCTGATCGTCGGGGTGATCGTGCTCGCCTTGATCTGGCTGTTCGGGCAACCGAAGCAGGAGCAGGGCAGGCGGCGCAGCGAGCCCGGAACGACCAAGGGCAGCCGGCGTGAGCCGGTGCTGGGTGGTGACCAGGCAGCCGACCAACCACACCACGCCGATCCGCGCGTCGACCCGGCGCCGTTGGCAGAGCTGGATGCCACGCCCGAGCAGGGCCAGCTGGACATCGGCTTGCTCGCCGAGCTCGAACGCCTCGGCGCCACGCTGTCGGGGTACCACGCGCCGGCAGCACTGGCAGCAACACGGGCACCGGCGCCGCCACCGAGGGCCGCACCCAAGCTTGCCGACCACGTGAACTCGATCATCAATGCCCTGCGTGCTCCGTCGGAAACTGGTGAGGCACCGGCGCCGGTATCGGCGGGCGCGGTCTAGACCGTCCCGACTGCGGCGGCCGCGCCGGCTGCGGCGGGCGCCGCATCGCCACCCAATTCCGAGCTCGGGCGCCGGCCGCCGCAGCTGCCGGTCGAGCGTATCGTCACCCTGTTCGTGGTGGCCAGGGAAGGCATATTGTTCAATGGCGCCGACCTGGTCGTGGCGGCGGACAAGGCTGGCCTGGAATACGGCGACATGGGCATCTACCACCGCCTGGTCGACGGCAAGCGCAACCAGGGACCCATCTTCAGCGTTGCCAACATGCTCAAGCCTGGCAGTTTCAACCTGGGCAACCTCGATGCCCTGCGCACGCCGGGGGTCAGCTTCTTCATGACCCTGCCCGGACCGCTGCCGGCATTGGACGCCTGGGATGCGATGTTGCCGACTGCGCAGCGCCTGGCCGAGCTGCTGGACGGTCTGGTGCTGGATGAGGAGCGCAATGCCGTCGGTCGCCAGTGCGTCGCGCATATTCGCGATCAATTGCGCGCCTGGGACCGCGAGCACGAAGGCCAGGGGTAACGGCGGCGCGCTGCGCCTCATGCGTGATCCGGGTGCCGCGCCGACCATTGCGGCAATTCGGCACAGGGGCATGACTTTGGTCAGGGTACAGACGCAACGCGCGGGGTTAACATTGCTCCTGATCGACGCCCGGGCGGACGCCGCACCGAACCCGCAGCAAGGGCCAGATCAATGCAGGACGGCATTTCGTTGCATCACGCTGCCAGTGATGATCCAGACGATCGCGCACTCGCCTCGATCTTCACCGCCTACACGGTCAGCGCCACATTCTGGCTGCTGTTTGCCACGGCCGTCGGGGTGCTCCTGGCGTTCAAGTTCGGCGCCCCGGACTTTGCCAGTGGCGCCTGGCTGACCTTCGGCCGCCTGCGGCCGATCCATACCAACGCGACGTTCTACGGCTGGGCCAGCCTGGGCCTGGTCGGCGTGTCCTACTACGTGGTCGTACGCAGCAGCGGCACGCAGCTGTACAGCAAGACCCTGGCCTGGTGGGGGCTGGCGCTGTTCAACATCGCCGCCGTCGCCGGCACCATCGCGCTGGACCTGGGCTACAACGCTGGCGACCTCGAATATCGCGAGTGGCCGTGGCCGATCCGCATCATCTTCCTGGCCGCGCTGGTGGTGACCGGCTGGAACCTGATCGCCACGGTGGCCCAGCGCAGCACCGAGGAGATCTACCTCTCCAACTGGTACATCCTGGGCGGCGTGCTGTGGACCTGCATCATCGCCATCGTCGCGATCCTGCCCTGGTACCAGTATGGCCTCGGCCAGGTTGCCGTTTCCGGCTACTACATGCACAACGCCGTCGGTCTGTGGTTCACGCCGCTGGCACTTGGCATCTTCTACTACGCCTTGCCGAAGTTGCTGAACCGGCCAATCTATTCCTACGCATTGGGCGTGTTCGCGTTCTGGACCAACCTGGTGTTCTACCCGATCATCGGTTCGCACCATTTCCTGTTCAGCCCCTTGCCGTGGTGGCTGCAGACGACTGCCATCGTGTTCAGTGTGGCCATGCTGGTACCGGTGTGGGGCGGCAGCGCCAACTATCTGCTCACCATGCGTGGCAGGGTGCGCGACATGATCCATTCGTACGCGCTGTTGTTCATCTTCGTCGCCGTGGTCAACTACCTGCTGAGTTCCACCCAGGGCACGCTCGAGGCCTTCCGCTCCTTGCAGGAAATCTGGCACCTGACCAACTTCACCGTGGGCCATTCACACTGGACCATGTACGGCTTCATCACGTTCGCGGTCTGGGGCGGGGTGTACGCGATGCTGCCGCTGGCCACCGGCAAGTCAGCCGGTCGGCTCGGCCTGGCTCTGCACTTCTGGATGGCGGTGGTCGGCGGCACGATCTACGTGCTGTCGTTGTCCATCGGGGGCACAGTGCAGGGGTTGGACTGGGTGCACGGCCTGCCGTTCATCCAATCGGTGGTGGACATGCAGCCCTACTGGGTGTGGCGTGGTGTCGGCGGCACGCTGATGTTCCTCAGCCATATCGTGTTCGGCTGGAACGTCTGGCGCATGACCTATGGCCGCCAGGGCAATGCGGCTTCTCCGGTACTCGGCCCGGCGACGGA
>JAFKMZ010000102.1 GCA_017305055.1 Lysobacterales bacterium
CGAGTTCCTGGCCGATCTCGGCCTGGCCGAGCCCGGCCTGAACCGGGTGGTCAATGCGGGCTACCGGTTGCTCGGCCTGCAGACCTACTTCACCGCCGGCGAGAAGGAGGTGCGCGCCTGGACGGTGAAGCAGGGTGCCACCGCGCCGCAGGCTGCCGGCGTCATCCACACCGACTTCGAGAAGGGTTTCATCCGCGCCGAGACCATCGGCTTCGACGATTTCGTCAAGTACGACGGCGAGGCCGGCGCCCGCGAGGCCGGCCGCCTGCGCAAGGAGGGCAAGGACTACATGGTGCGCGAAGGCGACGTCCTGCATTTCCTGTTCAACGTCTGACCCGGCCCATTACGGCGCGCGCCGCCACCACGATCCAACCGTGCCCGGCAGCAGCCGGTACGGGGCGATGATCCAGGCCATGCAGCGTTCCACGGCACGTGTCGAGAGCACGACCGTTCCCACTACCGCCAGGGCCAGCAGGGTCGGCAGCAGCATGCTGCGCGGCAATGCCGCCAGCGAGGCCGTCAGGCCGGCGCCGACAGCCAGCTTCACCAGGAAACCATGAGCCAGGTACGCGGCCAGGCTGCGCCTTCCCAGTGGCGTGAACGCCAGTCTGCGCACCGGTACCAGTGCAAGGAAGGCCAGGGCGCCTACCGCCGCCACGGCGAGCTGCAGCAGGCGCAGTGCCATGCCGTGCAGGGCCGGGGTGGCCATCGCGGCATAGCCGTAGCTTCCGTACAGCCAGTGCGGATCGGGGCTGGCCAAGGCGGTTCCGCCGAGCAGCCCCAGGAGCACGCCTGTGGCGATCCAGCGGGTTGCAACGCCATGCAGGCGCTCGCGCCAGGCGCGTGCCGCCTGCCAGCCCAGCAGGAACAGCGGGAAGAACACCAGCGTGCGCGACAGCGACAGGTAATAGCCGATGTCGTCGACGCAGCCAGCGGCCAGCGCCACCAGCACGGCCAGCGGCAGGCGCAAGGGCAGCTGTGCGAACAGCGGCAGCAGCAGCCGCCAGCAGGCCAGGCTGAGCAGGTACCACAACAGCCAGTACGGTGTGGCCACGCTGGCCGGTCCGGCATCGGGCCACAGCGGCGATTGCGCCGCCAGCAGGTACAGGCCCTGGAACACCAGGTACGGTAACAGCAGGCGCAACAGCACGTCGCGCAGCAGCCTGGTGGGAGGGATGGCCGCCTGGGTCACTGCGCCGGACAGGAAGGCGAAGGCTGGGATGTGGAAGGTGTATACCCAGGCGTAGGCGGCATCCAGCAACGGGTGCGCGGCGAGCAGGGGTTCCAGCAGGTGCCCGAACACCACCAGGGCGATCAGCGCGAAGCGGGCATTGTCCAGCCAGGGATCGCGGGGTACGGGGGGAGATGCGAGGGCGGCGGCAGGCGCATCGGGTTCGCGAATCATCCGTCCACGGCAACCGATCGCCAGTTCAGGTGGCGTGGGCTGGATGTTGCCAGGGCGTTAGCGTCGCCCGCAGCGCCCATGGTGCGGGGGTTTTGCCTGACAGTGGGCGTTCATCGATGCAGGGCGCTTTGGACAGCAGTCGCGCCGCGCGTCCAGGGATGGGCGATGCATCGCTATGCGCGGACGGGCGTCCGTGGAAACCACCCGTTGCCCGGCGCTGGCAAATTCAGGGCTTGAGGTGGTCCACCATCCAGCCCACCCAGCGGCGGTACAGGTCGGTGATCTGCACGATGTCGTGTGGTACGTGGGAACTGATCGGATAGGCGTAGAACTCGACCGGCACGCCATTGTCGCGCAGCGCGTGGTACCACTCGAAGGCATTCACCAGCGGCACGTTCGCATCCCGCACCGAACCCAGGATCAGGGTGGGCGCCTTGACGTTGCGCACGTAGGTGATCGGTGACTGCTTCCGCCATATCTCCCAGCCTTCGTCCGTCCATGGCGACGAGCCGAAGAAATAGGCATCACCTTCCTGGTAGAACGAGATGCTGTAGTCCATCAGCCAGTCGGTGACGGGAGCGCCCACGAGTGCGGCTTTCCACACGTCATGGTGGCTGCTGAGCCATGCGCTCATGTAGCCGCCATAGGACCAGCCGCCGACGCCCAGACGCGTCATGTCGACGATGCCGAGTTTCTCCACCGCGGCGAGTCCGGCCATGACATCCTTGCCTGGACCCTCGCCAGTGTCGCGGTACATGGCGTGCTGGTATGCGTCCCCCAGATTGGTGCTGCCGCGGTAGTTGGGCTGGAAAACCAGGAATCCGGAAGCCGCCAGCAACTGTGCCAGGCGCTGGAAGCCGACGTTGGAGGCCATCATCGGTCCGCCATGGATCACCAGTACCAGCGGGTACTTGCGGCCCGCCTGGTAACCGACCGGGTAGGTCAGCGCGCCGTCACCGGGCAAGCCATCATGGTTCGTCCATTCGATGGACTCGGTGCGCCCGAGGTCGAGGTCGTCGAGAAACGCGTTCACGTCGGTCAGCCGCCGCGGCTTGGCCGTGGTGGAATCCAGCACGTACAGCTCGCTGGGGTGCGTGCTCGTGCTGCCGATGAAGGCGATGACGCCGTTCCTGGAGATGCTGATGCTGGCGGGACCCGCGCTGGTCGTGGTGCCCATGCCATCGTTGGCCTGCACCTCCCCCAGGCGCAGCAGACTGGCCTTTCCGGCGAGTGGCTGTTTCCAGAGCACCGAATCCGTGCCCAGCGAACCCGAGGTGATCAGCGCCCGGCCGTCGGGCATCCAGGCGTAGCTGTTGAAGTGGCGCGCCATTTCGGCCGTGACGTCGCGGCTTCCTTCATCGCTGTGCACATACACCGCGTCGCCATTGTTCTGGTCCCCATCGCGCGGACGCTGGAAGGCGGATCGGCCGCCTGCCGGCGCATAGCTGAAGTAGCTTGCGCCCTGAGCCTCGACCAGGGTATGCATGGCACCGTCCGCAAGCGTCACTTCGCCGATGGTGGAGCGGAATGAAGGCGCCCAGTAGGGGCCGGGGAAGGTCGTGAACGCGATGGCTCCACCGTCCGGGCGCCATGCCGGCGTGGTGGTGCTGCCCGACTCGGTACCGAGACTGAACTTGCCCTGGGTCAGTCGTCGTGCCGTTCCGCCGGCTGCCGGCACCATCCACAGGTGCCAGGGGGCGACTTCCTTGTCCAGCAGGAAATGCCCGTCGGTCACCCGGAACACCTTGTTGTGGGCCTTGATCGCCTCCGCGTTGAGGGGTGGATCCTGGGCCACGAAGGCGATGTGCTTGCCATCCGGACTCCACGCATAGCTGTCCACACCCTGGGGGTTGTCCGTGACACGTTGGGGATCGCCGCCGCGCATCGGGGCGACGAATATCTGGTCCTGCCGGGTTTTCGGATCCTTGGCCAGGAACGCGAGGTAGGCTCCGTCCGGCGACCAGCGGGGAGTGGACGGGCCCTGGCGGGCGTGGGTGAAGGTGCGCCGTGTGCCGCTGGCCACGTCCACCAGCTCGATTTCCCGTTCGTTCTCATCGGTCTCCCAGTTCGGCCTGGAGACGATCACGGCGACCTGCCTGCCGTCGGGGGAAATCTGGGCTGCGCTGAGCGACACGATCCTGCGCAGGTCGTCGAGCTGGAACGTCCCTGCCGTCGTTGCCGCAGCCGGCAGCAGCGACGACAGGAAGACCAGTCCGAGCAGCGCGACCAGGTGGATCGCGCGGATGTATCTCGGTGCGCTTCTGTCGCCGCTGTCCCTAGCCACCGTTGCCGCCACCGAAGCGCACGTTCGCCTGCAGGAAGTACGCGCGTCCGGTGGCGTTGAACCATGCCCGGTAGTAGTACGGCCAGCCGGTCCAGGTCGGGTCGCGCGGCGGTCGCCGGTCGAACAGGTTGTCGACCGCCAGGGAGACGTCGATGGCGGGCGTGATCTGGTAGCCCATCGTCAGGTTGTAGCGGGCCGTGGGTCCCATGCGCTTGGTGCCGTTGTAGTCGGGGATGCCGCTGAGGCGCGAGCCGTACAGCGTGGTGGTGAAGTCGTGGAAGGTCCACGTCACCGAACCATTCGCCTTGCTGCGCGGGATCAGGTAGTTGTAGAGATCGGTCAACTGGTTCTCGACCGGCGTGTCGGCCGACAACCGGGTCTTGTGCATGATCACGTAGGTGGCACCCAGGTTGAAATCGAACCTGCCGGCGCGGGACAGGTCGAGCCGGTAATGGGTGTTGAAGTCGACCCCGGAGGTTTCGTCGGTCGCGGCGTTGATGGGCAGTACCAGGACGGCCGTGACCTGACCGGGATTGAACGACGCGTCGGGAGCGTTGCGAAACACCTGGCTCTCGATCTGCTGGCAGAAGGCGGACGAGCCCACCGGGGTGCCGTCCATGGTGGCGCCGATGCGGCAGTCGGCTTCACGCTGGAGGATGTCCTGGGTGCTCTGGTACAGGACCTCGTTCTTCAGCCTGATGCGGTAGTAATCCAGACTGGCGTCGAAGTTCCGGGTCGGCGCGAAGACCAGGCCGCCGGTGAAGGATCGGCTGGTTTCGTTCTTGAGGTCGGTGCTGCCGTGGCTCTGGCCGTTGTAGGGGGCGTCGCCGTAGGTGCAGTCGTCGGAGAAGTCGTCGGCGGTATCGGGTTCCAGGGTGCGGCACAGGTAATAGTCGATGCCGCTGGAGGCGGACCCGCTCAGGCCTGCGTACAGATAGCTGAGGTCAGGGGCACGGAAGCCGGTGGAGATCGAGCCCCGCAGCAGCAGGCTTTGGATGGGCCGGTACTCGAGACCCAGGGCGTAGGTGAACTTGCCGGCATTCGTGGGGCCGTAGCTGTAACGGTCGTAACGGCCGGCCGTGGTGGCGGTCAGGGTGGAGAAGATCGGGATGTCGAATTCGTAGCCGGCGGCGGCGTGGCTGCGCGAGCCGACGGCGCTGGTGTTGTGCAGGTTGTAGTACGAGCCGTCGAGCGACATCGGGTCGGCCTTGAGGCCGAAGTACTGGTTGCCATATTCGGCGATGCCGGCAAAACGTACCGCACCGGCAGGCAGCTCGAAGAGGTTGGTGTTGGTGAGCGTCAACGACCAGTTTTCCGCGCGGCTCTTGTCGTGGTCGTTGGAATCCTGGCTGATCGAGCGCATCTCATCGACCGTCAGCGGCGTGTAGAGGCGGTTGAGCGGCGCGTTGTACATCTTGTAGCCACTGTCCGCGTCGATGCCGAGGGAGGGCCCCAGGTAGAGCGCCTGGGCCTTGGCGGCCACCACGGCCGGCCATTTCTGCGTGAGCTGGTTCTGCGCGTGTTCGAAGTTGGCCTCGTAGGTCCAGTTGCTGTCCGCGCCCAGCGTGCCCTTGACGCCGGTATTCAGCGAGTAGGTGTTGCCGATGCTGCGGATCTTGGCGCGCTTGAAGCCACCCCACTCGTTGATGGTGAAGTATTGCCGGCCCCATTGCTCGACCTGGCCGGTGGCGGTGTTGTAGAACGGCGTATCGGCGCAATCGGAGTTGTCGATCTCACAGTTCCACCAGCTCTTGGGCGAGCTGTAGCTGTCCTGATGCGAGGTGCTGGCCAACACATCGAGGTACAGCTCGGTGTAGTCGTTGAAGTGGAAGGTGGCCGAGCCGAAGAAGTTGGCCATCTTGCGCCCGTTTTCGAGCGTGGAGTAGCCGTAGTCCTGGTAGGTTCCGCAGTAGTAGCCAGGTCCGCCGTCGGGCCCGTAGCCGCGCCGCGAGGCGTAGAACACGCTGCCCTGGTCCAGATAGGAGAGGTTGTCGCAGGTGGCCTTTCCGGGATCGAGGTAGTTGCCGTCCACGTCGGTACGCACGAAGGTGCGGTTTGCCGGGAGCCGGGATGGGTCGGCCGGGCTGTCCAGTTGCGAGTCGGTGTAGCTGCGATCCATTGCCCAGAGCGGTTTGTCGTCGATCAGTTCCAGCCCGAACACGGTGTCCAGCTTGCCGAGGCTGAAGCCGCTGGTGAGGTCGATGCGCTGTGAATTTCCGCCGCCGTGCTGGGTGGTGCCGACGCGGTAGCTGACGGTGGTGTGGTCGACCTTCTTCTTGAGGATGAAGTTGATGACACCGGAGATGGCATCCGAGCCATATACCGCCGATGCACTGCCGGAAAGGATTTCCACGCGCTCGATCAGCGAGGTCGGGATGTTGGAGATGTCGGTGAAATTGCTGTTGCCGCCATACGATTGCGGATAGTCGGCGATGCGCCGGCCGTTGACCAGCACCAGGGTGTGGTTGGGGCCGAGGCCGCGCAGGTCCACGGCTTGCGCGCCCACCGAGAAGCCGCTGTTGTACTGGTTGTTGTCGAGCGCGCCCAGGTTCTGGGTGAGCGAGGCCATGAGTTGCGGCACGTCGGCAAAGCCACGCCGGGCGATGTCTTCGGCGGTGATGGTGAGCACGGGAGCGGGGCCCTCGATCTCCGAGCGCGGAATGCGCGAGCCGGTCACCGTGACCGTGTCCAGCCGTGTGGCAGCGGAAATGTCGGCTTGGGTACCGGTGTCGGTGTCCGTGGGACGTGGTTGCGAGCGTGGCGAAGGTGGATCCGGCTTGTTGTCACGGGTGATGAGGATCGCGCCGGAGGCATCCTGATGCAGGCTGAAACCGCTGCCGGACAACAGGCGCGTGAGCGCGGCGTCGGTGGACAAGGTGCCATTGACGCCCGCGGTACGCAGGCCCTTGAGCTGGTCGGCCGGGTAGATCAATTGGACGCCGGATTGCCGGGCAAGGGTGTCCAGCGCAGTAACCAGGTCACCGGGCGGAACATTGACGGCTGTGGTTGGCATCTGGGCAACGGACAGCATCGGCAAGGCGCAGGCCAAGGCCAGCATGGTGTGGCGCAACGATCGCAACATGGTCACCCTTCCCCTGATATGGCGCGGTGGCGCCGTCCATGAACGGGACGAACCAGTTGCACCTATCCCCCACGGGAGCGTGGACGGGGAACGGTGCGGGGGATCAGGGGGTGCGGATCAACGGTGCTGCAGGACCAGCGTGTCGTCTCGGCGCACGACGTGGATGGGGAATCCCTGTTCCAGCAGGCGCACGAACGCGTCGGCGTTCGACCAGCGGAAATTGCCGCCGATGCGCAGGGCGCCGACGGCCGGATCGGCGATGACGATCTTGTGCGTGTTGTAGCGGTTGAATTCGGCCGCCGCATTGGCCAGCGGCGTGTCGTGGAAGCTCAGGTAGCCATTGCGCCAGGCCAGAAGGTCGCGGGCCTGCTGCACCGAGTCGGAGCGCACCAGCACACCCGCCGCGCTGGCGACGGCGACGCTGCCGGCTGGAAGCAGGGTGGTCGCCTGGCGCGCCGCTCCAGGGCTCCGGTCGGCCTCCATGCGGACGACACCATGCGTCACCACCACGCGCAGGTTGCCCGCGTCGCGGCGTACGGCAAAAGCCGTCCCGACGGCGGTGACGCGGCGGCCATCGGCGTGCACCACAAACGGGCGACCAGGATCCTTGGCGACGGCGAAGTAGGCTTCGCCCTGCTGCAAGTCGATGCTCCGCCTGGCGTTCGAGAACGTCACGTGCACACGGCTGTCGCTGTTCAGTGTGACGGTCGAGCCGTCGGCCAGTTTGACGGTGTCGAGGGCACCGATGGTGGTCTGGTAATCCGCCTCGATCGTGTTGGCGTAATGCCACCAGCCCCAACCGACCGACAAGGTCAGCAGCGTGATCGCAGCAACTGCCAGGTAGCGCACCGGGTGTTGCACCAGTCGAGCACGCGAGCCGTGACCACGGCGGCGGACATCTGGCAACACGTCGGTGGGGAGGCGTTGGTTTGCCGCGGGCTGTGTGGCGGGAATCTGGCCGCACGCGGCTGCCTTGCCGCGATCCGCGCCAGCACCGAGCGCCTTCAGGCGTCCGCTTTGCCGCCACGCATGTTCCAGGCGGATGAAGGCGATACGGTGCGCAACCGAGCGCTCGAGCCACGCGGCCAGCTGCGCCTGGTCATCCGCCGACCACGGACCGGCGTCGCGGCGGGCAAGCCACGCCGCGGCGCTGTGCTCGATCTGTTGGCTATCGGGCACGCTCATCGTCCATTTCGGGCATGGCGCTTTCCGCGCGCAACGCCTGCATGCCGCCATAAAAGTGGTCTGCCATCAAACGCATGCCTTTGGCTACCTGCTTTTCCACGGTCTTCTCGCTGATGCCCATGTGTGCGGCGACCGCCTTTTGGGACAGGTCCTCGACCCGCCGCAGCCACATCACCTGCCGGCAACGCGGTGGCAGGCGATCCAGCGCCTCCGCCAGACGTTGCAGTTCCTGCCGGGCGCCCAGGCGGCGTTCCGGCGAGATGTCATCGATCAAGACGTTCAGCGCGTCGATATCACCCACGGCATCGATGGAAACCACGCGCGCGCGGCGCAATCGGTCGGTCATCAGGTGGCGGGCGACGGTGAACATGAAGGATTTCGGCATTGCCGGTCGGGCCTTTGCAGCGGCTTCGTAGACGCGCACGTAGATATCCTGGCGCAGGTCCGGAATTTCGTCGCGCTGATACCAGCAGCGCTGCAGATAGCGCATCAGCGCGCCCTCGTGCACGAGTATCTCGTTGGCGAACCAGTCGTCGAGGGAGATGTCCACAGCCGCGACTGTACCGCCATTGCCGCCTAGGCGGGCCCGCGGTGGTGGGGGATGTGGCGTACCGGCTCGTCCCGGTAGGCGAATCATCGTGCCACGCCGCATTGGCAGCACGATCGCAGATGGCACTTGCGCCCCCGCTTGGGGGCGATCGCTCACGAAATACTTTGGGAGTCGCTGATGCACTTGCCTGACCGGTGGGCTGGCGCGACATTGGCCTTGCTTGCATGCTGCTGGATGGCCTGCGCGGCGGTGTACGCGGCCAACCCCGTCGTTCCGGCCGCCGCGGCGCGCAACGGCTATGACTACTACCAGATCGGCGATCTGCAGGCGCCACGTCCGGCACCGACCGAGGCGGCGTTGATGCTGAAAGGCGGCGGCGCGTGGAACCACGACGCGTTTGCCTGGCTGCTGGCCAAGGCCGGCCATGGCCACTTCGTGGTCTTGCGCGCGTCCTATGCCGATGACATACAAAACGCCCTGTACCATGAGATTGGCGGCGTGACCTCGGTACAGACGCTGGTATTCCACAGTCGTGCCGCGGCCAGTGATCCAGCGGTCCTCGATATCGTCCGGCACGCCGACGGCATCTTCATCGCCGGTGGCGATCAGGCCAACTATGTGCGCTTCTGGCGCGGCACGCCGCTGAACAAGGCGCTGGACGAGCACGTGGCGCAAGGCAAGCCGCTTGGCGGGACCAGCGCGGGACTGGCCATACTCGGTGCCTACGCCTATGGCGCCTTGGATGGTGGCAGTATCCAATCCGCCGCCGCCTTGGCCGACCCCTTGGGTGCATCCGTCACCCTGGTCGGCGATTTCCTGCACCTGCCGTACCTGCAACACGTCATCACCGACTCGCATTTTGCCGCGCGCGATCGGCTTGGCCGTCTGCTCGCCTTTGTTGCCCGCTTGCGCGACGAGGGGCACGGCGAGGTCATCGGCCTGGGTATCGACGAAGGGACCTCGCTGTGCGTGGACGCTGATGGCGTGGGGCGCGTGTTCACGGTCGACGACGGGTTCGCATGGTTGCTGCAGCCGAGCGGCATCCCGCGACTGGCACCGGGCAGGCCGCTGCACGAACGCGGTGCACGCATCACCGGGATTGGTACGCAAAGCCGCATCGACATGCACGACTTCAGCGTGCAACATCCGGCATTTTCAACGATTGTCGACGTACGCGAAGGCAAAGTGGTCCTGCGCGATGAAACCCTTCCGCTGCCGCCAAAACCTGCGACGGCGGTCCATTCCGGGGGAAAGCGTCCGCCCGCGCCCCTGCCGGTACGGAAATAGCCCCGGGTATCTGCTGCTGCCGCGGATGCGTCGGCTGGAAGCGCGACGGGATGCCGACCTGGATGCAACGCCCGCCTGGCCCCCTGCGAGGTGCACTTGTGGCGGCTGATATGCCGATTTGCCGACGCCGGTCCACAGGGCGTCAAGTTGACAGTTTTGCACCCGATCCACACAATACGCGTTCTTTGTTGGAGGGATACCCAAGCGGCCAACGGGGGCAGACTGTAAATCTGCTGGCTTACGCCTTCGGTGGTTCGAATCCACCTCCCTCCACCATTTGAAGAGGTGCGAGAAAGCTCGCAGAGGTGGATGAGAACCACCTGAAAAGAAATGGTTCGACCGATTCGCAGGAGCGAATCGGAACAGCCCGAAGGGCTGGCCCCGGAGGGGCGTAGGGCAGGCGACGGCATGGATGCCGGAGGTAGAACAACGCAGGAGCGGTTGTCGGATGCCCGAAGTAATCCACCTCCCTCCACCAGCTTCTGGCGGCTTCACGCGACGCGAAAGTGGCGCGGTCTGCAAGGATTTCGCGCAGGGCGGGAGTAGTTCAATGGTAGAACATCAGTTTTCCAAACTGATTACGCGGGTTCGATTCCCGCCTTCCGCTCCAGTCCTTTTGAAAAGTCCGGCAGGATGCCGGTCTTTCTTTGCCATCAGGGAGGATGGCTGAAGTCATGCTCATGTAGCTCAGTCGGTAGAGCACTTCCTTGGTAAGGAAGAGGTCACAGGTTCGATTCCTGTCATGAGCACCATTTCAGGCAAGGTTGTCCAAGGCAACCCATTCATTCATTGATACCAGCGGAGTTTAGCGCGCATGGCAAAGGGCAAATACGAACGCACGAAGCCGCACATCAACGTGGGGACGATCGGCCACGTGGATCACGGCAAGACGACGCTGACGGCGGCACTGACGAAGCTGGGTGCGGACCGGTACGGTGGCGAGTTCAAGGCGTACGACCAGA
>JAFKMZ010000040.1 GCA_017305055.1 Lysobacterales bacterium
CGCGAGACGCTGAAGGCCAACACCGAATATTTCCGCACACGCATGGGCGCCGCCGGGTTCGAGATCAAACCCGGCACCCACCCCATCGTGCCGGTGATGACCCATGACGCGCAGCTCGCGCAGTCCATGGCCGCCGGCCTGCTCGATGAAGGCATCTACGTCAGCGGCTTCTTCTTCCCGGTGGTGCCCAAGGGCGAGGCGCGCATCCGTACGCAGATGAGCGCTGCGCACACCCGCACACAACTGGACCATGCCATTGACGCGTTCATCAAGGTGGCGCGCACCCTGGGCATGCCTGGGATCCACTGACCCCCGGCAGGCGTTACGGTCTAGCGCGATGCGCCGCCCAGCGCCGCCACTTCCCAGGATTGCAGATGGCGCCACTGGCGCTTGGCGAGCGTACCCAGTTGCAGGGGCCCGATAGCCACGCGCAGCAGACGCATCACTTGCACGTGGTGCGCCGCGAGCAGGCGCCTGATATGCCGGTTGCGCCCTTCGTCCAGCACCATTTCCAGCCATGCGTTCTTGCTGCCCGCACGCAACAGCGAAACCTGCCTCGCCTGCAGGTGTTCGCCGGCGTCATCGGTGCCTGCACGCAACTGCTCCAGGAGCCTGTCGGTGGGCACGCAATCGACCTGCACGTGGTAGGTCTTGGGCAGGTGGCTGGACGGCTCGGTGATCCGCGCGGCCCAGACGCTGTCGTTGCTGAGCAACAGCAGGCCCTCGCTGGCCTTGTCCAGACGCCCGACTGGGCCCAACCACGGCAGGTCCGCTGCGGTCAATTCATCGTAAACGGTGTCGCGGCCATGTTCGTCGGCAGCGCTGACAACCAGCCCACGCGGCTTGTTGAACATGATGTACACCGATGCCACCGCAGTGACTGGCTTGCCGTCCACTTCGATGGCATGCGTCGCCGCCGAAACCGGCAGATAAGGGTCACGGACCAATCTCCCGTCGACCCGGACCCGACCCGCGCGCACCTGCCGCTCGGCCTGGCTGCGTGAGCACACGCCCAGCTTGGACAACACGCGTGCCAAGCCGTGTGCTGGAGCTTGTCGGTTTGGAGCAGCTGCGTGGCGCGCAGGGTACATCGGTGGTGGCATGCGCCGTAGGGTACAAGCAGCCGCACAAAAGAAAACCCCGCCGCAGCGGGGTTTTCTCGATACGCACGAAGTCCTGCGGCTTATTGCTGGACTTGCAGCTCGGTGCGGCGGTTCTGCGCACGACCCGAATCGGTGGAGTTGTCGCCGATGGGATCGCTCTCGCCATGCCCGATCGGGCCTTCCAGACGGCTGGCGTCGATGCCATGGCTGGTCAGGTAGTCGTAGACGATCTTCGCACGACGCTCCGACAGGCCCTGGTTGTAGGCGTCGGTACCGATTGAATCGGTGTAGCCGGCCACCGTGACATGCACTTGCGGGTACCGCTGCAGGGTATCGACGGCCTGGTTCAGGATCGCCATCGAATCCGACGTCGGCACGGCCAAGGACTTGGAGATGTCCGTCTCGCCCTTCTTCGGCCGGTCGAACTTGAAGTTGACACCACGCAGGTCGATGACCACCTTCTGCGCGCAACCATCCGGGCCGACGATCGTGCCGGCGGCGGTGTTCGGGCACTTGTCGAGGCAGTCGTTGACGCCGTCACCATCAGTGTCCATGGTCGAGCAATCCGGGGCCGCGGGCGGTGGCGGAGCTGCCGGCGGCGGCGGCGGGGGCGGCGGCAGGCTGCCGAGCCTGGCGACGATGCTCAGGCCGAGGAACCAGTCGCCGTAGCCGTTCTGGTTGCGCTGGGTCTTGTCGTCCCAGTCATAGCGATAACCGGCTTCCAGCCGCACGTCCGAGCTGTCGGTGATGGTCTTGGAAATGCCGCCGCCCAGTTCCGCCGCAGGTGCCCAGCCATTGTCACCGGAATTGTTGTGGCGGCTGCCCATGATGCCAGCCAAGGCATAGGGCCGCCAGGAATTCCACCCGCCGGCGTAGAACCGGCCGGCGACGCCCACGGTATTGTTGGACCAATGCTGGCTCGATGAATGACCACCGCCCGCGGCAGGACCGCGGTCACGCTGACGCTTGGTACGATCGATGAAGAGATCCAGTGAAATGTTCGGATTGACGAATTTGCCGATGCCCAGGCCGTAATAGAACTGGCGGCTGTTTGTGTTGCGATCGGTGTCGTTGTAATAACCACCGACGGTTGGCGCTATATACCAACGACCGTCAAAGCTTGGCGACATCGCATCGCTGCTCGAACTATCGGCTGGAGTGGCTGGTGCAGTCGCATCCTGGGCATGCACGGCCCCCACACCGCCCAAGGCCAGCGCAATCAAAAAATACAAACCCTTACGTTTCATCGGTCTCTCCTCAGGTAATAAGGTTCTCGCATCCGTCCGAACCTCGACCGGGTCGCGCTGCAACAATCGACAGCGCGATTTTTCATCTACGCTGCCTGCAACTCGTACCTGGTGGTTCTCCAGCAAGCAGGTGGAGTGTAGCAAAATCGTTAATTTTTTCTCGCACAACCCAGTGCTTGTTCCGCTCTTGTCGGTGAGGCTTCATTCAGGAAGCCCCGTATCCGCACAACGATGCAACCCTCACAGCAAACCACGGCATACCCCTTTTCCCGCCACCAACACCCGACGACACCGCGACAAAATGCCGCCAAGGCAGGTCATCTTCCATTTGCATTGTGTCTACAGTGTGAAGAGGTGCATGAATTCCTGTACCGGCATGGCGTCCAGGCGCTCGGGATCGGCCGTCGCCTGCATGATGGCACGGACCTGGTGTGCCGGCAGGTGGCCACGCACTGCCGCCTCGAATTTCTGCAACAGCACTGGAATACCCTCGGCGCGCCGCTTGCGGTGCCCGATCGGGAAATCGATCGAGACCTTGTCGGAGCTGCTGCCATCGGTGAAAAACACCTGCACCGAGTTGCCGATATAGCGCTTGGTGGGGTCGAAATAGTCGCGGGTGAACTGGGGGTTTTCCGTCACTTCCATCTTTTCGCGCAAGCGGTCGATGCGCGGGTCGGCTGCCATCTCGTCGCTGTAATCCTGGGCCACCAGGCGGCCGAAGATGAGCGGCACCGCCACCATGTACTGGATGCAATGGTCGCGATCGGCGTAGTTGGCCAAGGGGCCGGTCTTGTCGATGATGCGGCGGCCCGCTTCCTGGGTCTCGATGCTGATCCTGGCGATCTGATCCAGGCGCCCGGCCACCTGCGGATGCAGGCGAATCGCGCACTCCACGGCGGTCTGCGCGTGGAATTCGGCAGGGTAGCTGATCTTCAGCAGCACGTTCTCCATCACGTAGCTGCCGAACGGGCGCTCGAACTCGAACGGCTTGCCGTTGAACGCCACGTCGTAGTAGCCCCAGGTAGGCGCGCTGAGCGCCGACGGGTAGCCCACCGCGCCTCGGTGCACCGCGTTGATGGCATGGGTGACGGCGCGTCGGCACGCGTCACCCGCGGCCCAGCTCTTGCGCGGTCCGGTATTCGGTGCGTGCCGGTACGTGCGCAGGGCCCCGTTGTCGATCCAGCTGTTTGAAACCGCCGCGATGATCTGTTCCTTGGTGCCACCGAGCATCGCCGTGGCAATGGCGGTCGAAGCCAGGCGGACGAGGATGACATGGTCCTGTCCCACCCGGTTGAAACTGTTGAGCAGTGCGTAGCAACCCTGGATTTCATGTGCCTTGATGGCATAGCCGAGTACGTCGCGCACGCGGAGCGGCGTACCCCCCTCACGCTCCGCCTTGCGGCTGAGATAGTCGCCCAGCGCGAGAATGGTGCCCAGGTTGTCCGACGGATGGCCCCACTCGGCGGCGAGCCAGGTGTCGTTGAAGTCGAGCCAGCGAATCTGCGTGCCGATGGCAAAGGCTGCCTGCACGGGATCGAGCTCATGGCTGGTGCCCGGTACGCGTGCGCCACCGGACAGGGTCGCGCCTGGCACCAGGGGGCCAAGATGCTTCACGCACTCGGGAAACTTCATCGCCAACATGGACGTGCCCAGCGAATCGAGCAACACATACCGTGCCGTGTCATACGCCTCGCCGGAGTGGATGCGGTAGTCGGCGACGTACTCGGCTATGTCCACCAGCGGCTGGTCTGGCGCTGGGCGCTTGGCGGAGCGGATATCAACATCGGTCATGACGCGTCCTGGGTGTCGAGGACTTCGTATTTTAGCCGAGCATCGCCGAGACTGCCGATCGCGGCTTGACCATGACCCGTGGCACTCGCGACAATGCCCGCGCAAGTCAAGAGGGAGTAGTTCCCGGCGCGCATCTGCGTCGCGTCGGTGTGGCGACCGTCAGCACGGGCGAAGCATCGCCCCGGCCCCATGGCAGCTTCTTGCGAACGAGACTTTTGGTGGTCATGAGCCGCGCGGGTTCGCGTCTGCCACTGTCTCTACCGCGCCTGGAAGTACACCATGGAATTTGGCTTCAGCGGATTTTTTTCCGGCCTCCTGGCCATCATCCTGCTCGACCTGGTACTCGCCGGCGACAATGCGATCGTCATCGCCATGGCGGCCAGCCGCCTGTCCCGCGAGCTGCAGCGCAAGGCCATTTTCTGGGGCACGTTCGGTGCGGTCGCCGTGCGTTTCGCGCTGACCGCAATCGTGGTCTACCTGCTCAAGCTACCGGGACTGATGCTGGCCGGTGGCGCATTGTTGCTGCCGATTGCCTGGAACCTGTTGCGCCACGACAGCGGTACCGACCCGGAAATCAAGGCCACCACCACGTTCTGGGGCGCGCTGCGCACCATCATCATCGCCGATGCGCTGATGGGAATGGACAACGTGCTGGCCATTGCCGGCGCGTCGAAAGGCCACCTGGGTCTGGTCCTCATCGGACTCCTGGTAAGCGTGCCGCTGGTGGTGTGGGGATCCACGCTCATCCTCCGACTGATTGCGCGCTTCCCAATCATCATGTACGTCGGCGCCGCCGTGATCACCATCACTGCCGGCCGCATGATTGCGCACGACCACTGGCTGCGCGGCTGGTTCGACGCCCACCCGGCCATGCTGTACGTGATGGATACGGTATTGCTGCTTGCGGTTTGCGGCGGCGGGTGGTTGGCACGGCGGCGCCAACGCCTGCGTGCCAGACCTTCCCCGCCAGCGGCGTGACCGATCGGCGTGTCCTCGCTGCTCCCGCCAGCGCCTGTGCGGCATCGCGGATGGACGGCTGATTCCGGCGACCGGCCGTGCTTCCTTGAAGGCGATGCGACACCGCGCGACACTGGAAGCCTTTCCCCTTGATCCTGGACCGACCATGAAGCTTTACTACATGCCGGGCGCCTGCCCGCTGGCGGCGCACATCGTGCTGGAATGGATTGGCGCGCCATTCGAGATCACCGAAGTCAAGCGCGAGGCGCTGAGATCCCCCGAGTACCTGCGCCTGAATCCCGCCGGCGTGGTACCCACGCTGGTCGACGGCGATTTCGTGCTCAGTGAAAACATTGCCATCCTGCACTACCTGGCCGACCTGCATCCCGAGGCCAGGCTCGCCGGCGACGACAATCCGCGCGGCCGCGCCAAGGTCAACCACTGGCTCGGCTACCTCAACTCCGATGTGCACCAGTCATTCAAGCCGCTTTTCGCGCCGCAGCGCTACATCGGCGACAGCAGCATGAATGAGGACCTGGCCAGTCATGCCAAGGCCCGGTTGCACGGATTGTTTGCCGTCGTCGACACGCCACTGACCCGGCACGACTGGCTCGCCGACAGCGGCCGCTCGATTGCCGACCCCTACCTGTACGTGCTGCTGCGCTGGGCCAAGGGCAAGGAGGTCGACCTCAAGGGCATGCAGGGTCTCGACGGGTTCTTTGCCCGCATGCAGGCCGATCCGGGCGTCAAGGCAGCCGAGCACGCGCAGGGTCTCTGAACCCGGATCGCGGACAAACCGAATGCGCAGACGACGGGGCGGCCGCCGGTGCGCCCCTCTGTCCGTTGGCCCTCAGCGCTTGTCGATGGGCACGTAGGCCTGGTCTTCCGGACCGGTGTAGTTCGCGCTTGGACGGATGATCTTGCCGTCCTCGCGCTGCTCGATCACGTGCGCGCTCCACCCAGCCGTGCGCGAGATCACGAACAGCGGCGTGAACATCGCGGTGGGCACGCCGAGCATGTGATAGGTGCTGGCGGAGAACCAGTCGAGGTTCGGGAACATCTTCTTGATCTCGGCCATCACCTTTTCGATGCGCTCGGAGATGTCGAACAGCACCGGGTTGCCGCCGTCCGCGCACAGCTTGCGCGAGATCTCCTTGATGATCTCGTTGCGCGGATCGGACACGGTGTATACCGGATGGCCAAAACCGATGATGATCTCCTTGCGCGCCACGCGCTCGCGGATGTCCGCCTCGGCCTGATCCGCGCTGCGATAGCGCGAGATGATCTCCATCGCCACCTCGTTCGCGCCGCCGTGCTTGGGGCCGCGCAACGCGCCGATGGCGCCGGTGATGGCCGAGTACAGATCGGAGCCGGTGCCGGCGATGACGCGCGCGGTGAACGTGGAAGCGTTGAACTCGTGCTCGGCGTACAGGATCAGCGACTTGTCCAGGGCCTGCGCATGCAAATCGCTCGGCGCCTTGCCATGCAGCAGGTGCAGGAAATGGCCGGCAATCGACGCATCCTCGGTCTCGGTCTCGATGCGTTTGCCGTTGTGGCTGAAGTGGTACCAGTACAGCAGCATCGAGCCGAAGCTGGCCATCAGGCGATCGGCGATCCCACGCGCTTCACTGATATCGTGGGTAGCGCCTTCGGGCAGCACCGTGCCGAGCATGGAACAGCCAGTGCGCAGCACATCCATGGGGTGGGTGGCGGCCGGCAGCAATTCCAGCGCAGCCTTGACCGGCGCGGGCAGCCCGCGCAGGCGCTGCAGGCGCGCGCGGTAACGCTTCAGCTCGGCCCAGGTCGGCAGCACGCCGTAGACCAGCAGGTACGCCACCTCCTCGAACGTGCCCTTGGCCGCCAGGTCGTGGATGTCGTAGCCGCGGTAATGCAGGTCGTTGCCGCTGCGCCCGACCGTGCACAGCGCCGTGTTGCCGGCGGCCACCCCGGACAAGGCAACCGACTTCTTGGGCTTGGGTAGGGTCTGTGTCGTCTCAGTCATGCGTACCTTCTCCATTTGAATTGCGCGCCGATGCTTCGGTGTCGCGCCAGGGCAAAGCAGTCAATCAGCATCGCCATTGGCGAACAACTGATCCAGCTTGCGTTCGTAGGCGTGGTAATCGAGAAAATCGTAAAGCTCTTCCCGCGTCTGCATGTTCGGCACCACAGCCTTCTGCGTGCCGTCGCGGCGCACGGTCCGGTAAAAATCCAGCGCCGCCTTGTTCATCGCCCGATAGGCACCGCAGCAGTACAGGATGATGTCGACGTTCGCGCTGGCCAGCTCATCGCGGGTGAACAACGGGGTCATGCCAAACTCAGTGATGTTGGCCAGGATCGGTACCTGCACCGCCGCCTTGAACTTGCGATATTGCTCGAGGCTGTGGATCGCCTCCGGAAAAATCATGTCCGCACCGGCTTCAACGCAGGCCAGTGCGCGCTCGATGGCGGATTCGATGCCCTCCACGGCAATGGCATCGGTCCTGGCCATGACGACGAACTGCGCATCACTGCGGGCATCGACCGCCGCCTTCACCCGATCGACCATTTCCTCCCTGGCCACGATCGCCTTGCCGGGGCGGTGGCCGCAGCGCTTGGCCGCCACCTGGTCCTCGATGTGCATCGCACCGGCGCCAGCCTTGATCAGCGAGCGCACGGTGCGAGCAATGTTGAACGCACCGCCCCAGCCGGTATCGGCATCGACCAGCAACGGCAAGGCACACGCATCGGTGATACGGCTGACATCGGTGAGCACATCCTGCAGCGTGCTGATGCCAAGATCGGGCGTGCCCAGCGAGTTGGCGGCCACGCCGCCACCGGACAGATACAAGGCCCGGAAGCCCGTGCGTTGCGCCATGCGGGCGACATAGGCGTTGATCGCGCCGACCACCTGCAGTGGCTGTTCCGCCGCGACAGCCGCGCGAAAACGCCCGCCGGCGGATTGATAGCTGCTCATGTCGACTCCACGCAAAGGCTCATTTTAGCCGATCGCAGCCTTCACCTCCGGCACGGCGTGGCCGCAGGCAGCGGTAGCCATGATCGGGCCGCGGCTGGCGATCCCGGCAGCCGCCAAATGGCAATCGGACACGAGGGGTGACGAAACGCCCCGGCTCACGTACATTCGGCACGATGAGCACACCCAACTCGCTGGCAAAACGCATCCTGTGGGGCCTGGTCATCGGCGTCGTTGCCGCCGTGGTGACGCTGGGCATAGGCTACTTCCACCCGCCGACGCTGGGGCTGATGCGGAAGATCTCCACTGCGGTGTTCGACCCGTTTGGGCAAATCTTCCTGCGCATGCTGTTCTTCGTGGTGATCCCGCTGGTGTTCGCCTCGCTGGCATCCGGGGTCGCCCAGCTCGGGCAGCTGAGCCGGCTCGGCCCGCTGGCCGGGCGCACCTTCGGTTTGTTCTTCGCCAACATGTTCATCGCCGTGATGCTCGGGCTGATGATGATGAACACGGTGCAGCCGGGGCACCACCTGGACGAGCAGGCGCGCACCCAGTTGCTGCAGGAATACGGCGGCACTGCGCAGCAAAGCATCGACCGCAGCGCCGGACAGCCGCGCATGAGCTTCGCCGTGCTGGTGGACATGTTCATGCCACGCAACCTGGTGGGCGCGGTGGCCGGGTCCAGCCGGGATGCGCTGGGCGACGTGCTGCCGCTGATCCTGTTCGCGATCCTGGTCGGTGCTGCCGCGACCCAGTTGCCGGGCAGGCAGCGCAAACGGGTGCAGGGCGCGCTGGACACGATCACCGAGCTGATGACGCGGATCGTGGGCTACGCGCTCGAGTTGGCGCCGTATGCCGTGCCGGCAATGATCTACAGCGTGGTGGTGAAAGTCGGCCCGGACGTGCTGGTGGCCTTGTCGGTGTTCGTGGTCGGTTGCGCGGTGACGCTGGCGCTGCATCTGTTCGGCGTCATGTCACTATGGCTGAAATTTCTCGCCAAGCGCTCGCCCCGGACCTACTTCCGGCAGATCGAGACCCTGCTGGTCACCGCGTTCTCGACCAGCTCCAGCGCCGCCTGCCTGCCCACCTCGCTGGCCGTCGCGCATGACGAACTCAAGCTCTCGCCCAGCACCGCCGGTTTCGTGCTGCCACTCGGGGCCACCATGAACATGAGCGGCACTGCCCTGTTCGAGGGCTGTGTCGTTCTGTTCGTCGCCCAGACCTTCGGCATCGAGCTGGCACTGGGCCAGCAGTTCATCCTGATGCTGCTGTCGGTATTGAGCGCGGTCGCCGTCGCCGGCATCCCTGGCGGCTCGCTGCCGATGATCGCCGGCCTGCTGGCCACCTTCGGCGTACCACCCGAAGGCATCGGCATCATCATCGGCGTGGACCGCATCCTGGACATGATGCGCACCACGGTAAATGTCGGCAGCGACATCGTGGTCGCCACGGTGGTCGACACCCAGATGCGCCGCAGCGAGAGCCCGACCGCGCCTTGAGCCCCGGCAGGGCGCACCAGGCTGCCCTCGCGGCCACGCGACGCGTGACGGTCGCGTCATAGCCAAGTCAAATCGATCTTATTCCCACAATCAATTGGACCGATGATGTGGGCCGCCTTATGCTTGTCCACGCAGTCCATTCACCACAGGAGAAAGACATGTCCCTGATCAATACGGAAATCAAGCCATTCAAGGCCCAGGCGTTCAAGAACGGCAAATTCATCGAAGTGACCGACGCCGACCTGAAAGGCAAGTGGTCCGTAGTGTTCTTCTATCCGGCCGACTTCACCTTTGTGTGCCCGACCGAGCTCGAGGACCTGGCCGACAACTACGCCACGTTCCAGAAGCTTGGCGTGGAAATCTACAGCGTCTCGACGGACACGCACTTTGCCCACAAGGCCTGGCACGACAGCTCCGAGGCTGTCAGCAAGATCAAGTACACCATGATCGGCGACCCGACCCAGGCACTGTCGCGCAACTTCGAGGTTCTCATCGAGGCTGACGGCATTGCCGACCGCGGCACCTTCGTCATCGATCCCGAGGGCAAGATCCAGATCATCGAGCTCAACGCCGGCGGCATCGGGCGCGACGCACTGGAACTGCTGCGCAAGGTCAAGGCCGCGCAATACGTCGCCGCCCACCCGAACGAGGTCTGCCCGGCCAAGTGGAAGGAAGGCGAGAAGACCCTGGAACCCTCGCTGGACCTGGTCGGCAAGATCTGAAGCGGCACCTGCCGCGCATGGACCCGGGCGCGCCCGGGT
>JAFKMZ010000041.1 GCA_017305055.1 Lysobacterales bacterium
AGCGACAGGGAAGCTCGGAGGTCATCCTGCACTCCGATCGCGGTGGTCAGTTCATCAGTGGCACCTATCAGAAGTTCCTCGGCGGGAACGCCTTGGTGAGTAGCATGAGCGCAGTCGGTCACTGCGCCGACAACGCGGCCTGCGAGGGCCTCTTCGGCCTGCTCAAGCGCGAGCGGGTGTATCACTGCAGCTACCGAACGCGGGATGAAGCACGCGCCGATCTGTTCGACTACCTGGAGCGGTTCCACAACCCGCGCATGCGTCGTAGAGTTGCCCGGCGTGACCGAGAGTTTTCAGCCTTAATCAAACCGTCCGCGGAAACGGGGTAGAACCCGAACAGGCTGTTTACGTGTTCGGTTTGGCGAGGGCGTCGTTGATCCAATTTATGCATCGTACTTTCTGAGTCACCCAGCTTCACGCGAGTGGGTCGTACGTCATGCAGTTGGCGCGACAATGCCAAATCTCAACACGTCGATTTTGGCGGCTCTTCCGTTCCTTATGCCGCCGCTGGACGAACAACGCGCCATCGCCAGCGTCCTTGGCGAGCTGGACGACAAGATCGAACAGAACCGGCGCACGGCACAGGCGCTGGAAAAGCTGGCGCGGGCCATCTTCCGCGCCTGGTTCGTGGACTTCGAACCGGTCAAGGCCAAGGCCGCCGGCGCCACCCACTTCCCCTCCATGCCCCAGCCCGTCTTCGACGCGCTGCCCACCCGCTTGGTCGATTCCGCCATCGGCCCCGTACCGGAAGGGTGGGAGGTGAAGCGGCTGTCGGATGCCTTTGAAGTGAATCCCAAGCGTGCGCTTGGCAAGGGCATGGTTGCGCCTTACCTCGACATGAAGAACATGCCCACGACCGGACACGCTCCAGATTTTTGGACTGAGCGAGCGTTTGGTTCTGGGATGAAGTTTCAAAACGGCGACACGCTGGTGGCTCGCATCACCCCGTGTCTGGAGAACGGCAAGACCGCATTTGTCGATTTTCTGGCGGACAACGAGATTGGATGGGGCTCAACCGAATACATCGTGTTGTGCCCGAGAACACCGTTGCCGCCGGTTTTCGCATACTGCCTTGCGCGAACCCAGGAATTCCGTGAATTTGCTATCCAGAACATGAGCGGCAGCAGTGGACGACAACGAGTCCCTGCGACGGCGATGGATCACTACCAACTGGCGGTTCCACCGGAGGATGCCGCCGTGGCATTCGCAAGCATTGCCGAGCCCATGTTTGACAGCATCCGGTCAGGAGTGAATGAATCCCGCAAGCTCGCCGAAATGCGCGACTACCTGCTCCCCAAACTCCTAAGCGGCCAAATCCGCGTCCGCGACGCGGAGCGTGCCTCCGTCACGGTGGCGTAGCCGTGTACCTCGTCGTGTGCGTCCCGTCCTCGCGCGCCAATGGGGCGTTGGATTTGGCCGGTGGCCGAGGGTAAAGTGAGCTTGTGCAACACGGAGACACGAATATGTCCGCTTCCGCAAAAACCGTACTGCAAGAGGCGCTGCGGCTTCCGCCGGGCGAGCGCGCGGCGCTGGTGGAAGGCCTCATTGGCAGTCTGGATCAACCCGACCCGGCCATGGACGCCCTGTGGCTCAAGGAAGCCGAGGATCGCATGGCGGCTTATCGTGCCGGTGAGCTGGGCGCGGTGGATGCCGAGCAGGTCTTTGTCAAACTCGGCCAGCGGGTGTGAAGGTTCGGCTGCTTGATCCCGCGCAGCGCGAGTTGGTCGAAGCAGTCGAGTATTACAACAACGAGCGGGCGGCCTTGGGCAGCGAGTTTCGGAATGAAGCGTGGCTCGCCATTCAGCGCATTCGGGAGTTTCCCGATGCCTGGTCGCCGTTGGGTGGCCACATTCGCAGATGCCAGTTGCGGCGCTTTCCCTATGGCGTGATCTACGAGGTCACGACAAATGAGATCGTCGTTATCGCGGTGGCTCATCTGCATCGCCGTCCGGAATACTGGCGTTCTCGAAAGCGATAGTCTGAACGATGGGTACGGGGAGCACCAACGTGGGAGCACGCAAATCGGCCGGGCGACTCATTCCTCACGAGAGACGTGACGTTTGACTTCCGCCCAAGGCGCGCCCTCGGTCGGGTTGCGCTCGAAATATGCCATGCGGCGATCCAGTTCATCGGCCTGCCACGCCGGCAAATCAACGCCGGCAGTGTCTTTTGCCACGCTGTCCCAAATGGCTTCTACGAGCTTGATGCGCTCGGCAACCGGCAGTTCGAGGACGCTGTCAATGTTGATCGCGTTCATGGCATCGATGATAGCGCTTCGTCCCGTGCGCGGCCAACGCCAAGCCCAACCGTTTTGCGATGGTTGCCTGCCTGGGGACAATTTACTCCGACTGCACGGCGGCGATAAGGAACCGATCCTATGACCCATCCTTCGCCCACCGAGCAGTTGGTGGAAGATGTAGCTGCCATCCATTTCGGCGCGATCGGTGCCACCGTCAAACGCGGGGTGGACAACGACGATGCCGCCGAGCGTGCCGGTTCGGAACACTGGCTGTTGCAGGGCCGCCTTGCGTCTGCATTGCAGCGACTGAATCCCCAGCTTCCGCATGAGGTGCTCGAAGGCGTGGCACGCACGCTTTCACACCCGCCGCACCCGACGCTGATCCAGAACAACCGCTGGTTCCACGGGTTGCTGGCCGATGGCGTGCCGGTGGAATATCGGGACGCAAAGTCGGGTGAGATGCGCGGCGGTCGTGTGCGCCTGGTCGATTTCGACAACCCGGTGGCGAACGACTGGCTGGCGGTGCGCCAGCTCACCATCACCAGTGCATCGGGCAAGCACATTCGCCCGGATTTGCTGCTGTTCGTGAATGGCCTGCCGGTGGTGGTGATCGAGCTGAAAGACCCGACGGACGAGAAGGCCGACCTTGGCGTGGCCATCGACCAGCTCAAGCGCTACATGGATACCGCGCCCGACCTGTTCGTGCCCAATGTGTTGTGCGCGGTGTCGGACGGCATGTTGACGCGGGTCGGTTCCATCACCGCCGGCCCCAGCCGCTTCATGCCGTGGCGACCGCTGGCCGATGAAGGCGGTGCGCCGATGCTGGAAGCGCTGATTCGCGGCCTGCTGGAACCGCGCGCGCTGCTGGACTACCTGCGCGCCTGCGTTACCTTCGAGGAAGACGAGCGCGGCGACATCATCAAGAAGGTGGCCGGGTATCACCAGTTCCGCGCCGTGCGCAAGGCGCGCGCCAGCGTGCTGGCGCATTTGAAGCCCAAGGGCGACGGGCGCGGTGGCGTGATCTGGCACACGCAGGGTTCGGGCAAGTCGCTGACCATGCTGATGCTGGCCGGCGCGCTGATTCGCGAGCCAGCCATGGCCAATCCAACCGTGGTGATGATTACCGACCGCAACGATCTGGACGATCAACTGTTCGACACGTTTGCCGCCGGCCGCGCCTTGCTTCGCCAGCCGCCGGTGCAGGCGGCCAGCCGCGAGCACTTGAAAGAACTGCTCGACCGCGCCGCGGGCGGCGTGGTGTTCACCACTATCCAGAAGTTCGCCGAAGCCCACGGCGTGATTTCCGAACGCAGCAATGTGGTGGTGATGGCCGACGAAGCCCACCGCAGTCAGTATGGCTTTGTCGAAGGCGGCGCGCGCTGGATGCGCGAGGCGCTGCCCAACGCCACCTTCGTGGGTTTCACCGGCACGCCGCTGGAAGGCGACGACAGGAACACCATCCACGTGTTCGGCGAGTACGCCGACGTGTACGACATCCGGCAGGCGGTGGAGGATGGCGCCACCAGGCCGCTGTATTACGAGTCGCGCATCGTCAAATTGCGCGTGGACGATGAGGGCGCGCGTGTCGCCGAAGAACAGCTCGACGAGATCGCAGCGGTTGCCCATGCCGACGACGCGGCGGAAGACCGCCCTTATCGCGTGCGGCTGGAATCGCTGGTGGGCGCGCAGGAGCGTATCGAACGCCTGGCGGCCTTCATCGTCGAGCACTGGGAGAAGCGTCGCTCGGCCATGGAAGGCAAGGCCATGGTGGTGACCATGAGCCGCGACATCGCCGCCCGGCTGTACGAAGCCATCCGCGCGCTACGGCCGGACTGGCACGATGCCGACGACGAGCGCGGCGCCATGAAGGTGGCGGTCACCGGCAGCGGTGATGATCCCGAACCGCTCGCCAGCCATGTGCGTACCAAGGCCGCCCGCGAGCGTCTCGCCGAACGCTTCAAAGACCCGGCCGACGAACTGCGGCTGGTGATCGTCTGCGACATGTGGCTGACCGGCTTCGATTGCCCGCCGGCGCACACCCTGTATCTGGACAAGCCGCTGGCCGGCCACAACCTGATGCAGGCCATCGCGCGCGTGAATCGCGTGTATGGCGACAAGCCCGGCGGTTTGATCGTGGACATGCTCGGTCTCGCCGACCAGTTAGCCGATGCGCTAGCCACCTACACCCGCGCCGGCGGTACCGGCGAGGCGGTGCGGCAGGTGCAAGGCGAAGCCGTGCCGGCGATGCTGGCCGCGTTCGAGAAACTGCGCGATTTCTTCCACGGTTGCGACTATGCGGCGGCATTGGGTGCCGAACCACGCGACGTGCTGCCGATCTACCTGCGCGCCATCGACCACGTGCTGGGCGAGAACGACGGCTGGCAGCGATTCCGCGCGCTGGTGAAGGAGCTATCGACCGCGTTCGCACTGGCCGTGCCGCGGCCGGAGACCACGGAAGTCACGCCGCACCTGGCGTTCTTCCAGCGCTGCGCCGCGATGATCCGCAAACGGTTGGCCGATGATGACGGGCGGCACGCCACCACCAGCCGGCAACGCGACGTGGACGCCGCGGTGCGCCAAGTCATCGGCGGCGCGGTCGATGCCGATGACGTGATCGACCTGTTTGCCGTGGCTGGCCTTGAAGAAGCCCGCCTGGACATTCTTGGCGACGACTTCCTGCAACGCGTGGCGGCGCTGGAACAGAAGAACCTCGCGCTGGAAACACTGCGCAAGCTGCTGAACGACCAGATTCGCATCACCGAACGCAGCAACATCGTGCAGAGCCAGAAGTTTCGCGAGGCGCTGGAGGACGCGCTGTCGCGCTACACCAACAAGGCCATCTCGACCGCCGAAATGATTTCGCGGTTGATCGACCTGGCGAAAAGCCTGCGCGAAGCGAAGGCGCACGGCGAGCAGCTGGGCCTGAGTACCGAAGAAACCGCGTTCTACGATGCGCTGGCCGACAATAGTTCGGCACGCGAGGCCATGCAAAGCGACACCCTCCGCCTGATGGCGCGCGAGCTGGCCGAGATGGTCAAGAAAATGCCCAAGCTCGACTGGACGCAGCGCGAGTCGGTGCGCGCCACGCTGCGCCGTAACGTGCGCCGGATGCTCGCCAAGTACGGGTACCCACCCGACCTTGCCGAAGGGGCAACGCAGTTGATACTTCGGCAGGCCGAGTTGTCGACCGAGAACGGGGTGTAGGGACGCGCGTGGCATTGTGAAAGGAAAGGTGGGCGAAGGGCCGTACCGCCCGCTGGTTCATGGAAATGAGGCCAACTGGCGGCATTTCGTTTATTTCGTATATTGCGGTTATTTTGTTTACGAGGTAAACTGTGTTCCCCAAGAGAAGACTTGGAGAGGATGAAGCCGCCATGTCTGCGCTATTGAACGAACAACTCGTCACGCCCCCGACCACCCCCGAAGAATCAAAGCTGGCACGCGAAAGCAGCCGGCTGTTGGCCGCGTGCATTGGTCATGGCCCAACGGCGCGGCTGCGCGTGATCGACGGGGATGGCGAAATCGAAGTGCCGGTGGCTGCGCTGTGGATGCTCGTCGACATCCTGAACAACATGGCGGCCGGCAACGCGGTCAGCCTGGTACCAATCCATGCCGAACTGACCACCCAGCAGACGGCCGACTTCCTCAACGTGTCGCGCCCGTATGTCGTCGGGCTTCTGGAACATGGCGACTTGCCGCACCACATGGTGGGGACGCACCGGCGCGTGTATTTCCGCGACCTTATGGCCTACAAGAATGCCCAGCTCGCCAAGAGCAAGGCGCAACTGACCGAGTTGGCTCGCGAAGCCCAGGAACAGGGCTTCTACTGATGTCGAACTTTGTCGCGGTGTACGACGCCTGCGTGTTGTATCCGGCACCGTTGCGCGACTTGCGGATGCAACTTGCGGTAAGCGATTTGTTCCGTGCACGCTGGACAACGCGCATGCCCGTGTGTGTCGGGCGTGGCGCATAACGCAAAACCCCGTGTTCGCTAAGACACGCAAAACCGCCGGCGGTTTAGGCAACCCGTAGGCAACGGATACAAAAAGACCACCGCGAGGGTGGACTAAATGCTTGAATCTGTTGGTCGGGGAGACAGGATTTGAACCTGCGACTTCTACGTCCCGAACGTAGCGCTCTACCAGGCTGAGCTACACCCCGTGGGAGCCGCGTATGGTAGTTGCCGCCTGGCTGCTTGGCAACAATCCGCGCCGTGTCGGCTGCCCCGACAAGCTCCAGGATCAAGGCATCTGCTAATCTAGCTGGCCGCTGGCGCGCCGCAGTGGCAGCGCCGCGCAGAGTCCGCATCGACGAGGAGTCCATGGCGCTTACCCCGCCCCGTACCATGCCCGGCGTGCTCGAGCTGCTGCCGCGCGAGCAGATCGTGCTGCAGCGCATGCTCGGGGTGATCCGGCGCAACTACGAGCGCTTCGGCTTCCTGCCGATCGAGACTCCGGCGATCGAATACTCCGACGTGCTGCTGACCAAGAGCGGCGGCGAGACCGAGCGCCAGGTGTATTTCGTGCAGTCGACAGGGGCGCTGGAGCAGGCGGACCGGCATGGCGGCGTTCCCGAGCTGGCGCTGCGCTTCGATCTCACCGTGCCGCTGGCCCGCTACGTGGCCGAGCATGAGCGCGAGCTCAATTTCCCGTTCCGCCGCTACCAGATGCAGCGGGTCTATCGCGGGGAGCGGGCCCAGCGTGGGCGCTTCCGCGAGTTCTACCAGTGCGACATCGACGTGATCGGCAAGGACAACTTGTCGGTGCGCCATGACGCCGAAATCCCCGCGGTGATCTACAGCGTGTTCAGCGCGCTGGACATTGGCGCGTTCACCATTTCATTGAACAACCGCAAGCTCATGCGCGGCTATTTCGAGAGCTTGGGCATCGCCGACGCGGGGCAGCAGATGCTGGTGCTGCGCGAGGTGGACAAGCTGGACAAGCGCGGCGCCGAGGCAGTGCGCGCCACGCTCACCGGTAGCCAGTTTGGCTTGGCGGCGGAGACGGTCGAGCGCATCCTGGCCTTGGTGCAGGTGCGCTCCACCTCGCTGGCCGACGCGCTGGACCAGCTCGACCGTCTGGGCGGTGGTCCGCCGGCGCTGGAGGAGGGCCGCACCGAGCTCAGGCAGGTGCTGGAGCTGATCCGTGCGCTGGGCGTGCCGGAAACGCACTATGCACTGAACCTGTCCATTGCGCGCGGCCTCGACTACTACACCGGTACGGTGTACGAGACCACGTTGAATGCCCATCCGGAGATCGGCTCGGTGTGTTCCGGCGGGCGCTACGAGAATCTCGCTGGCCAGTACACCAGGTCGCATCTGCCGGGCGTCGGCATTTCCATCGGCCTCACCCGCCTGTTCTGGCAATTGCGCGACGCGGGCCTGCTGCACGATGCAGGCAGCACCGTGGACGCCCTGGTCACGTACATGGACGATGCCCATTTGCCGGCCTATCTGGCCCTGGCCGGCGAACTGCGCGCTGCCGGTATTGCCACCGAGGTGGTGCTGGAGGGTGGCAAGCTCGCCAGGCAGTTCAAGTACGCCGACCGCGCCGGCATCCGCTATGTGCTCGTGCTCGGCGAGAGCGAGCTGGCCAAGGGTGTGGTCACGGTCAAGGACCTGCAGCGCGGCGAACAGTCCGAGGTGGCGCGCGCCGCGCTGGTCGATGCACTGCGTGCAGGGTTCGCCGCCCCCTGATCCCTCTGCCAGGAGCAAGCATATGAGCCTGATCCGTGTCCCTGTTTCCCATGGCGAGCTGATCGACAAGCTCACGATCCTCGAGATCAAGGCCCGGCGCATCGGCGATCCGGCCAAGCTGGCCAACGTGCGCCGGGAGCTGGAGCTGCTGGAGTCGACCTGGGCCGCGAGCGAGGCGGCCAAGGTCGACATTGCTGCCGAGCGCGGGCAGTTGCTGGCGGTCAACGAGCAGCTCTGGAGCATCGAGGACGCCATCCGGCGCAAGGAGCTGGCCCACGCCTTCGACCACGAGTTCATCGAGCTGGCGCGCTCGGTGTATTTCCGCAACGACGAGCGTGCTGCCTGCAAGCGCGCAATCAACCTCAAGCTCGGCTCCGAGCTGGTCGAGGAAAAGTCCTACCAGGACTACCGGGCAAGCTAGGAAGGCCCTGGTCTACCGTGGGTCGTCAGTCCCGTGCAGGTGGAAATCCAGGGCTTTTCGTTGGCACCGGAACCCGCTGGGTGTGCGGATTCGGCGGCGCGAGGTCGCTGGCGGCGGCCTCGAAGCGCTCGATGACGTCGTCGACGCCGATCAGGTCCATGACGCCCGGGCGCTCGATCTTCTTGCCCCAGGGCAGCTCGCTGGCCGGCTTGCCCAGGTAGCGGCGGGCGGCCGCATCGTACTTGTCGACACACCAGCGCCGGTCGGAATACGGCCCGGAGCGGTTCGGGTTGCTTGCCGCATGCAGGCCGAGGACGCGCGTACCCACCGCGTTGGCCATGTGCATGGGTCCCGAATCCGGGGTCAGCACGAGCTGCGCGCGCGCGAGCAGGGCAAGCAGCTTCTTCAGTGTGTCCTTGCCGGTCAGGTCGAGCGGCGCCATCCGCGCGTTCGCAAGGATGGCATCGGCCATGGCGCGCTCGCTGGCGCTGGGGCCGCCCACCAGCACCGTGCGCCAGCCGCGGGAGGCCGCGTGGTCCATCACGGCCGCGTAGCGTTCGGGGCGCCAGTTGCGCAGCGCATGGCTGGCGCTCGGGCTGACCATCAGCGTCGGTGTGCTGCCCGGGATGTGCGTGGCTGCCCAGGCGCGATCCTCGGCGGACACCGGGATATCCCAGCGCACGTGTTCCTGCCGCAGTCCCAATGGCTCGCAGAAGCTGCCAATGGCGTCCAGCACGTGTTCGCCGCTGCGCGCCGGGATACGCTCACCGATGAACCAGCCGTGCAGGTCCCTGGCGCGGGCACGGTCGTAACCGATGCGCCGGTCGGCATGGATGGCCAGACTCAGCAGGTTTGAGCGCAGGGCAACCTGCATGTGCAGCAAGGCGTCGAAGCGGCGTCCGTGCAGGGCCCGTTGGATCTCGCGCATGCCGGTCACGCCTGCGGTCTTGTCGAAGGTGACGAACTCGACGCCGGGCAGGTCGCCCACGAGCCGGCGCTCGAGCCTGCCGATGATCCACACCAGCGCCACCTGCGGCCATGCCGATTGCAGCGTATGCACCAGCGGCACGACGTGGGTGACGTCGCCAATGGCGGAAGTGCGCAGCAGGCAGATCGAGGCGGATGGGTTCACGGCGTGGGTTAGAATCGACAGGTGCTTGAGGCGGACTCGCGTTGGTGGATGGCCTGATGCAAGAACGAACCTGCAACGCGGCAGCCACGGCTATTGTCTTTGACGCGGCGCGGTTTGAACACATCACGCCCGACTGGTTCGTGCCAGCTTACTGGGAGGCGCGCCACGCGCTGCATTACCTCAGCGGCGGCCGTGGTGGCGTGGCTGCGATCGACACCCCTGCCGGCGAGTGCATCCTGCGGCACTATCATCGCGGTGGCCTGGTGGCGCGCCTGTTGGCGGACCGCTACCTGTGGCAGGGCGCGGCGCGGACGCGGAGCTTTGCCGAGTTCCGCCTGTTGCAGGAGATCGCGAAGCTCGGTCTGCCCGGACCGCTGCCGATCGCCGCGCGCCATGTGCGTCATGGCCCGTGGTATACCGCTGACCTGATCACCCTGCGTATTCCCCAGGCGCGCACGCTGTCCGAGGTGTTGGCCGACGGCGCCTTGGACGCGACCGTGGCGGCGCAGATTGGCGGTGTGGTGGCGCGCTTCCACCGCGC
>JAFKMZ010000008.1:0-73645 GCA_017305055.1 Lysobacterales bacterium
GCCTACCAGAGCGCGACCGGTCACGGCGACCAGACTTTCGCCTTTGCGCGCTACCTCGCCTCTGCCCTGGAATCGGCCGGATTCGCGAGATCCGATATCGAGATCGTCCCCGTCGACGGCATCGACAAGAGCGCCGCACTGGTCCTGAAGTACCCCGGCACCAGCGACGCCAAGCCCATCCTGATCAATGGCCATATGGACGTGGTGGCCGCCGACGCCGACCGCTGGACGCATCCGCCGTTCGAGCTGGCACAGGAAGGGGATTACCTCTACGGCCGCGGTGTCGCGGACATGAAGAACGAGGTGGTCGCGCTGGTGCAGACCTTGATGCGGCTGAAGAAGGATGGCTACAAGCCCGTGCGCGGCCTGGTCGTGGTGCTCACCGGGGACGAGGAGACCGACTTTGCCTCGGCGCGCATGCTCGCGCCGAAATACAAGGACGTCGAGTACGTGATCGACGCCGAGGGTGGCGCCGGCACCTACAGCGACGACCTGAAGCCCGAGCTGTACCGTATTGGTGCGGCCGAAAAGCTCAACGTCGATTATCTGTTGACGGCCACCGGCCCCGGCGGCCATTCCAGTGCGCCGTTGCACAACAACCCGCTGTACACGTTGTCCAGGGCACTGGCCAAGGTCGAGCAATACCAGTTCCCGGTGACGTACAACGAGATCACGCTGGCCTCCTTCAAGGGCCTGGGCGAGCACATGCAGGGCCCGCTCGGCGACGCCATGAAGGCGTTTGCGGCCAACCCCAAGGATGCCAAGGCCGCGGCCACGCTCTCGGCTGAGCCGGCCTACGTGGGCCAGCTGCGCACGACCTGTGTCGGCACCACCATGGAGAGTGGCCATGCGCTGAATGCGGTGCCGAAGCTGGCCAACGCCAACATCAACTGCCGGGTGTGGCCGGGCGTGAGTCCCGATACCATCAAGGCCGAGCTGACCAGGGTGATCGACGATCCCGCGGTCAATATCGCCATCCAGGATCCGCAACCGGTGGTGAGCCAGGCCTCGCCGATCATGCCCAAGCTCTTCGACACCATCACCGCGACCATCCACGAGCGCTTCCCCAACGTGGACGTGGTGCCCGCGCAGGGCGCCGGTGCGTCCGACAACCAGTTCTTCCGCAATGAAGGTCTGCCGGCATATGGCGTCAGCCCGTTCTTCGCCAAGCCGGGTGACAGCCGCGCGCATGGCATCGACGAGCGCGTCCTGGCCGGTGAGTTCCAGCCGGCTCTGGATTTTTGGCATAGCCTGTTGCAGAAGATCACCAGGGAGTAGTCGGGACAGGACGTCGCCCGGTTTCCACAAGCCCAGCTTGCGGACGTTGCGATTCGGTACGGAGGGTTTGCCATGGCAGGACAAAGCCGCATTCTGGCCAGGTTCGTCTTTTTCCTTTCCGCGTTGCTGGTGGCGACGTTTGCCACGGCAGCCAACGTACCGACGGGTGAGCTGCTGCATGCCCTGCAGTGGCGGAACGTCGGGCCCTACGTGGGCGGGCGCTCCATCGCCGTGGCGGGGGTAGCCAGTGAGCCGAGCCATTTCTACATGGGCACGACCGACGGTGGGGTCTGGGAAACCCACGACTATGGCCAGGCCTGGAAAAATATTTCGGACGCCTACTTCAAGAACAATGTGATCGGCGCGATTGCCGTGGCCCCCTCGGACCCCAAGATCATCTATGTCGGCACGGGTGAGTCCGACATCCGCAACACCTTCCTGACCGGGGAGGGCATGTACAAGTCGGTCGATGCCGGCAAGACCTGGCAGCACATTGGGCTGGATGCGACACACATCATCAGCTGGATCCTCATCGATCCGAAGAACCCCGACGTGGTCTATGCCTCCGCGCTTGGCCACGTCTGGGGGCCGAATCCGGAGCGCGGGGTCTTCAAGAGCACCGATGGCGGCAAGACCTGGAACAAGGTGCTGTACATCAACGACCACACCGGCGTGGTCACCATGGCGATGGATCCGACGGACTCGAACACGCTGTATGCAACGGCATGGCAGGCGTCCCGTGCGGCCTGGACGTTCTCCAGCGGTGGGCCGGACAGCGGCATCTACAAGAGTACGGACGGCGGCGCGCACTGGACCAACATCACGCACAACCCGGGGCTCCCCACGGGCATCATCGGCAAGGCCGGCATCGCGGTGGCGCCGAGTGACCCGAACGTCGTCTACACACTGATCCAGGCCAACTACCAGGGCCATTTCGGTGGCTTGTTCCGCTCCGGCGACGCAGGCAGGACCTGGGCCTTCGTCAACGGTGACGACGAGCTCACCCAGCGCGCGTTCTACTACATGCGCGTGTATGTGGATCCGAAGGACGCCAACACGATCTACATGCCGAACGTGAACCTGTATGTCTCGCATGATGGCGGCAAGTCGCTCAAGCAGCTGCGTCCGCCGCATGGCGACAACCACGGCCTGTGGATCAACCCGAACGATACCAGCCTGTTCATCGAGTCCAACGACCAGGGCGCCACGGTGTCGCGCGACGGCGGTGCCACCTGGAGTTCGCAGAGCAACCAGCCCACCTCGCAGCTCTACCACGTCAACGTCGACGACCAGTTTCCATTCAACATCTATGTGGCACAGCAGGACAATCGCGCGTGGACCACGCCGAGCGCCGTCCCCTTCGGGAAGATTCCACCGGTCTGGGAGCGCGCGGCCGGCGGCGAGAACAGCTGGGTGGTGCCACACCCGGAGCAGCACTGGGTCACGTTCGGCAACGGCTACTTCTCGCTCATGGACAGCCTGGACAGCCGGAGCGGGGTGAACCGCAGCATCGATCCGTCACCGATCTACTACAACGGCGCACCGGCCTCCGAGATGGAGTACCGCGCCGGCTGGATCAGGCATCCCAACGTGTTTCTCAACCACACCCCGGACGTGTTGCTCACCGGTACCCAATACGTGCTGAAGAGCACGGACTTGGGGCATACCTGGACGCGGATCAGCCCGGACCTGACGCGAAACGACAAGAGCAAGCAGGAGTTGCCAGGCGGCCCGATCAGCCACGACATCTCCGGTGCCGAACTCTTTGACACGGTCTCGGCGTTGAGCGTCTCGCCCAAGTCCGATGACGTCATCTGGGCCGGGTCCGACGACGGCCTGGTGCATGTCACCCGGGATGGCGGCGCGCATTGGGACAACGTGACGCCGAAGGGCCTGCCGACCTGGATTACGATCACCGACCTCGAGGCCTCCCATGCCGATGCGGGCACGGCGTATGTCACCGCCAGCCGCTACATGTGGGATGACTTCAAGCCCTACGCCTACAGGACCACCGATTACGGCAAGCACTGGCAGCCGATCATCCAGGGCGTGCCGGGCGACCAGTACCTGGAGACCATCCGCGAGGATCCTGACCACCCGGGCCTGCTGTTCCTGGGCAGCAGCAAGACCGTGTACCTGAGTCTGGACGATGGCGCCCACTGGCAATCGTTTGCGCTCAACCTGCCGCCGGTGGTGGTGCGCAGCATCGCCATCCAGGGTCCACAGCATGCGGTGGTGATCGCCACGCATGGCCGGGGCGTCTGGATCCTGGACAACCTGGCGTTCGTCGAGCAGCTGGCGAGTGCCCAGGTGGCTCCCGACCAGCCCTATCTGTTCGCTCCGCAACAGGCGTGGCTGGTCAAGCGCAGCGCCGGCTTTGGCGGTGGCAGTGCGGGTGGGGAGAACCGGCCGGCCGTTGCCGACGTGTTCTATTACCTGCCGGCGTCGTACCAGGCCAGCACGCCGGCCAAGCTGACCTTCAGCACGGCGGACGGCCAGGTCGTGCGCAGCTACGACCTGCCATACAAGGAGGTGCTGCCGCGGGGTCTGGACAACGGCAAGAACGAGCCAGCCTCGCCACTGCATCCTGGCATGAACCGTTTCGCCTGGGACTTCCGCCATGCGCCGGCACGCTATGTCGACGGCTTCTTCGTCACCGAGCATGGCGTGGACAAGATCGTGGGGCCGACGGTCGCGCCTGGCACCTATGAGGTCACGTTGTCCTATGGCGGCACCGTCGTCTCCAAGCAGGCGTTCGAGGTCAAGCTCGATCCGCGCCTCGACACCACGCCGGCGCAGATGCAGGCCCGGCTCGACCTTGCCATGCAGATCAACCAGGCCATCGACAGCCTCAACGGCCGGCTCAACGAGGCGCTGGCGGCGCGGACGCGCTTGCGGCAGGCGGTCGCTGCGGGACGCATTTCCGCCGACCGGGCCAAGGCGGTGTCGACGTCGCTCGATCGCGATATTGCCGAGATGGTCAATCTGGACATCCAGTCGAGTGAGGGCGACCTGGTGGTGGAAACCAGAGTGACTGAGCGCCTCGCCATGCTGGGTCTGGAGGTGGACCGCAGCTTCACCCCGCTGCGCCCGGTGAACCAGCAGGGCTATGCCACGTTGGCCGCAGCGGCCGAGGCCGGCAAGGCGAAACTGCAGAAGGATATCGACGCGGTGACCCAGATGACGGGTGCCGCCGCACGTTAGGCATGCCCGCGGCAGGGACGGGCCACGGTGCACGTCCCGCTGGCGGGTTTCGTGGATTGGACAGGCCCCCGGAGGGCCAGGAGCGAGCAACATGGTGGCGGCGTATGCGGGAGCAGTGGATATTGAGAAATATCCGATCCACGAGTTGGACAGCAGGCGTGGGCGCGATCTGGTGTCCTGGTGTCGCGCCCAGCTCGCCGAGGATGGATGCTGCACACTGGGCGGCTTCCTCCTGCCGGCTGCGATCGACGAGATGGTCCGCATCTCCGGGGAGCTCGACGGCAAGGCCTGGGTGACCGACCGGCCGCACAACATCTACTTCACGCCGCCGGCGCAGGACGTGCCACCGGACGATCCGCGGGCACATCTCGAGCGCTCGGCGAAGCATGGCATCGCCTATGACTACATCCCGGCCACCGCCCCGGTGCGACGCCTGTACGAGTCGCCCGAGCTCACCCGGTTCGTCGCCGCGGCGCTGGGCAAGGACGTGCTCTATCGCAGTGCCGACCCGCTCGATGCGTTCCAGATCACCCGGTTCTACCCCGGCGAGGAACTCGGTTGGCACTTCGACAACAGTGAGTTCTCGGTGACCATCATGTACCAGATGCCGGAAGCCGGCGGCGAGTTTGAGTACGTTCCGGCCTTGCGCTCCGATGCCGATTCCAACTATGCCGGCATCGAGGAAGTGCTGCAGGGGCGCGCCAGGGCATCGGTCAAGCTGCAGGAATCGGCGCCCGGGACCTTCGCCCTGTTCCACGGCCATCATGCCTTGCACAGGGTGACCATGGTGCGTGGCTCCAGGCCGCGCATCAATTCGGTCCTGACCTATGGTGACCGGCCAGGGATGAAACTCAGCCCACTGACCTCCGAGCTGTTCTACGGCCGGGTCTCGTGACGGCTGCCCCGCCGGGCCACGGCGGAGCCGGCCAGCATCATGACGGGACGTCCACGCCGTTGTCTGGTGGCGTGGATCACTTTGACCGACCGCACCCAGGTTGAGCGCGGTCGGTCCGGACGAACTTGGGGAGAATAGGCATGCACCGTTTCCGGACCGGAATCCGCGCGGCAGTGGCAGCCTTGGCGATAGGTACTGGCGCGCTGCTGCTGGCGGCCTGCTCCCAGCACCAGGCAGAACAGAAGGCAGGGCCGGTGCCAACCCCGGCGTCGGTGCTGGGGCATACCCCGGGCGACGATTACTACCTTGCCGACTATGAGGATTCGCTCAAGTATTTCCATGCCCTGGCCAAGGCATCCGACCACATCAGGATGGTCGCCACGGGGAAGTCCAGCGAGGGACGGACGTTTGAGTACGCCATCATCTCCATCCCGGAAAACCTGGCCAAGTTCGACCAGTATGTGGACGCCTCGAAGCAGCTCGCCGACGGGCGGCAGCTGAGCGACGCCCAGGCACGTGACCTGGCGCGCACCTCGAAGATCATCGTGCACATCGACGGCGGCCTGCACGCGGCCGAGCTCGGCAACGCCCAGCTGCCGCCACTGCTGGCCTACAAGCTGCTGTCCGAGCCAAACGATCCGGAAGTGGCCAGGATCATGCGCGACGCCATCGTGATCCTGTGGCCCACGCTGAACCCTGATGGCATGGACATGCAGGTGCATTGGTACCGCGAGCAGTTGCAGCGGCGCGGCGGCAAGGACAGCGCCATTCCCACTGGCTTCGTCGACCAGCCGATGCCGTACGTGTACCAAAAATACGTCAGCCACGACAACAACCGCGATGGCTACATGCTCAACATGGTCGAGAGCCAGGTGGTCATGGCCGAGCAGCAGAAGAACGCCCCGGCCATCTGGTACACCCACCACCAGCCTGGCGACCGCGTGTTCCCGCCGCGCATCTGGGTGCCGCCGTTCTCCGACCCGGTCTCGGCCAACATCGATCCGCTGGTGCGCATGTGGACGACGAACATCGGCATCGACATGCTCACCCGCTTTGGCGAGGAGGGCAAACCCGGCGCCCTGGCGCAGAACGACTACGACAACTGGTATCCGGGCTACATCGACTACATGGCGGAGTTCCGCCACACCCCGGCGTACTTCACCGAAACCACGCACGCCACGCCCACGCCGATCGACTACCGCGCCGACACCTTCCCGCGCGAGTGGAGCGACCTGAAGCCGCTGATTTTCTATTCCATGCCGTGGCAGGGTGGCGTCTGGCACTTCCGCGACACCGAGAACTACATGCTGACCGCGTCGATGGCGACGCTGATGACCGCGGTGAACCGGCGCGAGGAGATCCTGTATGACCGCTATCTGGCCGCCACCCGGACCGCCAGGCGCTACGTCGACCAGGGGCTGCATGCCTACGTGATCCCGGCCGGCCAGGCCGATCCGCAGAGCGCGGCGCTGCTGGCGCAGAAATTGATCCAGCAGGGCGTCGAGGTCTACCGGAACAAGGCGGCGCTGACCCTGGGCGATACCCTGGTGCCTGCCGGCTCCTGGGTGGTGCGCATGGACCAGCCGTTTGCCGGCCTGGTGGAAGAGCTGTTCGGGTTGCAGCAATACCCGCATGCGTTCCTGGACAAGGATGGCCTGCCGAAGAAGCTGCCGTATGACGTGACTGGCTGGACCCTGCCGCTGCAGTTCGGGGTCGACGCCGTGGCCATCAAGACGCCGCTTCCGGCAAGCATCGACGGCTCGCTGGAGCGTGTCACCGAGGCCAGGACGGCCGGTGGTCTGCAGGGCCATGGTGCCGCCTATGCCGTCAGCCAGGCCAGCAATGCCAGCTACAAGGTGGCCAATGCCGTGCTCGAGGCCAAGGGCAAGGTGGCGTTTGCCGCCGGCAAGGATGGCCAGGCACCGTCCATGGTACTCAGCAAGATTGACGACAAGACGCTCGGGGACATCCTCAACCGCGAGGGGGTGACCGCCACGCCGGTGGCGGGCGACCCACCGACGGGCAGCCAGGTCAGCATGGCCCGGGTCGGCAACTATCGCCCCTGGGGTCAGGACGAGGCGGCCATGGACGCAGGATGGACGCAATGGCTGCTGGAGCAGTACGGCTTCAATCCGAAGGAGCTGTACAACGCCGACATCCGCGCCGGTAACCTGCGTTCCAAGGTGGATGTGATTGTCCTGCCGGACATGGTGGGGCGGGGCCAGCAACCAACGCAACGGCTGGTGGATGGGCCATACCAGTCAGGATCGATGCCGGAGAAGTATTCCGGCGGCATCAACCGGGAGGGTGTCGACGCCCTGAAGGCCTTCGTCAACGCCGGGGGCACGCTGGTGGCCATGGACCATTCGGCCAACGCCGTCATCGACTTGTTCGACCTGCCGGTGAGCAATGCCCTGGGCGGACTGACGCCGACGGAGTTCTATTGTGCCGGCGCCCTGTTTGCGGTGGACCTCGGCCAGCCGTCGTCCTTGACGGTGGGGGTCAGGCAGCAACCCTCGGTCATGTTCTTCAACAGTCCAGCCTTCAGCGTCAAACCCGGCTTCCAGGGCAAGGTGCTGGCCTCCTATGCGAAGGACGGCAGCTCATTGCAGAGCGGCTTTGCCCTGCATCCGGAACGGCTGCAGGGGCTGGCCGCCGCACTGGAGGTTTCCTATGGCAAGGGCAGGGTGGTCCTGTACGGCTTCGCGCCGCAGTTCCGCGGCCAGTCCCAGGGCACGTTCAAGCTCCTGTTCAACGCGCTGTATCTGCATTGAGCATCAGGCGACGCCATCCTCTGCGGCCCGGCAAGGTCCAGTCGCGGGCGAGGACCGACGTTTCACGGGGTCATGGGCCTGAAGTGGGCGACCAGGTCGTACGAATCGCCGAGGAACATTTGCTCCACATAGGTGATGGGAGTCTTCCCGAGCCAGGTGCGGCGGGCAATCCTGAGACTTGCCGTACCTGCCGGAACCTTGAGCCGCGACGCGTCGCGACGACCGAGGTTCACGGCCTTGATGTGGTGTTCGGCGCGACTCCAGGGAATGTTCTCCAGCAGCCAGCTGCCCGGCGCCTGGTCGGAAAAGCCTTCGTCGAGTGCCGCCGGCACGGCCACCGGATTGATGACACGGCTCTCGAGGGCAAAGGGCTTGCCATCGGCAAGGTGCAGGCATTTGATCGCGATCAGGATTCCCTCCGGCGCCAGTTCGCCTTCGTGCGCGATCGACTTGGCCGGTTTGCGCAGTTTGCGGCTGATCAGCCGATAGCTGTAGGCGTGGCCCCGCAACGCCACGTCGACGGGGATATGCGGGATGTCCAGGGCGACCGATTCGATCGTGGCGTTGGGCTTGCACACAAACGAGCCGACGCGGCGGCGCCGTTCGATGAGGCCCTTCTCGGCCAGCAGCGACAACACCTTGTTCACCGTCATGCGGGAACATTGGTATTGCGCCATCAATTCGTGCTCGAAAGGAATGCGGTGACCCGGGGGCCACAGGCCGCTGGCAATATTGCGTTCGAGATCGCTGCGGATCGTCTGTCCGAGGCTTTGTGCTGGTCGGGGTGTCACGGTGGTCTGCTTCCTGCTCTCATGCTCGAAACGCCTGCCTTGGCGTGGCAGCGCCTGCCCAGTTTCCGGCAAACGACATGGGTGTCAGGCCACATCCCCAATCGGCGCTCCGCACTGCGGTACGGACATTATGCCGTCATACCGCGTCGTCGTGCGGACCGGCCGGCGCCAGGGCGCCTGAAATACGTCCAGGTCAATTGTATAGACAAAAGGAAGCCGGTGTCCTAATCTTTCAAGGGTTCGGGCGGGTCGGTGGGTCAATCGGTTGGGAGCATGACGCAAGTGGACAAGTCGATCGTTCTTGATGGGGGCAGCCTGACGCGTGCGCAACTGGTCGCGGCGGCATGCCAGGGTGTGTCGGTGACGCTCGACGCCGCAGGCCTGCAACGCGTGCAGCGCGCAGCGGAATTCCTGGCCGACAAGGTCAATTGTGGCGAGCCGACCTATGGGGTAACCACCGGGTTCGGCAGCAACGCCGACAAGCTGCTCGGCACGCAGCGCGTGCGCGACGGGCTGCCCGGCGCGGCTACGTCCGGCGCCGCCAAGGGCAGCCTGATGGACGAGCTGCAGCACAACCTCATCATTACCCACGCCGTGTGCGTGGGCGAGCCGATGAGCGCCGAGGTGGTGCGCGCCATGCTGGTGATCCGCATCAATACCTTGATGCGCGGGCACTCGGGCATCCGCGTGGGCACGCTCCAGGCCTTGACGTCCATGCTCAATGCCGGCGTGGTGCCGGTGGTGCCGGAGAAGGGCTCGGTGGGCGCCAGCGGCGACCTCGCCCCGCTGTCGCATCTGGCGATCGTGCTGCTGGGTGCCGGCGAAGCGTTCTACCAGGGCGAGCGTCTGCCCGGTGGCGAAGCGCTGAAACGTGCAGGGCTGGTGCCAGTGCGGTTGTCGTTCAAGGAAGGCCTGGCGCTCAACAACGGCACGGCGCAGATGCTGGCCATGGCGACCCTGGCGCTCGACGCCATGGAGCGCCTGCTGGACACCGCGGAGCTCGCGGCGGCGATGAGCCTGGAGGCATTTGCCGGCCGCAGTGGCGCGCTGCGCGCCGACGTGCATGCCTTGCGGCCACACCCCGGCCAGGTGGAGACCGCGGCACATGTCCGCGATGCCGTAGCCGGCTCCACCCTGATCGACATCCCCTACCATCTGGTGCCGCGCTTCCAGAACTGGAGCGCCGAGGCGTGGAGCGAGCCGGACGACCAGGCGCTCAGTTTCGATATCGCCTGGGACTGGGTGCCGGCCAACCGGCGCCAGGGCCGCGAGGCGTTCTATCGCCGCTTCCTGCCGTTCAAGGGCGGCAAGAAGGTGCAGCCGCAGGATGCCTACAGTCTGCGCTGCATGCCGCAGGTGCATGGCGCGGTACGCGATGCGTGGCTGCAGGCGTGTCGCGTGGTGGACGTCGAACTCAATGCGGTCACCGACAACCCGCTCATCTTCCCCGAAAACGCCGACCAGCCGCTGATCGAGGACCAGGTGATTTCCGCCGGCCACTTCCACGGCATGCCCCTGGCGCTGGTGCTGGCTTATGTGAAGGCGGCCATCCCGGTGCTGGCCTCGATCTCCGAGCGGCGTCTCAACAAGCTGGTGGATCCGGCGAACAACGATGGCCTGCCGGCCTTCCTGACCGGCAACGAGGACGCCACCGATTCCGGCTTCATGATCGTGCAATACACCGCGGCGGCCCTGGTGAACGACCTGGCCACGCGCGCGCATCCGGCCTGTGTGTATTCCATACCGACCAGCGCGAATGCCGAAGACCATGTCTCCATGGGGGCGAATGAAGCTCGCCATGTGCTGGACATGACGGGCGACCTTGGACGGGTACTGGCCCTGGAGCTCTATACGGCCGCGCAGGCATTGGACTATCGCGAAGCCATGCTGCATGCGGCGCAGCGCTTGGCGCGGCGCGGTGGCTGGCAGGCACTGGCGCGCAAAATGGCCAATGCGCCGCGCGAGGGCGATGTCGGGTACCCGCAGTTCGCCACGGAGGTGCAACAGCTGGCCACCGCCCTGGGCGAGGCGGGCGACTTCCACGCCGGTGACCGCGTGCAACGCGCCCACGCGGTGCTGCGCCAGAAGATCGACTTCCTGCACCGCGACCGTGCGCTGGATGGCGACATCCAGGCCGTCTGCGCGCTGGTGGCCGAAGACGCATTCCGTCAGCGGTGAGCGGCAGGCTTGCAAGCCTCGGTCGCAGGTTGGCGACCGGCAACGTCGCACTCCCCAATCCGAGTGCAGGTGGTGTCCAGCCGGCTACACCGGGGTGGTTTACGGCAACAAGTTTTATATTGATGCCTGGTCAATTGTATTGATGCTTTGTCAATGGAGAGTCCCATGGCTACACCGACGCGCAACGATCCTTCCCGCCACATCCGCGCCCCGCGCGGCAGTCAGCTCAGCTGCAAGAACTGGTTGATCGAAGCGCCGTACCGGATGATCCAGCACAACCTCGATCCCGAGGTGGCGGAGAATCCCGCCGAGCTGGTGGTCTACGGCGGCATTGGCCGTGCCGCACGCAACTGGGAATGCTTCGACGCCATCCTGAAGGCCCTGCGCGAGTTGAACCCGGACGAGACCCTGTTGGTGCAGTCAGGCAAGCCTGTCGGCGTGTTCAAGACCACGACCGATGCACCACGGGTGCTGATTGCCAACTCCAATCTGGTGCCGCACTGGGCGACCTGGGAACACTTCAACGAGCTCGACCGCAAGGGCCTGATGATGTACGGACAGATGACCGCTGGCTCGTGGATCTACATCGGCTCGCAGGGCATCATCCAGGGCACTTACGAAACTTTTGCCGAGATGGGGCGGCAGAGTTACGGCGGCAGCCTCAAAGGCCGGTGGATCGTGACCGCGGGCTTGGGCGGCATGGGTGGCGCGCAGCCGCTCGCCGCGGTGATGGCCGGTGCCTGCATGCTGGCCATCGAATGCCAGCAGTCGCGTATCGACTTCCGCCTGAAGACCGGCTACGTCGACGAACAGGCGAGCGACCTGGATGATGCGCTGGCACGCATCGCCAAGTACACCAAGGCCGGCGAGGCCAAGTCCATCGCGCTGCTCGGCAACGCCGCCGACGTGCTGCCGGAAATGGTCCGGCGCGGCGTGAAGCCCGATGCCGTCACCGACCAGACGTCCGCGCACGATCCGGTCAATGGCTACCTGCCGCAGGGCTGGACGGTGGAGCAATGGCTCGAGCGCCGCCAGTCCGATCCCGACGGTACGCGCGACGCCGCCAAGCGCTCGATGAAGGTGCACGTCGACGCCATGCTCGCCTTCCACGCCCAGGGTATTCCCACCTTCGACTACGGCAACAACATCCGGCAGATGGCGTTCGATGTCGGCTGCAAGGACGCGTTTGCGTTCCCGGGCTTCGTGCCGGCGTATGTACGCCCGTTGTTCTGCCGCGGCATTGGTCCGTTCCGCTGGGTTGCGCTGTCCGGCGATCCGGAGGACATCCTGAAGACCGATGCCAAGGTCAAGGAACTGATCCCCGACGACCGGCACCTGCACAACTGGCTGGACATGGCCGAGCAGCGCATCCACTGGCAGGGCCTGCCCTCGCGCATCTGCTGGGTCGGCCTCGGCCAGCGCGACAAGCTCGGCCTCGCCTTCAACGCCATGGTGCGCAGCGGCGAGCTGAAGGGGCCGATCGCGATTGGCCGCGACCACCTGGATTCCGGTTCGGTCGCCTCGCCCAACCGCGAAACCGAATCCATGCGCGACGGCAGCGACGCCGTGTCCGACTGGCCGATCCTGAACGCGCTGCTCAACACCGCCAGCGGCGCCACCTGGGTGTCGTTCCATCACGGTGGCGGCGTAGGGATGGGCTATTCGCAACACGCCGGTTTGGTGATCGTCTGCGATGGCACCAAGGAAGCCGATGCGCGGATCGCGCGGGTGTTGTGGAACGATCCGGCGACCGGGGTGATGCGGCATGCGGATGCGGGCTACGAAGACGCCATTGCCTGTGCGAAAGAACAGGGGCTCAAGCTGCCGATGGTGGAGTAGTGGCGCAGGAAGCGGCTGCTCCGTTCGGAGGTGAGCCTGACCCCCGTTCCCCATATCACGGAGGGACGTGCTGATCTCTGTCGTCAATCAGGTCTTTCAATACGCCGACGCAGCGTTACGAATCCGCCGATCAGCAATGCGCCCAGACCAAACATCCCCAGCGCGGCAGGCTCGGGCACGCTTGCGACTGCAGGCGTGATGCTGCCTTTGAAATTCTGCAAAATCCTTGTCGAAGTTCCCGTGTCGAGGATCCCCGAGCCACCTTGGCGGATCACGCCTCCTTCAAATCCGGCCAGGGAGCCCACCCCTGGCGTGGTGAGGATGCTGAACGACACTTGTTCCGGTGACCCGAATGGATCCAGCCTGCCGTTGCCGAGACCCACGAGCCACTGACCCGACGACGCTTGCTGGCTGAGAATGATGTTGAACGCAGGCAGCGCGGGGAAATCCGCGAACAGGATGTCCATCGCCGATATCTCGCCAATGACGGTGTCTACAGACATCATGCCGCTGAAGGTACCGCCGCCCGGGAGGAAACCGTTGTTCCATTGCCCCTCGACATCGAATGACGTCGCTGTCGCGCCCGCAAGCACCGGCAAGAATGCTGCGGCGACAAGACCTGCCAGCATGACCCGCTTCAATGATTTCAGCTTGACCTGTTTCATGGCCGACCTCCAGATGATCGCAGCGACCGGTTTTGGCGCTGCCCGGGATGCACCATCGTGGTGGAACACAACACCACGGCTCGCGCTTCCGGCCAATGGATGCAACGGACGCCTCCGAGGTTCCCCCAGCTATTTCCGCGCGGCGATGATTTCGTCCAGATAGTCCTTCGTGCCCGGGATCCGCACCAGGTGCGGATACTGCAGGCCGCCGTGATAGTCGACCGCAAACGTATGGTCTGTACCGAATCGGCGTATCAGCAGTTCGATCGGCGCACCGCCGTCCTTGGCGGCGGTGATGGCGTCCTTGAGTACGTGATCCGTGTAGGCGTGGCCGTTCACCGCCATGAGCCGACCGCCGCTGCCGATGCCGGCCTTGAACGCCGGGCCGTTCCAGCGTACGTCGTTGATCGTGCCATCCCGGTTCATGGTCAGGCCGATGGACCAGGCAAAATTGTAGATGTGCCGTGGTGATTGCGGCGCGGCATCGTAGGCCCGTTCGTATTCGTTTTCGGTATCGGTGTAGACGAGCTTCCAGCCCGACGCCTCGATCTCGGTGGCGAGCGGCGGGGCGGGTGTGTAGACGTTGCGGTCCAGGAAGGCGCGCCAGTCGTACTTCACGACGTGGTCCAGCGTGTCGACGATATCGTCCAGCGTGTAGGTCCTGGTGACGTAGCTGCCGTTGTCCATCCCATAGAAATCCTTCGCGAACGTGTCCAGCGATTTCTTGTCATGCGTGAGTTCGCGGATCTTGGCGTCGGCCGCAAGCCACATCAGTTGACCGCCGCTGTAATAGTCCTCGCTCATCTGCCAACTGCGGTAGGGAAGCAGGCGACGGCGCGCGATGACGGCGTCCTTGGTGGTGTCCTCGAGCGTGCGCCATGCCATGCCCGGGCGGTTGCGGTCGTAGTTGGCCACGACCATGGCGAGGGCGCCGCGGAATTGTTCGGGCGTCCAGACGCCGGCGCGCGCGGTGACCACGAAGCCCCAGTACTGGGTCTGGCCCTCGTACAGCCACAGCAGGGAACCGCCCTCGGGTTGGTTGAAGTTGGGCTGCCACAAATCCGCGGGACGGCGGAACTTGCCGTCCCAGGAATGGATGTACTCGTGCGCGACGATGTCCCGGTTGGGAACATTCTCATCCCACTTGCTGAAATATTCCGCTGGCCAGCCACCGCCGACCGACTGGTGGTCTTCGTGCGAATCCGCGTTCAACTGGGTCGACAACGCCATCAGCCAGTCGTAGTGCGCGTAGTGGTGCGCCCCGAACAGGCGGTAGGCCTGGGTGACGATGTTGCGCTGCAGTTGCACCACGTCCGGGGTGATCGCCAGGTATGCCGGCGTGTCCGCGATCAGGTCCATGTGGACCGGTACCTTGGAACCAGGATCGAGGTCGATCCGCTTGAAGTACTTCCCGGCAAAGATGGGCGAATCGACCAGCGTGTTGTACGTGGTCGGCCTGAACGTCACGTTGCCGCCCGACTGCGACTGGGTGTCGAGCGCGGTGCCGAACTGCCAGCCCGCGGGCAGCGTGACGCTCGCTTCCACCCCGATGCCGCGCGTGTAATACCCGGCCGGATACAGCGACACCATGTTCCATTGGATCGCCAGCATCTTGTCGGTCACGGTGACGAACGGCGAGCCGCCGGGGCCCGACAATGACTGGAAGTCCACGTCGATCTTCGACACGCCCTGCGGTATATCCATCTGGAACGCGTACACGTCGAACTGGTTGCGCGTCCAGGGCAAGCGCGTGCCGTTGGCAGTGATGGTCAGCCCGGCCAGCATGTCGATGGAGTCGGTCGTCGAATGCGTGCCCGGTATCCATTTCGGGTAGAACAACGTGAGTTTCCCCGGGCTCACGGGGATGGTCTCGTGGATCTTGAAGATGCCCTGCGCGGTATTGGTGGCATCCACGTGGATCTGGATCGTGCCGGGGTAGGGCAGATCCTGTGGCGGCGGGATATGCGCGTCGGCAGCGTCTGCAAGCGCGCTGCCAGGAATGAGGGTGAGCGCGACGATGGCGAGCAGGCCGACCAGCGCACGGCGCAAGGCCAGCGTTGAACTGGTTGAGCGGGATGACAACATGTTTGGCCCTCGGCTGCGAAACCGCGACGGTGCAGGTTAATGCCCGCGGCTGCCAAGTGCCATTAGTCGCATTTGCCGCGTAAGGCCGCCAGGGCGCAGGGGGCGGGCGTGAGCCGGCCTCGTTTCCCGCTGCGCGCATGCGGCAATTCAGCGGCCTCTGCCCGGGGATAGGGTTTCAAGGCCAAGCAGCCAACCCGTCACGTAACGATTACAGCCTGAGAGTATGCTCCGGAGCGCTTGCAGCCCGGAGGTTTCTGTCATCCAGGCTCCCAGGCAATGCCACCATCTGGCAGCCAACGTGGAGACAGGCAATGCACCTGCAACTCCGTGTCCGTATAGAGGTCTTCCTTGCTTTCCTCGGCGCATGCCTGGTTGGCCTTTTCCTCGTTGTCCCGCACTGGATCGAGGTCTTGACGGGACTGGGACCTGATGAAGGTTCCGGCGGGCTCGAGTGGTTGATCACCACCGGGTTTCTCACGGCTGTCATGACGATGTTCACTCTGGCACGCCGGCGAGCTTGTCGTCACCACGATGCGCAGCCACCTGCCGTTGACCACCGTGGGGGTGGCTCCAGCAACGGGGACTCAATGGTCGCGAAGACAAAGCACGCTGCTTCCTCCGCTTGATGTCGTGGTCAACAACGTCCGCGGGTGACTCCTCATGCCAACCATTACCGATGTCAGCCCGACCAGGTCCAACATGTCATTTGGGCCGCAGTGGCAGGACGTGACCGGGAGAATGCTGTCGCTCGCGAGTTCGGACGACGGGAAGCTCGTTTTCGCGGGATCGTTTTCGAGTGGCCTGTGGGTCTCCACGGACGGCGGCGAATCCTGGGTCCAGTTGACGTGGGAACAGCCCGCTCCTGACCAGTTCGGTGTGCCAGGCGCGCTCGGTGGATGCTGCATCCCGTCGGTTGCGGTTGGTCCGGACTCGGCACGCTGGTTCGTCAACCGGAATCCGCGCCTGCTCGCCGACATCAGCGGCGACGGCATAGCCGACATCGTCGGCTTCGGCGACACCGGAGTGTGGACGGCACTCAGCAACGGCGACGGAACCTTTCAGGCAGCACGATTGGTGCTGGCAGACCTTGGCTACACCGCCGGTGGTTGGCGGGTGGACAAGCACCCGCGTTTCCTGGCCGACCTCACCGGTGATGGCAAGGCGGACATCGTGGGCTTCGGTGATGCCGGGGTGTGGACGGCGCTCAGCAACGGCGACGGGACGTTCCAGGCGCCGCAACTCGTACTCGCTGACTTTGGCTACGTCGCCGGTGGTTGGCGGGTGAACAGGCATCCTCGCTATCTGGCTGACCTTACCGGTGACGGCCGCGCCGACATCGTGGGCTTCGGCGATGCCGGCGTGTGGACGGCACTGAGCAACGGCGACGGGACGTTCCAGACGCCACAACTCGTGGTGGCAAACTTTGGCTACACCGCCGGTGGTTGGCGGGTGACCAGGCATCCCCGCTGCCTGGCCGACCTTGCCGGTGACGGCCGCGCCGACATCGTGGGCTTCGGCGATGCCGGCGTGTGGACGGCGCTGGGCAATGGCGACGGCACGTTCCAGGCGCCGCAACTTGTACTGGCAAATTTTGGCTACGCGGCCGGCGGTTGGCGGGTGAACAAGCATCCCCGCTACCTGGCCGACCTTACCGGTGACGGCCGCGCCGATATCGTGGGCTTCGGCGATGCCGGCGTGTGGACGGCGCTGGGCAATGGCGACGGCACGTTCCAGGCGCCGCAACTCGTACTGGCAGACCTCGGCTACGCGGCCGGTGGTTGGCGGGTGGACAAGCACCCGCGTTTGCTGGCCGACCTCACCGGTGACGGCAAGGCCGACATCGTGGGGTTTGGCGATGCCGGAGTGTGGACGGCGCTGGGCCGTGGCGACGGCACGTTCCAGGCGCCGCAGCTCGTACTGGCCGACCTCGGGTACGCGGCCGGTGGCTGGCGGGTGGACAAACACCCGCGCTTGCTGGCCGACGTCACCGGCGACGGCAAAGCCGACATCGTGGGGTTTGGCGATGCCGGGGTGTACGTCGCCCCCGCCAACGCAGACGGTGCCGTCCCGGGCCCGTTGCGGTTCGTGCTGCCAAACTTTGGCAACCTGCTGACCGTCCTCGCCATTGCACGGAGTGACCGCGAGGTCGACGACGCAGGCATCTGGCGTTCCAGTGACGCTGGCGCGACCTGGGCACCGGTCCACTCTTTCCCACGTCCGGGAGGTGGTCCACCCGCCGCTGGCCAGCTCGTCTGGGCGCCGGGCACCGCGCATCTGGTGTTTGCGGCCGGCCAGGATTCCCTGGCGGTCAGCCGGGATGCCGGCGCGTCCTGGTGGACGGCTATACGCACAACGCGGCCGATCATCCAGCGTCCGGTGGCGGCCAACCATGTGGCCGTCGCTGCCACGCCCGCCGGGACGCTCAATCCCCCGGCGGTCTACGCCTTGGCCTTCGGTAGTATCGAGGTTTCCCTCGACGGTGGCGCCACCTGGGTGCCCGATGCCGGCAACCTGCCTGGCCCGATGGGGAGTGTCGTCGGCTTGTCGAATTCGAACAACGAGTGCGTCATGGTCGTGTCACCGCGCTCGCCGTTCGAGGTGTTCGTCACGCGTGACGCGAACGCAGCCCCGGGCTTGCCCCAGTTGTGGCGTGGCGACTACAGCAATTTCGCACAGACGATGGCGTCGACTTGGCAGAGCGTACCGATCCCGGCGGTCGGCGATCAGGACTCGGGGAACGTGTGGCTCGCCATCACCCGGTCGGGCCAGGGCGAAGCGCTGTTCTATGGCCCGCAGCGCTTCTTCGGGGACAATCTTGGCGAGGCGTGGGTCGCCCCGCTCGATCCCCAGTCCGAGTCGGACTGGCATCAGCTCGACGCTACCGGTCAGGTGCATGTCGATCTGCATGGACTGTTCCTCTCCCCCGATTTCCATGCTGGTTTCGACCGCGGCAACTATGTCGCGACCGCCGGGACCGTCTGGCTGCTGAGCGACGGTGGCATCGACCGGAGCACCGACGGCGGCATCACTTTCCAACCGGCGGGCAGCATCAGTTCGCTATCCACCGTGAATTTTGCCGGTGCTGCGATTGCGGGGCACGGCCCATTGCTGTCGCTCAACACCGGTGACAACGACGGGTTCGCCTCGTCCGACGGCGGGCAGAGCTGGAGCACGCAGCAATACGGCGGCGGGGACAATGACACGTCCTGGTCCGATCCGTTGCGGCCACACTCGATGCTGATCTTCACTCCACGCTGGGACAAGACCTTGGCGCTGTACGAGACCCAACCGGGCAATCTCCCGGACATTTGCTCGTCCGCCGATCGACAGATCATCCCCGGACCTCCGTTACGCACCGGAAGCACGCTCTGGAACGCCTCGAGCGGGTATGTCATTCGTGGCTATCGTCCGCTTATACAGAGCCTGTCAGCGGATGACCCGGCGCTGCCCACGGACTGCGCAGTCATCCGCTACTTTGGCAACTTCCACCGCGATGATCCGCCCGTAACCTACGTCGACCACCTCGCCGTCGCCCTGCGCGCCCGCGACCTCCGCGCGGTCAACGCGCGAAGCGACTGGGACACGCCAGGAGGTTGGTTGGTCGATCGGCACCCACGCTTACTGGCGGACCTCACCGGTGACGGCAAGGCCGACATCGTGGGCTTTGGTGATGCCGGGGTGTGGACGGCACTCAGCAACGGCGACGGCACGTTCCAGACGCCGCGATTCGTGCTGGCAGACCTTGGCTATGACGCCGGTGGCTGGCGGGTGGACAAGCACCCGCGTTTCCTGACCGACCTCACCGGTGACGGCAAGGCCGACATTGTGGGCTTCGGCGATGCGGGGGTATGGACGGCGCTCGGCAACGGCGACGGGACGTTCCAGGCACCGCGGTTCGTGTTGGCCGACCTCGGCTACGCCGCCGGTGGCTGGCGGGTGGACAAGCATCCGCGTTTGCTGGCCGACCTCACCGGTGACGGCAAAGCCGACATCGTGGGCTTTGGTGATGCCGGGGTGTGGACGGCGCTCAGCAACGGCGACGGCACGTTCCAGGCACCGCAGTTCGTGCTGGCGGACCTCGGCTACACGGCCGGTGGGTGGCGCGTGGACAAGCACCCACGTTTCCTGGTTGACATCACAGGTGATGGCGGAGCCGACATCGTCGGGTTTGGCGACACCGGCGTGTATGTGGCGCTGAGTCATGGCGACGGCACGTTCGTCTTCACGCCACAAGTCGCTCTCGATGACTTTGGCGTCAATCAGGGCTGGCGCGTGGAGGCCCATTTGCGCTGCCTGGCCGACGTGACCGGCGAGGGCCGGGCCGACATCGTCGGGTTCGGTGATGCTGGCGTGCATGTTTCGCCGGCCCTGACCGGCGGCAGCTTCAGGGAACAGCCGCTGTTCGTCATCCCGAACTTCGGCCACCGCGAGAGCGGTCCCGTCGAGCAGATAGGGCCTTTCCTGCCGGACCCGGGCATCGGTGTACTGCAGGCCTCGGGTGGCCGCGAACGCACAGTGTTCTACGTCGGCGGCGATACCAGCAGGCGGCTCTGGAAGTGGACACAGGGGATGACCGCCTGGGAACAGCTCATCCCAGGACGGGACGCCAACCAGGCGAAGCGCTTTTTCGTCAGCCCGTATGACCCGAACCTGCTCTACGTGATCGACGGCGAGCATATCAAGCGCACGGACGATGGCGGCAGCAGCTGGCAGGTGGATGCAAGCCTGGAGCGCATGGTCACGTGCAACGGCCTCATCCCGGCCAACCGGGATGAGGCCGGCGAAACGACCCAGGTCGTCCTGAGCGACATGCAGTTTGACCCGTTCGATCCGAGCCGGCGGTTCGCGGTGGGGGCTGCCGGGGCGTTCACGACCACTGACGGCGTGACCTGGCAACGCGTGCTGGATACCGGCGCGATGCGCGGACTGCCGACGAACTGTTATTTCGACCAATGGTCTACGCCATCGAATCCCTCCCTGTACGTGGGGTTCGCGGGGCGCGGCATCGTGAAGATCAGCGGGATCGAGCCAGGTGGCGGCGTGATTCTGCGCGCGGCGACTCTGCCAACGAAAACGGAAGCAGGACCGTTGGACCGACCGACTACCCGCGTCCGTACCGCCGATGGCCGCCTGGGTACCGCTGAGATCGCTCCCGACGATCGGTACTTCATCACTCTCGATGACGGACAGTCCGTGGTGGCCGATATCGGTGACGTGACGATAGTGAATGTGGCCGGTGACCGTAACGGTGCCAGGTCTACTTCCTGATTCGTCGCCGCCTTGAGCAGCTGACGACACGTTCCGCAACGTCAAGCCCTTGCCTTCGCCCGCGTCGCGCGTTTGCGCTTCGGCGGGCCAGGCGGCTTTGTGCTTGTACTTGCGGGTTCGGCTTGCTTGTCCTTCACGAGCGCCGTGAAACGACGCTCTGCAGCCTTGCCCAGTTGCTTGTCGGTCAGCGGGCGCAGCGCCTGGCCCTTGCGCGCAGACATGACCTGTGCCGCCCGCTGTCGGGCAGCCGGATCCGTCCCGCCTGGTGTGCCCTCCTGCAGATTGGCCATGAACCAGAGCAGTGCTTCGCGTGAACCTGTCACCGGGGGCTCGGTTGCGACGGCGCGCGCTCGCGGCACCGGCGGCCCGGCAATCGAGGCTGGCGTGTCCTCGCGCGCCATGCCCAGGGTCGTGAGTTCAGACGCGAGGCTTTTCGCCTGAAAGGCCCCCGCTGCCGGATCGGTGCGCATTCCCAGCGGAGCCAGGCCCCACTTGTCGCAGACATAGCGCAGGATGCTCGTGTGATCGAACGGTGTCTTGCAAACGCCGCGTTCCAGCCAGGGTGACACCAGGATTGCCGGTACGCGCACACCAAGGCGCGCGAAGCTGTATTCGCCGGTGTTGTCATCCGGGGCGATTGTCGCCGGCGGTGGAACATGATCGAAAAAGCCGCCGTGTTCGTCGTAGGTCACGATCAGCAATGTGGACTTCCAAAGCGCGTCGTTGCCGCGGATGGCGTTGTAGACGTCCGCTATCAAGCGGTCACCGGCTGCAATGTCGGCTGGCGGATGCTGATCGTTCTCGCTGCTGCCGCAGTAGCTGGGTTCAATGAAAACGTAGGCAGGAAAGTCTTTCTCTGGCCCGCCCGCGTCCCGGGAGAAATTGGCCATCGCGGAATAATGCGGACCGAACACGAAGGAAGGCAACAGGTGAGTCAGTACCAGGCTCTGTGGGATACCGTCGTGATAGATGCGCCAACTGCCAGCAGAACCGCCCAGACGATCGTAGATCGTGTCCTGGTTGTACAGGCGCATGTTTCCCGGCTGCTGGCGCGACGGCATCAGTACATGGCCAAGACAGGTGCCGCTGTGGACGAAGAAGCGGTTTGGCCACGTCGGACCTGGCATCGACGAGAACCAGTGATCGCAGACCCGGAAGTTTCGTGCCAGCGCGTGGAGTGCGGGCAGGGTGTCCCCGGCTTGCGTATCGCCCAGCGGGAAATACGCCATCACCTGTTCGACCTGCCCGGCGTTGTCCTCGCTGACGCCAGCGACATCCAGGAAGGAGTCGACGAACCCACCCATCGGCGAGGTCGACTTGTCGCCGAGTTGCTTCAGCACATCGACGAGATCGTGATTCGGGTCTGGCTTGACCGTGGCCGACGCAGTCGGCGTCTGGGGATAAACCTTGCCGGAGCGGGAGGATACGTTCTGGTACACGGCTCCCTGTTGCGGAATGCCTTCGACATCAGGATAGATGCGGGTCGTATCGCCGAGCATCTGGTCGAACGAATGGTTCTCCAGCATCAGCACCACGACATGCCGAATCGGATCGTTGGCAACCGTGGGTATCGTATCGGTGCGCAACGCGAGCTGATGCTCCTGCTCCCTGGGCAAGGTTGCATCGCCCCTGGTACGCACGTACGAGCGCCCGGCGTGATACCTGTTCTTGATGGCCAGACGCTGGCTGGCCTGCTTGTCGCCAGGTACCGTATAGGTGGTCTGCTGGTTGGTCTGCGGATCGAAGAATCCGATATAGCCGCCTGGGGCAACGCCGAACGACTTGAGCGCCTTCCTGCCCTTCACGCGTCCCAGAAAATCGTTGCGACCCCCTTCCTGTTCCTCGACGGTGAAATAAAGCGGCAGGACGAAGTTCGCCACCTCGATGCCGTCCAACGTGTAGGTCTGCGCCTGAACCGCGTCGCACATCTCGAACCAGTGGAATACCTGCCTGTTCGGATCCTCCGGATGCGGTCCCTGCACCAGCAGGTTGCCTTGGGCGTCGCCCAGCAATTCAAGTGCCTCGTGCGACAGGGTCGCCGTCCAGCTTTCCTTGAGCTGCCTGCACAACTCCGTGAACACGAAGCCGTACGGAATTCCGCGATTGTTCGCCCAGTGGTAACCCAGCGCATCGGCGACATCCGTGTCATCCCACAGGTAAATGATTGCATCGCCACGCAGCTCAGGCAGTTTGTCCTTGTCTGGCTTGTCGCCGAGTGAGCCTTCCAGGCGCAGCGTGGCGCCAAAACTCCAGTACGGCTCGAAGTCGCAGGCAATTTGTCGATTGATCGCGCGTATCGCAGTGTGGACTTCCTCATCGCTGAGCGACTTGGATCGGTTGACGACGGAGATGATCATGGCGCGGCTCCGGTTGCGGATGAACAAGCGTTTGACGGCGACTGGCGCCGAAAGTACCCCCACTTCGCGCTCTGGCTCTGATCGAACGGTATGGCTTTCACGTGGCGCCAGCGGTCACGGGCCGCCTCGGCGGTCTTGCGGAAGATCAGGCCGCCGGCCGGACCGATGTCGTCTGCTTCGCAATCCGTCAGCAGCCAGGTGTTCATCTCGCCTGCGCCACGGGAAGAGGGGATGGTGTGAGACCACCACGCTGCCCGCAGCACGAGGACGTCTATTCAGTAGCCTCGGCCCGTGGGTACGGAAACAGCTTTTCCATCGGGACTGACAAGCCGTCATCACCAACGACCCGGCAATGCCTGCGGGTGAGCTGGCGCGGCTCGCTGACCCCACAACTGTGCGCGATGATGCCGACCTCATGCATCAGGTTTTTCGCGTAGTGGTACACGCGCTCGCTCTTGACGCCGACCACCAGGCCGCGCTGCAACTTCGGGTTCTGCGTGGTGATGCCGGTCGGGCAGGTGTTGCGGTTGCATTGCAGTGCCTGGATGCAGCCCAGCGCGAGCATGAAGCCACGCGCCGAGTTGACGAAGTCCGCGCCGATCGACAAGGCCCACGCCACGTCATAGGCGGTGACGCATTTGCCCGAGCACACGACCTTGATGCGTTCGCGCAAACCCTTGACGATCAGCATGTCCAGCAGCGCGGGCAAGGCCTCGTGCAGCGGCAGACCCACGCCTTCCATCAAGGTTTGCGGTGCCGCACCGGTACCACCCTCGGAACCGTCGACGATGATGAAGTCCGGCGCGCTGCGTATGCCGCGGCGTGCAATCTCATCGCACAGGTCGCCGATCCAGTCGGCGCCGCCGAGCACTGCCTTGAAGCCCACCGGCTTGCCGGTCAGGTCGCGGATGTGCGCGATCGCATCGAGCAGCTCCCCGATGTTGCCGATATCCAGGTGGCGATTCGGGCTTTGCGAATCCTCGCCTACGGGAATGCCACGGATCATCGCGATTTCCGGTGTGACCTTGACCGCCGGCAGCAACCCGCCCATGCCCGGCTTCGCGCCTTGCCCCAACTTGATGCTGACCATCTTGACCTGCGGATGGGCGCAGATCGCCAGCAGCTTGTCGTCGTCGAGTTTGCCATCGGGCGTGCGCACGCCGTACTTGGCCGTGCCGATCTCGAAGATGAGGTCGCAGCCGCCCTCGAGGTGGTATGGCGCCAGGCCACCCTCGCCGGTGTCCATCCAGATGCCGGCCTTGGCCGCACCGCGGGACAACGCCCGTACGGCCGGCGCCGACAACGCTCCAAAGCTCATCGCCGAGATGTTGAAGAACGGCGCATGGCTGTAGGGTTCGCGTGCATACGGCCCGATCGTCACCGGCACCGGGTCCACATGCTCCAGGCCCAGCTCGGGAAACGGCGCGTTGACGAAAAACGGCACGCCCTCGGCACGCAGGTCCCGCGTGGATCCAAACGCATTGGTGTTGTCGACATTCTTCGCGGCGCGGTACACCCAGGTGCGCTGCGCGCGGTTGAACGGCATCTCCTCACGATCGCTGGAATACAGATACTGCCGAAAGAACTCGCCCAGATGCAGGAACCAGTAGCGGAAGTGGCCGATGACCGGAAAGTTGCGCAACACGGCGTTTCCGGTCTGGTTGCGATCAGCCACCCACATGGCCAACAGCACCATCACGGCCAATATCAGCAGCAGCAGGAACAAGGCCGAGAACGTCTCCACCAGCACGACCAGCCAATGCGAAAAACCTGTCGTCTCCATGCTGCTTCCTCTGCCACGGATGGTTGCGCTGGTGCGCTGTCGCCCGGCTGCCGCGCCGGCCCGCCGATGAGGGCGAACGGCGACTATGTCACCACAAGCCGCACGCCACCGGCAACTTGCCATACGGATCCTGGCCCGATCACGACTGATTCGAACGGCCTCCGCACGTTCCATCACGGCATCCGGGCCGCTTTGCAGACGGACCGGTGTCGAGGCGAGCTTCCTCAAGGCGAACCACGCCGGACGCTGCCTCCATGCATGGGCCTTGCCGGCCAAGACATACACTTAACCGCTCGTACGAGATGCTGGGGCGCCCAAGCGGAGAATTCGCATGAGCCCCCAGACAAATGTCCGACAATCCGACAAGAGCATTTCCGCCACCACTGGCTCTACGCGCAAGACGGCCGGCCTCAGACGCACGGCCGTCCAGGGCGCGAAGAAAGCCGGCACGCAACTCCGCGCACCCAAAGCCGGCGCCAAAAGCGCCGCCGTGCAGCGCGTTGCGGTCATCACCGGCGGGGCCGACGGCCTGGGCAAAGGGATTGCTCAGCGCCTTGCGGCGGACGGCATGGCCGTCGTCCTGTCCGATTTGAACGCCCGGCAGCTTGCGGCAACGCGCAAGCAATTCGAGGATGCCGGATATGCCGTTGAAACGTTCAAGGGCGACGTTTCCAGGCTGGAAGACCAAAAGGCGCTGGTCGCCAAGGCGGTGAAGGCATTTGGGCGTCTCGACGTGTTCGTCAACAATGCGGGAATCGAACAGGTCAAGCCGCTGGATGAAGTCAGGCCGAATGACCTGGACAAGATCTTCCGGATCAACGTCAACGGCGTGCTTTACGGCATGCAGGCGGCGTCGGCGCAAATGCGCAAGCAAAAGGGCAGCATCGGCAAGATCATCAATGCCTGCTCGATCGCCGGACACGAGTCCTATGAAATGCTGGGAATCTATTGCGCCACCAAACATGTGGTGCGCTCGCTGACGCAAACTGCGGCAAAGGAATATGCCAAGTACAAGATCACGGTCAACGCCTATTGCCCCGGCGTGGCGGGGACATCGATGTGGGATCGCATTGACGCGGCCATGAGCAAGTACATGGGTACCAAGCCTGGCGAGGCCTTCCAGAAGTTTTCCGAAGGCATCTTGATGGGACGCACCCAGGAGCCGGAAGACGTGTCGAACCTGGTGTCGTTCCTGGCCTCGACCGATTCGGATTACATCACCGGGCAGGCCATCATCACCGATGGCGGCATGGTATTCCGCTGAGTCCAGGTGCTCCGGACCAACCTGCCACTGCCGCGGAAGCGGGAGTGGCATGGCCGAATCCCGTTGCACGATTCCACCGCCCGCGCGGGGGCGAGTGCCGCCGTGGCCGAGGCAGCCCGGCCGCTCGATGCTTTTACTGGAACGTTTGACCGTATACGCGGACGCGAGCAGGGCCACCAGGAGCGCCAGCTTTTTCATCTGTCCCCCGGCTGTCAGAACGCCCGGATCGCGCGGACCCGGCGTGGATAATCCTTGTCGTCGCCGTGGACGCGGCCGGCATCGGCGAAGTCGATGTGGGTGGCCATGTCCGTGTCGTTCTGGGAAGAGGTCCAGTATTCGCAGTTGTCGACCATGCCGGCGTCGCGGAAGTCGCCAATGCCGGTGGCCTTCAGTGCCTGGTACATCGCAGTCAATTCGTCGCGCGAGGGAAGGAACCAATCGCTCACGCCGTTGAAGCTGAGCGTGGCACACAGGCGGGCGGCGCTGGCCGGCTCGTCACAGCTCGCCAGCATCTCGCTGGTATTGCGCTCGCCGGTGCCTATGGCGGTTCCCTTGGCGCCCGTGACGTCGTTGCGGAAGCAGCCCCACTTCGCGCTCTGGCTCTGGTCGAACGGCATGGCTTCCAGGTAGCGCCAGCCGTCGCGGGCGGCGTTGGGGTTCTTGTGAAAGATCAGGCCGCCGGCCGGGCCGACGTCGCCCACTTCATAATCCGCCGTCAGCAGCCAGGTGTTCATCTCGCCTGCACCGCGGTTGGCCCAGAGATGATAGGGAATCAGGGTGAGCTTGGCGGTCTTGCCCGACGGATCGGCGGCGTGGTGCGCCACGGTGTCGATCAGCATCGCGCCGCCCATGAAGCCGGCGTCGAAGCGCGGGGTCAGCGGCGCATCGGGCGCCACCACCAGGTCCAGCGCCTTGCGGCCCGGCGCCTCGGGCCATTCCGCGCCATAGACCATAGGCCCCAGCGAGATGGCCGCGCACCGCGCCGTCTCGTGCACGCGCGCGTCGGCGACGATGCGGCGCGGCGCTACCGGCAGGTCGATGGCCACGATGTCGCCGTCGCGCCATTCGCGCTCGATGGCCACATAGCCCAGCCGATCCGGCTGCGCCGACACCGCCGCCCCGTTCACGCTGATGACCACAGGCTTGGCACGATCCATATAGCGATACAGGTTGCCCGGTGCCGGCTCGTCGCGTGCCCAGCAGGGGATGCGCAGGCGCAAGGTGGCCTGCAGCGGTGTGGTCGCACCAAGCTTGATCCATGTCCGGCCACGCCAAGGCATCTGGCTGTCCACGGCCAGTCGGAGGGTGCCATCGCCAACGGCGAAGCTGGCCTCGCTCGATACATAGAGATTGACGTGGATCGCGCCAGCCTGGTCCTGCGCGTAGATCATTCCCGGCATAGAGGCGAGGAAACGCACCAGGTTGGGCGGGCAACATTCCAGCGATGCGTGTTGCCAACGCTCGTCACGCCCGTCGCCGGCGCTGGCCAGGCGATTGACATAGAAGAAGTGGTCGCCGGAATGGGACACGCCGCTCAACAAGTTGTTGTACATGCCGCGCTCGAGCAGATCGATGTAGCGCGAATCGCCGGTGGCCATGAACCAGCGCTGGTTGAGATTCTGGAACATTGCCGTAGCGCAGGTTTCGGCATAGGCCGAGAGGTTGGGCAACACATGTGGACGGCCAAAGCCTTCATTGCCGGTCTGCCCGATCCCGCCGGTGACATAGAGCTTGTTGGCGACGGCGTCGGTCCAGATCGCGTGGGCGGCGTCGAAATAGCGCCGGTCGCCGGTGTAGACGCCGACGTCCAGCAGCGAGAGCATCAGCGTGGCGTCATTCACCGCATGCCCGGCCGCTTCGCGCTGTTCGAGCACGGGCAACCAACTCTGGGTGTGGCGGCTGCGCCCGGGGGAATCGGCACGCCCACGGATGTCCAGATAGTGTTTGGCAAGCGCAAGGTGGCGCGGGTCGCGCGTCACGCGATAGAGGAAGGCACAGCTCATCGATGGCCGCTCGCCGCCGGGGTAGGGTGGATCCTGCTCGCGGAATTCTCGTTCCAGCGTGGCGGCCTGAGGCAGACACTTGTCGATCAGCCGGCGGTCGCCATGGGTGAACCAGAGCGCCGCGCCCAGCTCGAATTGCCGGTGCTCATAGCCCGCGGTCGGCGCTGCCAGCATGGGCTGCAGGCAGCGCTCGACGTAATCCTGCATATGCAGGTCGGGCCGCGATTTGGCGATATAGATGGCCGCCTCCAGCACGCCGCCCTCGAGTCCGTCGCCGACGACGCCAAGCTTGTCGATCTCGAACGGCACCGTGACTTCGGCGTTGCGCGTCACCTTGGGTGCCCAGAAATCGTCCTTCAGCGTCACATCCCAGAACGGTAGGGATCGCATGGGATAGTCCCGCCCGGGGGGAAAGTTTGTTTCGGCAATGGGCGGTTGCGGCGTAGGGGTCGCGCCCCTTGCTGATGCCTGCAAGGTCGCGAGGCCGACCGCGACGGCAGGCACCGTCTTGAGGAAAGCGCGACGCCGCATGTCAGTTGAACCCATGGAAGCACCCCCCGCCGAGAGCCTTGCGTATGCCCCGCACGATATACCACGAGGCCCCGCGTGGATGCGTTGGTGGCAGTGACGCGGGAGCCCAGGAGTGGGCGATATTCTTGGCAAATGGTCGGGGATGGTGCCCGTGGACCAGCTCCCGCGACGCAAGCCCGGCCGCGACATGCGCCGGCAAGTTGCGGGCATCCGGTTTTGTGCGACGATGCCGGCTGGGCGGGCTGGCGATGCGCAGGGGTGCGCCAATCGGGGCAAGGGGGACGGCATGATTCCGATACTTGGGTTGCTGGTGCTGGCCGCCTATGTGATCTGGGTGTTCAACCGCCTGGTAAGTGCGCGCAACCAGGTGCACGTGGCGTGGAGCGATGTCGACGTGCAGTTGCAGCGGCGGCATGACCTGGTGCCGCTGCTGGTCGAGGCGGTACGCGGCTACATGCAGCATGAGGCGGGCCTGCTCGAACGGGTCGCGTTGGAGCGCAGCCGGGCGCGTGACGCGCAGTCGATCGCCGACCGCGGCGACAGGGAAACCGCACTCTCGACCGATCTTGGCCGCCTGATTGCGCTGGCCGAGGCGTATCCCGAGCTCAAGGCCAGCGCCAATTTCCGTCAATTGTCCAGCCAGCTGGTGGCGGTGGAAGATGCACTGGCCCACGCGCGGCGCTTCTACAACGGCTCGGTGCGCGAATACAACACCGACATCCAGCGCTTCCCCGACTTGCTCGTCGCTCGCGCCACCGGGTTTCGGGATGCGGATTTCTTCGCCGCCGAAGATGACGCGCGCGCCGGCGTACAGGTGCGGCTCGATCAGGAGCGACCGACGTGAGGCGCCCCCGCCTGGCGCTGTCCCTGGTCCTGCTTGCCTGCATGGCCCTGGTCGTCGTCCCGGTGATCGCCGCCGAGCGCATTGTCGAGTACCACAGCGATATCCAGATCGGTGCCGACGCCGGCATGACCGTCGCCGAGAACATCGTGGTGGTGGCCGAGGGTGCCGCAATCCGGCACGGCATCTACCGCGACTTCCCCACGGATTACCGCGACGCCCAGCACAACCGCTACCGCGTCGACTTCACGATGCTGGGCGCCAGTCTCGATGATGCTCCCGTGGCATGGCGCAGCGAACGCCGCGGCAATGGCGTGCGCATCTACCTCGGCGATGAAAGCCGGGACGTGAGCCCGGGGCGGCATCATTACGTGATCCGCTACCACACCACGAGGCAGCTTGGCTTCTTCGCCGACCACGACGAGCTGTACTGGAATGTCACCGGCACCGGTTGGGACTTTCCGATCGCCGTGGCCAGCGCGACGGTGCAACTGCCGGTGGACGTACCAGCCGCCGCGCTGCGCGCGTATGGCTACACGGGCACTGCGGGTTCGCGGGCGCAGGAGCTTTCCATCCAGCTCCTTGCCGATGGTGCGCGCTACACCACCACGCGGCCGCTGGGTCCGCACGAAAACCTGAGCCTGGTCCTGGAATTTCCCAAGGGCATCGTTGCCGAGCCGGGACGCGCACAGAAATTCGCCTGGCTGCTGCGCGACAACCGCAGTGTGCTGGTGGGCCTGCTAGGCCTGCTGGCATTGTGGCTGTACTACGGGTGGGCCTGGAGGCGGTATGGACGCGATCCAGCCAGCGCGCCGCTGGTGGCACGCTACGAGCCACCGGATGGTGACTCGGCTGCAGCCCTGCGCTACGTGCGGGACATGGGCTATGACAATACGTGCTTCACCGCCGGCGTGCTGGACCTGGCCGCACGCGGTCGCCTGACCATCGAACAGGACGCCGCGGACGTCTATACGCTGGTGCGCTCGGCGGAGGTCGCGAAAACGCCCGTGCCGCGCGACGCCAACCGCCTGCTGGCGACGCTGTTTGCCGCCGGTGGCCGCGTCGTGCTGAAGAACACCAGCCATGCCGTGATGGGCGCTGCGCGCGCTGCGCACAAGGCCGCACTGGCACTCGACTACGAGAAGAAATATTTCATGACGAACCGCAGGAAGCTGCTGCCAGGGCTCGCGATCAGCCTCGCAACCTTGTTCGCGGCCATGCGTGGCGGTCCGCCGGAAGCCTGGGGCATGCTGGTGTGGCTGTCGTTCTGGAGCCTGGCGGTCTTTGTCCTGCTCGGCATCGCGGTCACGGTCAGCCGCGGCAACGGTTGGCACGGCGTCCTGAAGAGCCTGGGCATCTGGCTGTTTGCGCTGCCTTTCGTGGCTGGCGAAATCGCGGGCCTGGTGATGTTCGGCCGTATCGTCGGATATGCCATGTTGCCCGTGTTCGTCGCGCTGATCGGCACCAACATCGCGTTTTACCACTGGATGAAGGCGCCGACCCAGGATGGCGCGCGGCTGCTCGACGGGATCAAGGGCTTTCGCTGGTATCTGGGCGTCGCCGAAAAGCAGGAGCTGGATTCCCGCTACCGGCCCGAGTCGAAGCCGGAGCTGTTTGCCGCCTACCTGCCGTATGCATTGGCACTGGACGTCGGCAACGCCTGGGCCGAACGCTTTGCCCAGGTGTTGACACCGGCGCAGATGCAGGCCGCCACGCCGCGCTGGTATCGCGGTACGGGCCCCGACACGTTCAGCGCCGCGAGCTTCAGCAGCTTTGCCGACAGCCTCGGCTCGGGGGTATCCAACGCGATTGCCTCGTCCACCACGGCTCCGGGTTCGAGTTCGGGCGGCGGCGGATCTTCCGGCGGTGGCGGCGGAGGCGGTGGCGGCGGGGGTTGGTAGGGTACGCTTGGCCGATGGCCTGACGCGCCACCCTCACGCCTGCACCGCTTGCCGGCCGCTTTCCGCATCCACCTGTTTGACCACGCAGACGGAGACCCCCATGAGCCTCAAGAACCTGCCCGATTCAGTCAGGCCATACCTGCTGAGCCTGTTGCGCATCGTCATGGCGTTCCTGTTCATGGCGCATGGCACGGCGAAATTGTTCCAGTATCCCGCTGTGATGGGTCCAGTCGAGTTGTTTTCGCTCCACGGCCTGGCCGCCGTGCTCGAGGCGTTTGGTGGCGGCTTGCTCTTGTTGGGGCTGTTTACCCGTCCGGTCGCGTTCATCCTTTCCGGGATGATGGCGGTTGCCTATTTCATGGCCCATGCGCCGGGTGGCTTTTTCCCGCTGGTGAACCGCGGGGAATTGGCCGTGTTGTATTGCTTTGCGTTCCTGTATCTGGCCGCGGCCGGCGGTGGGCCATGGAGCCTGGATGCGCTCAGGCAAAGGCGGGCCCATGTGCCGGCGGGGCGAAGCCACGATTGATCGCCGCGTCAGTGGGAATGACGCGTTCCCGCAAGGGCGGCCCGCGCACTCGGCTGACGGCAGCCGGTGAGTCATAATGGGCGGCTTCCATCCATCAGCGAGCCCTCCCACGCATGAATCCTCCCGCCGGCCTGCAGGCGCTGATTGACGACGGTGTGATCGATGAGGTCCTGCGCCCGCTGAAGAGCGGCAAGGAAGCGTCAGTCTACGTCGTGCGCTCGGGCGCCGAGGTGCGTTGTGCCAAGGTCTACAAGGACATGGCGCAACGCAGCTTCCAGCAGCGCGTCCAGTATCAGGAAGGACGCAAGGTGCGTGGCAGCCGGCAGGCGCGCGCCATGGGCAAGGCCAGCAAGTTCGGACGCAAGGAAGCCGAGGCCGCCTGGAAAAGCGCCGAGGTGGATGCGCTGTACCAGCTGGCGGGCGCTGGTGTCCGCGTGCCGCGTCCGTATGGCTATTTCGGTGGCGTGCTCGTGATGGAGCTGGTCGTCGATGCCGAGGGCTGCGCGGCACCCCGGCTGGGCGAGGTGGCGCTGTCGGCACAGACGGCACGCGAATACCATTGCTTCCTGGTCCGTCAGGTCGCGCGCATGCTGTGCGCGGGACTGATCCACGGCGACCTGTCCGCATACAACGTGCTGGTGGCAGCCGATGGTCCGGTCATCATCGATCTGCCGCAGGTGGTCAGCGCCGCTGGCAACAATGCGGCTCGTAACATGCTGCGACGGGACGTGGGCAACATCACGATCTGCCTGTCGCGTTTCGCACCGGAACTGCTCGATACCCATTACGCCGAGGAAATGTGGGCGTTGTTCGAGCAGGGCGAACTGCGGCCGGACAGCGAACTGACTGGCCACTTCGTGTTCGACGAAGGTGAGGTGGACATCGACAGCGTGATGCAATCGATCATCGATGCGCGCGAAGAAGCCATCATCCGCCAGCAGGGTCGCGAGGCGGCCGAAGCGGGGGCCTGAGGCTTCCCGGCCACACTGAGGTTGACGGCCCCGGTGCTAAAGGTTCCCCGCCATTCCGCACTGGCAAAGCTGCCGCTGAGTCCTACTTCCTGCTGGCGGCGGGGAAGGCGTTGTTGGCGCGGTTGATGTCGGGCAGCAAGCCGTCCGGATCGATGGTCGCGCTCTTGATCCGCTTGCCGCCGGGCACCGACACGGCAAGCTCCGTGTTGCGCATCCAGGCCTCGACCGGCACCTGGACGTCAGTGGTGCTGCCATCGTCGAACGTCACCTTGAGCGTGGACGGCATCGCCATGCGCTCGAGGTTGGCAACCGTGACCTGCGCTCCCTTGGCCGGGTCGTTGTCGGCGTACTTCACGCCAGTGACCGCCAGGTCGAGCTTCCAGTTGTTGGCGAACCAGCCGCGCCAGAACCAGGAAAGATCCTCGCCCGCGGCGCTGTCCATGGTGCGGAAGAAATCGGATGGCGAGGGATGCTTGAATGCCCAGTCGCGCGTGTACTGTGTGAACGCGGCGTCGAAGCGTTCGGGGCCGAGGATCACCTCGCGCAGCAGGGTCAGGCCATACGCGGCCTTGAAGTAGCTGATCGGGTGCCTGTACTTGCCAGGTGCCACGTCCGGTGCGGCAAGGATCGTCGGCGCATCCGGGTCGTCGAACACCTGGGTGACGATGTCCTTTGCAGGGTCGCCGGTCAGTGGCGCGTATTCACCATCCTGCTTGGGTGCGAACTCGCCGTTGTGCGCCTTGCCCCAGTCCGCCTGTGCGAGCGCATCGACAAAGGTATTGAAGCCCTCGTCCATCCACGCAGCACGGCGCTCGTTGGAGCCGACGATCATCGGGTACCAGTCGTGCCCGATCTCGTGCACGGTGAGCATGAAGAGGTTCTTGCCGCTCGACTTCCAGTCATCGAACACGATGCCCGGATATTCCATTCCGCCGGCATTGCCGGCCTCGGCAATGGCGTTTGGCCACGGATAGACCAGGCCAGTGTATTTGGAGAAGAACTCCACCGTGTACTTGATGTGCTGGCTGGAATGCTGCCAGCCTCCGTCCACAATGCTCTCGGTCGGGTACACCGACTGTGCCATGGCGTGCTTGCCATCGGGTAGATTGATGCGCGCGGCATCCCAGACGTAGGCGGCGGAGGCACCAAATGCCACGTCGCGGGTGTCATGCATCCTGAAGCGCCAGGTCCGGGTGCCCTGGTTCGGTCGGCTGGCCGGATTGGCGACATCCTCCGGTGTACGGATCACCACGGTCGCATCGCTCGCGCGCGCCTGGGCCAGGCGCTGCTGCTCGGTGGGAGTGAGGACGTCTGCCGGATTGACCAGCTCGCCGGAGCCGGCCACGATCATGTTCGCCGGCACGGTGATGGCGTAGTCGAAATCGCCGTATTCCAGGTAGAACTCGCTGCCGACGTAGGGCAGGGTGTCCCAGCCGCGCAAGTCGTCGTAGACCGCCATGCGCGGGTACCACTGCGCAATCTCGAACACGTCGCCGTCCTTGGTGGTGTACCAGTTGGTGCGGCCACCGGACTCGGGCATGGTGTAATGCCAGTCGATGTGCAGTTTGACCGTGCCGCCGTTCCCGGCCACCGGCTTGGGCAGATCCACGCGCATGCGCGTATCGCTGATCGTGTGTTTGGCCACGGACATGCTGCCGCCGGCCTCGACCTGGACCGCGGTGATGACGTCGCCGTCGGTCTGGCGGTTCGCGTCCGGTGTGCCCGGGAAGGCGAAGCTGCCGCGCGAGCCGGCCTTGTAGATGTTCTGGTCCAGTTGCAGCCAGACGTAGCCCAGCGCTTGCGGACTGTTGTTGGTATACGTGATGACTTCGCTGCCGGTCAGTACCTTCGTCCCGGGATCGAGCGTCGCCTGGATGCTGTAGTCGGCACGGTTCTGCCAGTAGTCGGGGCCTGGGCGTCCATCGGCGGCGCGGTAGCGGTTGACCGGATACTGGTGCGCAAACGGCGCGAACAAGGCCAGGGCATCGAAGTGGGACGATGTCGCCGTTGCCGGAGCTGACTTGGACATGGTGGTTGGCGGCTTTGGCGCGGAGCACGCCGCGAGCGCAACTGAAACGAAAGCGAGCGCGCACAACCCAGCGTGATTCATCGGTGCTCCCGGTGCGGTGGTGACGGAACGGTGGCCGTGCACCCCATGCACGACATGGCCACACGCTACCACGTCGCTGGCGGACGGTCACGATGACCAATGGCAGGGGCCGCGTGCTGGCTCGCGGCTGCCAGCCGGCGATTGCCATTGCCAGTCGCCAGGCACCAGGCACCAGATGTTGTTTGGCCGGCGCGACGCCGGCCGCCGGGCTTCATCACGCGACGCTTGCTAAGGTAGGGCTTCCTACCTGCTGATGTTGTTGGTGACGATCGATGCAAACGCTTGAGTTGCTCCTGCGGCCGGACTGGGTGCGCACGCTGGTGGCCTGCGCGCTGCTGCTCCTGCTCGCTTGGCTGGCTGGCCACCTGGCGCGGTTCGCCATGATCCGCGCCGTGCATGTGGCGAGTGCGCGTACGACCTGGCACTGGGACGAGGCACTGATCAGGCGTGGCGTGCCCAGGCGACTGGCGCAGGTGCTGGCGCTGCTGGTGGTCCGCTACGGGTTGCCGGCAATACCGCACCTGCCGCCCGCCGCCGAGGCCGTGACGGCGAACGTGGTGCTGGCCCTGGTTGCCCTGTTTGCGATGCTCGCGGTGAATGCTGCGCTGTCGGCGCTGGAAGACCTGTATCAGGCATCGCCTGCCGGCAGCGCCCGCTCGCTCAAGGGCTATATGCAGCTGCTGAAGATCCTGATCTCCGTCGTCGGCATCATTGTCATCATCGCCATGCTCATCGACCGCTCGCCGCTGACCCTGCTGGCCGGCCTGGGCGCGGTCTCGGCCGTGCTGTTGCTGATCTTCAAGGACACCATCCTGTCGGTGGTGGCGAGCGTCCAGCTTGGCTCAAACGACATGCTGCGCCTGGGTGACTGGATCGCGATGCCATCGGCCAACGTCGATGGGTTCGTGGTCGACATTGCGTTGCACACGGTCAAGGTGCAGAACTGGGACAAGACCATCAGCACCGTTCCGACCTGGCACCTGATATCGCATTCCTACCGCAACTGGCGCGGCATGTACGACAGCGGCGGGCGACGCATCCGGCGGGCACTGCACATCGACGTGACCAGCGTGCACTTCCACACGGAGGAGGAGCTTGCGCGCCTGCGCCAGTTCAACCTGCTGAAGGACTACTTCGCCGGCAAGCACGATGAGATTGCACAGTGGAACCGGCGGATCGGCACCGAAGGCGCCGCGACCGTCAACCATCGCCGCCTGAGCAACCTTGGCAGCTTCCGCGCCTATATGCAGGCCTATATCGACCGCAGTCCGGACATCAACCACGACATGCTCTGCTCCGTCCGCCAGCTCGATCCCGGTGCCGACGGCATTCCCCTGCAGATCTACGCCTATACGGCCAATACCGATTTCGTGGAGCATGAAGACGCGCAGTCGGACATCTTCGACCACCTGATCTCCATCCTGCCGGAGTTTGGCCTGGCCCTGTTCCAGCAACCCACCGGAGCCGACTTGCGCGCTGGCTTGGCTGGCTCAGGTGCTGCGTCAGTGTTTGGGCGTTTGCCAGCAGCGCAGTCCGGGCTGTCGCGATCGAGGTCCGGGTCCTCCTGAGATGACGTCGGGCCACCAGGCCGCGAAGCCCCGGACAGCGGCGCTGCGCGGCTGCGCACGACTGGCCAGGGCAAAGAGCCGTCAACAAGCGTGGACACTGGCGGGGCTTTTCGGTACAACGGCGACGCCAGCTCGCCACGCTGCACCACGACCCGGGGGTGATCATGAAACGTATCGCATTCCATGCAATTGTATTTGCTGGTGCCGTCGCGTTGGGCTGCTTGACGCTGCAGACCGCCATCGCGCAGCAAACGTCCCCATCCGGCACAACCCCGTCAGCGACTCCCGCGGCGCATCCTGCGGACGTGGCTTCGATGGATGCAATCATGGCCGCGGTCTACGACGTGATTTCCGGCCCCAAAGGCCAGAAGCGGGACTGGGACCGGATGCGTTCGCTGTTCGTACCCGGCGCCAGGCTGATTCCCGCGCATGCTGATGCCGGCGGCATCACCAGGACCACCATGTTGAGCGTGGAGGACTACATCAAGCGCGCTGGCCCGACGCTGGAAGGGCAGGGCTTCTTCGAGCGCGAGACGCACCGCACGGTGGAACGCTTTGGCGCCATTGCGCAGGTGTTCAGCACCTACGACTCGCGTCACGCAACCACCGACGCCGAGCCGTTCCAGCGCGGTATCAACAGCTTCCAATTGCTGTTCGACGGACAACGCTGGTGGGTGGTCACCATCTACTGGCAAGCGGCCAGCGCCGAGCTGCCGATCCCGAAGCAATACGGTGGTTGACGCGGACTACCAGCCGACGGTGCCCAGGCGCGCAAAGATCTGCGTGTACAGCTCGATGCCATCGCGCAGGTTCTGCAGGCGCAGGTTTTCGTCCGCGGCGTGCTGGTTGTCGTCGTAGTTGGCGATCGGCACGTTGATCACCGGTACGCGCAAGGTCTGCGTGAAGGCGTAGTTCGGCGAGCTGCCACCCGAAGTCGGCACCAGGATCGGTGGCTTGCCGGCCTTGTCGCTGGTTGCCCTGATCAAGGCGCGTGCGGATGGCGAGGTCATGCTCACGCGGTCCGCCGGATAGGCACCGTCGCCCCAGACGACCTGGGCGATGCGCGCATGTGCCAGGCGCATCTCCCTGGTGACTGGGCCGGCGGTGACGAAGTAGCCCTGGCTTTCGATGTGCCTGGTCACCAGTTCGCGCAAATGCGCCGGGGTCTGGTTCGGGACCAGGCGGAAATCAAACGAGGCCTTGGCCTCGGTCGGGATGACGTTGCGCGCGTGTTCGCCGACGGCGCCGAAATCCAGCCCGCGCACGTTGAGCGCGGGCATCATCACGCGTTCCCCGAGTGGCGCGTCATTGGCTTCGGTACGGGCAAGTCCCAGCGCCGTGCGCAATTCCGCGTCGATCGGCGGCATCGCCTTGATCGCCGCGTGTTCCGCGGCGGTGATTGGAGCGACATCGGCGTAGTAGCCATCGATCTTGATGTGCCCGTCGTCGTCGCGCATGCTGGCGATCAGGTTGGCCAGCAGCACGCCCGCATTTGGTGCCCAGTTGCCGTAGTGCCCGCTGTGCAGCGCCCGTGTTGCGCCGAACACGGTGAGCTCCATGTCAGCGTCGCCGCGCACACCGAACAGCAGTTGCTGCTCGCCGTTCTGGTATACCGGGCCATCGCCCAGCAGCAGCATGTCGGCGGCGAGCAGGCCCTTGTATTTCTGCAGGATGCCGACGATGTGCGGCGAGCCAGCTTCCTCCTCGCCCTCGAAGAAGAACTTGACGTTGACCGACGGCTTGCGCCCGGCCGCGTGCAGCGCGTCCAGCGCCGCCAGCATGGCCATGATGCTGCCTTTGTCGTCACCGGCCGAGCGCCCATAGATCCGCGTGTTCGGGCCGAGCGCCGCAGCGCCCGCGATTGGCAGCGCGATCGGTTGGCCGCCATCTTCCAGCGGCGCGTTGCGCAGGGTGGGAGTCCAGGGCGGAGTAGCCCATTGCGCGGCAATCACCGGCTGGCCGTCGTAATGCGCGTAGAAGATCACCGTGCGCTTGGCACCGGGTACCGCGAGCTCGCCGTAGACGGTTGGCGGCGCGCCTTCAAATTCCAGCAGCCGTGCATCGACACCACGCTTTTTCAGTGACGCAACCAGCAGGTTGGCATTGCGTCGTATGTTGGTGTGGTCGGCGGCGACGTTCGGCAGCGCGAGCAGTCCGGTGAACTCGCGGAGGATCGCCGGCTCGTGTGCGGCCACGTATTGCCGGGTACTGGCACGCAGCGCGTCGTTGTCGGTGGCTGTCTTGCTGGCTTGGGCCCAGGTGGCAAACGGGGCGGACAACGCAATGATGGTGAGCAAGGCGATGGTTCGGGACACGGCTTGGCATCCTGCATGGCGAGGAGAGGACCGTCCCACGGCGAGGCGGCAGGTGGAAATGAAGCCTGGGTGCGCGAGCGTCGGCCACGCAGGATACCAGTCGCCGCCACGCTGGGCGGTGCGTCGTCGCCTTCAGGTTGACTGATCGTCCATCCAGGGAGGGTTGGGCGATCCGCCTTGAGAAAGCGCGCGGTGGCCCCGATCCTTGGTGGCCTACGCCCACGGCGGATGGTCATGTTCGACAAGCTTCGCAACTGGCGGGTACGACGCATCGTCGCCAGGCGTCCGATTGCCGAGGCGCACTGGCGGCATGCGCTGCGGCATTGCGCTCCGGCGCGGCGCCTCGGTGCAACCGACCAGGCTGCGTTGCGCGTGCTGGCCACGCTGTTCCTGCAGCGCAAGGCGTTGGAGCCGGTCCAGGGCTTGCAGTTGGACGATGCTGACCGCGTCCTGCTTGCAACGCACGCCTGCGTGCCGATCCTGAAACTCGGCCTCGACTGGTACGACGGCTGGCACAGTGTCATCGTCTACCCGGCTGCATTCATTCCGCGCCGCGAGCACCTCGACGAGGCGGGGGTGCTCCACCAGGGTGATTCGGTGCTGTCTGGCGAGGCGTGGGAGCGCGGGCCGGTGATCCTGTCGTGGACCGACATATTGGAAGACCGCAAGGCGCCAGGGCACAACGTGGTCATCCACGAAATGGCGCACAAGCTCGACATGCAGAACGGGGAGGCCAACGGCTTTCCACCTTTGCACCGGCGGATGGATCGCCGCGTCTGGTCGCAGGTTTTCTCCAGCGCCTGGAACCGCCTGCGCGACGAACGGCGCAACGGGGCCGAATTGCCGATCGACCCTTACGCACTTGAGAACCCGGCCGAGTTTTTCGCGGTTTGCAGCGAGCAGTTCTTCGAGGCGCCGGCCAACTTGCGCGAGCATCTGCCGGACGTCTACCGGCAACTCGAGCAGTTTTACCGGCAGCACCCGTTGTAGGACGCAGCTCATAGGGGCCGCCGTTTGGCTGGATCGTGGCCTTTACGCGTTGCGCCGCCCACCGATATATCGCCCGCAGTGCGGCCCGCGTATTGACGACCGACGGTCGCGCCATCCACGGCATGGCGCCTGTCGACGAAGGCGGTGTCGCGTTCCGCCATTGCGAAAGTACCGGGGCTCTTGCGATGCCTCCGCTGCAGGCGCCGGCCTTTCGGACAAACCGTTCGCGTAGCGCCGAGGAGCATCCGCCGATTATCTGTTGCACCGTCGTGAGGTGTCGATGTCCTTTACAACATCGCCTGTCTCTGCCGCATGTTCATAAAACAGCCACGGAAAAACAATGATCTGCGGAGTGGCACGTGTAATGCAATGAATCGCACGGACAACTTGCCGGGGTGGCTTGCCCCGCCTAATTGCGAGGAAGAGATCATGTATGGAAAAGGCAGCGCAATGAAATACCGGCTTTTCACGGCCAGCGCGGTGCTGGCGATGCTTGCGTTCGTGCCGTATGCCCACTCGTCGCCGGTCAGAATAAACTTCAGCGGGGCTGCAGGCAGTGGTTACGTCGATCTCACGCTTGCACCCGATCCCGATGCCAGTGCGAGCTATCAACCAACGTTCAGCCAAGGCGACGCTGACCACGGTACCTCGCTCCCGCTTTCGGCTTTCGATCCAGAGGGCGCCCAGCACATCACCGGGGCCACCGGCATGTTTTCGGACGGTACGAACCATGTGGCGATCACCGGAATGATCGCTACCAGTCCAGGCGTGGCGCCTCCGGGTGAAACGCTACCCAGGAGCTTCAGTTGGCTGTTTGCGGATGGGACTCCGCATTCGTATGACAACCTGTTTTACGCGGATGGCTCGCCGCTGGTGTGTCCGCCGGTAGGACCAACCCCGTATACATTCCACGGCGGCTTTCTGGACATCTTTGGAGCCATGTTTGCGCTCGACAACGGCGGTGTCGTGGGCCTGTGGAGCGACGGAGCCGTGCCGGCGGATGCGTTTGGGCCTGGAGCGCCAGCGGACGGAGGGGTGACTTACGGGCTTTCCCTGTTCGCGGCTGCCGCTGGCGGCGGGTACACACTCAGTTCCAGCCAATTTGCCGGCGCCAGGGCCTCAGTGCCTGAGCCGGATTTTCTGTGGCTGTTCGGTGCGGGCATACTCGGCTTGTTCGCCTGGCGTCGGTCGGCGGAATCGCGCCGGACGCCTCGCGAGAGCTGACCGTCGCGAACTTGCTCCGGTGACCTCAACCCGTCGTCGCCCTAGTGGCGCAAAACCCGGATGCAGCTGCGCATCGCTTGCGTCCGGGCGTTGAACGCAACGTAGCATTTGATACCGGCAGCGACCCGGGCGGGCGTGGTGACACGCGGCCAAGCGCCAGGGAAGCCTGGCCTTGGGCGCGCGGGAAAGCGTGTCAACAAGTGATCGGCCCTGTCCGGATTGGCCGGCCACGTGCCGCCCAACCGTACCAGGCGACGCGCTCAGACTCGCAACAGGAAACCAACCCCGATGTCGGGGTTGGTCAAGTGCAAACCTGAAACTGAGATTGTTTGCCCGGTGGCGGGATGATTACGCGGCCGCCTCATTGCGATTGCGCTTGGCCATCTGCCGGCGCCGCCAACCGAAGGCCACGCCGAGCGCAAGCAGGCCCAATCCAAACAAGCCCAATTCGCCGGGTTCGGGTACGTTTACGGTGACGGTGGCGGTGCCGGGCGAATTGAAGAAGTCGGTTATCAGATAGAAGTTCTCATTGGCCGGAAGCGGTGCAAAAAACGACAGGTCCAGCACCTCGCCGGCGGTGACAAGCAGACCATCCACGCAGTTGTCCGTCGCGAAGCCGGGCGGCTGGCTGCCGCAGGTGAGCTCGTCGGTATGATCCGCGGAGCCCCCGCTGGGGGCGGTAAAGTTGAACGTGAATGTGTGCAGCGGACCGCCAGTGACGTTCGTCATGAACAGGCACCAACCTGACGCTGGAGACGACAAGCCTGTAAGCGTGCTGCAATCCACAAACTGCACCGCATAAGGCGTGTTGAGTTTGCTGACGTTGCATGGCGTGTAGTCATCGAGGGGGGCGCTGCCCAAGGTACAGTCGGTGCCGGCGGGCGGCGCGACGCCTGATGGAGGATCGAAAATCGCCCGCGTTGCCAGTGCGCTCGGCGCGACGATGGTGGCCGCCAAAACCATAAAAGCAAGAACCAGGAAATGTTTCATGGCGTAGAGCACCTTTGTTGTGAACCCCTGGTTCACGTGCTGCATCGCTCGTGCCAGCGTGCAATAGATTGATTTTGCTTTGGTAAAGCCAAGCGCATCGAAGAATTATGTAAGCCTTCCCGACGACGATCCGGCTTCGGCATCGCGCGGAATCCTCCAAAGGGGGCGTACTGGCAGGCTTTTGTCGGGATACCGGTCGCTTTGGGTGAATTGTCAGGATTCCCGACGCGGATGGAGCGGCAGCTGGCTCGAGCACCAGGACCTGGCTCCTTCAGCCTGTCGCGCCACGCCAGCATAAATCCGGTCCAGTACACCCGCCTCTGCGTCCGCCGGCGTCCCGGCCATGGTCGCTCTGCGCTGCTTCCAGGCAATCCGACGACTATTGGCGCCCGCCGGATCCATCCACCGCCAACGCAGTCCCCGGTAGCGGCAGGCCGGCCTGTTTGCACAGGGCGGCGAAACGCGGGTCATGCTGGTAGGCCAGCACGAAGGGGTCAGTGAGCAGACCGGAGAAAATCGGATCGTTCTGCCTTTGGGCTCGTTGCAGCCAGTCGAACATCGCGGCCGGCTGCTTGCGCAAGGCATAGATGTCGGCAACGAAATAAGGCAGATCCTTGCCTTGCTTGGCGATGTAGTCACGCAGCGCCCCATCGGCCTGGTGGCGATCGGGGCCGATCTGTTGCGCCAGCAGTCGTGCCCACGGACCCCAGGTCGGATCGGCCTCCTTCGCGGCGTTTTCGCGCGCAGCGCCAGCATCCCCACGCAAGACGTCGACCTCCGTGAGGGTCGCATACAGCCCCGGAAAGTCCGGTTGCAGGACGAGTGCCTTGCGCGTGACCTGCTCGGCGGCATCGAGTTCGCGTTGTCCCAGCAAGCCGAGCGCCAGGTTGGAATAGATATCGACGCGCAGCGGATCGGTGGCGAGGATCTTGCGGTACATCTCCACCGCAGCCTGCAGTTGCCCGAGGTTCTCGAGGCCACCTGCTACGAAATTCATGCTGTTGGTTTCATTCGGCGCAAGCGCGTGGGCCCGCTGATACTCTGCCAAGGCTCCAACGGGGTCGTTGTCGATGGTCGCAAGCAGGTAACCGCGGTCGGTATGGGTATGCGCGGCGTCCGGCGCCAGCAGTTGTTCCCTGTTCCCTGCCACGCGCGCCTGTACGTAGGCTTGCTGGCGTGCCTCTCCGGTCAGGAACAGCATGCCCAGATTGACCGATGCGTTGGACAGTAGCCCCCATGCGTAGGCGTAGGCGGGATCAAGCTTGAGCGCCTGATGGAAGAGGTCAATGCCCTGGCGAATGCTGCTTTCGGTGCCGCGACGCGTGACGGTGCGCCCCTGCAACATGAACTGATAGGCCTCGACGTTGCCGCTTGGCGGCTTGTCGCCGGACACGATCGGCTTGCCCAGCAGCTTGATCTTGAGCGCGTCGGCGACGGCACGGCCAATCTGTGACTGGATCGCGAACACGTCCTTCAGTTGCTCTTCGTAGCTGTGCGACCAGACGCTGCTGCCGTCGGTGGCGCGGATCATGCTGACCATCACGCGGATCCGGTCGCCCTGTTGCCGCACGGATCCCAGGATGAGGTGGGCCGCACCCAGTGCCAGGCCGATCTGGCCGGGGGTGGCCTTGCTGTCGCGAAATTTGAAGCTCGAGTACTTGCCGATCACCTTCAGTCCGTCAATCTGGGTGAGGTCGGAAATCAGCTCTTCGGACAGGCCGTCGGAGAAGTACTGCTGCTTGGGATCATCGCCCTCGTTGGCCAGCGGCAGCACGGCGACGGACTTGCTGGGGAGCTTTGCCAGCTCGACAGTCAAGGTTTGGGCATCGGCTGCGGCCGCGGCACTGTTCGCGTCGCGGCGCAGGACGAACTGGTTGGTCAGGAGCAACACGACCGCGACGACGAGCACGCCGATGATCCAGTAGTCGAGTTTGCGTTCCGTGATGTGGCCGAGCCCGCCACGCCGATGGCCAACCTCGGTTTCGCTCTCGAGTTTCAGGCCGCCCGGCGTGAATTCGAAGAGCCAGGCGAAGGTCATGAAGAAGGGGAAGCCAATGACCCCGGCAACCAGGAACCAGCGCGTGACCCAATCGGGCAAACCGACCGCGGGCCCCAATACCGTGATGCCCTGTGCCGTCGCCCATATCGCGCCGCCATACAACAGGGCCGCGCGCGGCACGTTGCGTCGCTGCAGCTCGGCGATGAAGCCGTGCTCTTCGGCTGACTCGGACGGTTCGGTTGGTTCGTCGGGATCGGTCACGTTTTGCCCCGGACACTTCCCCGCCTTTTCCAGTCAAAAGTGTCGGGCATCATGCGCAGGGATGCAAGCAGAACCAAAGTCGGAAACGGGCCGAATCGGGTATCGCAGCGCATGCCCGCGACAACCCATTGTGGACGGCTGTGCGGCTTGTCCACGCATCGCGGTCGCGCCTCCGGACCGTCGTCCGTGGCCACGCCGCTCCGGATACGTTCGCCGATCGCCGCGCGGCCTCCAGCGCACTCGATCCGCGTGTGCCACGAGAACCATTCCAGGCTGTGAAAGCCGGCTCGCGCTCCGGTGCCGGAACCCCGATTCACCGCTTGCCCGATTTGCCGCTGTCCGCGGAAATGCATGGGCGTATGCGGCGTCGGTAACGCTTACGGAATCGACATTCTCCACACTCCGTACGCCACGACTAAACCGCGGACTATTCCTTTCTTATCAATTAATTGCGGATTGTGGCAAGGCTTATGCTTCGAGGGCCTGGATACCTACTGGTTCATCAAAGGGAGACTGATTGACCATGAAGCTGACACACTCGATTGGAAGGACACTGGGCTTCCTGCTGCTTGCTCTCGCTCCAGTGGCCTTGGTCCATGCCAACGCTCTGTCCATCACGTATTACACGATTGCAACCGCGGACCAGGACGTAAACCATCTGGCGGGCGGATCGTTCGACAACGAAGTTCAAGCCCAGCTTGGCCCCAATGGCTTGCCGGTCCTGAACACGGCCGCCTACGGCTGCACCTCGAACTGCTTCACCGCCATGCCTTTGCCACTCGATGTCACCTCGACAGGGGAACTCACCTGGTGGAGCCCTGCGCTGAACAGCAATGTCACGCAGACGGGCACAGGCGTCGTCAACTTGCCGTTCAACGTTCCATACAACTTCTTCCCACCAAACGGCACGGGTTCAAATGACTCCCGCGGATTCCAGTCCGCCATACTGTCCGGAGTCCTCAGCGTACCCTCGACGCAAACGATCAGCTTCAGCATTGGTGCCGACGACGCCGCGTTTGCCTACCTGGACGGCACCGTCGTGTGCAACCTCGGCGGTGTGCACCCGATCACTGCCGGCACCTGTGTGACACCGTTTTCCATCAGCGCAGGTTCCCACCAGCTCGACGTCTTCTTCGTGGATCTGAACGCAGTCCAGTCGGGGCTAACCTTCGACGTGACGACCACCGGCATCACCACGGTCCCGCCCGCCAATGTGCCCGAGCCGGCGGAACTCGGACTGTTTGGATTGGGCCTCGCGCTCATCGGATTGCTTGTGGGTGTGCGCCGCCGCTGCAACTAGCCAGACACTGCCAAGCGCGTGCATGGGGAAATGGGAATTCCATTTCCCCGTCGCGTTGCCTGCGCAGTCCGGGTGTTGCTACGGCCAAAAGAGCGGGGTGCTCACCCAGACCGTGTGAGCCCTCCATACATTAAACCGCCACGCCCGTCGATCACTTCGGCGATGTCTCTGCGGCAGTGCCGGCATACAGGCCGTTGAACAGCAACTTGAAGCTGCCGTGCGGCTGGGCGCGGAAGGTGATCTCCGGGCCCACGGCGTAGACCATGCCTTGGCCGATGCGGCCGCTGACGATGGCTGCGTTGCCATTGAGATAGGCCTGGCCGTTGGCCCAGCCGCTGACCAGGGTCTGGTCGCCGTGGAACCAGCCGGATACGGTTGGGTCCAGCGTGCGGTTCGGCAGGGTGCGGAACACCGGGTCGTGGTCGAAGTCCACGATCACGCTGTCACCCATGCCGTAGGCGATTGGGTCGCGGTTGTTCAGTGTGACCCGCAGCAGCGAGCCGGGGATGTAGAACTTGGTCTGCGGCAGCGGTTGTGACTTGCCATTCGCACCGATCTCGGTGAGCGCGCTGGTGATTGGCAGGCCCACGGCCTCAGCCAGGGAAGTGCCGGAGCCGATGGTGTACAGCGTGCCGCCCGCCTGTACGAAGGCCTTGAGCGCGGGTACCGTCTTTTCCGCACTCATGCTGCCCATGCGCGCGCGCCACTCGGCTGGCACGGTGGCAATTTCCGCGGCAGTCGGTTCGGGCCGGCGGAAGCGTCGGCGGCCGCCGTCATCGATGCCGCTGTCCACGAACAACAGCACGTCGAACTGCCTGCGCAGGTTGCCGGCGTCGAGCTGGGGCGGGTACACCACGGTGAACGGGAACTCATATTGCTCCAGCAGCCAGCGCGCCCAGCCGCTGGGAATGCTGCCGCCGTACTCGTCGTAAAGGCCGATGCGGATGGGCTTGAGCTTCAACGCCGGGCCCTTGGGAGCACTGGCCACGCCGTGGGCAGCCACGCCCAGGTCCTTCGCGGCGGCAGTGAGGATGGACAGCACCTGCGGGCCGGCGGGAACATAGATGGTGCCGGTGCCCAGGTCCTTGCCGCCGGCGGACTGCGGCGTCTGCATCCAGTAGACGTCGGCGCCGGCCTTGATCAGGCGGTTGGTGACGATGAACGCGTTGTTGACAGCGTGGCTGATGACGTAGCCGGCGGGGCTGGCTGCGCCCGCCACGCTGTAGCTTGGCATGGGCTGCAGCTCACCGAACGGCAGCTTCTGGAACGGACCGGAGAACCCGTCGAGCTCGCGCACGAAGTCCACGCCCATCTGCATGGCCACGGTCCAGCCGGCGGTGTCGTAGGGCGGCACCGGAGGACCACCGGGATAGGCCAGGTCGTTGGGGTAGTTCTGTGGCTCGAACATGTCGAGGATGAACGGCCGCGCCGCCTGTGCCGACATCACCACGTAGCTGCCCGCCGGATAGCTCTTGCCGTTGACCTTGAATTCGCTGCTGGCGCGCTGGATCTCGATGCCGTTCTTGATCAGCACGTTGATGAACTTGGTGGCGGTGGCGAAGTCGGGCTGGTTGCTGGGAATGATGTAGCCACGGGGATCGCGGTACGCCGGATCGTGCAGCACGGTGGCGTAGAGCTTGGGGTCGAGCCCGCGTGGACGGAAGGGGTTCTCCGGCTCGGCATCCTTCTTGTCGCCGGCAGCGGCCTTTTGCTTCTCGCCCGCGGCTTCCAGCGCCGCGATGCGGTTGGGCGTGATGGTCCAGGAATCCTCGCTGCCTTGCCTGATCTGGTTGCGGCCCATCGAGTAGATGTTGTAAAGCATGGTTTCGCGGTTGCGCGAGGCATAGTCGAGCACAGCGCGATTGTTCTGCAGCTCGTAGGCGATGGACTGGCTGTAGTGCCAGGTCTGCGGGGCAATGGGCAGGGGCTGGTCGCCGTTGGGCAGCTGCTTGGCCGGGATCAGGGGAATCTGGATCGGATTCGGGCTGCCGATGATTTCGGTCAGCAGGCCTGTGATGTTGTGGAAGTAGGCCGTGGTGCGCACGCCTCCATCCCACCACGTGGAATAGTTGGCACCCGTGCGTTGCACCGAGCCGCCCATGCCACGCGCTACCAGGCGCTGGTGCATGGCCGTGCCCACGGCCTCGATGTTCAAAGGCACCAGCGGATCGAAGTTGTAGTTGAACGGGTCACGAAACGGCGGCATGAAGATGACCGTGCCCGCCGGGCCGGTCTGGTGGTGGTTGTAGAGGATCTGCGGGAACCACTCCTGGAACAGGACGCGGTTCATGTTGATGGTCTCCTGCATGTTGGACATGTAGGAGTCGCGGTTGTCGTCGTGGCCGATGTACTTGTTGTAGACCGTCGGCAGGCCGGGCTCCATGTTGCGCTTCTCAGGCGTGGCCGTGCGGTTGTACCAGTTGGAAACCAGCTCGACGCCATCGGGATTGACCGGCACGTACAGGCCGATGACGTCGTGCAGCAGGCGCATGGTCTCCGGGTCGTTGCGGCTGACCATTTCGTAGATCGTCTGCACCAGCTGCTGGAAGCCCACGGTTTCAGAGGAGTGCAGGCCGCCGTCGATCCACACCACGGCCTTGCCCTCGGTCGCCAGCTTGTGCGCCTCGGCATCGTCCAGGTCCTTGGCCAGCGCGAGCCGCTTGCTGATCTCGCGGTAGTGGTCGAGCTGCTGCATGTTCTCCGGCGCGGAGATGATCACCATCCACTCGGTCTTGCCCATCTCGGTCTTGCCGATGTCCACCAGCTTCATGCGGTCGGACTCGGTAGCCAGCTTCTTCCAGTATTCGACCGCCCTGGTGTAGTTGACCTGCTGATAGTCGTCGCCAATGTTGAAGCCGAAGAACGCCTTCGGCGTGGTGATGACGGAGGCGGTATCGGCCCTGGCGTCGGTGGCCGGCGTTTGCGCCAGCACGGAAGTCGTGGCCAGCAGCAGACCGGCAAGCAGCACACAGCACCGCGAGAGCGTGCGATTGAACATGGATGGATCCCCTATGGCAAACAGGCATTCAAGACTAAGCGAAAACGGGCGTCGAAGCTCGTTCTGGCGGGCCGGTGGCTTTGAACTGCGACTGTCCCAGGCAACTCCGTGAGGATGTATTGAGATTTTTCTCAACATACACAAAATCTTGGATCATATATATAAAGTCGTTTATCCTTCCGCGGCATCGACCAAGTCGTGACCGCCAGGCGCCCCATGGCGTGTGTTGGCCGAAGCGTCGTCCACCTCGTTGCGAGCCGCATCGCAGCAAATCGACTCCGCGCTTGACAATCCTGTACCCGGGGGCTATCTCCATACGCCACCCACTGGTGATCCTGTGCCCTGCCTTCACGCCGACGCACGCGGGTGTCACCACGTCGATATATGTACAGCACGGACGGACCTTTCCGTGAATACGCTGACCTGTGGTGTCGTTGTCGGAGGATGCGCGGAGTCGTTGGCTCGACGTGCCTACGATGCACTCAAGACACGCACACCTACGGGACTCGAGGTCTCCTGGCAGCCAGGGGCCGCGCAGCAGGGCAATTGCGATCTGCTGGTCTTGCCAGTGCAAGCCGATACCCTCAGTCTGGCCAAGGCCGAGATAGAGCGGCTGCGCAAGATATCGCCGGCTTGCAGCATCATCGTCCTTTGCGCGGGCTTGCCCGCCGAGCAGACTCTCGAGCTGCTGCGTGCGGGCGCGTTCGATTTCGTCTCCGCTGCGTACATGGACGTGGAACTCGTCCCCCGGGTGCAGCGGGCCGCCGGCCTGCTGGCCCGCACGCGCATGGACGATACGGCGGCCATCGAGATGGCACGCAGCCACGACTTGATTGGTTCGAGCGCACCCTTCGTCAAGCAGGTGGTCAAGTTGCCTATAGTCGCCGGCAGTGACGCGAGCGTGCTGCTGTTGGGTGAAACCGGCACGGGCAAGGAGGTCTTTGCCAGGACCATCCATTACCTGTCACCACGCGCGTCGCGGCCGCTGGTTGCGGTCAATTGCGGAGCAATCCCCATCGAGCTGATGGAAAGCGAACTGTTCGGATGCGTGCGTGGTGCCTATACCTCCGCCCACGTCGCCCGCCATGGCCTGGTCCAGGAGGCCGAAGGCGGCACCCTGTTCCTGGATGAGATTGATTCCCTGCCGCTTGGCGCCCAGGCCAAGCTGTTGCGTTTCCTGCACGACAGGGAATACCGGCCGGTGGGCGCCAGCCATGCCTGCCACGCGGACGTGCGCGTGATTGCCGCAAGCAACCAGGACCTGGCCGCACTGGTCGGGCAGGGTGGCTTCCGCCGTGACCTGTATTTCCGCCTCAACGTATTGAACATCCTGCTTCCGGCCCTGCGCGAGCGGCGCGACGATGTTCCCGAGCTTGCCCGGCATTCCGCGCGCCTGTGTTGCCGCCGTCAGCAGCGCGCCATGACCGAGCTGACGACCCAGGCCATGCGCAAGCTGCTCGACTACGACTGGCCGGGCAACGTGCGTGAGCTGTACAACGTCATCGAATGCGCGGTGCTGTTCTGCCAGGGTTGCCTGATTGACGCCGACGACGTGCAGCTGCCGGGGGAACCCGCCGTAGAAGAGGGTGTGGAGTCATTCCGGGATGCCAAGGCGCGCATGGTCGAGTGCTTCGAGCGCAACTACATCGAGCGCATGCTGGCGGTAAGCGCCGGCAACGTCACGCGGGCCGCCTCGGCTGCGCACAAGAACCGTCGGGCGTTCTTCGCGCTGATGCGCAAACACGCCATCGCGCCGGAGCAGTTCCGCCTGGATCGAGGCCAAGGGCACTAGGCCACTACACACGACTCTTGCACGCATCGCGACGAGGCCGCGTGCGCCATCACCGGCAATCGTGCCTAGCGCGCCGACGCTGTCTGGCTTTTCTCCGCCGCGAGGATCCGGTCCGCCAGGTCCTGCCAATAGCGATTTTGCAACTCGGCCTTGTCGATGTCCTTTTGAGTACCTCGGTGGAGCTCCAGATCCGAGATGGCAATCTGAAAATTGGCGAGGGATTTTTGGAGTCGGTACATGACGTAATCCCGCAGACCGCCTAGCCATATGTCGTGTGCCTTGGCGTATTCGAACATTGCCTCGACTGACGGTGTCACCAGGGGAATGTCGATGATCAATGTACGCGTGGTCGTCAGATGACGTCCGCCGCCGCTGATACCTGACAGGAAATTTTGCGGGATGGATGGATCCACGGGCTGATAGGCATAAGCAATACGGTCGATATCGAGCATCGGCGCGGAATCGCTGGTGGACGGTTCCGGTCCGGTGTTGGCTTCGAGGAAGGTGATGACGGAGCTGTTCAGGAAAACCCAGGCATAGGTCGTTACCTCAGGCGCAAACATCATTTTCTTCAGCGCTTCCTCCGGATGGGCGTTGATCCGTTCTCTCGCAATATGGAGAAACGCGTCGATCTGCCTTTGCGCGATCTTCGCATCGACGCGCCCCTTCAGGTAGCCGGCGAGCAAGCCGAGGCCTACCGATGCCACACCCAAGCCGATATGCAGCCCCACCTGAGAAGCGACACTTCCTCCGCCCGTGACCGGCGTGGTTGCTCCGTCCTCGTGTTCGGGCTCGGTACTTGCGCCACCGACTGTCTTGGTCGCGGTCGGCGAAGTGCCGCCTGGATGTTCAATATCACCCTGGGTAGTGGGCGGGGCGACCGGCTTGCCTTGTCCAGCGGGAGCGATGACCGCTGTCTCTCCCTCGCCTTCACTCGCCGCTCCAGCGGGAGGCCGGTATTTGTACAGCGCTCCGCCTTGCCTGAACGCGCCGTCGGGAAACGCCTGCACCGGTATCTCGGCGTCGCCCATGTGTACCGTGCAATCTGCACATAACCTGCGGTTCACTCCCACAGCCCACACATCGAAGTGATTGGCTTCAGCCCCACCTTCCAGCAATTGCTCCGCGTCGTTTGGTGCGCCGACGGCTCCGCGCCCTTCCGTACGGGCTGAGGGCTTCCATCGGGTCAGACCCAGCTGATCGGCGGCCGCATCGATTTCCTTGTTCGAGGCGTTGCCCGAAATCGTATAGACGTAGCGGGGCTCGTTGGCCTCAATGTCACTCTTTTCGGTGACCACTCCAATGGCGACGGTGATATTCCGATAGAGGCTGTAGCGCGCCTTTGGACTGAGCTTCGCGTACAACTGCGTGAACTTGTCCGCGATCTCCGGCATCACGCTCGGATGAACTGCTGCCTTCGGTTCCCGCATGACGCGGCTGTGTCCGGACTGCTGGATGCTGTGCGCGAGCTCATGCGCAAGCAATCGTCTGCCTTCTCCCGTTTCCGGCTGAAATTGATTCCTGCCGAATACGATGTTGTCGCCGACCGTGTAGGCGCGGGCGTGGGTGGCCTCGGCCGATCTGGCTGCCTTGTCATCGGCGTGCAGTCGGATGGATGCCAGATCGGATCCGAATTTCGATTCGAAGAAGACCCTTGTCGCCGGTGCGAGCGGCTCCCCAGCCGTGGCGAGTACCTCGTCCACGATCGGCGGAGCGGCTTCGCGCGCGCCCACAGTCGCTGAACCGATCGCCGAGATGTGAGGTGGATCTCCCGCCGATGCCCGCATCACATGCTCAGCCACCTGGTCCGCTTCACGTTCGAAGGGGTCACGGATGGCGCCGATCTCCAGCGGCTTGCGTTGTAGATTTCCCAGCCTGTGGATCGCTGGTGCGGCTTGTGCCGTTCCAGCGGACTCGTGACGGAAGCGGGGGCCCACGAATCCGCGCGTTGCGAAATCCAGTGGCCGAGCGGAAGGCGGGGGAACTTCGTGGAACGGATTGACAACCAGCTTTTTCTGTACCCCATCCCCTGAGGGAGAATGTATGGGAATCCGGCCGAAATCTTGCCTGTGCAAGGGTAGTGCCGGTTCGATCGACCCGGCTTCGTGTTCTCGAGCATCGGCCTGAGCCATCCACTGCAGCGCCTGATTGCCTATCGTACGCTGCAGGGGAAGGACCGATCTCACCGCGGGACTTTGCCCAGGGTTGTCCCGGGTGGGCATCGTGGACTGGCTGGAAGCAGCCTGCTTCGCAGCCTTCGGTTTCTGTACGAACGTCTGCATGATCAACTCGCATTCACATGCCCGACGCTTGGGCCAAGCGGTGGCTGCGGCGACGCCATACGGTGTCCAACGATACGTTCGGGTCGCCAGGGATCGTCATCTTGCCGTTCATGTCATCCGCTCGACGCAGCCACGCGTAGGCAATGCCGGTAGAAGTCGCGGTCCTCGTACTGCATGCGCCGTTCCAGGCGCCGGGCGACGACCGGGTCGCTCTTGGCGCAACCAAGCAGGTGGGTGAAGCCGGCCTGCGCCGTGCGCGAGGGCTCGAAGGCATCCGCCCAGACCGGGAACAGGTAGCGGATGTGGACGCCCCGCCACGGCGAGGTGGGGTGCAGACCGTGGTAGTCCAGGCACGCGGCGAGCAGCAATTGCTCGACCATCATGTTGTAGCCGTCTTTGTCCGGCAGCTCGTCCCAGGCCGGCGCGTGTGCCGAATCGCGCACCAGACGCAGGCCCAGTTCGGCGTAATGGTGCAGGAAGCCCACGTTCTGCCCGCCGACGATGCCGCAGTTCTCTTCGCGATAGACGGCCTCGCCGCGCGAGCGCGACCACTCCCATTCGACGGGCAGCGACAGCCCATGCCGTGCAAACGCCGCTTCGACTTCGGCCGGTCCGCTGCACAGGTCGAGTGGCGGGTGGAACTCAGGAGCCTGGGCAAAGACCTGTGCGTCGGTGAGCGCCGTCGGCAGCGGCTTCCACAGGAAGACGTCGGTATCCAGATGCAGGAAGGGGCGGTCCTGCATGGCATAGGCGAACAGCTTGCCCAGGGCCCACCAGCCCGCATCGGCGTCGCGCAGTGTCTCGAGGTCGGTGCTGACGTCGTTGAATTCCAGGCCGAGCCGATCGACCAGCAGTGCCTTGCCGGCCTTGTCGGTGACCAGCAGGGTATCCGGGTAATGCCGGCGGGCCAGCCGCAGCGAGAGCCCCCAGGCGAGCAGGTGATGTTCCGGCGAGCGCCATGTCCTTCCCTGCCGGGCCAGGAACGGTTTGCTCCAGAACGACCAGACGGCGCGCATCGGCTCAACTGCCGCTTCGCTTGGTGTCGGCGCGCTTGGTCGGCCTGGCCTTTTTCGTCGCGGCAGCGGCTTCTCCGGCTGCGGCTTTCTGGTTGCTGGTCGTCGCTGGGAACTCCTTGATCTGGTTGCCACCGCGCCCGGTAATGGAGAACTCCGCCGTCTGCGCGCTAGCCTGGTCCAGCGCCGTGGGCAACGATGCACTCAAGGTGAATACCGACGGCTTCCCGCTGGGAGGCATCCGGTGCAGCGTCACATCGATCGTCACCGTGGTTTGCCCGGCCGGGACTGTCGCCTGGGCCGGGATGGTGGCGACCCTCGCGTCGCCGCTCCAGGCCAGCTGCACCACCGTGGTCTCGAGCGCCGCATAGGCCAGGGTGATGGTCGCGCGCTGCACGACGGGTTGGCTGGTTGCCGCAGGTTCGGTACTGGTGATCACCGGAACGCCGTTCTCGTTGCTGACGGTGACGCGCCGATAGGTGAACTCCACGGCCTCGACCGACTGCGCCGGATACAAATAGAACCAGCTCTCGAAATCACTGGCCCGTTCCTCGTTCCCCGAAGGCAGGCGCAGGTCGATGCGCTCGCGGCCTTGCACTCGGCTGCGTGTTCCGGTGCCGAATGCCTGGCCGTCCAGATACAGCGACTTGCCGGTCTTGGCGTCGGCCCATATGACACGGCCACACAGCCTGACCCGTACCCGCACCGGTATGCCCCGGCGCGCCCATGGCGCCAGCAGGCTATTGATCGCCTCGAGATGCCGCAGCTGCAGTTCGCCGCCCTTGTCGCCGAGCAGGCTCCAGGTCGCCACCTTGCCGTGACGGACCACGCTCGAGTCGAGGATGATTGGGGTCCGTGGCACGGTGGCTGTCGCCATGCGCACGTAGGCATAGGGCGACAGGTCGAGCCTGGTCGCTGACAGCTGCTGCTGCGCATCGGCAGCCTGCATTTCGACCAGGCCCTTGTTCCCCACGCTCGTGGGGACTTCGAGGGTGACGATGAAGTTGGCTGCCGACAATGTCGCGGTCGGCGCCTGGTCGAAAGCCACCGCGAGCCCGTCCTTGACCAGCGTATCGAAACTCATGGCCTCGTCGTTCTTCCAGTTGATCCGCGTGACGTGCAGCGCCTCGGCCCGCGCCAGCGGACCGAGGTCGGCAAGGGTCGGAAAGAGCCGGCGGCAGTCGTCGACGGTGAACAGTTCGCCGAGGCCCGTGGCCGCTTCGGCGCCGACGAAGCGGGCCTCTTCCTTGGCGGCTGTCTTGCGGCGCAAGTGGATGCAGGCCAGTGGCGCGCGGTAGACGTGGGCGTAGTGCGGGGGCTGGAACGGGTTGCCGTCGCCGCCGCACGGTGGCCAATCGATCTGGCCGGTGGCACTGCGCGCCGGAATGGTCCAGGCGTCCCCGCTGAAATAGCGCCCGTTGCGGAAGCGCACCTGGATGCCGTTCTCCAGCGTGGTCCAGTCGGTCGACAGCGGCACACCATCGGCGCCGGCGGACGGCCCCGCCTGGTCCCAGCGGCGCATCCGGGCGTGGCGGGACGGATCGACCGGTTGCACGATGGTGGTCATGGTCAGGGTCAGCGACGGGCGTTCGATGCTCTGGATCTGGTAGAGCAGGCCAGGGCGGTTCGGGTGCTCGCCAAACAGATAGGTGTCGTCGCTGATTTCGACCCACTGACCGACCTGGAAGCCGAGGTTGGCGTCCATGCCCAGGCTACCCACGGTCACTTTGGCGCCGGACACGGCGACCACGGCGACCACCACGGAGGCGTTCTCGCGCGACCACTTGAAGGTGGCCGAGGCCAGCGCCCCTGCACGTTGGATTTCGACGCGGTAGAGCTGGTTTTCCTGGCCGGTATAGCCGGCATCGGGGATCGGCTGGCAACCGCAGTCACCGCTGTTCTCGGCCACCTGTGCAGAAAGCAGGCCGGAATGCACCGGCGGGAGTTCGCGGTACATGGCCTCGCAACTGCACCCGGTTGCCTGCGCTTCGGCTGCCGCCGGCTCGGCAGCCACCGGTGCGTGCGTCAACAACCGGACAAGCTCCTGGTCGCGCCGCATGATCGAGATCTTGTCCTGCATCGACTTTGCCAGCACCTCGTCGATGGCACTGGACAGCTCGTCCGCGCTGCCGGGAGTCTTTTCGTGGAGGGTCTGCGGCTTGAACGCGCCGGCTACCACGCGCCACACGGTCTGCAGGCGCACCGTGGTGTCGGCCTGGCCGAGCGCCGGCTCGCCCAGGCACGCGTCGTCCAGCGCGGTGACCATGCGTTGCCACACTTCCAGGTAGACGCGGACGCACAAGGCGGGGTCGCGGCGCAGCTCGAGCAGCAGGCGGCGGAGCTCCCCGGTGCCGGTGCCCTCGAGCAGGAAGGGTTGTTCGTCGTAGTCCAGCGCCTCGGCGTTTTCGCACAGCAGGCCATGCACGTAGTAGCGACCTGGGCCGATCTGCAGCTGGCCGCCGACGATGCTGATGTCGAAGCCGGCATCGCGCAGGGGTGCGCCGTACTCGCCGATGACATCGGTGGTCTGCACGGTCCGGCGGTGGCCGTCGATGTAGCGCTGCTCGTTGTGGTCCGCATCGTAGGCCACGCGGCCCTGTTGATCGAGCACGTCGGTGTAGTGCTTGTTCGCTTCGAAGCGGATCCGGCTGAAGTCACCTTTCATGGCCTGCACCTGGTTGCCTGCACGCATGCCGCGTGCCTCGTGATGGGGAGTTACAGCAAGCTCGCGCCGATGCCAGGCAGCCCGCCCGGCTCGTCGTCGTCGTGGTCATGGCCGCAGCCGTACGGTGATCCGTAGTACCCAAACGGCGGTGGCAACGGCCGCCGCAGCACCCGCGCCGGGTGCAGGAAAACCCCTGCCTCCAGCAGCGCCGGGAGATATTCGGCGGTGCGGATTTGCACGTTCGCCACTGCCTCGGTTTCCTGGATCTGGTGGTACACGCCGATCTGCGAGCCGTTGTCGGCCCCTTTCCACACCGCCATCGGCACGTCGCCACTGAGCAGGGCGTAGGCCGGATGGCCGTATCGCAGCGTGATGAACGACGGCGAAAACAAGTCGGTGCCGGCTTCGTCCGGCGGCAGGCAGGCGTAGCGGCGCGGCGTGACGGATTGGCCCGGCAGCGAGCAGAAGCGCACGCAGCCCGCCTGGCTGCGGCTGCACCAGAGCGCGGCCGGCCACGGATCGTGCCGACCGAGCCGCGCGAAGAAGATGGTGTTGGATGCCAGACGCAGGGTGCGCATGCGCACCCTGCCGATGACCGTGCTGTCCTCGATATGCAGATCCGCGCCTGCCGCCTGGCCGTCCGTGCCGGCATAGGCCACGCCGTACGGTGAGCCGGCATCGACGATGCTGTCGCAGACGCGCACGTTGGCGGCCGCGCTTGCTGCCACCGGGCCGCAGATGCAGCGGGACAGGCACAGGGTCGCATCGCTGTCGATGAGCAGGCTAGGCCTGGGCGGGGACAGGCCAGGGCAGGGCGCGCCCAGACCCGGCACCAGGGTGAGGTCGGACAACTGCGCGACGACGCTGCCGCCGCGGAAGGCCAGCTGACCCGCGACGAGCAGTCCGTTGAGAATCAGCTGTCCCGCCGGCGGCGCTGCACTCTCGGGTGAAGATGACGGCGTGACGCCGGTTACCTCGATGTCACCGACCAGGCTGGCCCAGGCATGGTTCCAAGCCACCTCGCGCGAGCCCGAGGGGGCCAGCTCCACCCCCGAGGCGATGGCCAGGGTGCTGGCCGGCGGCAGCACGATGCCCCGGGCACCGGTGAGGTCGATCGCATGGCGCTCGAACGCCGGCAGCACGATGATGCCGGTGGCGCCAGGCGGCACCTGGTTCCATTTCGCGACGGCGGCGGCCAGGTCGGGACAGGCGGGCGTGCCGACCAAGGCGAAAAAATCCGCGTCGGCGGGAAGCTGGGTCGGCACCGTCGCACCCAGCGCCGCCGTCCGGTCATACGGACCGCCGCCGATGGCTGCGGGGAAGCCATAGCTGTAGGTGAGGCGAAGCACGCGTGGAGGCGCAAGGTCTGCCGCGAACTGGATGCGCCCCAGTTCAGGGTCGATCGCGATCATGCCGGGTGCCACCGTGCACCAGGCGCCAGTGGCGCTGTCGGCCAGGTTGGCGCAGCAGACGCTGGCGACAGGCACCGCGACGCCGTCGGCGTAGAGCATCAGGCTCTGGCCGTAAAAATCGGCAGGCCGCCGCCTGAACTCGCCGCGGCGGATCGGCTGCGGCACGTCCAGCCGGGTGTGCATGCGGCTGAAGGGCTGTGGGTCCACAGGCGGCAGTGAAAACAGCGGGATGTCCAGGCCGATCGGATGGAACTTGAAGCGCCGGGCATCGACCGCGAAGGCTGGGGCTTGCTCGACCTGCCAGGGGCGGCAGCGCCACAGGTGCACGGCGACGTCCGGTATGTTGAAACGTCCGGGCCCGTGCAGGCCGATGTCCAGCGGTGCCGGATCCGGAACCGGTGGCTCGCGCAGGCGTGGCGCGATGCGCCGTACGTCCAGGGTATGGTTGCTGCGGTCGAACGCCAGGTCAGCGAGATCGTCGACCAGTGCGCCGCGGCGCAGGTCGACGCACACTGCGTGATGCGGTCGCGGCAGCCGCAGACTTTGCGTGGTGATGAGGCGGCGGAACTCCTCGACCACCACGACTGCCTGGCCGGAGACGTCGGCGGCCACCTGCTGCAGGGCAATCGGCGTGCCCTTGCGCCGGCGGTAGCCGATGGTATTGGCCACTTCCGCGCGGCTGTCCGTGCCAGCGGCGGTCTGGAATACGGGGCGATAACCCAGCAGGTCGCCCAGGTAGGGAATGACCCAGGGCATGCAGGTTTCGATGAATTGGTCGTCGTACAGCTGCTCGATGTTTTCCTCGACGATGGCCGACTGGCTCGCGATGACCTCGAACAGGGCCTGCAGCGGTCCGCCCTCGCCGGCGTCACGCGTGCGATACACGGCCGGGAGCAGGGCGAACAGTGCTTGCGCATCCAGGCTCATGACCATGCTCCGATGGCGCCCTTGCAGGCCGGATCAAGCAGCAGCAGTTGCGCACCGGTCGGCGGCCGCGGGCCGGCGGCGCACAGCTGGACTGGTGGCTTGCCTGCCGGCGTGCCGGTGAGGTGCAGCGCGGTCAATTGCACGGCGACGACCCCGGGCGTGTCCTGCATGACCCTGATGAGGTCGCTGGCTGCGACGCCCTGGCCAAGTTGGCGCTGTGCGAACGAAAAGCGATCGCGGAGTCGCTGCCAGACCTGGCCCAGCACCAGGGCCGTGTCGTAGCTGGTGTCGTCGATCCTGACGCTGGCTGCCAGCTGGTACAGCAGCGGCTCGTACGATGCGACCTGGATCGGTACGTGGGGGTTGCCGAACGTGCGCAGCGATGCGGTCAGGTTCAGCACCACGGTATCAGAGGCCTCGAAGCCAGCACCATCCGCACCGGCGATGCTCAGGAAGACGCCACGCGTATCGTTGAAATAGGCCCAGGCGGCACTGGCCTTGGCGATGCCGCCGAAGTTGAGCGCGTAGTCCCGGTAATCCTGCAGCGAGACCACGCGGCCGATGGTGAGCGTGGGCAAGGGCGCGCGCGCCCTTGCGTCATCCGCCGTCGCCGGGTCGGCGCCGCCCGCGGCAGCGCTCGGGTTGACCGCGGATTTCAGTCCCTGCGGCCGGTCCAGCGCCTGCGACAGCTGGCCGGCTGCCACCATGCCGGCGCTGCCGATGCCCTTGCGGTACACCGCACGGATGTTCATCTGCCCGGTGGGCGTGCGTGCGCCATTGTTGCCGTCGCCAAACTGCACGATGGTGTTGCCGTCCGCGTCGACGCGCGTGACAAACACCCGGTCCGCCGGCCCGGCATCCAGCAGGTTCGGCACTTCGTGCCACTGCAGGTTGTTGACCCAGACTTGCAGGGTGGATTGGATGCCGTTCGGCCGGCTCGACGAAACGTAGGTCAGCGGCGACTGCTTCAGCGTGAAGCACAGCGCGGGGTTGGCAGCGTCACCCGAGCCCAGCAGCTCCTGCACGCTCTCGCCGTGGCTGGCGACGACGGCATTGGCGTTCACGGCGACCGTGGTCCGGTCATACAGGCGCGTCAGCGCCGCACCCAGGTCGAGCCGGGTGAGGTCGCCATCGGGTTGCGTGGTGGCGACGACGGCAGCTTCGCTGGCCACGGGGTCACCCGGGTCGGCTCGCTGCAGTTGCAGGTGTTTTGCATCGACCCGCAGCGCACCGGCGACCCCACTGGTGGTGAGCACCTGCCATTCCGATCCGGCTGTGGCGGCATCCTCGACAGGCGGGAACGCATCCAGCAGGAACACCTGGTTGTCGGCCACGGTCATCGCTGCCGACGTCTGCGCCGGCATGAACGAGGCGCCCGCACCGGGCAGTACCTGCAGGCGCGGCCGTCGTCCGGAGACGCCGACGGCCTGGCCATCGGCAATCTGCTGGTTGCCCACGACGCTCACGCTGCTGCCCCCGACAGGGGCCAGCATGCCGGGCTGTACGGCATAGCTTGTGGTGTCCGGCCAGTCCGTCAGCGGCAGGTCGGCCAGGGCCAGCGGCGCGGACTGGAGCCACACGGTGACGTTCCGGGTATCGGCCTCGAAGGCCGACAAGGCGCTGTCCAGCGTCGCCGAGGTATCCCCACGCAGCATCTGGCCGAAGGCCAGGGTCAGCCGCGTGGTCTTGGCCGTCAGCGTGTAGCGGTTTGGATTGGATTCGTCCGCTGCTGTCACGGCGAAGAAGGCGGTGCTCGAGGAGCCCGCCAGAACCGCCCACTGCGGTGCATCGGGCGCGGGGTTCAGGCCGGCGTAGGCTGCGTCCAGGTTCAGTTGGCCGCTGCCGGGCACGTAGGCATCGTATTCCCAGTCGCTTTCACCCTTGCTGCGGTCAGGCGCCCCTGGGATACCGCTGCCCCACTGGTAGAGGGCTGCGGGATTGGGCGCCTGCACACCGTACAGGGCGGCCTTTTTGCGGAACACGTACAGATTCACGGCATCGGCGGTGGTGCCGGGCGGGAAGCTGGCTGAGAGCGGCGCGTCCCAGGTGATGCGCGTCATGCCACGCGCCGCATCCGGCGCTACGCCGGTCACGAAGTGCGCCTCGCCCGGGCCGCCCTGGATGGTCAGCCCGCCAGCCGCCGCGATAAAGAGCAGCAGGTCGCCGACGACGATGTTGTTGGCCGTACCCTGGATCCAGGTGCCATTGGCAGCCGTGACCTGCCATGGCGTGGAGGTTTGCGCCGGCAAGGCATTCCACGCGATGTGTGCGGTGATGGCTGCCGAGGTCTCGAACACCTGTGGCTTCTGGTTGGGACCCGGCACGCTCTGCACGCGGGTACCGGCAGGGATCTGCACCTGGTCGGGCGAGCCGGGGGCATCGGTCAAGGTAAAGGCGATGATATCGGTGGCGGCCACGCCGGGCGCAGGCACGTAACCGATGAGGCGGGCCAGTTCGAACACCGAGCGCTGGTCGACTGCCGTGCGCAGGAACGCTTCGTTGGCCAGGCGCTCCTGGTAGAAGCTCAGGATGTCCAGCACCACGGCCCAGCTGTCGATCAGGCCGATGCTGAAATCCGCCGGATCGCGCGTGCGCAGCAGGGCCAGCGGCGCGAACGCCGATTGCGCCAGGCAGGCCTGCATGCTGGCCTGGAATGTGGCGTGGCGGCCGACACGGTAGGCAATGGCGCGCAGGCCCGGCCGGTTGCCGATGAATTCGGGCGTCTGCATGGCCACGCCGGTGCAGCAGCCGCAGAGTTGCTCGCCGGTGCTCGGGCACGCGCTCATTTGCCACCATCCAATTGCAGCGTGAACACGCCGCGGTCGAGGTGATTCGGATCGTTGTCGCAACGCGCGATGTCCAGGCGTCCCAGGTCGATGCGGCCCCGGGTCGTGCCATCGACCCACGGGGCGTCCAGACGGCTGAAGATGACCAGCGTGGCCGAGACCACGCCGTCGACCGATTGCGCCGCCGCGATCAGCGGACTGGCGTAGACAGTTTCGCCGTAGGCGAAATTCCCCGCGTCGAGCAGGCCGCGTTGCCCGTTGCACTGGTCGCCGGTGATGAACAACCTGGTCAGGTTGGCGTACACGTCGCCGCGGAAATGGTCGGCGGCGACGCAGATGCGCATGACGATGTTCAGCCCGACCACGTGAGCCGCCTCGACCGCCAGGTCGACACCGAGCATGCGCAACATGCCGAGCCGGCGCAGGATATCCCGCAACAAGTCGGAGTCGAGCATCCCGACCGGGTCGACCGAGACGAAGGCGCTGTACCAGCTGCCGGTCCAGCGCAGCGTGCCGCGCGCCTGCGCCACGCCGGGGAAGGTGGCCGTCATCGTGCCGTAGTCGTCCTCGGTGACGCAGCGTTCCTGGGTCTGGAACGCGAACGGCGCGTACTGGCGGATGTGCTCCATACCCTCGGCGTCCGTGCCACCGGCGGCGGCCAGCGGGTTGCGCACGCTGCGGATCTGCTGCGGATTGCCGATCATGTGCACGATGGTGTCGTGGCCGACATTGCCCGCACTGCCGTTGCCGATGCGGTAGCTCGCGCTGAAGCGCAGGCCGGGGTCGGGCGATTCGCCGTACCTGCCGTCGCCGAAGCGCAGGAACACCGATCCGTCGTATTCAATCTCGGGGATGAAGAGCTGGCTGTCGGGCTCGCCGCCCAGCAGGTCTTCGGTAGCGCTCCATTGGCGCCCGTCGTCGCTGACGAGCTCGATCTGCGCCTTGGCGTCGGTGGTGCCACCGCTCGCGAAGGCCGAGGCCGGCGCGCTGGCGTCGTAATCCGAAGCGAACGTCAGCGGCGCCTGTGCGAGTTCGGGGTAATAGCGGGCATGTGCCGGTAGCGCGGCGGCAGCGGCGACCGTGGCGGTGTCGCAGTCGCAACTGGCCTGGACCTGCGGGGCGGGTGCCAACGCAGGTACGCGGCCGAGGTCCTCGTCCGCCACCGACACGCCATGGTCGACGGGGACGATGTTGCCGTGGGCGACGCTGACGTCGGACACCTGCACCGGCCCGTCGCTGCCCTCGATCGTGGAGGATATGCACAGCGGGAACGGCAGCGCGTCGCCGGGCGACCAGCAGACCTCGGTGATCGGCTGACCGTCGAGCGGGTCGGACAGGACATTGCCGGCGCCGTCCGTGGTGCGCACACTGGTCAGGCGCACGGCCCAGCGGTGGGCTGGATTGGCATCGGCCGGGTTGCCGGTCTGCGGGCCGAGTGCCTCCTCGAAGACCAGCACGCAGCCGATGGCCAGCGTATCCAGGGTGCCGACCAGGGCGACCTGCGTCGCGCCGGCGGGGAGACAGCAGTCGGCGTCGCCCCAGGTGTAGAAACGGATCGTGTTCTGCTCCAGGTGGAGCCGGCCAGCGTCCAGGCTGCTGAAGATCGGCTGCGTGCTGCCCCGGAGCGCGGCGGCGTGGGCCAGGTCCAGCGGGTCGACCACGCTCGCCTCACCGGGGATCCGCACGTAAAATAGCGTGCCCGGGGGCACGGGCAGATCGTCGACCAGGGTCTCGAGGTGGATCCAGGCGCGTGCGTTGCAGCCTTCGCCGACCGCGTAGTCGACCAGGCGGGCATGCCGGCGCAGGGAGATGCGGCTGCGTGCGGTGCCGATGTAGGCCTCTGTACTCACCGCGTCCTGCTGGTAACTGAGATGGTCGGCGGCGTAGGCGAGCGCCTCGATGATTGCCACGCCCACGTCGGCGGCGTGGGCCTCGGCCCAGCCTGGCGCCAGCACGGCGAGCCGGTCACGCATCACCTGCAGGAAGCCCGGATAGTCCTTGGCCAGATAGTTGATGTCCGGCGGGGCGACCGGAGGCGAGGGGCAGCACGGCCGGACCCGGCAATCCACCGGCGAGGGGCAGCTGGCCTTGAACGAGAAGTCCACGCTGGCCAGCGCCGGGTCGATGCCCGGCGGTGGATTCAGGTCATCGGCCGTGTCGACCAGGGAAAAGGTATACGTCGAGAAATCCCCGGTCCGGTCGAGCGCGATGGTGACCAGCAGTGGTTCGTCGGCGGTGGCGGCCTGCACCCCGGTCACCTGCAGCGGGGCGTCGCCACTGATGCGGACGTTGTCGACAGAGAGCTGCAGGCTGCGCGCGTCCTTGAGGAAGGTCACCGCCAATTGCTTGCCGCAGCCCGGATGCTCGGCAAGGACTTCCAGGTAGTCGATGCCGTTCAGCGTGGCGCTGCGCAGCACGCGGTCGCGGCGGTTCTTCTGTGCGCAGAAGAAGATCATGTGCCGGCTCCCGCGCCCGCGGCGCCGTAGACGAAGTGTCCGGTCTGCTGTTCCTGCGTCTGCAACACCACGTAGACCACGGTGATCTGCAGCGTCGCGTCCACGGCCACCACGGCAACCGACTGCACGCGGATCAGGTCCGCAAGCCACATCTGCAGGCTGGCCTGGATCACGTTCTGCTGCGCGGTGGCCAGGACGTCGCTGTTCGGGGCAAAGACCAGCTGGGCCGTGCCGCTGCCGAAGCCCGGCCGGTTGACCCGCTCGCCCGGCGAGGTGAACAGGATCTGTTCGATCATGTCCAGAATATGGCTGGGCGCATCGGTCGCCGCGGTGTGGCCGCTCATGTCGAAATGGAAGGGGAAGGCGAGATTCATGGCGGCCTCACGTCGCGCTGACCCGGGGCTGGGTGAGCACGACCATCAGGGGTAATCCGCTGGGCGCGCAGATCGCCATGCCCGATTGCACCACCAGCGGCTGGCCGAGCGAGGTCACGCGCAGCGTACCCAGCGTCCAGGTGGCGCTGATGCACGGCGGCATCGACGCCGACGGTGCCGGGCAGCCGGTGACCACCCAGGGAACCGGCAGGTTGCAGGCCGGCGCGCCGGACAGCAGCACGCGCGGGTTCGGCGCCGTCGGCATGGCCGGTGCACCGTGGGTGCACAGCACCGTCGCGCCCTGCTGGACCAGCAGGCCGGCCATCAGACCACCTCCAGTGCGCCAGCGTTGATGCTGACCGCAGGGCCGACCATGGTGATGCTGGCGCCCTGGCCGTTGCTGATGGTGATGCCGACGTCGGTGATGGAGATCATCGCGCCGGTCGCCGACTTGAGCAGGATGCCGCCGGTCGGGCCAGGTACGTCGCTGATCATCAGACTGTTCTGCATCGTGGTCTGCACCACCACCTGCTGCAGTCCTGGCGGACCGGCCAGGGCCAGTGCGGGAAGCTCCGCTGCCGAGCCCCAGAAGCCACCCACCCAGATGGGATAGTCCGGATTGCCCTGCTCGAATTCGATCCACACACCCGAGCCGATAGCCGGCACGACATACATGCCCGACTGGATCCCGGCAAACGGCAGACACGGCATGGCCCAGGTCGAGGGCAGCACGTTGGAGACGTCCGGCACCTGCACCATAAGGCGACCCATCTGCATCGGATCGATGTTGTTCAACACGGTGCCGCGGTACTTGCCGAAATACGTGGCCATGAGATTTTTCAGCCTGCCTCAATAGGGGAACGATGGGACGACCGGGGTATTGGCAACGAGCGCGTTGCGCTTGAGCACGAAGTCCTGCTTGTATTCCCCGGGCTTCAGGTGATGGGTGGTGCTGTCCACGAAATACATGCCGTCGAAGGCAAGTCCCGCGCCGCGCATGCCGACCAGGCTGCGCGAGCGCAGGATCGAGCCGTAGCGCAGGACGTCCAGCGTGCCCCTGGCGGTGACCACGTCCGCAGACTGCACGGCGCGGGCCATGCCCTGCATCAGCGCCTGGCCGATGGGCAGCTTCGCGGTGTCCTTCATCTGCTCCACCTTTTGCGGCGGCGGCACGGCCAGTCCCAGCGGCGGGTTGAACGGCGTCACCGGCGGGATCGGGATGGGAAACACCGCCTTGGTGGTCTGGTCCTGGGAATACACGATCGGCAGCACGGAGTTCTTTGGCTCGTACTGCAAGTTCAGGCGTTCCACGTTGGTCCAGGCATCCAGGTTCACGTTCAGGCAGGGCTGCGGTGCACCGATGCGCACCTGCGGCCCCCAATAGGCCTGACTCGTGCCGGGCATCGGGCCCGGCACCATGTAGAAGACGTAGCCGCAGTCCTTGGCCAGGTCCTGCACATAAGAGAAATCCGTGCTTTTCTGCGTGGGCGTCCTGATCACCGGGACGTCCACCTCCGGGATGAGCATGGGGATGACGTTGGGCACGACGCCAAAGGCGGCGTACTTGGCCAGGATGACCAGGACCCGCACGTCCGGGCTCATGCCCGGGTAGGGCAGGCCGGAGAAATCGACCAGGTCCATCAGGGCGCACAGGTCTTCGCCGGTGACCACCAGCCTGGACGAGCCCTGCATGGCGTCGGGGACCACTTGGTGATGCATGGCGATGCCGTCGATCACGACCTGCGGCAGTCCGCCGAAGTTGGCCATCAGCACAACGCGCAGCAGCGGGATCGGCGAGCTCGCGGCCAGCAGGAAAAAGGTCTGCAGGATGGAGTTGTCGGCCAGGGTGAATGTCAGCTGGAAGCCGCTGCGTCCGGTGGCCGACTCGGTGACCTCGGCCGAGACCAGGGCGTCGACCAGCGGCTTCGGTACCGGCACCGCCACGCCCGGCCCCGCCATCAGGGTGAGGTACAGCGGGCTAGCCATGGCGTGCTCCGGCCGGGACCCCGGAGGACAGGGGCATCACGATGCTGCGCCCCACCTCGGCGGTGAGCGCATCCGGATCGGTGCAGTTGTTGGCGTCGCAGATCATCCAGTACAGCAGCGGGTCACCCAGGAACCGCGCCGCGAGGTTGTCCAGGCGGTCGCCTTCCACCACGACGTAGCGCTGCACGGCCTGGTAGATGCCGGGCTGCGGCAGGATGCGCCGGGCCAGGTACATCACTTCGGTACCGTCGGCCAGGGTCCACGGCAGGGTTGGCGTTCCGCAGTACCGGCTCGAGGGCAGGGTCGGCGCGCCGGTGCCGGCGGTTGCAGTGATCATGGAGGCAAGTGCCTGGTCCATCGTCGCGTCCTCAGCTCATCTGCGCCATGGCTTCCTTGCTGGTCTGGTAGACCAGGTACAGGGCCCCGGCCGGGGTCAGGAAGCCGACGTCGTTCACGCTCAATACGCGCAGGCCGAGGCTGACCTTGGCGCGGATCGGATTGAGCTGGGGATCGAAGGCCTGCTCGCTGATCTCCATTTCCGTGATGCGCACCGGCGTGACCCGTTTGCTGCTCCAGGCAAACACGGTCAGCGCCGATTCCATGGGCAGGATCTCGATGGTGCCGATCAGGGACAGCACCTCGTTGGCGATCAGGGTCGCGCTGGCCGGGTAGAGCAGGAGCTCCAGCATCGACAGTTGCGGCTGGATGCCGACGGCCAGCGCCGTGCCGTCGCTCGCCGCCAGCTGGTCGCTCGCGTCGATCTCGATCTCGCAGTGGATGGTCTCGATCGGCGGCCCCTTCAGGCGCAGGATCTCGCTGCGGTCCGGTTCGTCGCCGACCGCCTGCGGCTTGAGCGAGCGGGTGATCGAATCCGGGTTGTACTGCAGCATGATCTTCCCCAGGGGCACGCCCAGGGTCGGGTCGAGGCTCAGGATCGCGCCCTTGCGCAGCAGTGGCGACACGTTAGCCATGCCCACGCTCCGCATGCTTCGGCGCCAGGCAGGCAAACAACTCACGGGCCAGCAGGCGTGCCGAGTCCTCCGCAGTGCCACCCGCGCGGACCTGCAGCGTCAGCAACGGGTGCGGCTCCTGCACGGACCACGCCGCCCAGTCCTGCCTTGCGGCTGCCTGCTGCGCGAGCGCCTCCGACAAGGCCTGCGCAAAGCGTTGCCGCTCCGCCGGGCTGAATCCCTGCAGGCTCAACTCGCGGATGCCGATATGGACGTCCGGGCGCGCGGCCATGTGTGCCGGCTCCGTGCGCGTCGGGTTCCGGGGTCGGTTGCCGGGGCGGTGCAGGCGGCTCATGCCCAGCCCCTGGTTTCGGCCGCGGTCAGGGACTTGTCCATTTTCGCGTACTCGATCCGCGAGGCGGCCAGCACATGACAGGGCTGGATCGGCTGGCCCTGCTCGGCGGCGAGGAAGGCCGCATGGGTGGCGATGTTGCGGATGACGCCGCCGCTGACGTTGAGCCGGGCCAGCTGCGCGAAATCCAGCGCCTGCAGCGGCGCGCGCGGCGGGAAGATCCCGGCCCAGATGCGCGCCCGCGACGCCTCGTCCGGGAACGGGAACTGGACGATGAAGCGGATGCGGCGCACGAACGCGGAATCCAGCGCGTGGCGCATGTTGGTGGTGAGGATTGCCACCCCGCGATAGCTGTCCATGCGCTGCAACAGGTAGCTGACCTCCAGATTGGCGTAGCGGTCGTGGCTGTCGCGCACCTCGCTGCGCTTGCCGAACAGCGCGTCGCATTCGTCGAACAGCAGGATGGCGCCACTCTCCTCGGCCGCGTCGAACACCCGCCGCAGGTTCTTCTCGGTCTCGCCGATGTACTTGCTGACCAGGCCGGCCAGGTCGATCTGGTACAGGTCGAGATCCAGTTCGCGCGCCAGGATCTCCGCGGCCATGGTCTTGCCGGTGCCACTGCCGCCGGTGAACAGCGCGCTCAGGCCATGACCCAGGCTGTAGCGCTCGGCAAATCCCCATTGCTGGTCGACCACCGCCCGCTGCCGCAGGTGGATGGCGACCTGCCGCAGGGTTTCGGTCTGCGCCTCGGGCAGCACCAGTTCGGACCAGTCGGCGCGCGGTTCGATGCGCCGGGCCAGGCTGTCCAGCGCACGTCGGGCCTGCTGCCGACATGCCCGCCATGCAGCCCCGGCGACCTGCCCGCCTGATGTCGACAGCGCTCCCAGGGTGCTGGACGCGGCCGCCTGGATGGACGACACATCGAAGTGGAAATAGTCGACGAGTCGCTCCAGCGTGCCATTGAGCTGTTTCGATACCTCGCCCAACTGGCCGACCCACGCCTGCCTGCGCTCTTCGGCCGACAAGCCCGGAACCTCCAGGCGCAACCCGGACAACTGCGCGGCCGGCGAGCCGACGGCTGCCTCGACGGCCACCGGCGCCTGGATCCGGGCCAGCCATGCCGACAAGGCCGCCGCGTGCTCGTTGCCCGTACCACGAATCAGCAGTGCGGCGCCCTGCAGCGCCGATTCCCGCGTCCACAGCCGGGCGAGCAGCTGGCGGCATTCCGGCGTGGAGGGCAGGTCGACTGCATCGAGCACGTAGGGTGTGAGCCGGGCACGCCGGCACAGTGCGGCGTAGGCCGCCACGCACGAGGCGCCGCGCTCACCGCAAATCAGGATTGGCTGGCTCGAATTGTCCTCCCCGGCCCAGTGCCGAAAGCCCTGCTCCAGCAGCGCGTTGACTGGCGCATTGTCGGCATGCCACGCCGATACGGTGTCCGGCAGCACGTGCACCATGGCTTCGAGCCGTGCATCCATGGTGGGCACGCCGAGCAGGAACTGCATGACGCGCTCATCGATCTGCAACGGCGCATGAAGCAGTGGCGCCTGGGTGCAGGCCGAGCCCTGCAGGTCCAGCAGGTTCCAGTAGCGCAGCGGACGCGCGCGGCTGATCGCACTCCAGTGCGGTTGTTCCAGCACCGCCAGGGCCAGCCCGAACGTGGGCCAGGTCGCCCGGGCTTCGCCGTGCAAGGTGGCACACGCGGCCTGGAACCGTTCCTCGACGGCCGTGCCGAGGCACAGCACGAGCAGGTCCCGTTCGAAATCGCTGAGGGCAAACAGGACTTGCAATTGCTGCAACGTGTCGCTGGCGGCCACCTCATCGACCAGACGCGGCGCCGGCGCCGGGCGCGACGGATTCGTTCCGTCGCCAGCGGCTGCCAGCAGCCGGGCATGCACGCGACCCAGTGCCTGCACCAGGGTTTCGCCGCCGCCGCTCATGGGCCCACCTGCAACTGCGGCAGCCACTGGCCATAAGTCGGACTTCCTGTCGTGTCGTCCAGGGTCAGCTTGCTTTGCGCGCCGTCGATCTCGATCCGCAGCGGATAGGCGCCGGTAGCCAGATCGCCGGGGACGGGGAAGGCCAGGGTGCCTGACGTGGCCGGTCCGCTGCTCGGGCGCTGGTCGATCGGGATGGCAGTGTCACCGATGTAGAGCACGGCCTGCTGCATGCTGCCCACGTCCGGCGCCAGGGTGACCGAGACCTCGCTTCCGGGGGGCACCGGTATGGGCGAGACCCCGGTGATGGTCGGCACCAGCTGGAATGGCATGGGGCCGGAGCTGAATCCTGGATGAGGTGTCGTCGACGTGGCATAGGTCACCGTGGTCTGCACCCGCAGCGAGCGGGTACCGGCCAGGAGGCTGGTTGGCAGCACCACACGCAAGGCCTTGTCCTGCACGCTGGCCGGCGCGATACCCGGCGCGCCATCGAAGGACACCAGGGTGCTGCCCGGCGCATCGCCAAGGAAATTCCTGCCTTGCACCGTCAGCATGGCGCCGGCAGCGATCGGATTGGGTGTGACGCTGTCGATCACTGGCGACTGCATCGGCAGTACTAGGACCGAGCGCCGCTGGACCGGCGGGTTGGCTGCGTACTGCCTGGTCCCCTGGATGACCGCGACCGATATCTGGTACGAGGTGGTGGGCCGGTAATTGGTCTGGAACGCCGTCCACAGGCGGTAGATTTCCTCGGTGCTCAGCGTTTCCGGGGTGATGCGGATGTGCTCGATCTGATCGGCCAGCATGCTGCCGTTGATCAGGGTTCCTTCGGGCGTCACCGGGTTGTGCAGCAGGTCGTCGAGCGCATCGGCAATGGTTTCGCGCGACACCACCGGGGTGTCGTGCAAGACCGTCATGGCCCAGCCCAGGAGGATTTCCGGGTCGAACTGGTTGTTGCCATAGGCGGTGACCAGGTAGTGCAGGTTCAGCGCCAGCGGCGGGTTGCCGATCGGTACGCCGTGCGCATTGCGCGAAGGCAGGCCCATGTTGCGCAGGGCTGGGTTGTAGCTGGCGTAGTACATGAAGATGTTCACGCGCGCCTGCTCGTCCGGACCGACCGGGACCAGGTCGGGTGAGGTCGCGGTGATCCCGGGCAGGCTGCCCAGGATGGAAGTTGGTCCGCCATTGGTGAGCGCACTGGTGAGCAGCGAGCGCAGCACCGCACTGACGCCACCGACGGCGAGATAGTTGCTCACCAGCCGTCACCCTTGCCGCGCCGGAGGAAGGCGTCGAGGCTCAGGCCCGGCTTGAATGGCCGGTGCGGCGATCCAGCCGGGACAGGGGTGGGGGTGTTGCGCACCTCGATGCGGCCGATGGCGATGGTGATGCCTGGAGCCGCCTCGATGGGCGCCAGCGGGGCCTGCTGCGGCTGGCCTGCTGCGACCGGCACGTGCGGCATAGCCGCCGACCCAGATGGCACGCGCCTGGGCAGCGCGTGCGGCGCGTATCCCGGCCGTGCGGGTGCGGATAGTCGTGCCGTGTCGGTGACGTGACGCGCTTCCTGTCCACGCACCGCCTCCACGGCGGCAACGGGCCGGCTGCGTGTAGGCGTCGTCGTTTCCTTCCCGTCATTGCCGGTCGCAGCGGGTTTGGTGGCCAGCGGCATGTCGGGCGACGAGGGCACGGTGCCCGGCGGGTCGGCCTGGCGGCTGGCAGCTGCCGAACCCAGGGCCGCTGCCGGTCGCCGGACGGGCCGGGGCGTGGATGGTGGCGAGGCCGCAGACTGGCCGACCGGCGAATCGACTTCAGCCCCGATTTCGACTTCGACCTCCGGCGAGTCGTGCGCCACGCCGGCCGGTATGGTGTGCGAGGTCCCGAGCAGGGGTTCGATATGCAGGGCCGGCCCCACCGGCCCGCCCCGCGCGCGATCGACCAGGCGTTGCAGTGGGGTGTTCATGCGCCCAGCAACTCCAGGTAGGCGTCGCGGCGTTGCTGGCTGAGCGCGGCAATGGCCGGCTCGCTCCAGCCGTAGTGCATGGCCAGGGTGTGGATGTCGGTCAGCAGGCGGCGTGCGGCATGCCGCGCCTCGATCCAGATGAAGTCGCCGATGTCGAGATTCCAGATGTCTTCATGGGTGCACTGCGGGCAACGCAGCACGCAGCGCCATTCGCTGTCCGCGTGCAGGCGATCGAAGTGCGCACGCACCGATGGCAGATCGACGCGCTGGTCGGTGTCGACGGATGACGCGGATACGCCGAGGCATCGGGCCAGCAGGCTGCGTACGGCCTGCGCGGGCATTGGCGTCCGCGCGCAGGCCAGCAGGTCGGCGGTGGTGGCCTGGCGCAACTGCAGGTCCATGCCGGCCTCGTGCCAGCCGACGGATGTGGGCTGGTCCGTCGCGGCGATGGTCTGCAGCGCCTCCGCGACCTCCAGCCCGAACTCCATGCCCGTGCCACATTGCGGGCAACTGGCGTAGCCGCGCAGGGTTGGTCCGAAACTCAGCCGGCGCAGCTCCAGCAGCAGGCGGTCGCGCGCGCCCAGCGGCAGCTCCAGCAGCGCCTGGCGATCATGCGTTGGCATGGCTGCCGCCAGCAGGGTCAGGGGCCGCAGCAGCGGGTGTTCGCCCTGCGCCTGCTCGCAGGCGGCCAGCAGGCACTCGCCCGTCAGCGCGTGCATGGGCGGCCGTGGGCTCATCAGGCCACCCTCGGGCTCAGGCTTGGTTCGGTGGGTTCGGTGACCGCGGTATCACGTTCCCAACCCTCGTTCTCGAGCTTGATGTGCTGGATCGCCACGGCGTTGGCGTTGGCGTCGAGGTCGGGCAGGGCCTGGTATTCCGAAACCCAGGCGCGGTAGATCTTGTAGCTGATCGCCAGTTGGCCGGCCTCGTTGTAGAAATCGAGAATGACGTCCTTGCGGAAGTCCTTCAGCGAGACCTCGCTGCCCAGGGTGGCACCGATCTGCCAGACCTTGGCCGCCCAGGCCTCGAACTCGGTGTCGTGGGTGACGCCGCGCTCCAGCGTCAAGGCCTCGAACTCGCTGCGTCCCGGCGATTTGCGGCTGGTGCTTGGGTCGCCACCCTCGCGGTGCTTGACCACCTCCGTGGTGCGCTTGAGTGCCGACACCTTGCTTATGCCGGCGACGTAGCGCCCGTCCCATTTCAGCCGGAAGTTGAAGTTCTTGTAGGGATCGAAGCGCTGGGGATTGACGGTGAACTCGGCCATGGTTGATCTCCGCCCGTAGCGGGCATGGGCAGCGGGGAAGGGCGCTCAGCTTGCCTGTGCGGTGATCTGCTCGATCTGGATCACCACGAATTCGGCCGGTTTCAACGGCGCGAAGCCGACCAGGATGTTGACGATGCCGTTGTCGATGTCGGTCTGCGTGGTCGTCTCGCTGTCGCACTTGACGAAGTACGCCTGGGTCGGCGTGCTGCCCTGGAACGCGCCCTTGAGGAACAGGTTCTGCATGAACGCGCCCACGTTCAGGCGGATCGAGGCCCACAGCGGCTCGTCGTTGGGCTCGAACACCACCCATTGCGTGCCGCGGTACAGGCTCTCCTCGATGAACAGCGCGGTGCGCCGCACCGGCACGTATTTCCACTGGTTGGTCATGGCGTCGGCGCCCACCAGGGTGCGCGCGCCCCACAGCACCGGCCCGTACACGGGAAAGGTGCGGAAGCAGTTGAGCCCGAGCGGATTGAGTACGCCGTTCTCCGCGTCGCTGAGCTTGTAGCCCATGCTCTGTACCCCGTTCAGTACGGCGCCGGTGCCGGCCGGCGCCTTCCATACGCCGCGGCTGCCGTCGATG
>JAFKMZ010000008.1:73738-184117 GCA_017305055.1 Lysobacterales bacterium
AGGTGCGCAGCTGGTATTTGTTCAGCGGGTCGGCCAGGCGCAGCCTGGGGAAGAACGCCGCGCCGTTGGGGTCGACCACGGCCAGCTGGCCGGATTTCCAATCCACAGCGCCGGCCACGCTGGTGACGTTCGGTGGGGAGTCGAGCAGCAGGAAGGCGCGGCGTTGGTCGCACAGTGCGATCGCCGCGCTGTAGATCGCATTGGCGTTGACGCTCGGGTCCAGGGCCGTGGGGTCGGCGGCGTTGGCGCGCGTGGCATCGGGGATGCACAGCAGGTTGAACAGGTCCACCTTGAGCAGGGCGTAGATGCCCGAGAATGCGGCCTGGTCGCCGATGAGGTCTGCCGTCGCCGGCAAGCCGCCATCCGCGCCCTTGGCCGATGTCGTCTGCTGGCCCCAGCCGGCGTTGCCGGTGCCGAGCGCATAGTGCGCCGCGTTGGCCGCGCCACCGAGGCCCAGGGTGGCCGCGCCCGCGGTCAGGCCGGTCGCCGCCGCCGGGTCGCCGATCGAGATCACCGCATCGGGGTTGCCTGGCAGCAGGGCATTGATGCGCAGGGCCTGGGTCGCCGGGGTCGCTGGCAAGGGCGTCACGCCGACCTGTACCGTCGCCCCGGGCATGGCCACGGCCAGCGCGGCGTTGATGGCCTGCTGGATCTGCGTGGCCAGGCCGCCGAGGGTCATGGGCAACATGCTGTTCTTGGCGATGATCTTCACCGTGAGGGGCAGGCCGGCAGGCATGGTCGCCGGCTTGGCCGTGCCCAGGACCAGGCCGTAGTCCTGGGTTGCGGTGCCCTTGGCCACGACCAGGGTCGAGGCAGGTGCGGCGGCGCCCGCGTAATTCTGGGTGAGCGTGAGGCCCGTGTCCGAGCCAATCGCCAAGATGCGATAAGGCGTGTTCGACGCGTCCGAGCCGAATGTGATCCACTGCCCGAACTTGAGTTCGCTGGTGAACGCGGTGCCGGTGCCGATGACCTCTGCACTGCCGGCGACGATCGCCACCGTGCCAGTCACCGTCGTCGTGCCGCAGACCGCAGCGGCGATGGCATAGGGCGTCACCGCGGTGCCGGTGAGCCCGGTCTGGGCGATATTGGCCATGGCTGAGAGCGCGGTCAGCTGGGCGGCCGTTGGTGTTGCCATGCTGACCAGCTGCGAGCCATTGTCCGGGTCGTTGAGCACTGACTGCACCCAGTTGCTCTTCGTGTTGTCGTAGGTGACCGAGGGGAAGTATTCGGTCGTTCCCCCGGCGAGATCGGTGACGGTCAGATTGAAGGTCTTCGGGTCGCCGCCCGCGCCGCCCGGGTTCAGGCCGACGTAGTCGATGTCCACCAGCAACGTTCCGTTTGCCGCCGTCCCGCTGCTCAAGGCCTTGAACGTCAGGTTCTGGAAGACCACGTTGGCGGCGTTGGCGCCAGCCGAGGTCCCGGGCGTGCGCACGACGAAGGCCTGGGCCCCGCCGTTCTGGAAGAACTGCTGTACCGCGTAGCCCAGCTCACTGTTGGCGGCCAGGCCGCCGTAAAGGCGCTCGAAGTCGCCGAAACTGAAGATCTCCTGCGCGCGGTTGTCGATGCCGCTCTTGGTGTAGCCGACAAATGCCGCGATGGAAGTCGGCACGCCGGTGATCGGATGCGAGGAACTCTGCAGCTCCTCTATATACACACCAGGATAGGTGGGAGACGTCGCCATGATGGTTACCTTGCTGACGTTGGGGGCGGGATTGGGGGTGGGTGTCGTGCTCGGAGGAACCTCGTGCCCGAGGGCGATGGGGCTGGAAAGCGCTAGCGTTCCGTGCCTGGTGCGACCGATGTGGCGATGAAGCAGTCGAGCTCGGCGTCGGCCTGTGCGTCCAGCGCGGGCCGCCGGTAGCGCACATGGCCATCGAGCGCACCCACGGCTTCGATCAGTCCGGCAGCCTGCAGGGATGCAAGTGCGCGCTGTACCTGATTGCCTGTTGTAGCCGGAAGGCCCAGCCACCATTGGGTAATGCCTTCGCTGGTGTCGCCCGCCCTCGGGTTGGCGCGAACATACGCAGCCAGGCGTCGTGCCAGCGCAAAGTCGGATTCCGCTTCATACGCAGCAGGCTCGACGCCGTTCATGCCAGGAAGAGGCAATATCGATGCCATGCGGCGCGCGCGCGAAGGCCCGCGTTCCGGCGTATTTCTCTCCAGGGTCCGGAAGCACGCGCGGAGTTCTTTGTCCTGCCGGCCGGTGCGCTGACGGGTCGCCCGCGTCGGCCGCGTGTGTCGTCCGGGCGCCAGGACTTTTTTGTCCCACCGGTTCCGCAGTTTGTCCTGGCCCGGATGTATACGTTCAGGCTTGTTCCGGCAGCCGACAACCAGGCCACGCCGCCTCGACCCGCACCGGCCCATCATGGCGGTGCATGCCCGATGCCGATTGGAGAGTCCGGCGGTTCGCCCCCATCTATGTTCCAATGAACCGCTCCTCCGTCGCTGGCGTGTGCCTGTGGTCGTGAACCCCAGCCCGCTCGATGCGTTCCATCCGGCCGTGGCCGGCTGGTTCCGGCAGCGCTTCGCCGCGCCCACCGCGGCGCAGGCTGCGGCTTGGCCGGCCATCCGCTCCGGTCAACACACGCTGGTGGCGGCGCCCACCGGCTCTGGCAAGACGCTCACCGCGTTCCTCGCCGCGATCGACGCGCTGGTGCGCGAGGGCGTGGCCCACGGCGGAATGCTGGCGGATACCACCAGCGTGGTCTACGTCTCGCCGCTCAAGGCGCTGTCCAACGACATCCAGGTCAACCTGGAGGAGCCGTTGGAGGGCATCCGTGCGGAACTGGTGAGGCTTGGCCTGCCCGACGTTGCCATCCGCACCGCGGTGCGCAGCGGTGACACACCGCAGGCCGAGCGCAGCGCGCTGCGCAGACAGCCGGCCCACATCCTGGTGACCACGCCCGAATCGCTGTACGTGCTGCTGGGCTCGGCGTCGGGCCGTGAGATGCTGGGCGGCACGCGCACGGTCATCGTCGACGAGATCCACGCCATCGCCGGTAGCAAACGCGGCTCGCACCTGGCGCTGTCACTGGAGCGGCTTGAATCGCTGTGCCGGCGGCGCCTGCTGCGGATCGGGCTGTCGGCGACGCAGAAGCCCATCGACACGGTCGCCGATTTCCTGGTCGGCGCTGCCCACCATCAATCCCGTGAAAGCGGGAATCCAGATGCAGCCTTCGCGGAAGTCGAAATGGATGGCCAGCATCCGCTGGCGAAAAACGCCTCCCACCTTCGCGGGAATGCCGACACGGCCGTTTTGTCGCAGGGGACCAAGAACAACGGCGCGGGAACCGACGCCACCATCATCAACGTCGGTCACTCGCGACCTCGCGACCTCGCCATCGAGGTGCCGCCGGTGCCGCTGCAGGCGGTGATGTCGAACGACAGCTGGGAGCTGGTCTACGACCGGCTGGCCCAGCTGGTACAGGAGCACCGTACCACCCTGATCTTCGTCAACACGCGGCGCATGGCCGAGCGCGCGGCGCGCCATCTGTCCGAGCGCCAGGGCAAGGACGTGGTGGCCGCGCACCACGGCAGCCTGGCCAAGGAATTGCGCCTGGACGCCGAGCAGCGGCTGAAGCGCGGTGCGCTCAAGGTGCTGGTGGCGACCGCCTCGCTGGAACTCGGCATCGACATCGGCGAGGTGGACCTGGTCTGCCAGCTCGGTTCACCATGTTCGATCGCCGCGTTCCTGCAGCGTGCCGGCCGTTCCGGCCACAGTATCGATGGCACGCCAAAGGCGCGGCTGTTCCCGACCACGCGCGACGACCTGCTCGAATGCACCGCGTTGCTCGATTGCGTGCGTCGCGGCGAGCTGGATGCCCTGATCGTGCCGCCGCAGCCGCTGGACGTGCTGGCCCAGCAGATCGTGGCCGAGGTCGCCTGCGCGGAGTGGAGCGAGGATGCGCTGTACGCACTGGTTTGCCGCGCCTGGCCGTACCGCGACCTGTCGCGCAGCGAGTTCGACGCGGTCGTGCGCATGCTGGCCGAGGGTTTCACCACCCGCCAGGGGCCGCGCGCGGCGTACATCCACCGTGATGCGGTGAACCGCCGGCTGCGGCCGCGACGCAGCGCCCGGCTCACCGCGCTGACCTCCGGCGGCACCATCCCCGACACCGCCGACTACAAGGTGGTGCTGGAACCGCAGGCGATCATCGTCGGCACAGTGAACGAGGACTTCGCGGTCGAGAGCATGGCCGGCGACATCTTCCAGCTCGGCAACGCCAGCTACCGCATCCAGCGCATCGAACGCGATCGCCTGCGCGTGGAGGATGCGCGCGGCGCGCCGCCCAGCATCCCATTCTGGCTGGGCGAGGCGCCCGGCCGCAGCGACGAGCTGTCCTACGCCGTGTCGCGCCTGCGCGAAACCATGTCCTTTCTGCTTGACCCCGCGCCGGAGGGAGAGGGGGGCACGGACCGTGCGATGGCGTGGCTGCGCAGGGAGCTCGGCCTGGCCGAACCTGCAGCGCGCCAACTCGTCGACTACCTGGCACGCGCCAAGGCAGTCCTTGGCGTGCTGCCGAGCCAGCATACCCTGGTGCTGGAACGCTTCTTCGACGAATCCGGTGGTACCCAGCTGGTGCTTCACGTGCCCTGGGGCAGCCGCATCAACCGTGCCTGGGGACTGGCGCTGCGCAAACGTTTCTGCCGCCAGTTCAATTTCGAGCTGCAGGCGGCGGCCACCGAGGACGCCATCGTGCTGTCGCTGTCCACCAGCCACAGCTTCCCGCTGGAGGAAGTTGCGCACTACCTGCACTCCAACAGCGCCGAGCACGTGCTGGTACAGGCCCTGCTCGACGCGCCGCTGTTTCCCGCGCGCTGGCGCTGGAACGCGGTCACCGCACTGGCGCTACCACGCTTCACCGGCGGCAGGAAAACGCCACCGCCACTGCAGCGCATGAAGAGCGAGGACCTGCTTGCCGCGGTGTTCCCCGACCAGGTCGCCTGCCTGGAGAACATCGTGGGCGAACGCGAGGTGCCGGATCACCCGCTGGTCAAGCAGACCATGCACGACTGCCTGCACGAGGCCATGGATCTGGAAGGCCTGCTGGCGATCCTGCGCAGACTGGAGGCGGGCGAAATCGACATCGTCGCGCGCGACCTCACCGCGCCCAGTCCGCTCGCCGCCGAAGTGCTGAACGCCGCCCCCTATGCCTTCCTTGACGACGCACCGCTGGAAGAGCGCCGCACCCACGCCGTGCAGTCCCGCCAGTGGAACGGAACCGACGGTGCCGACGACCTGGGCAGGCTCGATCCGGAGGCCATCACCGCGGTACGCGACGAAGCCTGGCCAAGGGTGCGCGACACCGACGAGATGCATGAGGCGCTGACCTCGCTGGGTTTCGTCACTACGGCGGAAGTCGACGCCCATCCAGGTTGGAGCGGATGGTTGCAGGCGCTGGCGAAGTCCCACCGGGCGACCCGGTTGCACCTGCTTCCACCACATGGAGAGGACGCAAGCAAAGCGTCACGGCATCCTGTGTGGACGGCGGCTGAGGTGTTGACAGTGTGGCATGCACTGTGCCCCGCGGCCGCGATGCAGCCGCCGATCGCGCCGCCTGCCGGGTACGCCGCGCAGGCCTGGACGCGCGAGGATGCGCTGCTGGAACTGGTGCGCCGTCGCCTCGGCGGCCTCGGCCCGGTCGGCGTGGACGCATTGGCGCAGTCCATGGACGTTGCTGCCGGCGAGGTGGAGCAGGCGTTGCTGCGGCTGCAATCCGAAGGCCATGTGATGCAGGGCCGCTTCAGCCCGGGCGCCGCCGACATCGAATGGTGCGAGCGGCACCTGCTGGCACGCATCCACCGTTACACCATCGGCCGGCTGCGCCGCGAGATCGAACCGGTCAGCCGGCGCGCGCTGATGCGTTTCCTGTTCGACTGGCAACACGTGTCGGCGGCCAACCGGCGCAGCGGACCGGACGCGCTGGTGGCCACGCTGGCGCAGCTGGAAGGCTACGAGGCGGCAGCCGGCGCCTGGGAAAGCGAACTGCTGCCGGCGCGCATCGGGGACTATGCGATCCACTGGCTGGACGAGCTCTGCCGCGCCGGGCGTATCGGCTGGAGCCGCCTGCGTGCCGGTGGCGGCGGTGGCGGCGGCCCGGTCCGCAGCACACCGATCGTCCTGCTGCCGCGGCGTGACATGGCCACCTGGATGTCCGTTTCCGCAGGTGACCAGCAGGAGGCGCCGCCGTCCTCGCGGGCCCAGGCCGTGGCCGATGCCTTGCGCGGGCAGGGTGCGCTGTTCTTCGACGAATTGATGTCCGCCACCCGTCTGCTGCGCGCCGAGCTGGAAGACGCCTTGGGCGAACTAGTCGCCGCCGGCCGGATCAGCGCGGACAGCTTTGCCGGGCTGCGTGCGCTGCTGTTGCCTGCGGCGAAGCGCGATGGCGGCCGGCACCGGCGCGTGCGTCGCCACCAGTTCACCGGCATCGAGGACGCGGGACGCTGGGCGCTGGTGCGCAACGTCGCGCCGGGCGACGGCAAGCCTGGCCCGGAAGCAGTCGAGCATGTCGCCCGCGCCCTGCTGCGGCGCTACGGCGTGGTGTTCTGGAAACTGCTGGAGCGCGAGGCGTCGTGGCTGCCGCCGTGGCGCGACTTGCTGCGTGTCTACCATCGGCTGGAGGCGCGTGGTGAGGTTCGCGGCGGGCGTTTCGTCGAGGGCGGCGATCGCGCCGCTGCGCTCGGCGCGCTCGCGCGCGGACGACGGCGAGCTGGTCTGCCTCAGCGGCAGCGATCCGCTGAACCTGGTCGGCACCGTGCTGGCCGGCGACAAGGTGCCCGCACTGTCCGGCTCGCGACTGTTGTACCGCGACGGCGTGGCGATTGCCACCCTGGTCGGCGGCAGGGCGGCGCCATTGCTCGAACTCCCGCCGGGGGAATGGCAGCAGGCCAGGCAGGTGCTGCTGCGCCATGGCCTCGCGCAGGTGCCGGCCACGATCTCGACCCACTGATCCCAGGCGAGCGGCCAGTGGCGTCAGGAGTCCTTCTGGCAAGCCGTGACCCGCGAGGCGAACATGGCGACGGCGGGAACTGGCAAGATGGGAATGGCAGGCGGGCTCAAATGGTGTGGGGAACGTCGTGCATGCGGCTCCGACCCGGACCTGGGCCTGCAGACGGAGCTGTCACCTCACTGCGCCAGGCAGCAACAGGAGATCCCATGATGAACTTGTTCCGCGTCTTCCTGCTGCCGGCATTGCTGGGGCCCGTACTCGTGGTTGCGAGTCTCACGGCCGTGGGCGCGCCGGTTGCCGCCGCAGCGAGCGAACGGCAGCAACTGGACGCGCTGTACGCGGATTATTGGCGGGACTGGTCGGCCCTGCAGGCGCGGGTCGGCGATACCCTGGAAGACTCCTGGCAGCGCGACGTGACCGCGATGCTGAAACGCTACGAGTCCGCGCTGCTGAAGTTCGACCCCGCACCGCTCCCGGAGCAGGACCGCATCAGCTACGAGATGCTGCACTACGAACTGGCGCAGAAGCTGTCCTACTACGACACCGGTGTCTACGCGACGGCCCGCATGTTGCCGATCAACCAGTTCACCGGGCAGCACATGCGCTTCGCGCTCAACCAGTCGGGAGCGGGCACCTACACCTTCAAGACGGTGGCTGACTACGACCACGCGCTGCGGCTCGCGGATGATTACGCGCGCTGGACGGGCGATGCCGTGGCGCGCATGCGTGAGGGCGTGGCGAAGGGCGTGGTGCTGCCGCGCATCGTCGTCGAGCGCGTCCTGCCCCAACTGCAGCAGTACTTCGGCCTGCCGCCTGAGAAAACCGTGTTCTGGCAACCGATCGCCAAATTCCCGGCCACCATCCCGGCCGCAGACCGGCAACGCCTGGGCAAGGCCTATGCGGCGAAAATCGCCGACGTGATCGAGCCTGCCTACCACAGGCTCTACACGTACATGCACGATGAGTATCTTCCGCATACCAGTACGCAGCCTGGATTGGGGAAGCTGCCGGGTGGCGCCGCGCTCTACGCGTACGACATCAGGGTCCACACCACGACGGACATGACGCCAGCGCAGATCCACGCCCTGGGTCTCGCGGAAGTCCGCAAGATCACGAAGGAGATGGAGGGCGTGCTCGCGACGGTCGGTTTCCACGGCACGCTGGCACAATTCCTGGCGCACGTGCGCACGGACGAGGCGCTCCATTTCCACGATCCCGAGGAGGTGGTACCGGCCTACCAGGCGGCACTGGCACGCATCCTGCCGACCCTGCCGAAGCTCTTCGACACGATGCCGAAGGCGAAACTGGAAATCCGCCCGATACCGGAAGCCTCCGCCAAGGTCTTCCGCGGCAACGGCGAGTACCAGGCGGCTGCCGCGGATGGCTCGCGGCCCGGCATCCTGTGGATCAATCCGTACGCGCCGGGCATCACCGACAAGTTCATCGTCATGGCGACGACGCTGCATGAGACCGAGCCCGGCCACCACCTGCAGACCTCCCTGGCCCAGGAGATCGAAGGACTGCCGGCATTCCGGCGCCGCGGCTTCTTCAATGCCTATGGCGAGGGCTGGGCGCTGTATTGCGAATCGTTGGGCCAGGAACTGGGCCTGTACGACGACCCCTGGCAATACTATGGCTATCTCACGGACATGATCCTGCGCGCCAACCGCCTGGTGATCGACACCGGCATCCATGCCATGGGCTGGAGCACGGAGCAGGGCATCGAGTGGATGATGGCGCATTCGTCGATGACCCGCGAGCAGGCCGCCGTCGAGGTCGAGCGCTACGTGGCCTATCCCGGTCAAGCCCTGTCCTACAAGATCGGGCAGCTCGACATCGAGGCGCTGCGGGCCAAGGCGTCACGGGCGCTCGGGCCGCGCTTCGACATCCGCAAGTTCCACGACCAGGTGCTGCTGAGCGGCAGCATGCCCCTGGCCATCCTCGACCAGAAGGTGAACCGGTGGATCGGGCGCAGCGCCGCCGCCACAGGAAATGGGACGACCAGGTGACATCCGGACGACGAGGCATCGGTGCGTGACTCACCGTGGCGCCTGGAACCTCAGGGCAAGGCAGATCGCATGGCGCCCGCTGCGATGGGCGCGGCAATGGGGGACACCGCCGTGGCAGTTCGTCAATTCGCCAGGCGCACTTCGCGGAAGTCAAGCACTGCTGGCGCAGCGGCTCGGCAGCGATATTGCCGACGCCGGCGATCGGCCGCCCGTCCCCGCGTGCCTGGGTATAGCTTGACGCCTGGCAGCTGGAAGTCCGCAAAAGTACACTCTGAACCTGACGATGCCGTGGTACGCGAGAGACCAGAGACGCATGGTGGGGATTGAGGCCGGGGCGAAGGCATCACGACGATTGGCTGGCATCGTGCTCGCCTGCGCGGCCTTGGTCGGCACGATGTTGCCGTCCGGCGTCCGTGCCGGTGATACCGACTTCATCCATGACGGCAGCCACTACCGGTTCGGCAACGCGGCGGTGACGGCCAGCTGGGAGGTCGCAGGCAATCACCTGTCCGACCTCTCGATCCATGATGGCATCAACCAGCACGATATTCCGGTGCCGGTGCCGTTCGAGCTGGTGACCGATGGTGGGACGCTCGGCATCGACGACATGCAGTTGCTGGCGCCACCACAGCTGGTGCATGAGCAGGCCGAGCCGGGCGCGTCGCGCCTGGCGGCACGCCTGCCTGGCTCCCGTGTGCAGGCACGCTTCATGGATGCCGACGGACGTATCCGCGTGGACTGGCAATTGGTGCAGCCGGACGGCTCGCAGTACCTGCGCGAGATCGTCACCCTCACGGCGCTCAAGGGTGACGAGGCGATCAGCCAGGTGGCGCTGCTTGGGGTGGAAGCCGACGGGGCCAATGTGGATGGCACGGTGGACGGTTCGCCGGTGGTCTGGCACAGCGACTGGTTCGGCTTCGAGTATCCGATGTCACATGCCGAGGTGCGCGGTGGCCACGTGCGCATGTGGGTGGAGCGTGTATTGCCGTTGCGCAAGGGCACGTCGGTAACGTACTCGGCGGTGGTCGGCGCCGCGGCGGAAGGCCAATTGCGCCGCGGCTTTGCCACCTACATCGAGCGCGAGCGCGCCCATCCCTACCGGCCGTTCCTGCACTACAACACCTATTACGACCTCGACAATTATTCCGAGGCGCAAGTGCTGGACCGCATCAATGCCTTCGGCCACGAGCTGGTGCAGAAGCGCCACGTCAGGCTGGACTCGTTTCTGCTCGATGGTGGCTGGGAAGACCCGGGTCCGGACTGGAACTTCGGCAAGGGGTTTCCGCATGGCTTCGCACCCGTGTGCCAGGCTGCTGTGAAGTACGGCGCGGCGCCTGGCGTATGGATGTCGCCATGGGGCGGCTACGGCAAGGGCAAGCTGGAACGCATTGCGCTGGCGCGCCAGGAAGGGTATGAAATCATCAACGGCGGACTGGCGCTGTCCGGGCCGAAATACTGGCAGCGCTTCCACCAGGTGGCGATGACGCTGCTGAAGGATGACTGCATCAACCAGTTCAAGTTCGATGGCACCGGCAACGTCGACAGTGTCGTGCCAGGCAGCCAGTTTGACAGCGACTTCGCGGCGATGATCCAGCTCATCGACGACATCCGCGCCGCCAAGCCCGACATCTTCATCAACGTCTCCACCGGCACCTGGGCCTCGCCGTTCTGGCTGCGCTGGACCGACACGGTGTGGCGCGGCAGCGTGTTCGACCACAACTTCGCGGGCGTCGGTACGCCGCGCGAGCGCTGGATCACCTTTCGCGACCAGGTGACTTATCAGAACATCGTCGTGGCCGGCCCGCTGTTTCCGATCAATTCGCTGATGCTGCACGGGATCATCTACGCGCAGCACGCCGTATCCGGTGCCCGCCTGCCGGACTTCCCGGGCTTGCGCACCGATCCCGGTCACGACTTTGCCAACGAGGTGCACAGCTTCTTCGCCACTGGTACGCAATTGCAGGAGTTGTACATCACCCCGTCCTTGCTGTCGGGCGCCGACTGGGACGCGCTTGCCGCCGCCGCGCGCTGGTCGCGCGACAACGCGAAGGTGCTGCAGGACGTGCATTGGATCGGCGGCGATCCCGGACGCCTGCAAGTCTACGGTTGGGCCGCGTGGACGCCGGCCAAGGCCATCGTCACCCTGCGCAATCCGGACGAGAAGCCGCAGACGGCCGTCGTCGACCTGCAGCGGCAACTGGAGCTGCCCGTTGGTGCCCCGCGGGTTTTCGGCGTGCATGACGTGTGGCGCACCGGGGGCGACGACGTGCCGTCCCGGCTCGATGCTGACTGGGTAGCCACCATCCGGCTGGCGCCGTTCGAGGTGCTGACGCTGGTGTTGACACCAAAGGCGGCGACAGGCATGAACTGACTCGCTGGTCCGCGGCAGGCCGCGGTCGTCCGGCAGGGTGGCGGTCGCGTCGACTCAGCCTGAAAGTTGACCCGCGTGCCCGGGTGTGCCGATGGTGCCGAACTCGGCCGGGAATTTCGCCCAGAACAATGGGGCGCCGCCGTTCTCGGCGATCTGGAGCATGGCGGCCGTTCCGGTATCGTCCAGGATGAATTCGACCAGCACAGTGTTTTCGCCAGCCAGCTCGAAGAACGCCTGCTCGTGCATCACCCCGTGGCGGCCGTAGCCGGCCATGGCCTTGAACGCGGAACCGCCGTGGATTCCCTGTTTCCTGGCTTGTTCAAACAGCCACTCGTACAGGAGCATGCCGCGGTGTTTCTGGTTCTCGTGCATGTAAAAACGAAGCGACCAGCCTTTCATGCAGCCTCCACGGTCGAGTCGAGCCTATGTGCACGGCATGGATGGCCGTTGGCCATGGGCCAGCCGGCGTCGCGGGTCGGCCATGTCGTACTGTACTTGTCCTGTGACATGCCGATCAAAGGACATGGCAAGCCTCAGGGTAGCGCCGCGGTGGGGATCCAGCGACCGCGCCGGCTGATCCGGTACGCCAGAAGGCCCATGCCGCCAGCGCGCACGATCATGAACCCCAGCAACGCCAGCCACAGGCCGTGGTTGCCCAGCGGCCGCAGCAGCCAGGCCAGCAGGGCAAAGCACACCGCGCCAACCAGCATGCTGTCGCGCATCTCGCGGGCTCGCGTGGCGCCGATGAACAAGCCGTCCAGCAGATAGCTCCAGACCGCCACCAGCGGCAGGACCGCAAGATATGGCACGTAGATGTAGGCAATACGGCGTACCTCGGCGATATCGCTCTGCAGGTTGACGAACACATGGCCACCCAGCGCAAAGGCGATGGCGAAGGCCACACTGCCCAGCAACGACCAGCCGCCAGCAACCGTCAGCGCGCGTCGCAGGGCATCGCCGTCCCGCGCGCCGATGGCGTGGCCACTCAGCGCTTCCACCGCATTGGCGAGGCCGTCCAGGGCGAACGCCGTCAGCATCAATCCATTCAGCAGCAGGGCATTGGCCGCCACCACGGCGTCGCCCAGTCGCGTGCCCAGCGCGGTCACCGCAAAAAACACCCCCTGCAGCGCCATGCTGCGCGCGAAGATGTCGCGGTTGACCATCAGCAACGGCCGCCAGTGCAGCCAACGTCGCAAGTCGCGACGATCCATGGGTTCTGGATACCTTCGCAGTTCGCGCCATGCGCAGGCCAGGCCAAACAGCACGCCGCACCATTCGCCACATACCGAGGCCCAGGCGATGCCGTTCACGCCCCAGCCGAAGCCGAGCACGAACAGCAGGTTCAGGGCGACATTGGCGAGATTCGTCGTCAGCAGGACGCCCAACGCCACGCGCGCGTTCTGCACGCCCAGGAACCAGCCGATCAGGGCATAGCTGGTGAGCGCCGCGGGCAAGCCGAGCAGACGCACATGCAAATAGCCCATTGCCAGCGCATCGAGTACCGTGGAGGGCCGCATGACGTCCAGGACGGCAGGCAACAACGGGACCGCCAATGCACCGAGGATCACTGCCAGGGCCATGGCCAGCAGCAACGACTGCAGCAGCACGCGGCGCAAGATGCCACCGTCGCCGCGACCTGCCGCCTGCGCGGCAAAGCCGGTGGTACCCATGCGCAGGAAGCCACAGACCCATACCAGCAGGGTATACACGGCGCTGCCCACGACCACGGCCGCGAGCTGCCGGGCCTGCGGCAGATGGCCGGCGACGACGCTGTCGACCAGCGTCACCAGCGGCACGCTCAGGTTGGAGACAATCATCGGCAGCGCCAGCGCCCAGACCCGGCGCTGCGTGGGACGGTGCCGCCAGTCGCGGAGGACGTTGGCGCTCAAGCTGGGTGGGGCAGCAGTCGCCTGGTGCCGATGCTCGCCGCCGCTATGCATCCCGCCGCGCGGATGTATCGAGGCCGATCCGTGGCGCGACGGGGCGCGGTTTCCCTGTAGCCCTCGCCAAGCCTCCAGTCATGGCCGCGCCTGCCGTGCCTGGGCACGGACGCCCAGCCAGCCCTTGAGCGTGGCGATCAGCAGCGGGATGGCGCCAAAGATGATGAACACCAGGTCGCCCGGCAGGCGCAGCCATTCGATCAGGTGTGCGCGTGTGCTGCCCACGTACTCGATGCTGCGCGCGTGCCAGTAGCCGTTCTCGATCACATCCCACATCTGCAGCACGCCGCTCGGGAACAGGCTCATCACCACCATCATGGCCAGGCCGATGTTGGTGCCCCAGAACGCGTACTTGACGTATTTCTCGATGCCAGGCCAGGTCTTGTCGTCAGCGGTCTGGCGCAGCACGAATACGGTCAGGGCGATGCCCAGCATGCCGAAGACGCCCATCATGGCGGCGTGGCCGTGGTTCGGCGTCAGTTGCGTGCCGACCTCGTAGTAGCTGACGATCGGCAGGTTGATCAGGAAACCAAACATGCCGGCGCCGACGAAGTTCCAGAAACCCACCGCCATCAGGAAATAGAACGTCCACTTGTGTGACACGCGCCGCCGCACGCCGTTGATGTCCACCTCTTCCTTGGTGGTCTTGACGAAATCCCAGGCGTCCAGGGTCAGCAATGTCAGTGGCACCACCTCGAGCACCGAGAACAGTGCCGAGAGCGACATGTTGAACTGGGTATGGCCGATGAAATACCAATGATGGCCGGTGCCGATCAGGCCACCGAGGAAGTACAGGATGGCGTCGAGGTAGATCACGCGCAGCGCGGTGTTGCGGTGCGCGATGCCGAGTTGGTAGAAGATCAAGGCAACCACCGTGGTGGCGAAGAACTCGAAGAAGCCCTCCACCCACAGGTGGATGATCCAGAAGCGCCAGGTCTCCACCACGGTGAGGTTGGTGTGCGCACCGAAGAAGATGGCCGGAAGGTAGAACACCGGAATGGCTACCGCCGCCAGCAGGAACATCACCGCAATGGGCCGTGCATCGGTATTGCTGACCTTGGCCGGCCGCGAGATCCAGAACAACACCGCGAACCAGACCACCAGCCCGACGATCAGCAGGTACTGCCAGATGCGGCCGAGCTCGAGGTATTCCCAGCCCTGGTTGCCCAGCCAGAACCACCAGTCGCCGAGCAGGTTGGACATCCCGGCCCACTCACCGAGCAGGCTGCCACCGATCACCGCGATGAAGGCGATGAACAGGAAATGCGCCCAGTTGTCCAGGCCGCGCGGTTCATCCGTGCGCAGCGAGCGGCCGAGGAACAGGGCGGCCGCCACATACGAGGTGGCGATCCACATCACCGCGCTCTGCAGGTGCCAGGTGCGCATCAGGTTGCTGGGGAAAATATTCTCGAGCTGGAAGCCATAGAAGCTGCCGGGGTCGGCACGGTAGTGCGCGGTGGCGGCACCCACCAGGGTCTGGAACAGGAACACCGCGGCCACGATGACGAAGAACTTCACCAGCGCGCGTTGCCCCGGGCTGTTCTGCCCCGGTGCGGTGATGTGCGGGCTCAGCACGTGGCCGCGCGAGATCCAGCCCAGGTAGTCGAACTTGCCGAACATCAGCAGCACGGTGGCAATGCCGGCCAACAGGACCAGCAGGCTCAAGGCACTCCACAGGAAGGCGCCGGGTATCGGCGTATTGCCGACCAGCGGGTCGTACGGGAAGTTGTTGGTGTACGAATAATCGTAGCCGGGGCGGTTGGCGACCGAGGCCCAGGCCGCCCAGGTCACGAACGCGGTGAACTCACGCAGCTCCTGCGCATCGGAAACCAGGTTGGGCTTGAGGCCGCCATTCGTGTCCGGATGCTTGAAGTAGTCCGTCCAGTACGTGAGTTGCTGCTTCCAAGCCGTGGCTTCGGCTGCGGTCAAGCGCAGGGTGTCGGCGCTGGCGTCGTAGCGGTTGGTCTTCAGCAGCACGGCCGTCTGTGCATGGATTGCCGCCTGGTGTTCCGCGTCCAGGGCAGCGACCGGTTGGCCGTACTGGTCGTGGGCCAGCGCGTCGGCGGTGTCCACGCCGATGAAATGCAGAGCCTCGGCGGAGTAATCCGGACCGAGGTAGGCGCCGTGGCCCCAGATCGAGCCATTGTCCATCAGCCCGTACTTGAGGAAGACGCCTTGCCCGGCGCGCACGTCATCACCGGTGAACAGGGTCTGGCCCTGCGCGTCCAGCACTTGGCCGGGCACCGGCGGAGCGACGCGGTAACCCACCACGGTGATGGCGATGAGCATCACCAGGCCAAACACCATCACGATGAGGATGCTGCGTATCCACCACGGGGAAAGGGCCTCGGTGGCGGGATTGGCGGGAGGCAGCGCGGACGGCGTGGTGCCTTCGGCCAGAGTGGAAGTCGACGATGCGGACATACCCATCCCCTCACTCCATAGGTAGTGAGGGCAATCTACCCCAGATTGGTTGTCGCCGCATTCACAGCCGAGTGCCTGCAACGCGATGCGGGAGGGCGCGGCTTCTACAGCTTGGGCGGCGCCGGCCGATACGCTGGGCTGCTGCAGCCACGCGCCGAATCGCGCATCGTGCCTGTGGCCGGATCCGCGCCAGTCGCCAGCCGCAGCCCACATGCATGTGCGGTATGCGGGGATGGCGTGCGGCGCTCAACTTTTGTTCCCCGCGGTCGATAAGGACTGCTGAGGGATGCGGCATCCCACACGGAGCGCGTAATGTTGGTCCTGGTCGGTTCTCTGGTGGTGCTGGTCTCCGTGCTTGGTGGTTACCTGCTTTCGCACGGCCACCTCATGGCGCTTTGGCAACCCTATGAGTTGATCATCATTGCCGGAGGTGCGCTGGGAGCGTTCTTCATCGGCAATTCGGGCAAGGTGGTCAAGACCGCGTTCAAGGAAGCGCTGAGCCTGGCCAAGGGGCCGAACTACCGACGCCAGGACTACCTGGACCTGCTGTCGCTCATGTATGACATCTTTGGGGTGATGCGCAAGGAGGGCGTGCTCGGGCTGGAGCCGCACATCGACGATCCGCATTCGAGCGCGATTTTTTCCGCTTATCCGCGGCTGCTGGCCGACCATCACATGGTCGAGTTCATCACCGACTGCCTGCGCCTCATCGTCACCGGCAGCATGAACGCCCACGAGCTGGAGCAGCTGCTGGAAGTCGAGCTCGACACCCACCACCAGGAGGCCGCCGCCCCGTCGTCGGCCGTGACCAAGGTGGCGGACGCGCTGCCCGGTTTCGGCATTGTCGCCGCCGTGCTCGGCATCGTCACCACCATGTCGCAGCTGGGCGGTGATACCTCCAAGATCGGCGAGCACATTGCCGGCGCCCTGGTGGGTACCTTCCTGGGTATCCTGCTGTGCTATGGCTTCGTGGGCCCGCTGGGACAGGCCATGGAGAACCGCGCCATGGAAGACGGGCTGGCGTTCGAGTGCGTCAAGGTCGGGCTGCTCGCCAACCTGCGCGGCTACAACCCGAAGGTGGCGGTGGAATTTGCCCGCAAGGCGCTTTCGGTGCACGTGCGGCCGACCTTTGCCGACCTGGAAACGCACCTGCAGAACACGCACGCCAGGGCACGTGCATGAGCGACGAGTCCTCCCAGCCGATCATCATCGTCCGCAAGGTGAAGCGCGGGCATGGTGGGCACCACGGCGGGTCGTGGAAGGTCGCCTATGCGGATTTCGTCACCGCGATGATGGCGTTCTTCCTGGTGATGTGGATCCTGGGCGTAAGCACCAGCGAGCAGCGCGCCGCGATTTCCGCGTACTTCCAGAATCCCAGCGCGACGCCCGGTACCGCCACCGTGGCGCCGCCCGGCAAGGTCGGCCCGGGCGGGGCGAGCGACGCCGTCATCGACATGGGCGGTGGCATGAACCGGCCACACAGCCCCGACCAGCACCAGAACGGGCGTGCCAGCGCCGCGGATGCCGAAACCCAGGCCCGTGAGCAGGAACGGGCGCGGCTGGAGGAGCTGAAGAAGGAGCTGCAGGCCGCGATCGAGAAGAGCCAGGCCCTGGCGCCGTTCAAGGACCAGCTGTTGATCGACATCACGCCGAACGGCTTGCGCATCCAGATCGTCGACAAGCTCAACCGCCCGATGTTCGACACCGGCAGCGCCACGCTCAAGAACTACACCATCCAGATCCTGGTCGAGCTGGCCAAGTTCATCAACCGCGTGCCGAACCGCATCACGCTGTCCGGACACACCGACGACGCGCCGTACACCACGGACCACCACTACAGCAACTGGGAGCTGTCCGCCGACCGCGCCAACGCCGCACGACGCGCGCTGCTGCAGGGCGGCCTGGACAGCAACAAGATCACCGAGGTGGTCGGCCTGGCGGCCGCCGTGCCGCTGGACAAGACGCACCCGGGCAACCCGATCAACCGCCGCATCAGCATCCTGGTGATGACCAAGCAGGCCGAGGAGGCCGCGCTGTCGCAGGGACTGGCGGAGAGCGTGGGCACGCCTGCCGGTGCGGCTTCGGCAACCGGCCCCGCGCCGGCCGCGCAAGTGAGCATCCAGGTCACGACCAGGCCGGCCGGCACGAGCATCGGCTCGCCTTGAACCGACCCCTGCTGCGTACGTCGATTAGTACGCGGAAGGGAATGACAAATCGCCGTTCGACCTGAGTCCAACGTCCGCACCCGGCCATAAGCGGCCCTTCGCTAGAGGTGTTTGGACAATGACGAAACTGGATCTTCCACGTCGACGTTTGCTATATCGCCTCACGTCCTCTTGCGGACAATGGAGCAGTTGTATGTCGGGCTGACTGTTGGGTATTGACATCAACATCTTCGGCTCCAGTTGCAAGCAGCAACTCGACAGACGCCAATGATAGCTTCCCGGCTAAGTGCCCACCGGCTGACCGGCGGCCGTTACCGCATCTTGCATTGGCCTAACTAGGGTTTTGACATGAGCATCTATGGTCTCCAAAAGCGCTTTTCCGAAGCTCTCTAGTAGGTTGATGTCACTGACGATCTGGGAAGCACCGCTGGATTGACCGGGCTTCAGCGCGTGAGCAATGGCATTGCGATGTTCAAAGAAGTCTTCAAGAGCGGATAGGAGCTTCCCATGCGCCTTTCCGGGTTCCAACTCACCGAATGCTTCTAGGATCGGTTGCTTTCCTGACAGCTGCAAACAAATATCTGTAAGTCCACTCACCTTGAAGAGACTATTCAATTCGCTCGGCCGCATGTTATTTTCGTTATGTATAAGGTCGCGATAGATGTCCTGTGTAAGATCGCCCATACAAAATTCGTGAACCACTGTAAATTTGGTTTTGGCAGATCCAAATCCGTGTTCCGTTCCGCCATCCAATCGATTGCCATGCAGTCGCAATCGTGAGAGATCTTCCATCGTCCGCTTCCATGCCGTGGAAGCAAGTTTCGGAGGAAGTTTGTCAAATGATCTAGCATTGTTGACAACGGCTCGTGCGAACTCGCGGGCGATTTCCCGCACGAACTCTTCGAAGGTTGCGGCGACTAAGAGTGTTGCGGAGTTTGCAGCGGCGACACGAGCTTTGGCTGCTTTCGAGTCATCGAACGTCTCGACCAGCGACCGAATAACCTCCATATCGTCGACGAATTCTTCGGTGATGACTTCGAAAATGTTCTTCACAGGCTCACTCTGGGATAAAGATATTCTGCACGAGTTGGATCCTCTCCTTGACAGCCTTTGCCGTATTCCCTTGGCCCGTTAGAATTATCACTTTTGTGGAATCAGCAATCGCACTCGACATCCGTTGCCTGACCGCAGGCGCATCGTTCTGGATATCATCCCGCACGGTCCATAGACGGTTAATTGCGACCATTGACGCGTCGTAGATCGCAGCCGAAATGCGTACGCGACCCTTGTCGTCCGGTGGTAGCACAAAAGGAGCTGCCTCAAACAGGTTGTACAAGAACTCGAATCGCTCTATAAATTCATGCTTAATCGCTTCCCCTTCCTCTTCTGTGATCTCACGCTCCATAGCGCGGTCCAACATTGACTTCATCGAGCCACGGATGTTTTCCTCGTCTTTGAGTGCGAAATACCGAAGAACGAGTTGACAGTCGCCCATCGTGGAGTAAAGACGATTCTTCTGACGATCAGGGTTCTCGTAATATTCGTTCGGGTCGGTTTCCGTGTAGGGCGGAATGTCAAAGACCTTAGTAAAAAGGGTGAGTCTGGTCAGAGAGATAACGATCTGGTTAAAATTTCCCGGATTGAGAGCATTACGTATTTCTTGTGGATTTAACTTTGTCCCACCAGTATTCAACCGATCAAAAATAAATCTGCGGATATCCGTTAGTGTGAGTCGATCTGGCGCTTTGTCAGGCTCGCTTTCTAAAAGCAATACGACCGCTGAAAGGCTCGCGCGATCAAGTCCCCGCTTTATGCGCGGTGGGCATTGTGAGTAGCGAAGTCCTCTGAGTGGACTTAGAACAGGCAATGCCGTAAGAGCGAACTCACCAGCGATAAACTCTCGCACGGCATTCAATCGCTGCTGGCCATCCATGACCTCATATCGTGCAGCATCGCTTTCGTACAGGAATACAGGTGGTACAGGTATGTTCAGGAGAAGAGATTCAATAAGTTTTGACTTCTGGGTGGTTGACCACCGCAACCTCCGTTGGTATTCCGGCCGTAGGTTTAGAACTTCGCCTTTGTCGATCAAATCTCTTATTTGAGGCAAGAAGAAGTTGTTCGTCTGATAGACGATGCGGAACGCATTTTTCGCAAAGAATGTGTCAGGGTCTTGCTGGGTCTGGCCAAGAGTCGATGCTTCTTGATCGTCCTCTGGATCGCCCATGATAACCTCAGTAGGCATTACTCAGCTCCGGTGTCCGTGATTAGTAACAGGTCAACTGGGTACAAGTCCCTAGTCGCCAAGAATAGCACCCGTATGCAGCTCGCAGGATGGTAGCTGTGATCCACCTGCACCCGTCTGACGGTGGAAACGGGATCAGGTTTATTTTCACCTCGAGCGCTCGACTCGTTCCTTGTCTCACCTAGGCCGATTCGTGGCGCGAATGGCCGCTTAGGGTGGAAAGCGGGACGGTGAGGCGGAGGGAGGCGTGAGGTGGCCCGGTATCCCTTAGGCACGAAAAAGCCCGCAGTGATGCGGGCTTCGTCTATTTCGCGGGTCTCGGCGGTATCGCCTGAGACCCCAACTGGTACCGGTGAGAGGACTCGAACCTCCACTGTGTCACCACAAGCGGATTTTGAGCTTGATCTCCGGGAATAGCATGGGACCACGCTGGAACTCGCCAAGCCTTGCTGTGCTTGGTTTTCCAAAAGGTCAGCCTCGCCTAACCTTACGCCTACACCAGACCAATTGCGGCTGACTTTGCAACGTCGTGACTCCTGGCTGGTTCCTGCGTTCGATCCCGAACAAGGAGGCGTCATGGCCAAGATCAAGCTCACCAAATCTGCTGTCGATGCGGCCGAGGTTACCGGCAAAGACTACGAACTCAGGGACACCGTTGTCCCGGGGTTCCTTTGCAAAGTCACCACCTACGGTCGCAAAGTTTTCATGCTCCAGTACCGCACGAACTGGGGTGAGCGCCGCAAGCCGAAAATCGGCCAGTTCGGCGAATTGACCGTCGAGCAGGCCCGCTCGATCGCGCAGGACTGGCTGGCCGACGTGCGCAAGGGCAACGACCCCAGCGCCGCCAAGCTGGCCGCGCGCATGGCCCCTACGGTCAAGGAGTTGTGTGGGCAGTTCATCGAGGAATACTCGAAGCCGCGCAACAAGCCCCGCACGGTCGATACCTACCAAGGCTACATCGACCGTCACATCGTCCCGGCGTTGGGCAAGATGAAAGTACCCGACGTGACGCGCACGGATGTCACCGCATTGATGCGGGATAAGGCGCATATCCGCGTTACGGCCAACCGCATCCTGGCTTGCCTGCGCAAGATGTTCAACATGGCCGAGGTGTGGGGTTACCGCCCCGATGGTTCTAACCCATGCCGTCACGTTCCCAAGTACCGCGAGGATGGAGGCACGCGGTACATCACCGATGAGGAACTGGGTCGCCTCTACGCCTATCTGGACCGCGCCGACGCGCAAGGTCTGGAACATCCGACCTTGACCCTGGCGATTCGGCTGCAGTTCGAGTTCGCTGCGCGCATGACAGAAATCTGCAGGCTCGAATGGGCATGGGTCGATTTCGGGGATCGTCGCGTGGTCTGGCCGGACAGCAAGACCGGGGATATTTCCAAGCCGATGAGCGAGGCCGCATATCGATTGCTGTCCAACGCGGCCCACATCGACGATTCGCCCTATGTTTGTCCGGCCATCTTTGACAGCCAGGCACCGTTCCCGGATGGCACGTACTACAACGGTTGGAAGCGCATCCTGCAGCGGGCGAAGGTGCCGCACGTCGGGACGCACGGCATCCGCCATCGTGCGGCCACCGACATTGCCAATTCGGGCGTCCCTATCAAAATCGGCATGGCACTGACGGCGCACAAAACCGTCACCATGTTCATGACCTATGTGCACACCGAAGACGACCCGGTTCGAGCCGCCGCCGAGAAGGTTGCCAATCTGCGGCGTAACACCATCGATAGTCAGGTCGCTGCCACGTCGCCCGTGGCGCCTCTTGATTTCGAGGGCGGCGAGCAGACCCGTACGAGTCAGGGCAACTATCGCCCCTATCGCCACCGTAAACATCAGATACGCGACGTCCCACCCGGTACGAAGCGGGCCGCCAAGCCGAAGGCACTGGCGGCAGCCCGCTCCTGAACCGTGGTGGCGGAACTGCCGTGACCGGAATGCGACGGTTCGTAGCCTTGCCTTCCATACCCGAACGGATATAATCACATGGTACAGAAACGCAAGCTTCTCTACTGGGAAGGTTCCTCAAAAAAGGACTTCAAAGAGTTCCCAGTTGACGTGCAGAAGGATATGGGGGTGGCGCTGTTCGTCGTCCAACTCGGTGGCACGCCGGATTCGGCCAAGCCATGGAAGGGGCTGGGCTCCAAGGTGTACGAACTGATGGAGGATTACCGGAGCGACACTTTCCGCGTGGTCTACACCGTACGGTTCGACGACGCGGTGCACGTGCTCCACGCGTTTCAGAAGAAATCCAAGTCCGGCATCGCTACGCCGCAACCGGACGTGGAACTGATCGAGAAGCGGCTGAAGGCAGTGCTTGCCCGTTACGGGGCGAGTAGGAGAACGTGATGACTCGCAAAGGCAATCCACATGGCACCGACAACGTGTTGCTGGATCTCGGTTTCGACGACGCGGAAGAACTGTCGGCGAAGGCAGCACTCGCGCTTAAGCTCAACGAGGTGATTGATCGACGGGGCCTAAGCCAGGCCGAGACAGCGGCGATCATCGGCATGACCCAGCCGAAGGTATCGCAGATCCGCCGCTACAAACTCCAGAATATTTCGCTGGAACGGCTGATGCAGGCGCTGGTGTCACTGGATCAGCGCGTCGAAATCATCGTGCAGCCGGCGCGGCGCACCCATGCGCCCGGTATCTCCGTTGCCGTTTGACCATGTCGCGCGTTGCCGGTACGCCGCACTTGGGCCAGGTTTCGCTCGGACGCTGCACCGTGACGCAAGAGTGCTGAACACCAAGCATGGATGAGGCCGTCGTCGTCTTCTCGCGGAAAGGGTTGTTCCAGACCCGAATCACTGCGCGTGAGGTGCGTAGTCGGGAACACGCGCGCAAGCTATGGCCTCTGGTGTCTCCTGATGCGTTGAGGAAGATGGTGACGTGGGTTAGTCCCACTTTTGAGAACGGGAAGCTACGCCGCCGTTCCCATTTTCGGCAGCTTCCCGCCGATCACACGTACAACCTCAGCACACACTTCGACGACGAAGAAGGTCGTCGGCAGCGCGCCTTGCAAGAAAGCTCCGAACACCGGCGCGCCAAGGAATTGATCGCCGCAGAGCTTGCGCGGCGCATGGATGCCGGGCTTGCGATGCCTTGGTCATTCAAGGACGTGGACGCATCGGATTACCCGCTGGAAGGCAACTTGTTGCTCGGCGCCGACAGCGTGGCGACCGAACACCCGCTGGAAACTCCTTTCGGCAGTCGGTTCCGGCTTGACGTCGCTGTGCTCGGCCCACCTGTCCAGACGGAACCAATGGTGCTAGGAGGCGTGGAAATCGAACTTGGGCACGCTTTCGATGGGCGCAAGGCGTTGATCGGCAAGTCGCTCGGCTTCCCGCTCATCTCCATCGACATCACCGAGATAACGCTGGCCGAACTTACGCCGGAATGGGCGCAGCAGGTATTGACTGCGACCACGCGGAGCCACGAGCAAGGACGCCGGCAGACATATATCTATCTCCACGATCTGCTGTACCCCCTCTACGCGCAACTTCCGGCGTTCCTCGACAGCGAACAGCGTCACCAGTTCCTGGTATTTGCGGACGATGCCACCTTGCAGAAGCTAGTGCACTGGATGAACGTGTTAGCCGACAAGCTGGAGTACCCGAAGGGTACGGTTGCCGTGGCGTTGGTCAACGGAAAAAACGAGCAATCGCGCAAGATGCGGAGCGCGCGGGACAGTCGTTGGACCAGATTGAAAGGACTTCAACGACCAGCGATGCTTGCGCCTTACGCTTCCACGCCCCAAAGGCCCGGCAGACCTTCAGGCCCATCGTTTCCACATGACGATGGCGCGCGTGCTGCTATCGCACACGGATGCGCTCGTTGGATACAAGTATTGCGGTGTGGACAACAACCATCCAGAAGATGACGTCTGGGTCGCGCATCGCTGGATTGCGGAGTTGAGCAAGCACACCGAGCATCGTGTGTTGCCAAAGCGGTTGGCCGAGCCGATCAACAGGTTGATCGCGGTGGTTTCGGATTTACACCGTAGTCACACAGCGGCCACTCAAGAAGTGCGACTCTCCGATGCCTGACATCATCCTGCGGGCAAACACCTGGGCGGAGTTAAAGGCCAGGCTGGCCGAGTTGGATATCGAGGTTCCCGCACGCTCGGAAGGGCGTAAGCCTTGCCATGTAGAGCGGTACGGCATCGCACACTTGCTGGCGACGCTGCCGGCGGAACGGCTTTCGTTTCCACTGACGCTTACCCACCGGGACAAACCGGATTTCCTGTTGGCCATGCCCGATGGCGACGACATCGGGATCGAACATACGGAAGCTGTGCCCGAGAACGTTGCTCGTGCGCAGTTCCTGCGAGGGAAGGGTTCGGGGCCGGATGTTTACTTCATCCTGCACGTTACGCCGGGTGAACCACGGAAGACAGCCGCGGAACTCAAGCGCGAGATCGAGGCGGATGCGCCCGGTGGCGCTTGGGTCGGCGATTCGCCGGAGCGCGAATGGGCGGTAGCAATAGCCCACTACGTCAAAGAGAAGTTGCCCAAGGCGACCGCCGATGGGTTTGTTCGATACCGGACCAACTGGCTGATTGTCTATGACAACTGGCCGGTGCCAACCGTCAGCTATGCCAAGTCCGCAACATACTTGACGCCGCTCCTGATGGAGATGGGCGCCTTTTCGGTATTCGATGTGATCTTTGTCCATGACGACTCGCATATGTGCGAGTTTCGTGATGCCCCGGTTAGCCAGACACTGTGGCCACTGCAGACGCCGAAGTAGAAGCCAAGCCTTGCCGGGCCGAGTTTCAAACTGTTGCGTCGACGCCGATAGGGCCGCAGGCCATCCTCTGAAACGCTTAGGTTCAAATGCCGGCCCTCACGCCAGTCCTGCGACGCCCGCTTCCTGAAATCCCCGAGCGAGCAGTGCCGGTCGCAATTCCTCCAGCGCATTGGCCGGTATGCCGAGCCACAGGAGGTTGCGAGCACGGGTTACTGCGACATAGCCGATGCGCCCAACCTCGGTATCCACGCCGGCCAATAGCGCGTTGGCGTGGTCACGGTTCGCCAGGTACAGCACCGCATCGAGGCTTTCGCCTTTTGCCTGATGAACCGTATCCACGCGGACTCGCGCCACGTCATTGTTGGCCGCCAAATCGACCGCAGCGATCAGCGGCGTATTGGGCAAACCTCTGCGCGCGAGCTTATTACCCAGGTTGTTCGCGCCCGCCAGTCCGTGCTCTTGCTCAATCGTCGCCAACAGCGCCCGTGCCCTTTCCAGTAACTGCGGATGCCATTGCGTGTCCCCGATCAATGTAACGGCGGGCAGCCCCAAATCCGGGTCGCGGGTGAACGTCCATACGAGCCGGCGCAGTAACCGATCATCTGGGTAGCGCCCAGGCTGCGTGATCCGTGCGACAAGTCCCTGCGGCGGATTAGCCAGCAAGCCGACGATACAGGCGGCCACTAGTTTGAACGCGCCGAGATAGTCATGATGCCGATCCCGCAGGATCGCGGCCTGTGCCAGAGCCTTGACGGTTCCTTGGCCCGGTGCACCTTCATTGCCGGCGAGCCGGTCGGCCATGTCGCGACCTCGACAGAGCACCGCCGAGCGTTCGATATTCAGGCTGGCGCCTAACACCGCAGCCTGGAATGCGGCGATGAGGTTCTCGCGTTCGGCATTGCGGTAGCGTACGAAGTACGTGCCATGCGTCGTCTCGGGTGCACCCCGATCGGCGATGTCGGTACGTGTAGAGAGCCTGTTGGCAAGGGCCAGGATCGCTGGTACGGAGCGGTAGTTTCTGGTCAGGCCGAGACTGTTAACGCCTTGCCGTTCTCCGTACTGCGTCAGGAAAGTCCCGTTCGCACCGGCGAACTCATAGATGCCCTGGTTCGGGTCGCCGATCAGCGAGACCTGGCAGCCCGCGTTGATAAACTGCTCGATGATGGCCTGGTGCACCGTGCCGATGTCCTGCGCCTCGTCGATCAGGATATGGGGGTAGCGACGGACCAGCGCGCGCAAGATGCTGGGCTGATCGTCCAGCACGCGGTGGCACCAGTAGCGCCCGAGGTTGTGAGTGTAGGCACCCACCTGCCCGAGACGGTGGACGAGACCCGTCGCATACGCGGTGTCCAGCCTTTGCGTCCTGTCGTTGTCCGCATAGCAGAAGTAGATACGGCCGCGGTCGAAGCCGACCTGCATCTTTGTGATCTCGCGCGGATACGTGCTGGTCTGGAACTTGAAGCCGTTGAGGAACGCTTCTCCGCCCGTTGCCAGGAATGCGGTCTGCTGCGCGCCCATCGTCCGATAGGCGTGCGGATGCAGGACATTGCGGGTGATGAATCCGTCCAATGTGTCGATCTCGACGCGATCATGGACGAATCCGCTGGACGCGCCCTGCACTAAGTTCTGGTACTCCCGCCTGAACGTGTCCACCGCGACATTGGAGAACGAAAGGAGGGCGACGCGGCCACGGTGTTCGCCGAGATGCTGACGCATCTGCGCGAGCCGGTGCACGGCGGTGAACGTTTTGCCGCTGCCGGCGCAGGCGATCACGGACATCGGCGCGAGCGGCGCGCCGATGATCTGCAACTGCTCGTTGGATACCTGGGTCATGGAGCGGCTTGTTGAACCTGGCAGGCATGGGCGATCGCCTTGCTTATGTAGTCCGGTACCACGCAGGCGGCACCATCGACAAACACCTGTGCCAAGGCTTGGCCGAAACGGCCTTTCTGCACGTTATTCTGCGGGCGCTCGAACATGCCGCTGAACAGAGCGTGCGCCTTTGCCGCGTCGCCTTCGACAGCGTCGACCGCCGCCGAGACCGCTTTGCCGATCTTCGGGTGAAGCTCCGTGAGAGCGGCCAGCATCGCAGTTCGGTTGTCGGCATGTAGCGCCAGGTCGTATTCCAGCGTCTTGAGTCCGTGGAAGACTTTGACGAAGGTGTCTTCACGTTCCTTCATCTTGGCGGTGTTGTCCGACACGCGCACCGCGTCGCCAGGCGCCGGATAGAGAGCTTGCGCCTCCCCGCCGCCTTCCGGTTCAGCAGTCGGGTCGGCGTCGGTGATGACTGCCACCGGGATCTTTAATGCCCTTTCGCCGAACAGCGGGAGGAACGAATCGAAGTTCAATCCTTCGACGCTTATCAGGCTGACGCCATGCGCGCGTAGCTTGTGGCCGCACTTCTCCGCCAGCACGCTTACCAGCATCAACTCGGCGGCACCTTCGACGAAGATCACGCGCCGGGCGAAGAACAGTTCGGCACGGGTCACGTCGAGATAGCGCTCCAATTTCTCGCGCTTTCCCTTGTCGAAGGTGATTGTGCGTGGAAAGAACGTCTCCACGGAATTCCCCGTGTCGACCAAGCAGACCAGACTGTCGAGGTCGGCGATGCTGGCGAAGTTGGGGGAATGGCTGGTGACGAACAAGCGCGACGCCAGCCGCTGGAAATCGCTGCCGCTCAAGCCGAGGTCGAGCACCTGGGCAAGCTGCGGGCCGAGCATGCTGTCGTGGCGGCCCTTGATCGCAGTATGCGTGTTGACGACCGGCTCGTGCTTCTTTAGTTCTTCGTCGAGCTTCTTCAGCGCGTCGTTGATATCTTCGCGTCCCGCGTCGTCGGCGAGGAGCTGGAACAGGCGTGACAATTGACTGCTGCGGCTGGGCTTGAGTCCCTGCGAAGCGTCCCGCAGCGGCGGCAGATAGACACCGCGCAAGTTCTCCATCATGTCGGTGGTCAGGCCAAGGTCCTCGTGGTCGCCACACCAGCGCTTGACACGCAGTCAGCCGGTCTTGTCGGCTTCCGAGTAACGGATGGAGATATGGGCCTCAAGCTTGCCGGCGTCGCCGGGTCTCAGTGCTGCGAGGAAATCGGCTTCATCGTCCACATCCAGGTCGCGAAAGACGTATCGGAATTCGATATCACCCGCTGGAGCCCCACCTTTGGGGCGGTGCATGTCTTCGCCATCCAGTCGAGGGTAGGGTTCGTCGTATCCTGCCAACAGCGCACGCAACGCGTCGATGACGGCAGTCTTGCCGACGTTGTTGGCCCCGACCAGAACGTTCAATCCGGGCTGGAAGCTCAAATCGACTTTGTGCAACTTTCTGAAATTCGATATTTTCAATTGAGCTAGATACACCGACGATCTCCATGTTGGCTACGTCCCTGAATGAGAGGGCGTCGTCTCTACGGCCAATCCTCGGGAACCAGTGCAGGCGGTTTGGTCCAGGGCTCTTCTACCAAAGCAGCCTGGAACCACTGCTCCCGGAGGTTCGCGTGCTCGGTGACGATCAACTGAAAGCCAGGGACGTCTTCCTGCGTGAACTTCAGCAACAGCTCGAACAGCCGGCGCACCGCATCAAGGTCGGCGTCGGCCTCGGTGTTCTGCACCGAGCCATCAGCGTCCTTATAGACCTGCTCGGACGGGAAGTAGACCTGGGTCGGTTGGTCGATCAGCAGGAAGCGCGGGATCGGGCGGTTGTTCTGCGCCGCGAACAGATGCAAGGCGAGCAGTGCCGACAGGTGGTAGGCCAAGTGATTTTCACCGCCACCGGTCCGGCCCATAGGGACCGGACGCTCGGGTCGATCGAAGATGATCGTCAGCTGTGGCAGGTTGAGACGCGCAGGATAGGGGCCGAATTCGGCGTTGAACTTCTGGATGTACCGCGACACCTGTGCCGATATGTTGTTGAGGATCGAGGTCAGGCGTTCGTTGCTGTCGTCGGCACCGATCTGTTCCTCCAGTTGCTTCACCTTGTTGCTGAGGCGGCGATTCTCCGCTTCCAGCTTGGCAAGATCCTCGTTCGGGAGGAGTGTTTCCAAGAACAGGCTGATCCGGCCGACCACACGCGCGGCTGCGTTGTTGCGGGTGCCCATCTGGGCGATGACCTCGTTGGCCGAGATCGCCGCGGACAGCTCCGCTTCCTTCTGCTTGATGCCGCCCGCGATTTCGTCTGCTTTCCCGGTCAGTTCGGCCAGGTAGGCTTCAAGTTTCGGGCGCTGGCCTGTGGCGATGCGCAATTCCTTATCGAGCGATGCCAGCTCGTTGAGCAGGACGGTGGCGATCGGGGATTCCAGTGCCAAGTTCCGTTCGCTGAATGGCCATTGCCATTCGCCGCTGTCGGGATTTTTCGGCAGCGCCTTGATCGAGGCCAGACGATCTATCTGTTCGGCAGCCTCGCTTTCGTAGCCGCCCGCCCGCTTGGCAAATTTGCGCGCCGCGTCGATCCTGGTCTGGGTGTCTCGGCGATCCTGTCGCAACTGACCCAGTTCTTCTTCCAGAAGCGAAATTCGGCTGCCGTCGTCGTCAGGCACCGTTTCGGGTTTCCACGACAGCGTCGACCTCAACGTGTCGATGATGCCGTCGGCATTCGGGTTCACATTAGCGTTGCCGATAGCGCCGACCGTCCTTGCTTCCGAGTAGAGGCCAATGGCTTGTTCGTGCGACGTATCGACGGTATCGCGCGCCTGTTCCAGCTTCTTATTGCTGATCCTCAAGTCCCGCTGTGCCGTGCGCAGCCTGGATTCCAGCTCGTAGCGGTCGTGGGAGGAAACACCGAGCAGGATTGGCAGCGTGTCGCGAATCGCCTGCGGCTGAAACTGCTCGTTCTGGCGGTAGAAAAGTTGATCCTTGTTGGCGACCAGTCCTTGCTTCTGGAACAGATAGTAGAACGTGTGTTTGACGTTCGCATCGTAGCTGTCGCGACTGTGTTCGAGCGCGACATCGGTACGGTTCTCAGGAATACCGAGTAGGCGCGACAGCAGTTCGACGATGCTGTCGTCGTCGGTGTTGACCGCCAAGTCCTTGAACTCGGGAACCTGCAATTGGACACCCCTTCGCAGCATTGCCGTGCTGCAAGTGGCACCGCCGCCTGGCGGGGTTGGCTTGGCGACCAGCACTTGCTCCTTCTCGAACTGGTAGATCACGGCGAACCAAGCCACCTTGTCGCGGATGACGCCTTCGGGGACGTTGAACGTGGAGCGTCCCATGCAGTATTCGATGATGTCTGAGAGCGCGGACTTGCCGGTGGAGGATCGACCGGTGATGACATTAAGCCCGTCAACCTTGAACCGGAGATCCCGGCGCTGGCCGTCGTGGCTGTAGATGTGGATGGAACTGATCTTCATGGGCGAATTCCGAAAGTCGTGTAAATGGTCGCCCGGTCGGCGATGCGCGCGAACTCCCTTCCGACGATGCGCGCCACTTTCTGGCAGGTGACGGTCTCATCGGTCCCTTTGAGGGTTGTGAGTACCTTCTTGGGTACGGTCTGGATGCGACCATCGTCCGCGACGGCGATGCAGCCCCTTTCCATCAGCAGACCGAGGCCCTCGAAGGCATAGGGCAGCATCTGCGTGACCCTATCGGCGAAGCCCACCACGACCTGCTGGTTCTTCTCCGTGGTCTTGAGCAGGTAACTGCGTGGACTGCCGGCGATCACCTCGCGCGAATCCTTGTGCAGGCAAAGGGACAGCACCAGCAGCGATAGCGAGAAGGGCATGCCGCGGGCGTCTTCTTCCTCATAGCCATGCAGGGCGCGGAACAGGATCAAGCCGCAGAAGGCAGGGTTGAACAGGTTCCGAATCTCGAAGGGGCGCTGATCCCATGGCTTCATGAGGCCACCTCCAACACATCACTGAGGCGGTCAAGGAACCTGGGATGCCAGTAAACCTTGGGCTCGGGCGTGGCATCCGCCAGGATGTGGAAGCTGCCACGAAGGACATACGGCTCCGTTACCCGGGCGCGGATGCGCAGGGATTCGATCTTCCCGGTCTCGAACTCCGCCCAGTTGTAGAGGGTCGTACCCGCTTCGCGAAGCGCGTCCTCGACGCTGTCATCTTTCAACTTCTCGAAGGCGACATTTTTGTAGCGGTTCCATTCGTCGGCGAGACGATCTTCGTATTCCTCGACTTCTCCCGACACCAGCAGGTTCTCGCGCGCCCAGGCCGACCGCTGCTCGAATGCCCGGTAGTAGTCCAGGATTGCGCTCCTGATTCGGCTGGAGGAAATGCCGATCGCACGCAGTTGCGTTACGAACAGGCGGGGATCGGCCTCGGTATCGACTTCATCCGAAGGTACCTTTCCGCGGAACGTGATGGGCAGGTTGTCGGTCTTGTATTCCTCGGCGAAGTTGGACAGCTTGTCAGAGACTTCGTAGCCGAAGATTCCTTCCGCTCTGGCACCCGTCAGCTGCTTGATCACGGCGTCGGTCCACCAGCCTTCCAGGCGTTCGAAGACAAACTCGCGGTGCTCGCGTCGGACGCTTCGCATGTACTTGCCCCTGATGGTTGCAGGGATGTCACCGATACGCGGGCTGCCGTCGAGGATCAGGATGCGTTCGAGAAAATCCTGTTTCTCGGCGTCACTCAGTTCGTTGAACGCCGTGGTGATCGGAGCGATGAGTTTCGACGTCGACTTGCCGAGTGCGGCATCAGCCAACTCGGTCAGCGTGGCCGCCTGGCCGGAGGCGACAGGCTGCTCAGAAAGGAGTCGAGCGAGGAACGAGCCGGCCGATACCGTGCCTGTGGTGAACAGGAAGAACCGCAGGTTCGATGTGGCACGGCCATCGCGTTTGTATCGCGCCAGCCAAATGTTGACGGACTTCCAGAAATCGGTCGACAGGTCGGTCAGCCTATCGCCGATCGCCTTGTGCTTGAGCGAGGCCAGGGATTTGCCGCCGTCGCCGTCGATGAAATCGAGGTCGTCGTCCTTTTCCAGGAAGACGGCGGTGTCCTCAGGCAACTGCAGCAGATGCAGCAGGGCAAGACGCGCCTGGTAGATGTATCCCAGGCCCTGCTCGCCGGCTGAAAACTTATCGGTGGATGCCTCGGCCATGCCCAAGTCCTTATGTCCGCTTCTTGTGGGCGGGTCCGGTGGCATAGCAGGGGAGGGCGCGGCCTTGCGCCATGACGTACTTTGCTTCGACTCCCCCTGTGACTACGGCCGCAAACCAGGTGCCCAACGCCTGCCAGTCGCCAGTAATGGTAACAAACTAGCCAAGTTGGCTTTGATATGCATTTTCGGCAACGTTGGCTCCATCGCTTTCGACTGTGACCGAAGTATGGAAAGCGAGAGGCAGGAACGATACGACAGGAACCCGACAGCATCCCGACAGGGGTTTGGCTGAGGTACGGTCGGCATTCAAACACCGCATCCTGTTCGACCTTCTTGCAGATAGGATCTGTAGGCGTACTCGATCAGGTCGCGTACCAGTTCGAGCAAGCCGCTCCACGGCAGGCCGTCGAATGGATCACCGTGCGCGAGCAAGTTACGAACCTCGGCGAGAGTCGGTCGCGAGGCATTCCCGCCGTTTGATTCGCCCTGTGTCGCCCGATTGCGGCGCAGCACGGGAATGATGGACCCGCCGTAGCGTTGCGTGAAGGGAAGCTGGGTATCTGTAAGGCCATCGCCGTCCACTAGGTATTCAAGCAGGTCGTGCAACATGGGAAGGCGCGCCCGCTTTTGTTTGGTGCCCGCCTGCACCGGCTGCTGCCGGAAGAAGCCGCCATATCGGTCTGTCAATGCCAGTTCGAGCGCAGTCAGCGCGACTAGTTCACCGGCTTTCACCAGGTCCGCGTCCAGCCACGCCAACACGTAGAGTCGCTGGGCACGGCGGAACTTGTCGCCGACGATGCGCGGTATGGCAGGGTGCAGTCCACGGTCTGCGATGAACGTCCGCCATTCCGGGAAGTGATGGAAGGCGAGCAGGGCGGACGGATTCCCCGGTTGAGGCCACGGCATGACGAAAGGCGCGTCGTGGCGGTCGATGTTGAAGGATGCGATGTCAGGGAGGGCCGCTGTATCCATAACCGTTGTATCTGGCTGCAAAAAACATCAGTGCGCTAGCGTCTCGGCGTGCCGCCGTCGGCCTCGCGGGCTGCGCCCCGCGCCTCGTGCCGAGTCGCGGCCATGCGGCTTTGATCCCTGACGCCTCCGGCCCTTGACGGGCCTGCGCGCTCCGCTTGCCAGTGTGGTGGCGTGGCGGTGGGCGGTCTTGCTGTTTCCCTTCACGGTATCACGGCGTTCTCGCCGTCAAGGGCTGCGCGTGTTTGCACGCTGGCGTCCTTCCGGCCGTCTTCGACCCTGTGACTGCTTGCGCTGCGCCGTACTGGCGACGGTTCCGGGCAATTCCGCCCGTGCAACCGGAGATCGTCATGAACGATAAATCGCACGTTTCCCTCGAACAACATGTTTGCCTTGTCTGCGGTGCTCACTTCGACACTGGCGCTGTCCTGCTAGACCGTCGCCTGCGTGCCAGCATGGAGTACCAGACGATCACTGGCTGGGGACTGTGCCCCGAGCATCAGAAGCTGTCCGACGCAGGCTTTGTCACACTGGTCGAATGCGATCCGCAGCGCAGCGGCTCGCAGGCCGGTCGCATAAAGCCCGAGCAGGCGTACCGGACGAGCCGGCTGGTCCATCTGCGGCGCGCGGTGTTCGCACAGGTATTCAACGTTCCGATCGCGGACGACCAGCCGTGCGTCTTCGTCGAACCCGGCGTCATAGAGAGGTTGCAGGCGATGGTCGCTCCTGCAGACGGCTAGCCGCATGTGATCAGCCGGGTACGCTGTCCTGCGGGATGGCGCACCTTTTGTGCGTCGATAGTCGACCTTTTCGCGTTGGATGTCCGTACGCGACGAGTGCACCGTAGTCGTACTAGCAAAGCGGATGCGCTTGCTCGGCATCCCCGATCACCTACGAGATCGTCAGATTGTTGCCAGCGGTGTGTGGCGCCCTGGACAGCGCCTCGGCTGCGCCGTGGCTGCTGCGTCGATAGTGACGTCTCGCCCGCGTACCGCGGCCTGCGACGCCTGCGCCGCGTGTGTGCACGCCCAGGGTGGACCGCGCCGCCGGTGCGGCGCCTTCCCCCGCACTGCGCGCGGCTCCCCTTTGGTGCCTTTGTTCGCGGCTTCGTGCGTCAAAGGGTGGCGCGTGACCATAAACGGCTGACTCCCCGTGCCGGGTCCCCTCCATTTATCCGTCCCCCTGCCTCGCTGCGCTCGCCTTTGACGCCGCCGCTCCCGTCGGCTGATCGGTTCCCGTCCTGAAGCATCCACGCGGCCATCCCGGCCGCTGTGCTTCAGCGAGGAGAAACGGCGGTGATGACTTCCATGGTGCGTGAGGGTGACAGGTTGACGTTGACGCAACGGGTGCTGCGTCTGGGGGCGGAGAGTCTGACCGCGGTGGAGTTGATGGGGGTGGCGCTGGGCGCAACCAATGATGGCGCGTTGGACACGATCCGGCACGCCGTAGCCGAGGCAGGCAGCATCCGGAAAGCAATGGCGAGCGGGGCAGGGTTCACCGGCGCCAAGGTGGCGCGGTTCGCGGCGGCAATGGAACTAGCCCGCCGGGCAGCATGGGAAGAGCTCACCTCACGGCCGGCACTGACCAATCCGCGCGACAGCGCGGTCTTTCTAAAGGCCCGTATGGCGGATCGACCCTATGAAGTCTTCGCCTGCCTGTATCTGGATAATCGGCATCGTGTGCTGGCCTATGAAGAAATGTTCCGCGGCACTCTGGACGGCGCATCGGTGCATCCGCGCGAAGTGGTGCGGGCGGCGCTGGAGCACAATGCAGCCGCTCTGATCTTCGCTCACAACCACCCGTCGGGTGTTGCCGAGCCCTCGGCTGCAGACCGCAACATTACCCGTCAACTACGCGATGCGCTGCAGCTGATCGGCGTGCGGGTGCTGGATCACCTGGTGATCGGATCAGGCGAGCCGACGTCGATGGCTGCGCGCGGATTGATCTGAGGCCCATGTGCATACCGCTGGGTGCCTTCCCAGCGCAGCCACGGCGTGCTGTATGCCGTGGCTATTCCGGGCCGAACATTGTTGGCCTGCGGCTACACCCGGTATCAGCGGACGGGACAGGTGTCCAACGGCTTTGGGTGCGGTGCGTCCATCGGTTCCCCCAGGTGCGGGCGGTGTTTCGATTGTGCCCCGCCGCACGCGTGGATCTGGGTCACACCTAGGCCTGCCTTGGCCTAGGCGCACACCACCAAGCAATCGGCGATAACGACCGTAGCCAAGCTTCTAAACGATGGCCGTACCTCGCGGCCACGCGGAGCCGGCCGGAAGTGTCCATACGCAGAAGTCGAATAAGTAAGCACCGCGTACGCGCTCTGCACGGCGCGTGCAGGTTCGTATCGTGGCTTGCCGTCCCAGATGACCGCGGCGCTTCGGATGGAAGGTGTCGGCGAGCCGGTCGACCTTCACGAGGCTCCCGTGCGATCGGTGGTGCGTACGTAACACGGCAATGGCGCCCCCCTTTGGACACGCGGCCGCAAGGTGGTTGCCATCGCCGGATGATCTGTCATAGTTGGTTACCATGTCGGCTCTCTACACCATCCGTCGTCTGCAACGACGCCATCCCATCGCGCTGCGTGGGGTGCTGTTGCTGTTGCTGGCGGTCGTGACCTTTGCGTCCATGCCGAAATGGGTGGTGCACAGTCATGACCGTGCGCATGAGACGATTGCGGTCCTCGTGGGCGACGTTTCCGCCGATCATCATCACGATGAGGCGGGTACGGATGGAGATGTTGCTACGCTTCCCGAGATGCCATACAACCACGCGCATTACCTGAGCGGGGCGGCAGTTACGTTGCCGTCCGTGTGGCTCGATCTGCCCCATCCCATCTTCCTGCGAGAAGACTGTCCGTCCTGGTGCGACAGATCTGCGCCGGACAGTCCCCAAAGCCCGCTGTACCGTCCCCCCATCGTTTGATCGCAGCGCCTTCGGTCGCCCCTGGCGGCCTCGAATTCGTTGACTCATTCGATGGGAGAACCTCGTGTTTCCTTTACGTTGTTGGTGCCTCCTGCTGCTGGCAGGTGGGCTTACTATGCCTGCGGCGGCGGGCGAAATGCTTACGCTGCCCCAGGCAGTGGACCGTGCCCTTGCGCACAACCCGGCCATCCGTGCCGGTGACCAGACGATCGTTGCCGCCGAGCGGCAGGCGGAGCTGACCGGCCTGGCGCCGCCCTGGGTAGTGGGGGCGGACGTGGAGAACGTCGGCGGTACCGGTTCGGTCTCTGGCATCCGGGCCGCTGAGACCACGCTGCGGCTGGGCCGCGTGATCGAGCGCGGCGGCAAGCGCGAGGCACGCCAAGCGGTGGGTGCACTGGACGTCCAGCGCTCGCACGCGGCACGCGAACAGGTCCGCCTGGGCATGGCGGCCGAAGCCCACCGGCGCTTTATCGAGGTGCTTGCCGACCAGATGCGCGCCGACGTCGCCGCGCAGAATTTTGCCATTGCCCGTGAGCTGACTGCGGCCGTGCATCGCTGGGTACAGGCCGGACGCAGCCCGGAGTCCGAGTTCGACCTGATGCGCATCGCGCAAGAGCAGGCTGACATCGAGGTCGAACACGCGGCGCATGAGCTGGCCGGCGGCAAGGTCTCGCTGGCCGCGCTTTGGAACGCCGCCGAACCCGACTTCGACGCGGCGGAAGGTGAGCTGTTCGAGTTGCCCGCGGTCGCCCCGTACGAGGTCCTGGTCGCGCGCCTCCCCGACAATCCGATCCTACGCGCCCTCGACCTGGATACGCGTACGTCTCAGGCCCGCGGTCGCCTCGCGGCCGCGGGCGCCAAGCCAGACATGACGGTACACGTAGGCGTGCGACGGCTGTCGGTGTTCAACGACACTGCGTTGATCGCCGGCGTCTCGTTCCCGCTGGGCAGCTCCTCCCGTTCGGCGCTGGACGTAGCCCGCGTCGCGGCCGAGACCGAGGCAGCTGAGGCGCGCGCGCAGGCACAACAGGCGGAGCTGCGCCAACGCCTGTTCACGACCTACCAGGAATTGCTTCACGCGCGTACGGCGTTCGAGGCCCATCGCGACCGCATGATCCCGCAGGCCGAGAACGCGCTGGCAGTGACCCGCAAGGGCTTCGACGCCGGGCACTTCAGCTTCCTGGCGCTCTCGCAGGCGCAGCGCACCTTGCTCGAACTGCGTAATGCGCAGATCGACGCGGCCGTCCGTTACCACACCTTGCTGGCCGACATCGAACAGATGACGGCCGCTGCCGGAGTTTCCTCCCCATGAAAACCACCTTTTTCACGCGCAGCGCCGCGGCGCTGCTGATCCTTGCCACGCTTGGCCTGGGCGCCTGCAGCGAGCGCTCCACGACGGCGCCCGCCGAGGGCGAACGCGCGGCGGCCGCGTTCGAGCGCGGTCCGCACAACGGCCGCCTGCTGCGCGACGGCCCGTTCGCGCTCGAAGTCACCGTTTACGAAACTGGCGTACCGCCGGAATTCCGCTTGTATGCCTACCGCGACGGCAAGCCCCTGCCGCCGGGGGTGTTGCAGCCTGCGCTCCAGGTGACTCGCCTGGATGGAGAAACCACCCGCTTTACATTCCACCCCGTCGGCGATGCGCTCGTCGCCGATGGCACGGTGGTCGAGCCACACTCGTTCGATGTCAAGCTGACGGCGACCTACGAGGGCAAGACCCACACGTGGACATACGCCTCGTACGAAGGGCGCGTCACCATCCCCGCCGCAACGGCGGCCGCTTCCGGTGTGGAGACGACGGTGGCCGGCCCGGCCACGATTCGCGACGTGATCCCATTGATGGGTCGTGTCGCCGTCGATCCAAATCGCCAGGCCCAGGTGCGCGCCCGCTTCGAAGGCATCGTGCGCTCTGTCTCGGTGAACCTGGGTGACCGGGTGCGCCGTGGGCAGACGCTGGCCATGGTGGAAGCCAACCAGAGCATGCGCACGTATGCCGTAGTGGCCCCGCTCGATGGCGTGGTGCTGGCGCGCAACACCAATGTCGGCGACGTGGCCGGTGACGCACCCCTGTTTGAGATTGCCGACCTGTCCTCGGTCTGGATCGAAGTCGATGCCGTGGGTCGCGATGCCGACCGCCTGCGACCGGGCCAAACGCTCCAGGTGCGGCCCGCCAGCGGGGGCGATCCGCTGGCGACCACGATCGACGCCTTGGTGCCGGTGACCCGTGCGGGCCTGAGCGTAGTTGCCCGTGCACGCATCCCCAACAAAGACAGCGCTTGGCGCCCGGGTATGCCGGTCGTGGCCGACGTCACGGTGGCCGAGCGGCCGGTGCCGCTGGCGGTGGACGTGTCGGGATTGCAGCGCTTCCGCGATTTCACCGTGGTGTTCGCCAAAGTCGGCGACACCTACGAGGTGCGCATGCTCGAGCTGGGTGCCCGCGACGAACAAAAGGCCGAGGTGCTCCACGGCCTCAAGTCAGGCACCACCTACGTGAGCAAGCAAAGCTTCCTCATCCGCGCGGACATCGAAAAGTCCGGCGCCAGCCACGATCATTGAGGCCGCCAACATGCTTGAACGACTCGTTCGTGCCGCGATTGCGCATCGCGGCCTGATGCTCATCCTGGCGCTGGGACTGGCGGCGCTGGGCGTGTGGAACTACTCGCGGCTGCCGATTGACGCGGTACCCGACATCACCAACGTACAGGTGCAGATCAACACCGAAGCGCCCGGCTATTCGCCGCTGGAGGCCGAGCAGCGCCTGAGCTATCCCATCGAAACCGCTCTGGCGGGACTGCCGCACCTGGTGCAGACCCGCTCGATTGCCCGGTACGGACTGTCCCAGATCACAGCCGTCTTCGAGGACGGCACCGATGTGTACTTCGCCCGGCAGCAGGTCTCCGAGCGATTGAAGGAAGTCGGTTCGCAGCTGCCGGCGGGCGTGGAACCGACGCTGGGGCCGGTGGCGACTGGCCTAGGCGAGATCTTCATGTACATGGTCGAGGCCGAACCCGGCGCACGCCGCGCCGACGGCCAAGCATGGACACCCACCGACCTGCGTTCGCTGCAGGACTGGGTGATCCGGCCGCAGATGCGCAACCTGGAGGGCGTCACCGAGGTCAATACGGTCGGCGGCTTCGTCCGCCAGTTCCACGTCACGCCTGATCCGGCGAAGCTGGCGGCCTACGGCCTGAGCCTGGTGGACGTGCAGCGGGCGCTGGAGCGCAACAACGCCAACGTCGGTGCCGGCTATATCGAGCGCTACGGCGAGCAGTACCTGATCCGCGTACCGGGGCAGATCACCGACCTCGAAGGCCTGCGCCAGGTCGTCGTGAAGCAGGAGCAGGGGGTCGTGCTGCGCGTGCGTGACGTGGCGGCGGTGGCCGAGGGCAAGGAGCTTCGCACCGGCGCGGCGACCGAGAACGGCCGCGAGGCGGTGCTCGGTACCGTGTTCATGCTGATCGGCGAGAACAGCCGCGCAGTGGCCGAACGCGCTGCCGCGAAGCTGAAAGAGATCAACACGAACCTCCCCGACGGCGTCAGCGCACGCGCGGTCTACGACCGCACGCAGCTGGTGGACCGCGCCATCGCCACGGTGCAGAAGAACCTCATCGAGGGTGCACTGCTGGTGATCGTGGTGCTGTTCCTGCTGCTGGGGAACCTGCGCGCGGCGCTGATCACGGCGGCGGTGATTCCGCTGACCATGCTGATGACGATCAGTGGCATGGTCGGCAACGGCATCTCCGGCAACCTGATGAGCCTGGGTGCACTCGATTTCGGTCTGATCGTCGACGGCGCGGTGATCATCGTGGAGAACTGCCTGCGCCGTTTCGGCGAGGCGCAACACCGCCTGGGCCGACTGCTGGAACGCCAGGAGCGCTTCGAACTGGCGGCCAGCGCCACCGCCGAAGTGATCAAGCCCAGCCTGTTCGGCCTGCTCATCATCGCCGCGGTGTACCTGCCGATCTTCAGCCTGTCGGGCATCGAAGGGAAGATGTTCCACCCGATGGCCTTCACCGTGGTGATCGCGATCACAGCGGCTATGATCCTTTCGCTGACGTTCGTGCCGGCCGCGGTGGCGATGTTCGTGACCGGTCGCGTGGCCGAGAAAGAGAACCGCGTGATGCAGGGATTCCGCCGGGCCTACGCGCCGCTGCTGGATCGCGTGATGGCCTGGCGGGTGGCGGTGGTCGCCGTCGCAGCGGTGCTGGTGGTGGGTGCGGGCCTGCTGGCCGGCCGCCTCGGCTCGGAGTTCATTCCCGACTTGGACGAAGGCGATATCGCGCTGCACGCGCTGCGCATCCCCGGCACCAGCCTGACCCAGGCGATCGGCATGCAGACGCACCTGGAGGCGCGCATCAAGCAGTTCCCCGAGGTCGATCGCGTGTTCGCCAAGCTCGGCACCGCCGAGGTGGCCACCGACCCCATGCCGCCCTCGGTCGCCGATACCTTCATCGTCATGAAGGATCGCGCGGACTGGCCGGACCCGCGCAAGTCCAAGGCCGAGCTGATCCGCGAGATGGATGCGGCCGTGCGCGCCATCCCCGGCAACAACTACGAGTTCACCCAGCCGGTGCAGATGCGCATGAACGAGCTGATCGCGGGCGTACGCGCCGAGGTGGCGATCAAGGTCTTCGGTGACGACCTGGACACGCTGGTGAATCTGGGCGAGCAGGTGGAGGAGGTCGCCAAGGCCATCCCGGGAGCCGCCGACGTCAAGCTGGAGCAGTCGACCGGGCTGCCCCTGCTGACCATCCAGCCGGACCGTGCCGCGCTCGCACGCTACGGCCTGTCGGTGGCCGACGTGCAGGATACGGTGGCTATTGCGATGGGCGGCAGGCAGGCGGGCCAGGTGTTCGAGGGCGATCGGCGCGTCGACATCGTCGTGCGCCTGCCCGAGGCGCAACGCAGCCGCTTGGAAGCACTCGACGCCTTGCCGGTGCCGCTACCTCCGCAGGCTGATCCAGACGCGCCCACCACCGTGCCGCTGGGCGCGGTGGCGCACATCGAGCTATCCATCGGCCCGAACCAGATCAGTCGCGAAAGCGGCAAGCGCCGCGTGGTGGTGACCGCCAATGTGCGTGGTCGCGATCTGGGCTCGTTCGTCGGGCAACTGCACGATACCGTGGCCGCCGAGGTCGGCTTGCCGCAGGGCTACTGGATCGACTACGGCGGCACCTTCGAACAGCTGATCTCGGCCAGCCAGCGCCTGCAGATCGTGGTGCCGATCGTGCTGCTGATGATCTTCGGCCTGCTGTACATGGCCTTCGGCTCGGCTCGGGATGCGGCCGTGATCTTCAGCGGCGTACCGTTGGCGCTGACTGGGGGCGTGCTCGCCTTGTGGCTGCGCGGCATTCCGTTCTCCATCTCGGCCGGCGTGGGCTTCATCGCGCTCTCGGGCGTGGCGGTGCTCAACGGCGTGGTGCTGGTGTCGTTCATTCGCCGCCTGCTGGGCGACGGCAAGGACCTGGACAGCGCCATCCGCGAGGGTGCGCTCACGCGCTTGCGGCCGGTACTGATGACGGCCCTGGTCGCGTCGCTGGGCTTCGTGCCGATGGCGCTGAACGTGGGCACGGGCGCGGAAGTACAGCGGCCGCTGGCCACGGTGGTGATCGGCGGCGTCCTTTCCTCGACGCTGCTGACCTTGCTCGTGCTGCCTGCGCTCTACCGCTGGGTGCACGGGTGGCGGGTCGGCGACACGCGCCCAGCGGCATAGCGTGTTGAAACGCGGCATCGACCTGTCTCAGGGTCGATGCCGCAAGCCAGGCGCGACGACTGGTGGGCCGCCACTTCGACTGCAATTCGCGTATTCATGGAAACCAATGCAATGTCTGACTTGATCGGGGTGTTTGCGGTATTGGTGCTGGTCGCGGCCAATGGGTTCTTCGTGGCATCAGAGTTCTCGCTCGTCGCCGTTCGACGTAGCCGGGTGGCCGAACTGGTCGCCAGCGGACGCATGAACGCAAAGGCGCTGCTGCGCACGGTCGACCACCTGGACGCGAGCCTTGCGGCCACCCAGCTCGGTATCACGCTGTCGTCGCTGGCGCTGGGCTGGATCGGCGAGCCGGCGCTTTCGCACCTGGTCGAGCCCCTGCTCGCCGGCTGGGCGGGCTCGTTTGCAGCTGCTGGCTCGCATGCGATTGCCGTGGCAATCGCCTTCAGCCTGATCACAGTGCTGCATATCGTGCTGGGCGAGTTGGCGCCCAAGAGCCTGGCCCTGCAACGCAGCGAAAGCACGGCGCTCTGGGTCGTGCGCCCGCTGGGACTGTTCCTGTTCGTGTTCAAGCCGGCAATCCTGCTGCTCAATGGCTTGGGCAACCTCGTGCTGCGGTTGTTCGGACTGAAGCCAGGGGCGGGTGAGGAATCGCTGCACTCGGCCGAGGAACTGAAGCTGTTGATCTCCGCCAGCCAAGAGGCAGGGATTCTGCAGCGGGCGCAGCAGGAAGTGGTTGAGCGCGTGTTCAACATGGGCGACCGTCCGATCGGCGACATCATGACACCGCGAACCGAAATCGACTGGGTCGATGCGGACGATCCGCCGGAAGAGATCCTTGCCGCTGTCCGTGCCTGTCCGCACGACCAGATCCTGGTGGGGCGTGACGGCATTGACGAGCCGCTGGGCATGATCGTGAAGCACGACCTGTTGCACCAGGTGCTCGACGGTCACCGGCCCGATCCGCTGGCGACCATCCGCCAGCCACTGGTGATCCCGGAAGGCACACCAATCTTCAGGTTGCTCGAACGCTTCCACACCACGCCGGTACGCATGGCGATGGTGCTGAACGAATACGGCGTACTGGAGGGCATCGTCACTCAGACCGATTTGCTGGAGGCCATCGCCGGCCACCTGCCGGAAGCCGAAGACGAGGCACCCGACATCGTCGAGTGCGAGGACGGCAGCGTTCTCATCGACGGCATGACGTCCGCGGTGGAGGCCTTCGAGCGGCTCGGCCTGCGCCGGCCTGCCGCGGAGAGCGGCTATCACACCATCGCCGGCTTTGCGCTGTTCCAATTCCAGCGCCTACCCCAAGTAGGCGAGTCCTTCGAGTACGAAGACTGGCGCTTCAAAATCATCAATACCGATGGGCACCGCATTGACAAGGTCATGGCTTCGCGGCTGCCCAAGGCGGCGGGGGACGACTTCGATCATGAGACCGGCTGATGCGCGTTTCGTGCCGTGCCGGCGTCAGGAGCGCGACTGCATGATGCGCAGAACCGGATGCCCCTGCACATCTTTCAGCGGAAAGTAGGCGCGGTGCGTGGTTGGATCCACTGCCACGACATGAGCATTGGGACCAAGCCACGCGGTTCCAGAGGCGCTGACCCTTTGGCCTTGTACTTTGAACACGGAGACCTGACCCGATTCGCCAGCGACATACAGCCAGCCGAGTTTTGCATCGAACGCCAGTACGTCCGGATCCTTCGCGACGTCGAACGATGCCAGCACCTGATGGCTGGCCACGTCCAGGACCACCAGTTTGTTGTTGCCTTCGCAAGCGATGAAGGCAATCCGCGCCGGTGCGTCGATGTAGAGGCCATGGTTGCCCCTTGCACCCGGCAGGTCGATCCGCGCGATCACCTTGTCGGCCACCGGGTCGATCTCCACCAGTTGATCGTGTGTCTGCGCATTGGCGAAGATGTGCCGCGATGTCGAGTCATACTGCGTGTTCCCGACTTCCCCGCCTAGTGGAATGGTGGCGATGCGCCTGTTGCTCGCCGTATCAATGACCGTGTCGGTGCCACCGTGCTCGTCAGACACATAGAGTTTGTGCACGTCGGGTGCATAAGCCATACCGTCCGAGTAATCGCCACCGGGCATGCGCGCGACGATCTTGAGAGTCCTGGTGTCGATCGCGACCACTTCATTGGTTCCGGTCGCTGACGCATAGACGCGATCCAGTTGCGGCACGTAGAGCACCCCGTGCACTTGACTGATGCCGGGGATGGTCGCGATGACCTTGCGTTGCGCCGTATCGAACACCACGACCGCGCTGTCGCCAAGATGCGCGAGGAAAAGGTGATGGCGTCGTGTATCGAGGCTGGCGTAATCCCAGCGCGTTGTATTGCCTGGCAGCGGCACGTCAGCGACCGTGGTCAACGGCAGTTGGCGGGCCGGATTGCCAGCATGGCCGCACACAGGCAGGGATACGGCGAGTACTAGGAGAACGCCAAGCACCCAGCCTCGATAGAAATGGTTTGCAAGAGTTTTCATTCACCGGCGCTCATTGCAAAAAAGGATCATACGCCCGTTATCACGCTCGCCGTTCTTCCGGCGGCGTATGGTGCCGGAACTGCGCCAGCAGCAGGAAGTCATAGACGATCTTCAGGCTGCCACAGATCAATAGCGGCCAGGCGAACGCGTAGACCGCGAACAATGCGCCTGCCATTGCCGGGCTCGCGGCCGAAGCGAGACTGCGCGGCACGGAGGTGAAGCTCGCGGCAGCAGGCCGTTCGGCCTCGGTCACCACCGCCATCACGTAGGACGAGCGGGTTGGCACGTCCATCTGCGAGAGCGCGGCACGGACCAGCAGCAACGCCAGGGCAAATCCCAGCGTGGGCGCCAGCGCGGCCAGGATCAGCGCGATGCTGGACGGGATATGCGTGAACACCATCGTATTGACTAGCCCAAAGCGTCGCGACAGCCGTGCCGCCACCGGATACGACAGCGCCGCCAGCAAACTGGCGCAGAAAAAAAACACGCCGGCGGCGGGGAGCGAGAGATGAAACCGCTGGAACAGCCACAGGGCGAGCAGCGACTGCACCACGAAGCCGCCCGCGAACGCATCCAGGCTGAACAGTGCGGCCAGCCTGATCACGATGGAACGCGAAGGCCCGAGCGCCGCCCGGGGTACCCGACCTATGGGAATCTGTCGTTGCGGCAATCGTGCGTAGAGGAAACGGGCAACCACGCCGAGCAATGCATACAGGACGAACATCCCGCGCATCGCGTTTAGCCGATCGAGTCCGAGCAGTGCCGCCAGCCCCGGCGCCCCCGCAACCAGCGCACCCACCGCCGCGGCCAACGCTCCGGCCACGCTGTAAAACGCAAACACCCGCGTGCGGTCCTGGTCACCCGCTTCGTGCGCCAGCGCTGCGTGTTCCAAGGGCACGAACACACTAACGTTGCCGGCGGACGGGTTGATCGTGCCCGCGAAGGCGATTGCCAGCAACACCACATAATCACGGGAGGCAGCGAACGCGAGTCCGGAGGCCACCATCAGCCCGGCCGCGATCAGCAGCAGCCGGCGATAGCCGTAGCGTGATCCCAGCAGGCCCGCGCCGATCGTCAGGCAGGCCGAACCCGATAATGACACCGTGGCGAGCACACCCACCGCCAGTGGCGTGAAGCCCAACGCCAGAAGGTAAGCCGGCAGCAGGATCGCGACGAAGCTGTCGCCAAAGTCGCGCAATGCGCGCGCGGCAAACAAACAATTCATTGGATTGAGTGCCCGTCCGGGCGCCCCGGCGACTTCGTTCATCGAAGCACCCATGGGTCCACAGCACTTGTGACATGGGTGTAGCATACGCTACATGGACGTAAAGCTATCCACCTGGTTGATGCTGGTGGTGTCGCTGCCGGGGCGCAGCCAGACACTCCGCATGCGGTTGTGGCGAGCGCTCAAGGGCGCCGGCGCGGCGATGCTCCGCGACGGCGTATACGTGCTGCCCGAAAGCGATGGAGCGCAGGTGCTTTTCAAGGCCCAGGTTGGCGAGGCAAACCAGGCCGGCGGCAGCGCGCACGTGGTGCCGTTCACCTCGACCGATCCCAGTCAGGAGGCCGAATTGCGTGCTGCCTTCGATCGTACGCAGGCTTATGCGCGAGGACTCGAAAGTTTGGCGGTCTTGCGTCGTGGCTTGCGGCAACTTGGCGAGGCCGAGGCGCGCAAGCGAATCGCCGCCGCCCGGCGCGAGCTGGAGGCGGTTGCCGCGATCGACTTCTTTCCGGGCGCGGCACGGGCACGGGTGGAGACCACGCTGACCGACCTTGAGCACGCGCTCAACGCACAGTTCGCGCCCGACGAACCACACGGAAAGAAAACGGCGATTCCGCATTGCCGCATGCAGGATTACCGAGGCCGTGTGTGGGCCACCCGCCGGCATTTATGGATCGACCGCGTCGCCTCGGCTTGGCTGATCCGCCGCTTCATCGATCCACGCGCGGAATTTCGTTGGCTGAAGAAGCCGGCCGCTTGCCCAAAGCATATCGTGGGGTTCGATTTTGACGGTGCCCAGTTCAGCCACGTCGGTGCGCGCGTGACCTTCGAGGTGCTGGCGGCCAGCTTCGGCCTGGACCGCGATCCACGCCTGGCGCGGCTGGGGCGCCTGATCGGTTACCTGGACATCGGCGGTGTACCCGTGGCCGATGCCGCCGGTTTCGCCAGCGTCATGGCGGGTGCACGCGCCCGGCACGGCGAGGACGACAACGCGCTGCTGGCAGACATGTCGACCGTGCTCGACTGTCTGTATGCGGCGTACTCCGAAACGGAAGGAGGGTCACCATGAATGTCGATATTTCAAAACTCGCTGCACGCTCATCGTGGATGTTGTTGGTTGTCGCGGGGCTGACCCTTGCATGTGGTTCCGCGGCCGCCGCTGCGCTGGATGCCGCGGCGATCAGCCAGGCGGCGGGAGTAAAGGCAATGACCCAGAAGGACGGCGTGGTGAAGATCGGTTGGAGCCGTAGCGATGTGGCAGTCACCGTGGACGGCATGCGGTTGGCGCCGGCCGCGGGCTTGGGCTCCTGGGCCGCGTTCGCGCCGATGGGCAACCAGGCGATGGTGATGGGCGACACGGTGGTGTTCCAGGACGAAGTGGATGCGGCGATGGATGCCGCGTTCGCGCATGGCCTCAAGGTGACCGGCCTGCACAATCACTTCTTCTACGACCAGCCCAAGGTGTATTTCATGCACATCGAGGGCGAGGACGCCGCGACCGCACTCGCTTCCGACGTCAAGGCCGTGTGGGATGCGATCAAGGCGGTGCGTGCGGCCCATCCTCAACCCGCTGAGGGGTTCGGCGGCATGGTGCCGAAACCAGGCAAACTCGATGCCGATGCGCTCGCCCGGATCGTGGGCCATCCAGCGGAGGCCAACAACGGTTTCCCAAAGATCACTATTGGGGCTACCGGCCGCATGCGCGGTCAATCCCTCGGTGCCTCAATGGGACTGACTACCTGGGCGGCGTTCAGCGGCAGCGATCAGCTCGCGGCGATGGATGGCGACTTCATCATGCGCGCCGATGAAGTGCAACCCGTCCTGCGGGCCTTGCGCAAGGCAGGCATCCATATTGTCGCCTTGCACAACCATATGATCGGCACGCAGCCGGATTTCTACTTCACCCACTTCTGGGGCAAGGGCAAGGTCGTCGACCTGGCGCGCGGATTCCGCGTTGCGCTGGATGCGCAAGCGGCCGTGGCGAAGCCTTGATATTGTTGGCCGGTGTTACTCGCCATGACCCTCGCCTCAGCCCTGGCCGGATCGACGCCGGTCGCCGCATCCGCGCAGCCGGCGCAGGTTCAAGCGGTCCAGGTGCCGCAGGGCGCCCTCGTGCTCGATGGCGCCCTGAATGAACCGGCATGGCAGCAAGCGCCCGTGCTGAAACTGACCCAGCAAGACCCGCATCCGGGTCAGGCCACGCCTTATGTCACCACGGTGCGGGTGCTGCGGGACAGTACTCATCTTTACTTCGGCGTGATCTGCACTGATCCGGACCTCGCAAGCTTGGCGATGCATTCGCTGGAGCGCGACAGCATTCAGAAGCACGACGATCACGTCACGATCGTACTCGATACCCTCGATACCCATCACTTGGGCTATGTGTTCCAGATCAATGCCGGCGGCACGCGCACGGACGGACTGATGTCGCCGGCTTCGAGCGATCCAAATTACGACTGGGACGGCATCTGGAACGCGAAGGTGCGGCGCACCGCGACCGGTTGGACGGCCGAAATCGCGATCGACGTGCGCGGCCTGCAAATCGGGAAAGGAGCTGATGTCTGGGGACTCAACATCCAGCGCTACGTCCCCCGCGACCAACTCAGCCTGCAATGGACCGGCATCAGCCTGGACGCCTCGATCTTCGATTTGACGCGCACGGGATCGCTCACGGGAGTGGGTGATTTTGAACAAGGTCACGGCCTCGAAATCACTCCTTACGCGCTGGTGCGCCACGATAGCGTCGGCAATCGCAGCGCAGGCCAGGTCGGCGGTGACGTGCGTTATCACTTGACGCCCGGCATCACCGCCACGCTGACCTTCAATCCGGATTTCGCCGAAGCCGAAGCCGACACGCAGCAAGTCAACCTGACCCGCTTCTCGCTGTTTTTTCCCGAAAAGCGGCGTTTTTTTGCGGAAGGTGCCAACATTTTCACCTTCGGCGCCGGGCTGGTCGACAACGACACGTTCATTCCGTATTACTCACGTCGCATCGGGCTGGTAAACAGCGAGCCGGTACGCGTGGACGCCGGTGCCAAGATCCTGGGTAGTGATGGGCCGTGGACAATCGGCGCGCTGGGCGTGCAGATGGGTCCTTCGAATGTCGGTGCCCCCACCAAGCTGTTCGTCGGTCGTCTGACCTACGATGTCGATGACCATCTGCGCATCGGCACCTTGCTGACCCACGGTGATCCGACTGGAGCGACAAACAACAGTTTCACCGGCGTGGATGCGGTTTGGCACACCTCCACATTCCAGGGCGACAAGAATCTGATCCTATCGGGCTGGTCCGCACGCTCCAGCGATCCGTTGCCCGGAAATCATGCCGGCTGGGGCGTGTTCGCGAGCTACCCCAACGACCTATGGAGCGGCTACTTCAGCTTCAACCGATTCGGCGATGCGCTGGACCCTGCGCTCGGCTTCCTGCCGCGACCCGGAACGCGTCAGTACGACGCCTACGTCGAGTATGCGCCGCGCCCCACCAGCCAGTGGCTGCGCTGGACACGGCAATTCTTCTACCAGTTCGAGTGGCAGCAGGTGGACGACCTGCACGGCACGACACAGACGCGCCGCGTCTTCACCGCACCGTTCAATGTGAGGTCCGCATCGGACGCGCACTTTGAATTCGACTGGATTCCCGATTACGAAGCCTTGAGCGAACCGTTCGCGATCGCCAAGGGCGTTACCTTGCCGATCGGCCGCTATCACTTCTCCCGCTATCGCTTCGAGACGCAATCGTCCTACGCCCGGCAGTGGCAGATCGGCAACGTACTGGAAATCGGCAGTTTCTACGACGGCCATCTGACCCAAATCCAGCCGTTCGTGAACTGGACCACGCCGAATGGCAAGCTGAGCCTTCAACTGCAGAACGAAACCGATTTCGGTTATCTGCGCGTCGGCAATTTCATCCAGCGCCTTTACGTGCTCAAGGTCGCTTATTCCTTCAACCCCGACCTGACTGTCTCGACGCTCGCGCAATACGATTCAACGCTCGGGCACACGGGGGTCAATCTGCGCCTGCACTGGATCCTCTCGCCCGGACGTGATTTCTTTCTTGTGCTCAACCGTGGCATCAAAGCCTCCGTGACCGACCCGAACGCGCGGGTGCAGCCCATCTCCAACGAAGTGATCGCCAAGCTGAGTTGGGATTTCATCCAATGATCGTGCCGGCTCCCGCCCCCCCATCTGATCCGGCGGCGCTTCCGGTTTCACTGCGCGAAGCGACGCGCGTCTGGGCCAAAGTGGGTCTGATGAGTTTCGGTGGACCGGCGGGGCAGATCGCGGTAATGCATCGAGAACTGGTGGAAACACGCCGCTGGATCAGCGATGCGCGGTTCCTGCACGCATTGAACTATTGCATGTTGCTGCCGGGCCCCGAGGCGACACAACTCGCGATCTACATCGGCTGGATGCTGCACCGGACGGTGGGCGGGCTGATCGCGGGCGTCCTGTTCGTGTTACCCGGGTTCATCACTATCCTCGCGCTCAGCATCATCTACGCGTTGTACGGACAGGTGCCATGGATTGTTGCGGTGTTCTTCGGGCTGAAGGCCGCCGTGCTCGCGGTGGTGATCGAAGCGGTGTTGCGCATTGGTCGCAAGGCGATCAAGAACGGCATCATGCTGGCGATCGCAGTCCTTGCCTTCGTGGCAATCTTCTTCTTCCGGGTGCCATTTCCGTTGATCGTGCTGGGGGCCGGTTTGATCGGCCTGTTGGGGCGCTGGTGGATGCCGGACAGCTTCCCCACCCCAAGTTCAGCCGCCGCCGATGCCTCGTCGGATTATCTGATCGATCGCCTGCTCGGGCGTGGCGAACTGCGCCATACCAGGCCTTCCACCGCGCGCGCTGTGCGCGTGCTGGTGGTTTGGCTCGCGATCTGGTGGTTGCCGGTACTGGCGATCATCGGCACGTTCGGCGCGCAGAGCGTGCTGGCGCGTGAAGGCATCTTCTTCAGCCAGGCGGCGATGGTCACTTTCGGCGGCGCCTACGCGGTGCTGGCCTACATCGCACAACGTGCAGTCGGCGGGTTCCACTGGATCTCGGCAGGCCAGATGCTGGATGGGCTGGCCTTGGCCGAAACCACGCCGGGTCCACTGATCATGGTGGTGCAGTTCGTGGCGTTTCTGGGGGCATATTTCCACCAGACGGGCATGTCACCGATGACCGCTGGAGTGATCGGTTCGATCCTCACCACCTGGGTGACGTTCGCGCCGTGTTTTCTCTGGATCTTCCTCGGCGCGCCGTACATCGAAGCTTTGCGCAGCAATCGTGCGCTGCACGCGGCACTCTCGGGCGTAACGGCTGCCGTGGTGGGCGTGATCTTGAACCTGTCGGTCTGGTTTGCCCTGCACACGCTGTTCGGGAAGACGCAACCGATTCGCTACGGCTGGCTGGCCTTCGATTGGCCGCAATGGCAGACGATCCATCCCGTCGCGGCCGTGCTCGTGGTTGCCGCACTAATTGCAATGCTGCGCTTCAGGATCGGGATGGGCTGGACGTTGCTGGGCAGCGCAGTGGCCGGTGCCGCCAGCCTTGCGTTGCGCGTGGCCTGAGAAGCGTCGCGTCGCTCACTTGTGCCGGTGCTGGTGATGAATGTCCGGATAGTGAAGATGCATGTGCGTCAACGGCGCGTGGGTATGTTCATGCGTATGCGGTTCCCGGCCATCCCAGTCGAAATCGTGCGTGTGTTGGTGGTGTTCATCGTGCACGTGGCGATGCGTGTGGGTGATCGGCTCATGGGTGTGCAGGTGTTCATGACGTTCGGTCAGGTGCAGCCACACGCCTCCGCCCATCAAAGCGGCAGCCAGCCAGAATGTCCACGAGGCATGTTCGCCGAATGCCAGGATCGCGATCGCCGCGCCAATGAATGGTGCGGTGGAGAAATACGCGCCCGTGCGTGCCGACCCCAGTCCGCGCAGGGCGAGCACGAACAGCACCAGACTGATGCCATAACCCAGTAGTCCTACGAGCATCGCCATGCCCACAAATGGCAGCGCCGGCAGCCGCGCGCCAAACGCCAGCGCGATGCCGACGTTGACGATGCCCGAAAGCAGGCCTTTCAATCCGGCGATGAACAATGCGTCCGATGCCGACACCTTGCGCGTGAAGTTGTTGTCCAGCGCCCAGCACAGGCAGGCGCCCGCGATCAGCAACGCGCCCCAGCCCAAGTGCGTACCCTGCGACGAACCAGGCAACGCCAGCAACACCGCACCGGCCACGATCAGCAGCATCCCGAGCACGATCCGGCGATCGGTGTTCTCGCGGAACACGATCCACGCCAGCACCGCGGTCAGTACCGCTTCGAGGTTCAGCAGCAGCGAAGCCGTAGCCCCAGGCGTTCGGGTCAACCCCAGCATCAGCGCCAACGGACCGAGCACGCCGCCGAAGCCGATCGCGAGCAGCAACCAGGACCACTCCTTTTTTGCCATCGGCGGAGTGCGCCAGCCGCGGTCCCGCGCGATGCGGACCAAGCCCAAGCCGATGCCGCTACCCAAATACAGCAAGCCCGCCAGCAACACTGGCGACACATCGCGCAGCAACGCCTTGGCCAAAGGTGTGCTGGCACCGAACAGCAGCGCTGCTCCAAGCGCGGGGGCTACTGCAGAAGAAAAGGTTATACGGCGCATGCGGGCAGACTAACCCGTTCCGAGCCAGTGGGTTCGATACCACAATGTGCGCTTCTACGTCTGTGAGCGATAACGCGAACGGCGGGTTAGGGTCGATTGCTGGCCGGTGGCCAGGTCAGGCATCTTGGTCATCTCATCGCGGGATGCTGATCAAGGAAGACCAGTTCCCGTACCCTTGCACCTCGTAGGCGAAATGCTCTCAAGGTTCGCGCGTCGGCGCAAAGCGCCGTCGGGCTTTCGGGCTGCGCCCCGTGCCGCCTTCGCCGTCAGGCCATTCGGCTTCAATCTCTCACGCCTTCGCGCCTGCGGCGCTGCGCACTCCGCTTGCCTCCAAGGGAAAGCCCGGGGGCTATCCCTGCCGCGCATAGCTTGGCACCCCTCCGCATGGGGCAGGGCGTGGGCGAACACGCTGGCGCTTGCTGCGGCAGGTTGTGCGGATGCGTGCCGTTCCCGACGCTGGCGGTTTGCCGCCTAGTCGTCACGAAGGACGGTCCACCGACACACCCGCCCGACCTCGCTTATGGAGCTTCCATGCCACGCCTCAAGCACGTCGCCACAAGTTACGGGCAAGGGCGTTCTCGCCTGTCGTTGGAGCGTGGGCCTTGCTCGCGTCAGGGCGCATGCCGGTGCAGCCGTCATGTGGAGATGCCGAGTCGGCCATCCCTCCGTTCGGGACAGACGGCCCGTGCGTCCTTGGCTTGTCGTGAATCCTGGCGGGGGCGCGGCTGCGCCTTGGGCTTCATGGCCGCAACCTTCCAGCGAAAACAATTTCCCCGCCGCTATGCGGCTCCTCGCGGGACAAATTCTTTTTCGCCTCCAGGTTCTCCACTGCGTTGCGACCGCAAGCGGTGCGGCCCGCCCATCCCCCACCGGTCGGATCACAACAAGGACGCACTGGCGCGACCTTGGTTCACCGAAAGGAGAAAACATCATGGCCAACATCGGTACCTTCACCGCAGACAAAGACGGCTTCACCGGCACGCTTCGTACCCTGACGCTCAACGCCAAGGCCAAGCTGGTTCCCAACGACAAGGGCAACAGCGAGAACGCCCCCGACTTCCGCCTTCAGGCGGCCGGCCACGACGTCGGCGCGGCGTGGAAGAAGACCAGCGAGGCCGGGCGGGATTACCTGTCCGTGACCCTCGACGATCCTTCGTTCCCGGCGACGGTCTATGCCCGCCTGGTCGAAGGCGAGAACGGCACGCATGACCTGATCTGGTCGCGCAGCAAGCCGCAGGCGGCCTGACGGCCACCCACTGCGCCCCGCCCATTGCGGCGGGGCGCTCCCTACCGGCCAGCTTAGGTCTCCGCTGCCGCGAGCTGTCGTTCCGCTTCGGCCATCACCACCGTCGTGCTGCATTCGAGCGCGTCGGCGATCTTGAAAATGATCGCCAGTGTCGGCATGTGCTCGCCGCGCTCGACCTTGCCCATATGGGAGCGCTCGATGCTGGCGAGGTTTGCCAGCGATTCCTGCGAGATCCCGCGTTCCGCTCGCAGCGCGCGCACCGCCGTGCCGAAGGCTCGCGCCAGCTCGGCATCGAAGGTGGTGGCGCCGGCCGGTCGCCCGGGGCGGACGGATCGCTTCTGCATGGACAGAAGCGTCCGGTCGCGAGACAATTAAAACCACGTTATGTTTAACTCATAAGCAGCTACTTATCCGCTTTCATGCATTTAAGGGTTCCGTATCGGCGGATGCCAGTGGAACCGGAGAACCGGATTCATGTCTTATCTGGCCCGCACAATGGTGCCTTCGTGCTTCCGTACAGACGCGGATTCGGCGCCTTGCGCCTTTGTGCTTCCACATGGAAGCACAAAGCCGATTTCGCCATTCCGCGCTTCGATGCAAAAGCGCTTCCGGGCACGCCCAGTGTCGCGAGATTCCAAGTCATGGCGCAGCCGCTGACCACAGCCGACGAACGCGCACAACTGCTCACGAATGGCACGGCGCGCGCTTCCGGCCAAGGCATTGACCCGCTGCCAGTGGTGCGGCTGTTCACGCCAGACGCGCATGCGACGTGGCTGCTGGCGGCGCTCGATCCCGCTGACGGCGACACTACCTGGGGTCTCATCGATCTGGGCATCGGCATGCCAGTGCTTGGAACGGTCAAGCTGTCCGACCTGGCCAGCATTGTCGGCCCACGCGGGCAGCCGGTGATGCGAGACCGCTACTTCAGCCCCGCACGCACGTTGTCGGAATACGCTCGACTGGCGCAGCGCGACGGTTCCATCGCCGATTGAATGCCATCGACTGTGCCTTTTTTGGTCTGGTGCTATGCCGGGCGGGTCTCAATCGCCACTCTTGCGCCGAACTGGCGCGCGCCTGACCGAGAAAGACATGATGCGTGGCGCGGTTTGAGGCACGGTATTCAATGCTGCGCCCGTTTTCGAGTCGCGCAGTCGCTGCATTCGGACGTCTCGCACAAGGCTTCGGAGTCAATCGGTCTTGACTACCCACCAGCTTATTCCATCGTCGATGACGACATGCCGATGATGCCGTAGCCCCGTAGTTTCGATGCCCGTGGCGGCGCTCCCGTTGCACAGGAGGTCGCATCATGGCCGATCGAAGTCGCTATGCCTGGCGTCCGACTGCCGCGTATCTGTACGTGCTGCACTTGGACCGCCCGGCGCTTGCCTGGGAGTATCTGCGCCGCAATCCCGACTACCGGCGCGACTGGCTGCGCCGTCGCAACCAGCCAGAATCGGCGCATGTATGGAGCTTGCGCCTGCTGGAGGACCCGGCGCTGGATGCGCGTGACGCACACCCGGCCTGGTTTCCCGATCACGACGGCGTGCTTCAGCTCTACCCGGACGCCGATCCGCCGCCACAGGCCCATGCCTTCGAGTTTTGGCGCATTCCCGGCCGCAAGCACTTGGTCCACGATGGCAAGCGCCTGCTGTTGACGGCCCGTTGGCCGGGCTGCTGCGTGCGGCTCGCGCTGACGCCCGACTTGACCGATGGCATGGCCTACACGTACGCCGTCCGCGCGTGCGCCGCGCCCTGCGCCCGCTATCGCGTGCTCACGGAGGAGCTGGACAAGCTGGCGGTGGCCGCCGGCGCTGAACCCGTCGCAGCCGTCCGCGCACGGCCTGCGCCGGCGGCGCTGCTGGAGCTGCACACCCTGCAGGCGCTGGACGCGGCACTCGCGGGTGCGTCCTTGCGCGAGACGGCGGGCGGGCTGTTTGATGCTGACGTCGTGGCCACCGGTTGGTATGCCGATGGCGGACTGCGCTCGCGCGTGCGCCGACTGGTGCGCCGTGGTCAATCGCTGATGCGCGGCGGCTACCGCCGACTGGCACAGCTCGATTGATCTGGGGAGGGCCGTTTTGCCCGCAACGCAAAACGACCCTCTGCGCAACGCGCCACCTTCCCGAGACTGTCTCCATCCGGCCGCGCTTGTGCAGTCGACGTTCCTGACCGATGGAGGCTCACCCCATGCGCCCCGCTCCCTTGCGGCCTGCTGCGGTACCCGCGGCCCCGCCGCCTGCGCAACCCCAGCGCTATCTGACCAACGACGAAGCCGCCGGATACCTGCGGCTGTCGCCGCGCACGCTCGAAAAGCAGCGCGTGATTGGCGGCGGCCCGAAGTTCCGTAAGTTCGGTCGACGCGTCATGTACGCCGTAGCCGACCTCGACGTCTGGGCCGCCGACCGCAGTTTCGAGACGACTTCCGACCCCGAATACGCCGAGCAACACTCGGCTGACAGCCGTGCGCGCTGATTGGCGGCGCGCGGCAGACCATCGCCATGTCCAGCACCGCGCTGCCGTCCCGGCAGCGGTCGTTGCAAGAGCGCGAACAGCTCGACTTGTTCCGCGCCTTGCCCGGCGACATGGCGCCGCGCGACAGCCAGGATTTGATGGCGTACCCGTTCTTCTCGCTGGCCAAATCCAGGCGGGTCAAGCCCATCAACTTCCGAGCGGGCAACGTGACGATCCGCGTGGCTGGCACGGCCGAGCACGGCATCGCCACCATTTGGGATGCGGACATCCTGATCTGGGCCGCCAGCCAGATCGTGGAGGCGCAGGATGCGGGCCTGCGGCCCTCGCGGCTGATGCGTGCTACGCCATACGAGATCCTGCGCTTCATCGGGCGCGGCACCGGCTCACGCGACTACCAGCGCCTCAAGGCAGCACTCGATCGGCTGCAATCGACCACGGTGGCCACCTCCATACGCGGGACGGCCGGGCGGCGGCTGCACCGTTTTTCGTGGATCAACGAATGGAAGGAGTTGGCCGATGCCAGCGGCACGCCGCCGGGCATCGAACTGATCCTGCCCGACTGGTTCTATGCGGGCGTGCTCGACGCCGCCCTGGTGCTGACCATCGACCCGGCGTATTTCCGGCTCACGGGCGGCATCGAACGCTGGCTGTATCGCCTGGTGCGCAAGCACGGCGGCAAGCAGGCATACGGCTGGCAGTTCGACTTCCGCTACCTGCACCAGAAATCGGGCAGTACCGCCAAGCCCTACGACTTCGCCTGCGACCTGCGCGCGCTGGTCGCGCGCCAGTCGCTGCCCGGCTACGTCCTGGGCATCGAGCGGATGCCGGAGACCGGCATGGAATGGCTGACGTTCCGGCCCGTGCCGTAAACGGCACGGGGACAACTCCGGGAAAACCGGTGCACGGTGTCGTGCTATCAGGCGTGCCGGGTATCGTGCTATCAGGCGTGGGACTATCGTGCTATCAGGCGTGCGAAATCGCTGGAAAACCAGCAACGGCGCGGGCTTCGGCGTCCCTTAACTTATCTAACTTAAATTCTCTAACTTTTGGTAGAGAAGCGCCGCTGCGGTGGACAACCGCCACGCGGCCACAAACGCAGCAGCAAAAGCCCGGCTTTCCAGCATGGAGGGCCAGGCCATGATCGTCGCGCTGCTCAACCAGAAAGGCGGCGTCGGCAAGACCACGCTCGCCACGCACATCGCCGGAGAACTGGCGATGCGCGGCCAGCATGTCGTGCTGCTGGATGCTGACCCGCAGGGTTCATCGCTGGATTGGACGCAGCGCCGAAGCCAGCAAGGCTTGCCGCGGCTGTTCAGCGCCGTGGGCCTCGCACGCGAAACGCTGCATCAGGAAGCGCCGGAACTCGCCAGACGGGCCGATCACGTCGTCATCGACGGCCCGCCGCGCATCGCGGCGCTGGCGCGCTCCGCGCTGCTGGCGGCCGAGCGGGTGCTGATTCCGGTGCAGCCCAGCCCCTACGACCTGTGGGCCAGCGCCGAGATGGTGGCGCTGATCCGCGAGGCGCAAGTCTTTCGACCGGCGTTGCGCGCGGCCTTCGTCATCAACCGGCGTGTCAGTACCACCGTGATCGGGCGCGAAGCGCGCCAGGCGCTCGCTGACCAGCCGCTTCCTGCGCTGCGCGCGGAAGTGCATCAGCGCATCGTGTTCGCCGACGTCGTGGCCGCTGGCCGGCTTGCACGCGAGACGGCGCCCGACAGCGCCGCCGCCCGCGAAATCACCGCCCTGGTGGACGAACTGCTGCGGTGGCCGACATGACAACGAAGTCGTCCACACGAGCCAAGCGCATCGGCATCGGCACACGTCCGCCCGCGAATCCTCACGCAGAAGCGTGGATTCGGCAGGGCGATGCCGAGGCCCTGAGCAAAGGCGATCTCTACACCGCGCGCCTCACTCTCGACGTCACGCCCGCACTGCGGGCGCGCATCAAGGTGTCGGCCTTCACGCAGGGCATGACCGTGGCCAACCTGCTGCGCGGGATGCTGGAGCGGGAGTTTCCAGAGCACCGCGGGGAGAACACGCCATGACTGCATCCGCTTCGCCTGCCGCCGTCGCGGCGACGGCTGGGCTCGCAACACCTTCCGGCCAGTCCGCCAGCGCGCCGCTGACGCGCGTGGCGCTGGCCTATATCGACCAGCGTTTCAAGCTCTATCTGCGCTTCGGCGAGCCGGCACGCATCATCCGGCTCGACCGCTGGCGGCGCTGCGCCGTGTTCCTGCCGAACGCGGTGTTCTGCCGCATCCGCTGGCAGGCCAACGACTACGGCACCGTACGCTGGCAGCTCATGGTCATGCAGGCTTGCACACCTCTCGATGCGGCGCAGCGCATCCCCGGCGTGCAGCCGGGTGCACGCCTGCTGCTGCACGCCGAAGGCGACAAGACCGTGCGCGCCGTGCTGGAACGCATAGATGCCATCGAGGCCCGGGGCATCGCACCGCCCGGTACTTCGCCCGCGTACTGGCGCACGCTCGCCAATCGGTTCGCCGCGCACCTGCCGCTGCCCGAATACACCGTCGAGCGGCACGCGGCCTGGCTGATGGGAAGGGTGCTGCCATGACCACCGTCCCCACTGCCGTCATCCCGCCGGGTTTGCGCCGGCGCGTTCGCTTCGCATGGATGGCACTGTTCGTCTGCGGCTTCGTTGCGCTGGCCTGGGTGTCCTTCGTCCCACCGTTGCCGCGCGTCATCTACAACCCGACCGACAGTGAGCCGGTGGGCTGGTATGGCGTCGATCCGTTCAACTGGCTGGCCAATCCACGGCGCCGTGCGCCGCACTTGGGCAGCATCGTGCTGGCCCACCTGCCGGCGCGGGCCGCGCTGCTTGCTGCCCGGCGCGACTACTTGCCGCTGACCGTTCCGCTGCTCAAGCGCGTGGGGGCCGTCGCGCCACAGCGGGTATGCATCGTCGGGCGCAGCGTGCGCATCGACGGCGTGCCCGTGGCCACCGTGCTGGCCACCGATCATTTGGGCCGGCCTCTGCCATCCTGGCGACAGTGCCGACAGTTGCGGCCAGGCGAATTGTTCCTGCTCAGTGCGACCAATCCGGCCTCGTTCGACAGCCGGTATTTCGGGCCGGTGGCCGCATCCGCCGTGATCGGCGTCGCGCATCCACTCTGGCTGGAGGACCGCCCATGATGGCTGTCGATTCGCTGCACGTTGCCGTGCATCTCATCGTGCCATTGGGCGTGTCGTTCCGGCGGCCGTCGCCGTGTCGTCGCGCGTGCAGTGCGGGTGCATACGCACCGCGCTTCGCGCTGTCTCCGGCGCAGCCGTCCACCGTGCAGGCGTCTTGCCTCGAACGCGCCCGGCCTATGGCCGTCGCAGCGTTCGCCGGCGCGCTGGCTGCTCGCGCCGCAGTGCCGCCGGGCCGCCAGCGCCCGGAGCGAGAGCGAAGGGCAAAGGCGGAAGGCAAGACAAAAGGACGCGGCACCGGGCCGCGTGGAAAGCCGGTCTGCACGTGGGGGTGGCGCGGCACGCAGCGGCTTCGCCTCCGTGCCGCTTGTGACGCGTGGGCCGCGCCAAGACAGGGCTGCCCGCGTGCTTCGCGCGCCGGGGCACGCCGCAGCTCTCCTTCGAAGCAGCCATGAGCGACCGCCACGACGACGGTTTCCGCATCCGCCCCAGCGCCCCGAAGAGCCGGGGTCAGGGCTTCGTCTCCAAGGTTCTCCAGCAGGCCGGCAAGGCCAGCGGCGGCAAGTCCTCGGTGCGCCGTCCTGGGAGAACCGGCAAGGGTGCTGGCACTGGCCAGCGACCCGGCTCACGTCTGGGACGCGGCTACACGGCAGCGCATTTCGCCGGGGCGAAGCTCACGCCCCTATCGCGGCGCGTGACCATCAAGACGCTGCTGGTCAACCAGCGCCAGTTCAGCTCGCAGTCGCTCGCGAAGCACCTGCGCTATATCGAGCGCGACGGCGTGGGCCGTAACGGCGAGCCGGGGCAGGCCTACGGGCCGCAGGCCGATGTCGCCGACCTCGATGTCTTCAAGGAACGCTGCGCCGACGACCGGCATCATTTCCGCTTCATCCTCTCGCCCGAGGATGGCGCTGAACTGGAGGACTTGCGCACCTACACGCGGCACCTCATGGGTCGCATGGAGGCCGACCTGGGCACGGGCCTCGATTGGGTGGCTGTCAACCACTGGAACACCGACAACCCGCACACACACATCGTCGTGCGTGGGCGCGATGACACCGGCAAAGATCTTATCATCGCGGGCGACTACATCACGCACGGCTTCCGCCATCGCGCCGCCGAACTGGCGACCGAATGGCTGGGGCCACGCACCGAGCTGGAGATCCAGCAGACCTTGCAGCGCGAGGTGGGGCAGGAGCGGTGGACGAGGCTGGATCGCACCCTGCAACGCGAGGCCGACGAGGACGGCCGAGTGCAGATCGAACGCTTCAACGAACCGCGACTGCAACGCCAGCGCCTGCTGCTGATCGGCCGCCTGCAACGCTTGCAGCGCCTGGGCCTGGCCGATGAAATGCAGCCCGGCACCTGGGCCGTCCATGCCGATGCGGGGAAAACCCTGCGCGCCCTAGGCGAGCGTGGCGACATCATCCGCACCATGCAACGGGCCATGCGCGGCGAGCCGCGCGAGCTGGCGGTGTTCGAGCCGGGCGACGATGGCCGAACCATCCTCGGCCGCGTGGCCGCAAAGGGGCTGGCCGACGAGTTGCACGACCGGGGCTATCTGGTCATCGACGGAGCAGACGGCAAAGCCCACTACGTCGCGCTCAACGCCCGCGACGAACTGGCGAACTATCCGGCCGGCGCCGTGGTGGAGGTGAAGGGATCGGCCGACGTACGCACGGCCGACAGGAATATCGCTGCGCTGGCGAGCGATGGGCTGTACCGCACCGACCATCACCTGGCCGTCGCGAAGGGGCAGGCCGTTTCCGGCCGCTATCCGCAGGAAGTCGTCGCGGCCCACGTCCGCCGCCTCGAAGCCCTGCGCCGTGCCGGCATTGTGGAGCGCGTGGCCGAGGGACTATGGAAGGTGCCGGACGACCTGCCCGAGCAAGGCCGCCGCTACAACGCGCAGCGCCTGGGCGGCGTGGCCGTTGAGCTGAAATCGCACCTGCCCATCGCGCAACAGGCGCGCGTGATCGGCGCCACCTGGCTCGACCAGCAGTTGATCGGCGGTGGCTCGGGCCTAGGCGACCTGGGCTTTGGCTGTGAGGTCAGGGATGCGCTGCAGCAGCGCGCCAACTTCCTGGTCGAACAGGGGCTAGCCAAGCGGCATGGGCAACGCGTGATCCTGAGGCGCAATCTGCTAGGCACGCTGCGCAATCGGGAGCTTGTACGGGCCACCAAGAACATTGCCACCGAAACCGGCCTGGAGTATCGGCCGGTGGCCGACGGCCATTGCGTGGCTGGCATCTACCGGCGCTCAGTCATGCTCGCCAGCGGGCGCTATGCGATGCTCGACGACGGCATGGGATTCTCGCTGGTGCCGTGGAAGCCGGTGATCGAGCAACGGCTGGGGCAGCGGCTCGCCGCAATGGTGCAAGGTAGTAATGTGTCCTGGCAGATCGGACGGCGCGGCCATTCCATCTGATGACCCTAGGCGATCCGGCACAGCCATAGTTGATGGTGCCTCCATGAACTGGGTCCTGGCAACGAGCCATTAAAGGCGCCCAATGAAGGTGGAGTAGACTAAGCGGCGAAGTAAATCGGGTTGCCGTAAGCGAGATGTGGGACCATCAAGTTCATCTACTGGTTTTAAAAAAAGCCAGGCTGCACATGGATGATAGCAATCCAATGCTGTTTGTTTCAGGGCACGTAGCCAGACACCTGCAACGCGAAGAGTTCTGCGTATCGTCCACCATTAGCAATGAGCTGTGCATGGGTGCCCTGCTCATACACACGGCCGTCGGCTAAATAGAGGATATGGTCTGCGATACGTACGCTTGAAAGTCGGTGTGAGACGAGTACGTTCGTCTTTCCTTAGTGAGATCGCCGAAAGCGGGAATACTTCATGCTGAGCCTGTGCGTCTAGGCTAGCACTGGGCTCATCGAGAATGAGAATTTGCGATTCGCCCATGTAAGCTCGTGCAAGAGCGATTTTTTGCCATTGACCGGTGGATAGATCCAACCCGTCCTCGAAGCGGCGCCCGAGCATCTGATCATAGCCTTTGGGGAAGCTCTTTTCGGCTGCGAAGCGAGCCCGAATCATGTCATCCATGGCCTTCAAACTTGCCTATACCTATATTCTCCTTGGCGATGAAGTCATAGCGGAAAATCCGGGAAAACGACACCGATTTCACGGTAAATACCTTTAAAATGATACTCTCGGAGATCAACACCATCAAGAAGGATTTTCCCTTCCGTTGGGTCGTAGAGCCGTGCCAAAAGTTGACTATGGTTATCTTTCCTGCTCCACCATTCTCACCGACGAGGGCGAGGCATGTACCGGCGTCTATAAGGAAGTTCACGTTAGGAAGAACCGGCTTGGACGAACCTGCGTAGGCAAAGGTTACCTTACGGAACTCGAATCAGGTACGAATGGCCCCCCGGAGGTGTGCACCGAGATCGAAATCCGGCGACAGGAATACAATGAGTAATGATCGAAGGAGGTGCTGGGACTAACACCTGCCGCGGAAGCCGAAGGGGCTTTCCTGTCGGCCGCAAGCTGCGTTGCCGGAGAGCTGCGGCGACGGGCGTCACAGTCGTTGTTGTATCGACACTTCGGTGACACCCATGGTCGGAGCCGCGATTCCGGCATTGCTGCCGGACACCTTCATGGGGTTCAAGAGAGGGCACGATGGAGCTGCGTCATCTCCGATGCTTCCTCGCCGTAGCGGATGAACTGCATTTCGCTCGCGCGGCGGAACGGTTGCACATTGAACAGTCCCCGCTGTCGCGTACGATCAGGGAGCTGGAAGAGGATTTGGGCGTCCGGCTTTTCGCTCGCACCACGCGCAGCACTCGGCTGACATACGCAGGAAAACTGTTTCTAGAGAATGTGCCACGTGTATTTACTGCGTTGGAGCAAGCGTGCGACAGCGTAAAAGCTGCCGCGAACGGTTTTCGCAACCAGTTGCGCGTGGCTATCTCAGATTGCGTCATACCGTCGGAGTTTTCTGCCTTCTTGGCCTTGTGCCGTCAGGAGGAGCCGGAGATGGAGATACGCCTGTCCGAGGTTCCATTGTCGCAACAAATCAAGGGACTCCATGAGGATCTGTACGACGTCGGCTTTGCCCGGTCGAACGAAGTCGGCGATGGCATCATCGCTGAAGTAGCCTGGAACGATCCGTTGATGGTGGCCGTACCGGCCCGCCATCCGCTACTGGCCTACAAGCGCATCCCGTTGGAGGAAGTGCTGCGCTATCCATTGGTGCTTGGAGACCCCCATGTTTGTGAAGGCTGCGCTCGGCAAGTAGAACGGGTGTTGCGACAAGTCGATCAGGAGCCGCTCATTGCGGAGCGGGTGGCGTCCATCGAGTTGATGATGGCACTGGTGGCGGCGGGGTTCGCTTTGGGCCTCGCGGGCGCTTCACACATCACCGGCAACCGTGAATCCGGCGTGGTAGCTCGGCCGCTGGCCGGGCGCGTACCCATGCTCACGACCTATCTGCTCCGCTTGGATAACGATCCTGCTGATGCGCTTATCCGCTTCATTGCGAGGGTCGGAAGTGTCGGGGCACCTCTCAAAGGTGCGGACGTCGGGTCATTCGGTTCCAACGCCTCGGAGGACGCCGAGCCATGAAAATAGTCGTATTGCTTTTCGTTGCCGTGACGCTGGCCGCATGCAACAGGGCCGCACCCACCGACACGGTGGATTCACTGGTGGCGCACCCCGACCACCTGCATGGGATCGAGCGGCAATGCGCCAACAATGACGCGCGGGTATCGGCTGCGGAGTGCGAACTTGCGTCCGAGGCACGGCGCAAACTGTTCATGGGCAATGGCACGCAGTACACCCCGCCTAAAAACCCGCCGAAGTTCTGAATCGCGGTTACGCAACATAGCATCTCGATTCGTAGCTCGCTACGTCCGCTTGCGCACGGCTGCGCCGGGATGTGCCGCACAACGCCCCGGCGCGCAATCTTGCTTTTTCGATCATTTTCATCACCATAAAAGTCTTTGACCGGTGCTGACCACGGCACCGATGCTCTTGGTTGTGCGGCACGTTTTCGCCGCATGAAGAAAGGGAAAGTCGGAGGCCGGTGTGAACGGTACCAGTGTGCTGTTCGGCCAGGTGCTGACGGTGTTCGGCATCGTGGTCACGGGAACTTGGGGAGCCACCCAATGGACCGCCGCACATCTGGGCTATCAGCTACGCCTGGGCTCGCCCTGGTTCGACTGGCTCGGCATTCCGTTCTATTACCCGTGGCGGCTGTTCCAGTGGTGGTACTGGTACGACGCCTATGCGCCGCACCTGTTCCTGGTAGGCGGGGCCATCGCAGCGGCCAGTGGCCTCTCTGCCGCCGGCGTGGCCATCGGCATGTCGGTATGGCGTGCGCGCCAGTCGCGACTCGTCACGACGTACGGTTCCGCGCGCTGGGCCGACGCCCGCGACATCCATCGGGCAGGGCTGGACAAACCCGCCGGCGTCTTTCTCGGGCTGCATGACCGGCAGTATCTGCGCCATGACGGCCCGGAACACGTCTTGACCTTCGCGCCGACGCGCTCGGGCAAGGGCGTGGGCCTCGTCATTCCCACGCTGCTCTCCTGGCAGGCGTCGGCCGTCATTCACGACATCAAGGGCGAAAACTGGCAGATCACCGCCGGCTGGCGTTCGCGCTTCTCGCACTGCCTGCTGTTCAATCCCACTGATGCGCGCTCGGCCGCGTACAACCCGCTGCTCGAAGTGCGGCGTGGCGCCTGCGAAGTGCGCGACGTGCAGAACATCGCGGACATCCTGGTCGATCCTGAAGGCGCGCTGGAGCGGCGCAACCACTGGGAGAAGACTTCACACGCGTTGCTCGTCGGGGCCATCCTGCACGTGCTCTACGCCGGCGAAGACAAGACGCTGCGCGGCGTCGCCAACTTCCTCTCCGACCCCGCGTGCCCGTTCGAGGTAACGCTGCATCGGATGATGACAACGCGCCACCTGGGCGATGCGCCGCATCCCGTCGTTGCGTCCGCTGCGCGCGAGGTGTTGAACAAGGCGGAGAACGAACGCTCCGGCGTGCTCTCCACGGCCATGTCGTTCCTTGGCCTGTACCGCGATCCGACGGTGGCGGAAGTCACCTCGCGCTGCGACTGGCGCATCGCCGATCTGATCGCCTCCGACCACCCCGTTTCGCTGTACCTGGTGGTGCCGCCTTCGGACATCTCGCGCACGAAGCCGCTCATCCGTTTGATCCTCAACCAGATCGGTCGGCGTCTGACCGAATCGCTCGACGGTAGCGACGGCATCGAGCGGCGCCACAAGTTGCTGCTGATGCTCGACGAGTTTCCGGCGCTTGGGCGCCTGGACTTCTTCGAGACGGCGCTGGCCTTCATGGCGGGCTACGGCATCCGCAGCTTCCTCATCGCGCAGTCGCTCAACCAGATCGACAAGGCCTACGGCCAGAACCATTCGATCCTCGACAACTGCCATGTGCGGGTGACGTTCGCCACCAACGACGAGCGCACCGCCAAGCGCATCTCCGACACGTTGGGCACCTCGACTGAGCTTCGCGCGCAGCGCAACTACGCAGGCCACCGGCTCGCACCGTGGCTCGGGCACCTGATGGTGTCGCGCCAGGAAACGGCGCGACCGCTGCTGACGCCCGGCGAGGTCATGCAGCTCCCGCCCGACGAAGCCGTGGTGATGGTGTCCAGCGTGGCGCCGATCAAGGCGAAGAAGCTGCGCTACTACGCCGACGCCAACTTCAAGCGCCGTGTGCTGCCGCCTCCGGTACTTGCCGACGAGCGCTATGCCGATACGCCGCCCGCACGGCCCGACGACTGGAGCGGGCTGGCGATTCCTGCTGTCCCGGTGGTACCGGCTGTGGACGACCTGACCGAGAGCGGTATCGGCTCGGGCACTTCCGATGACGGCGGCCTGCGCCGGCAACCGGAACTCGCCGACGTTGCCGAATACAGCCCCGAACAGCAGGCCACCGACAGCGACCTGGCGCTGCTAGATGACGACGATCCGCCGCTGCCTGGCGAGTTCAGCCCGGCCATGCAGCGTACGTCGCGATTGGCCTCACTCGATCAACACGACGGGATCGAACTATGAGCCGGTATCGCCTCAACCTCTTCATTGCACCTGAGCACGCCAAGCGTCTCGACGAGCTGGCGGCGAAGAAGGGCGTCTCCAAGTCATCCATCTTGGCGGCAGCGCTCGCATCGTGGCTGTCGCCGGACGCTGGCGACCAGCGCGAAGCGGCCATTGCCAAACGTCTCGATCGGCTCTCGCGCCAGTTCGAGAAGCTGGAGCGCGACCAGAACATCGAGATCGAAACGATCGCTTTGTTCGTGCGCTACTTCCTGACGGTCAGTACCCCGGTTCCGGAGGCTCACCAGGACGCCGCCCGCGCGCAGGGCCGGGCGCGCTTCGAGCAGTTCGTCGAACAGCTCGGCCGCCGCCTGCTGCGCGGGCACAGCCTGGTGCGCGACGTGGTGGAGGAACTGAACCCCGAGGCCGCGCAGCTCGACGCCGCAGCGACTTCGGCCGACGGCCAGGAGCGTGCGGCGTGAACGCGGTCGTTGCGCTCGGGACGTCACTCAGCGCCGCGACGTCGCTGGACCGACGCGTCCGCATGCTGCGCACCGCGATGGGGCCGCTGATCGCTGCCGCGCTTGAAGACCCGGACGTGGTGGAGATCATGCTCAACCCGGATCACACGCTCTGGGTCGATCGGCTATCCACGGGCCGTGCCCCACTGGGCGCGGAGCTGTCCGAAGAGGATGGCGAACGCATCATTCGCCTGGTGGCTGCGCACGTCGGCGCGGAAGTCCATCGCGGCCGACCGCTGTTGACCGCTGAACTCCCCGAGACCGGCGAACGCTTCGAGGGCATCCTGCCGCCGGCGGCGCCCGGCCCGGCCTTTGCGCTCCGCAAGCGCGCAGTGGGCGTCATTCCGCTGGAGCGCTACGTCACCGACGGCATGATGACCACCGAGCAGGCCGCGTTCCTGCGCACTGCGGTACGCGAGCGGCAGAACGTCCTGGTCGCCGGCGGCACCAGCACCGGCAAGACCACGCTCGCCAACGCCTTGCTGGCGGAGATCGCCGCCACGGGCGATCGCGTCCTGGTCCTCGAAGACACGGTGGAACTGCAATGCGTGGCGCGCGATCACGTGCCGCTGCGCACCCGCGCGGGCGTCGTTTCCATGACCGAGCTGGTGCGGGCGACGATGCGCCTGCGTCCCGATCGGGTGATCGTCGGCGAGGTGCGCGGCGGTGAAGCGCTGGATCTCATCAAGGTGTGGGGCACGGGCCATCCGGGCGGCATCGCCACGGTGCACGCCGGCTCGGCGCACGGTGCGTTGCTGCGCCTGGAGCAACTGATCCTCGAAGTGGCTTTGAATCCGCCGCGCGCGCTGATCGCCGAGGCGGTCAATGTCGTCGTGCACCTCGCCGGTCGCGGCAGGACGCGCCGCGTCGAGTGCATCGCCCGCGTCATCGGTTTCGACGCAGCGGGCTACCAGCTATGCGACGCCGTGCCGTCGGCCGCACATCCCGACCCGATTTCCTCTGGAGAACCCACATGAGCCGCGTTCCTGATTCACGCTTTTCTGTAAATCCGCTCGTGTGCCTGCACGGATTGGTCCAGACCGTTGATCGCGGTGTGGCAACGGCTATCGCTCTGTTGGCAGTGGTCGGAACGGCAAGGGCTGCCGGCTCGAATATGCCGTGGGAAGCACCGTTGCAGTCCATCCTTGATTCGATCCAGGGGCCGGTCGCCAAGATCATCGCCGTCATCATCATCATCGTGACGGGTCTCACGCTCGCCTTCGGTGACACCAGCGGCGGGTTCCGGCGGCTGATCCAGATCGTGTTCGGCCTGTCGATCGCCTTTGCCGCGTCTTCCTTCTTCCTGTCGTTCTTCAGCTTCTCCGGGGGGGCCGTCGTATGAGCACGGCGCCTGATCTTCCGGGCTTCGAGGTGCCGCTGCACCGCGCGCTCACCGAACCGATCCTGATGGGCGGTGCACCACGCACGGTGGCGATCGCCAACGGCACGCTGGCCGCGGCCGTCGGGCTTGGCCTGCAACTGTGGTTGCCCGGCATCGCGCTGTGGCTGGTGGGCCATTCACTCGCGGTCTGGGGCGCGAAGGTCGATCCGCAGTTCATGCAGGTCTTCGCGCGGCACCTCAAGCACAAGTCGCTGCTGGACGTGTGAGGACGGCACCATGTTGAATCTCGCCGAATACCGCCAGCGTCCCGCACTGCTTGCCGACTGGCTGCCGTGGGCCGGGCTGGTCGCGCCCGGCGTGGTGCTGAACAAGGACGGCAGCTTCCAGCGCATGGCGCGCTTTCGCGGACCGGACCTGGACAGCGCAACCCAAGGCGAGCTGGTCGCCACGACCGCGCGGCTTAACAACGCGCTGCGCCGCCTGGGGTCGGGCTGGGCGCTGTTCGTCGAGGCGGAGCGCCGGCCAGCGGCCGACTATCCGCACTCAGCGTTTCCCGAGGCGCTCTCCTGGCTGGCGGACGAGGAACGGCGGGCAGCGTTCGAACAAGCCGGCAGTCACTACGAAAGCGGCTATCACCTGACGCTGGCCTATCTGCCGCCGGAGGAATCGCGCGCGCGTGCCGCGAAGCTTCTGTACGAGAACACGCCCACGTCCGGGGTGGACTGGCGCGAACGGCTCGCCGCATTCATCGCCGAGACCGGCCGCGTGTTCGACCTGCTCGACGGCGTGATGCCCGAGATCGCGTGGCTGGACGACGCCGAGACGCTGACCTATCTGCACGGGTGTATCTCGACGCGGCACTACTCGCTGTCGGTGCCCGAAGTGCCATTCCACCTCGACGCGTTCCTGGCGGATTCGGCGCTCGTCGGAGGCCTGGCGCCCATGCTGGGCGACCAGCACCTGCGCGTCGTGACGGTGCGCGGCTTCCCGACCTCGACTTGGCCGGGCCTGCTCGACGACCTGAATCGCTTGGGCTTTGCCTATCGCTGGTGCACCCGCTTTCTATGCCTGGACAAGGCCGAGGCGGAAAAGGAGCTGACGCGGCTGCGCCGGCAGTGGTTCGCCAAGCGCAAGAACGTCGTGGCGCTGTTGCGCGAGACCATCTTCCAGCAGGAGTCGCCGCTAGTCGATACGGATGCGAGCAACAAAGCGACGGATGCCGACGCCGCCCTGCAGGAACTCGGCGGTGACCAGGTGGCGTTCGGCTACGTGACCGCGACCGTCGTCGTGATGGACGCGGAGGCGGACGCGGCCGACGAGAAACTGCGCCGGGTCGAACGCGCGATCCAGGGGCGTGGCTTCGTCACGATCCCCGAGACGCTCAATGCCATCGAAGCCTGGCTGTCGTCGCTTCCCGGCCACGCCTACGCCAACGTGCGCCAGCCGAGCATTTCCACGCTGAACCTCGCGCACCTGATGCCGGTCTCGGCCGTGTGGGCCGGGCCGGAGAAGAACGACCACCTCGACGGGCCGCCGCTGATCGTTACGCGTACGGCGGGCGACACGCCGTTCCGGCTGGTGACGCACATCGGCGACGTCGGCCATACGCTGGTGGTGGGGCCGACCGGCATGGGCAAGTCGGTGCTGCTCGCCGTGCTGGCGTTGCAGTTCCGACGGTATCCGGGCTCGCGCATCTTCGCCTTCGACATGGGCCGCTCCATGCGCGCCACCATCCTGGGGCTGGGCGGCGAACACTACGACCTCGGCAGCGACGGTGCGATCGCGTTCCAGCCGCTCGCGCGCATCGACCGCGAGGGCTATCTCACCTGGGCGGCCGAATGGGTCGAAGGCCGCCTGCGGCAGGAAGGTGTGGCCGTCGGCCCGGACGAGAAGGCCGCCGTATGGTCGGCGCTCGCCAGCCTTGCCGGCGCACCGACCGAACAGCGCACGCTCACGGGCCTGTCCGTGCTGCTGCAATCCAATGCGCTGCGCCAGGCGCTGGCGCCGTACGTGCTCGGCGGTGCCCACGGACGGCTGCTCGATGCCGACCACGACCAGCTCGGCGTGGCCGACGTGCAGGGCTTCGAGATGGAAGAGCTGATGGCGAGCCGCGCGGCGGTGCTCGCCGTGCTGGGGTATCTCTTTGCGCGCTTCGAGGAGCGCTTCGATGGCGCGCCCACGTTGCTGATCCTCGATGAGTCCTGGCTGTTCCTCGACGACCCGGTATTTGCCGCGCGCATCCGCCAGTGGCTCAAGACGCTGCGCAAGAAGAACGTGAGCGTCATCTTCGCCACGCAATCGCTGGCCGACATCAAGGACTCGAGCGTCGCGCCCGCGATCATCGAGAGCTGCGCGAGCCGCATTTTCCTGCCGAACCCGCAGGCCACCGAGCCGCAGATTCGGACGATTTACGAGGGCTTTGGCCTGAACAGCCGGCAGATCGAGATCGTCGCCACCGCCGAACCCAAGCGCGACTACTACTACCAGTCGCGTCTCGGCAACCGCCTGTTCGACCTCGACCTCGGGCCGGTCGCACTCGCGTTTGCTGGCGCCTCCATGCCGCAGGACCAGCGTGACATCGACGCCGTGCGCGCCAGCGCCCAGCCGGGCGACTTCGCCGCGAGCTGGCTGCGTCACCGCGGCCTCGACTGGGCCGCCGACCTCATTCCTTCGTTTCCCAAACCTACGGAGATTCGGCCATGAAGAAGACCTGTCTGGTCGCTGCGGCTGCTGTGTTGTTCACGTGTTCGTCCGCGAGCTTCGCGCAGTGGGCGGTGTTCGATGCGGCCAACTACACCCAGAACCTTTTGACCGCTGCGCGCGAGCTGCAGCAGATCGACAACCAGATCCAGCAGTTGCAGAACCAGGCCACGATGCTGGTGAACCAGGGTCGCAATCTCACGAGCCTTCCCTACAGCGCGCTCGCACAGTTGCAAGCCACGCTGGCGAGCACCAACCAGTTGATCGCGCAAGCGCAGGGACTGTCCTTCAACGTCGCGCAGTCGCAGGCGATGTTCAATCGGCTGTATCCCAGTTCTTACGGTGCCAGCGCCTCCAATGCCCAGATGGTGCAGGACGCGCAAACGCGCTGGCAAACCTCGGTGCAGGCGCTGCAGACCGCGACGCAGATACAGTCGCAAGCCGCGCAGAACTTGCTGTCGGATCAAAGCGTATTAAGCAACGTGGTGACGCAAAGCCAGGGCGCGGTTGGCGCCTTGCAGGCCAGCCAGGCCACCAACCAGTTGCTCGCGCTGATTTCGCGCCAGGCGATCCAGGCCCAGCAACTCGCGGTGTCGCAGAACCGGGCGACGGCCCTGGACCAGGCGCGGGCGGCAGCCGACGAGGCGCAGGCCGAGCAGGTGCGCACGCGCTTCATCGGCAATGGCCCGCAATACACGCCGCAGCCGGTGGACTTCTACGGGAACTGATGGCATGCGTCGCGCGCCACTCCTGTTTGCCACGGTGCTGCTGACCGCTTGCGGCCGGCACGCGCCGGCGCTGACCGTCGACGCACTTGCGCACGACCCGCACCAGCTCTACGCGCTGCGCCGCCACTGTGCGCGCTCACCCATGCGCATCAACCGGGCGACCTGCCGGATGGCGAACGCCGCCTACGCCAAGCGCTTCTTCCTGGGGTTGGGTGGCCCCGATGAATACCAGACGCTGCGCTCCCTCCCGCCAATCCCGGAGAGCTTCGAGCCGGACGCTGCCGGGGCGCCGCCGTGAACGACCTGTCCGTCATCGACCAGTTCCTGGCCGTCTTCTCGCGGTACATCGACTCGGGCTTCGGGTTGCTGCACGGCGAGGTCATGTATCTGTCGGCCACGCTGATCGTCATCGACATGACGCTCGCCGGCCTGTTCTGGGCGATGGGCGGCGAAGAGGTGCTGGCGAAGCTGATCCGCAAGACGCTCTACATCGGGGCGTTCGCCTACATCATCGGCAACTTCAACATGCTCGCCGGCATCGTGTTCCGCTCGTTCGTCGGCCTCGGCCTGCTTGCGTCCGGTTCGACCGTCAGCGTCGGCGACTTCCTGCAGCCAGGGCGGCTCGCCGCGATCGGCGTCACTGCCGGCGCACCGATCCTGCAGCAGGTCGGCACGATGTCGCATGGCATCACGGCGGTCTTCAGCAACTTCGACATGATCGTGGTGCTGCTGTTCGCCTGGGCCGTCGTGGTCATCAGCTTTTTCATCCTGGCGATACAGCTTTTCGTGACGCTGGTGGAGTTCAAGCTGACCACGCTTGCCGGGTTCGTGCTGGTGCCGTTCGCACTCTGGAACAAGACTTCGTTCCTGGCAGAGAAGGTGCTCGGCAACGTGGTGTCCTCGGGCGTCAAGGTGCTGGTGCTCGCCGTGATCGTCGGCATCGGTTCGACGATCTTCGGGCAGTTCCAGTCGCCGGCCGGCACCGATCCGTCGCTGAACCACGCACTCGCCCTCATGCTGGCTTCGCTCACGATGCTGGGCCTGGGCATCTTCGGACCGGGTATTGCCACCGGCCTGGTGTCCGGGGCGCCGCAGCTTGGCGCGGGAGCCGCTGCCGGTACGGCGCTCGGCGCGGCAGGTCTTGCGGTCGCAGGCGGTGCCGCCGTGGCGACCGGGGGTGCCGCAGTGGCGGCCGGAACCCGCCTGGCCGCTCGTGGCGCGGTGGGCGCTGCGCGCACCGCCAGCGGTGCTGCCTCCGCGTATCGCGCGGGAGCCGCCGCATCGGGCGCAACCGGAGCCAGGGCATTCGGGGCGGGCATGGCGAGCGCCGCCCGCGCCGCGAGTAGCCGCGTGGCGTCCGCCGTTGGTGCAGGCGGCGCGTCCCCTACAACCGGCAACAGGGCACCGGACTGGGCGCAGCGCCTGCAACGCCGGCAGCGTTTCTCGCAGGGCGCTTCGACCGCCGCGCACGTCGTGCGCTCGGGCGATCACGGCGGTGGCGGCGCCGCGCCCGAGCTGCGCGATCCCTCGAACGATTAACGGAGACCCATCATGCGCTTTAAACGACCCGGCGTCCGCTACAGCGATACACCCGCACCTGCAACGCCTTATCAGGCGGCCGCGCAGGTGTGGGACGAGCGCTTGGGCAGTGCCCGCGTGCAGGCGAAAAACTGGCGGTTGATGTCGTTCGGCTGCCTGGGCATTGCGCTGCTGATGGCTGCTGGTCTCGTCTGGCAGTCCGGCGAGTCGCGCGTCACGCCCTACGTGGTCGAAGTCGATCACGCGGGGCAGGTGCGTGCGGTCGGGGCGGCGATAACGCCGTACAAGCCCACCGACGCGCAGATCGCCTGGTATCTCGCGCGCTTCATCGCCGACGTGCGCTCGCTGTCCATCGACCCGATCGTGGTGCGGCAGCACTGGCTCGAAGCCTACGGCTACACCACCGACAAGGGTGCGGCGACGCTGAACGCCTACGCCCGCGCCCACGATCCGTTTGCCCATATCGGGCAGGACTCCGTATCGGTGGATGTGACCAGCGTGGTGCGCGTGAGCGACGCCTCGTTCCAGCTGCGCTGGACCGAGCAGCACTACCACGAGGGCACGCCCACGGGCAGCGAGCACTGGACCGCGATGCTCACCCTCGTCATGCAGACCCCGCGCACCGAGCAGCAGGTGCGCCGCAACCCCCTCGGCATCTACGTCAACGGCCTGTCCTGGAGCCGCGACCTGGATGCACCCCAAGGAGCCAAGAAATGAAACGTGCCATGACTGCCATTGCCGTCCTCGGCGCACTGGTCGCGCTGTCCGGCTGCGCGACGCAAGGCAAGCCGCCACCCGCCATCTCGTTGGACGAGCCGGTGCAGGCCGAGTCACTGCCCGAACCAGCCAAGCCGGTCGCGGTGGTGGAGGTGCCCAAGCCCTTGCCGCTGCCGGGCCAAATGAAGCCATTGCCCGGCAAGGCCGACGCAAAGCCCGCTGCGGAATCGGCCGACCCGAAAACACGCGTCGAACGGGCCAATGCCGAAGCCAGCATGGCGCCCACCCGCGAGGGCTACATCAACGCGATCCAGGTCTGGCCGTTCTCCGACGGTGCGCTGTACCAGGTCTATACGAGTCCCGGGCGCGTGACGGTGATTCGCCTGCAGCCCGGCGAGGATCTCGTGACAGTCGCCGCCGGCGACACGGTGCAATGGATCGTGGGCGATACGGCCAGCGGCAGTGGTGCGGATCGGCGTGTCGCCGTGATGGTCAAGCCGGTGCGCGTGGGCATCAAGACGAACCTCGTCATCACGACCAGCCGGCGCACCTATTTGCTGGAACTCACGTCCACTCCCAAAGCGTGGATGGCCTCGGTGTCATGGGAGTATCCGAGGGACCAGATGCTGGCCCTGCAGGCCCAGACGCAGGCTGCCGATGCCCAGGCGCCGGTGGCTGGCGGGCTGTCGCTCGACCAGTTGCATTTCCGCTATGCGATCACGGGTGACGATCCGCCGTGGAAGCCGGTGCGAGCCTTCGACGATGGCCGGCACGTCTACATCCAGTTCCCGGCCGGTATCGCGCAGGGAGAGTTGCCGCCACTGTTCGTGGTCGGGCCGGACGGCAAGGGCGAGCTGGTGAACTACCGGTTCCGCGCACCCTACGACGTTGTGGATCGCCTGTTCGGCGCGGCCGAGTTGCGGCTGGGTGGAAAGAAGGCCGCCGTGGTGCGCATCGAGCGCACCGATGGCGTGGCGGCGGGAGCAGGCCATGGACACGACTGACCGCGAAGCCCAGCCGACGCCGAAAGTCGCGCCCGAGGGGATGGCGTTGCGTGCAGCGCCGCGCGCGGTCACGCGGCTCAACCGGCGCACGCTCGCGGTGTCCAGCACGCTCCTGGTGGTCGCGGTTGCCGCAGCCTCGATGTGGGCACTGCAATCGAAGGGCAGACGTGGCCCGGCCGATCAGACCAATCTTTACCACGTTGATCGCGTCGCCAAGGCCGATGACCTCGACCAGTTGCCTGCCGACTATTCGAAGCTGCCCGGGAAGCCCGCGCCGGCACCCGCCGCGAGCGTGCCTCAGCTTGGGCCGCCGCTGCCCGGTGACATAGGGGCAGCTTCGGCTGTGACGCCGTTGCCAAATGGCGCCGTGGCTCCGGGGCCATCGGCTGAGAGTGTCGATCGGCAACGCCAGGCCGAGGAGATTGCGCGCTCGGCAGTGTTCTTCCGCACCAGCAGCAACAGCGGCAAGCAAGAAGCGGCTGCGGCCGTAGCACCTGCTGCACCGCCAAGCGGTGCCCTGGCCAGCCCGTTCAATCCGATGGGTGCCGGCCCGGCTTCCACGGCGGCACAGCCCAACGATCCGACGGCTCTCCAGAACCGGCAAGGCCAGAAGGAAACGTTTATGGCCCAAGGCGGCGATGCCGCTACGAGCAATACCGGCACCCTGCAGGCGCCGCCTTCGCCGTACACCGTGATGGCAGGCACCATCATCCCAGCGGCGCTAGTGACGGGCATCAACTCCGACTTGCCGGGGCAGATCATCGCCGAGGTGACGCAGCCGGTGTATGACACAGCGACGGGCCACTATCTCTTGATCCCGCAGGGCTCGCGCCTGATCGGCCGCTACGACAGCCAGGTCGCCTTCGGGCAGCGCCGCGTGCTGCTGGTGTGGCTGCGTCTGGTGCTGCCCGACACCTCGTCGATTGCGCTGGACAAGCTGCCCGGCATCGACCCGGCGGGCTATGCCGGTTTGGAGGACGGCGTGGACTGGCACTGGAGCCGCATCCTGGCGGGTGCGGCGCTGTCCACGTTGCTGGGGGTCAACGCCGAGCTGGCCGTCTCCAATCAGAATCAGGCCAACGGCAACACCGTGATCGCTTTGCGCGACAGCGCGCAGGACACCACCAACCAGATCGGGCAGGAGATCACGCGCCGCAACCTGAGCGTCCAGCCGACGCTGACCGTGCGGCCGGGATTCCAGGTCAACGTCATGGTGAACAAGGACCTGGTGCTGCGGCCGTACCAGCCGCTCTTTATCCAGCGAGGTCCAATGCCATGAGCGCACCACCGAAAAAGCTGCGGCTCGGGCCGCTGCCCGACACACAGACCGTCAAGCTGGCCTTTGCGTGTCCGGCCCGGCTCAAGGCCGACCTGGACCGCTACGCGGCGCTGCACGCACAGACCTACGGTGAGGTAGTGGATGCCGTGACGCTGATACCGCTCATGCTGGAAGCATTCATGGCAGCGGATCGGGGATTCAAACGGTCGGGCGTATCGTCGAGTCGTCCTAGAAACGAGAAAGCCGCCCCTGTATGAACAGGGGCGGCTCCGAATTGGTGCCCGAGGTCGGACTCGAACCGACAAGCCTTGCGGCGGGGGATTTTCTTCCCACTTCGGCTTTCGCCGCCGACGTTTCCAAAGAAACGGCGTTCGTGGTCTGGAGCACGCCTTCACCATAGCCTTGCGGCCGTAGGTGCCCGCCGTCTGCTCTCTACACCTTCCCTCGAACCTTTCGGTCCGAGGGCTTGGCTCGGCGTTAGCTCGGACTCTCGTCCAGGGCCTTCACCGAGTTTGACGGGCTTCACCTCGGGGGTTTCCCCCAGAGGGCTCAAATTTGGTCTGAGTCCCCTGCGTCTACCAATTCCACCACTCGGGCAGGACGCACATGATACTTCAACTACCTGCTACTACTGACTTGGAGTCAGCCTGCGCTGCACTGGCTCCCAGTTGGCTCCTAGCTCGAAAACTCGCATTCCCGATCAGGAGCCGCTTTTCCTCGTAAACTTTTGCCTGGCGCGGGCTGGCGGACGATGAACCCAACTTAACCATAGGTAGGAGTACCTATTTTTGAGTCCGCCGCGTCTACCATTCCGCCACACCGGCATTGAGGTGCGAATTATGCCGGGTTCACTGCACGCGGTCGAGTCCGAGCACGCGCATGTCGCGCGTGTAGCCGTGGCCGTCGGGCAGCGGCTGGAACACCGAGCAGCGCAGCATCGGGCCGGCATAGACATGCAGGCTGACGGTGACCGCGTCGTCGCTTGGATTGCGGATGCTGTGGTATTCGTGCGGCGGGATCAGGCTGCCGGCGGAACCCGCTGCGGCGTGGATCGAGCCAATCGCGCTGAACTGCCAACGCTCGTCCTCGTGGCCCTGCAGGTCGTATTGCTGGATGTCGAGCGCGCCGTGCCATACGCCCTCGACGCACCACATGCCGTCGTGGTCATGGATCGGCGTGCCTTGGCCCGGCGCCCAGGTCATCGCCACGATGCAATAGCCGTGCTCCTCGCTGCGATACAGCTCGCGGCGCGCGTAATGTTCGGCGCAGGGGACGAACACACAATCGGGCAGCTGCACGTCGCCTGAGCTCATGAAGTGGCACAGGCTCGCGCGCAGGCTGCTGGTGAGCGCCGCGGCATCGGGCTGGCCGACGGCGAAGTCGATGGCGTCGATGAGTTGCCGGCTACCGGGAAATGGCAGGTTGAGCACGGGGGTCTCCAGTCGTACAGGCTGCGTGATCGTAGCAGCGGGGGGTCATGTGTTGCGCAGGGTCAGCAGGAAATCACCGATCGCGCGACTGTAATTCGGGATGTCGACCAGGAACGCGTCGTGCCCCTGTGGCGAATCGAGCGCGACGAAGTCCACGTGCGCACCGGCTTCGCGCAGGCCGTCCGCAATCTGCTCCTGTTGCTGCAGCGGAAACAGGATGTCGGTGCTGACGCCGATCACAAGGGCGCGCTCGATGCGGATGCGCAGCAGGCCGGCGCGCACGCTGCCGCCGCCGTATTCGGCGATGTCGAACCAGTCGCTGGCGCGCGACAGGTACAGGTAGCAGTTCGGGTCGAAATGCCGCACGAAGCGCCGGGCATGGCCTTCCAGGTAGGACTCCACCTTGAATTCGCGGGCAAACGGCTCGTCGTCGCGCTGCTCCGGGTCGAGCCGGATGCGGGCGAAGCGGCCGTTCCATTCCATGGCCGAGCGATAGGTGATCACGCCGAGCTTGCGCGCCAGGCTCATGCCTATCTCGGGATAACTGGCATCGCTGTACCCGCCATCGTTCCAGCGCGGATCGAGGCGGATGGCCTCGCGCTGCAGCGAGCGGATGGCGATGGCGAACGGTTGCGCCTGTGGCGCGGTGTCGACGCTGATGTGCGCGCGTACGCTGCCGGGGTGCAGCAGCATGTAGGCCAGCGCGCTCATGCCGCCCATCGAGCAGCCGACCAGACAGGCCAGACGTTCGATGCCCAGGCTCCGGATCACAGCGTGGGCGGCGTTGGCCACGTCCTCGAGCGCGAGTTCCGGAAAGGACAGCCGATAAGGCTCGCCGGTGGCCGGGTCGATGGAAGCCGGGCCGGTCGAGCCCTTGTCGCTGCCCAGCGAATTGACGCACACCAGGAACCAGCGTGTGGTATCGATCGCCTTCCCGGGTCCCGCCATGTCCTGCCACCAGCCGGGGCTGGGGTCGGCTTCGTTGGCGGTGAGATGCGCGCTGGGCGACAGGCCGGTCAGCACCAGGATGGCGTTGTCGTGCGCCGCGTTGAGCGTGCCCCAGGTTTCGTAGGCGACGTTGCCGCCGTACACGACGCCGCCGCGTTTCATGGCAAATGGAGAGGGGAGGGGACAATAGCGGCGCGCGTCACCGGCCATCAGCGCGTGGCCTGGTCCACCGGGGTCGAGGTGGCCGGCGCCGGCGCGCTGGCAGCTCGCGCCGCCGCCACGGCAATCTGCTTGGCCACGGCCTGGGCCACCGCAGAGCCTGGTTCAAGCTGCGGCTGCAGCAGGCGCCAGGTGGCGTGCGCGTCGGCATAGTGCCCCTGCTGGAAATCGCTGATGCCGAGCAGCCACAGGCCGCGCTGGCTGTCCGGCTGCAATTGCACCGCCCGCAGCAGCAGCTCGCGGCCGCGACCCTCGATCAGGTGATCCTGGCGCAGCATGGAATCCGCCTCGGCCCAGCCGACCATGGCGTCCGCATTGTTCGGGGCGAGCTGCAGCACGTGGTCGTAGGCTTCGCGCGCCATGGACGGATTGTGCAGCGCCGTGCCGGTCTGGCCGAGCAGCATCCAGCCGGCCTGGTCATCCGGCTCCTGCGCGAGATGGGCGCGGAGCGCGGCCACGGCGTCGTCGATGGAGCGCGGCATGGTGGCCTGCGCATCCACGCCGCGCAGGGCAGCAGGCGTGCCGACGAGCGCGTAGATGCCCGCCACCGCAAGCGGCAGCACCAGCGCCACGCCCAGTGCCAGCGCGAACATCGTCCGCGACGGGCCAGTCCGCCGGCCTTGGCGCAGCAGGGGCACGAGCACGAAGACCAGCGCCACAACCGTCATGGCTGCGGCAATCAGGAAAAACACGGAAGTCACCAGTCATCCCCGTTGTCGATGGGCGGCTCCATGGCCGCACTGGCCTGCCGGCGCCTGCGTATGGCCACCAGCACCACGCCTGCACCGGCCAGCAGGATCGCCGGCGGACCGAACCACAGCAGCCAGGTACCCGGCTGCAGTGGCGGATCGTACAGCACGAAACTGGAGTACCGCGCCACCAGGTACTGCTTGATCTGGTCGTCGGTTTTTCCTTCCTGCATGAGCTTGAACACGATCAGGCGCAGGTCGCGCGCCAGCTCGGCGTTGGAGTCGGCCAGGTTCTCGTTCTGGCACACCAGGCAGCGCAGCTGGCGGGTGAGGTCCTGGAAGCGGACTTCCTGCGCCTGGTCCTTGAACGGCAGCGGCTCGATCGCCTGCGCGTGCGCCACGCCCACGGCCAGGAGCAGTACCAGCATCATCCATACCCGTGGGCAAGCGCGGGCGAGAATGTGGTGCACGCTCAGCATCACCGCGTCTCCTGGGCCAGGGCGGCAATGGCGGGCTTCAGTTCCTGGCTGATGATTTTTGGCGTGAACGGACCAATATGCTTGTAGCGGATGACGCCGTGGGCGTCGATGAGGAAACTTTCCGGTGCCCCATAGACGCCGAAGTTGATTGCCGTCCGGCCTGGGAAGTCGGCAATCACCAGGTCATAGGGATTGCCGTGGGTGCGCAACCAGTCCTTGGCATCCTGCGGCTGGTCCTTGTAGTTGTAGCCGATCACCGGGATGCCCAGGCTGCGCCCCTCGGCCATCAGCACCGGATGCTCCTCGCCGCAGGCGATGCACCAGCTGGCGAACACGTTGAGCAGGTAGGGCTTGCCCAGCAGGCTGGCCTTGCTGACCAAGTGCGCCGGATCGTCCAGCGTCGGCAGGTCGAAGGCCGGGGCCGGCTTGTTGATCAGCGGCGAGGGCACCTCGTTGGGGTCGTGCTGCGTGTTCCACCAGATGCCGAAGCCGAACAAGGCCAGCAGCAGGGCAAAGCCAAACAGCGGCAGGTATCGGCTCATGCCGTGTTTTCCTGCGGGCGCAAGGCGGGCGCGGGCTCGTTGCCTGTAGTGGCCACTACGGCCGCCTGGCGCTTCAGGCGAAAGCGCTTGTCCAGCGCGCAGGTGAAACCGCCCAGCATCATCAGCACGCCACCGCCCCAGATCCAGCGGATGAACGGCTTGTAGTACAGGCGCAAGGACCACGCGCCACGCACGTTGTTCGCATCCATCGGCTCGCCCAGGGCCACGTACAGGTCGCGGGTAAGCCCGGCCTTGACTGCCGACTCGGTCTGCACCTGGCCGCGTGGGTAGGTGCGTTTCTGCGGGTGCATGACCGCGATCTGCCTGCCATTGCGGGTCACGGTGACCGTGCCTTGCTCGGCATGCCAGTTCGGCCCGGTGGTCTGCTGGGCGCCGTCGAAGCGGAAGCTGTAGCCGCCGACCTCGTGCGCATCGCCCGGGGCCATGCGCACGTCCGTGGTTACGCTCAAGGCCTCGGACAGCAGCACCCCGACCAGGAACACCGCCACGCCGAAGTGCGCCAGCAGCATGCCGGCCATCTCGGCCGGATAGCGGCGACCACGTGGAAACTCGCGCCAACGCTTGTAGGCGTACAAGGCCACGCCGAAGCCCACCCAGACCGCGGCGGCAGTGCCGAGAATGGCCTTGACCTGCCCATGCACGAAGAACGCCGCGACGATGGCGCACACCACGGCGGCGCTGCCGATGCGCAGCAGCACGGCTTTCAGCACGGCGGGCTCGCCATGGCCCCAGCGCAGGAACGGTCCGAACGGCATCAGCAGGATGACCGGGGTCATCAGCAGCGGAAACAGCAGGCCGAAGTAGGGCTGCCCGACCGAGATGCGGCCCAGGTGCAGGGCGTCGGCGATCAGCGGAAACAGGGTGCCGAGCAGCACCATGGCCGCGGCGACCACAAACATCAGGTTGCCGATCAGCATGGCGGTTTCGCGCGAGAGCACGTTGAACGGCTTGCCATGGGCGATCTTCGGCGCACGCAGGGCATACAGCAGCAGCGAGGCGCCGATGACGATGCCAAGGAAGATCAGGATGTACAGGCCACGGCGCGGGTCCGAGGCAAAGGCATGGATCGAGGTGAGCACGCCGGAGCGCACCAGGAAGGTGCCCAGCAGGCTGAGCGAGAAAGCCACGATCGACAGCAGGATGGTCCAGGCGCGCAGGCTGCCGCGCTTCTCGGTGATGGCCTGGGCGTGGATCAGCGCCAGTCCGGCGAGCCAGGGCATGAAGCTGGCGTTTTCCACCGGGTCCCAGAACCACCAGCCACCCCAGCCCAGTTCGCCATAGGCCCACCAGCTGCCGGCGACGATGCCCAGGGTGAGGAAGCCCCAGGCAACGTTGGTCCACGGCCTGGCCCAGCGTATCCAGGCCTTTTCCAGTTCGCCGCCGAGCAGGGCGGCGATGGCAAAGGAAAACGCCACCGAGAAGCCTACATAGCCCATGTACAGCATGGGCGGATGGGTGGTCATGCCCGGATCCTGCAGGATCGGGTTGAGGTCGGCGCCGTCGGCCGGCATCGGCAGCAGCCGCCCGAACGGATCGGAAGTGAAGAGAGTGAAGACCAGGAAGCCCACTGCGATCAGGCCCATCACCGCCAGCACGCGCGAGGCAAACACCTCGGGCAGGTTCTGGCTGAACATGGCCAGGGCCAGGGTCCACACGTTGAGGATCAGCACCCAGAGCAGCAGCGAGCCCTCGTGTGCGCCCCACACCGCGGCGAAGCGGTAGTACCAGGGCAGGGCCAGGTTGGAGTTGTCGGCGACGTACTGCACCGAGAAATCGAAGGTCATGAAGGCCCAGGCCAGAATGCCGAACGCCAGCGCGACGAACACCGCCTGGCCGGCGGCGGCCGGTCGCGCCACGGCCATCAGCGCGTGGTTGTTGCGCCAGGCACCGATCAGCGGCAGCACGCTTTGCGCGAGCGCCAGCAGTAGGGCGAGGATCAGGGCAAGTTGGCCGAGTTCAGGGGTCATGGCGGAATGTCGATGGCGAAGAGGGGAGAACGGCTGACGGAAACATGGCGGCGCCGGTTCATGGATCGGGATTGCCGCCACCTGCTGCCGTGCCGGCTTCGGCCTTGATCTCCTTGCCGGCATGCGCCTTGGCCATGGCGTCCTTCAGCTCCTTGGGCATGTAGGTTTCGTCGTGCTTGGCCAGGACCTCGGTGGCGACGAAGTGGGCGTTGTCCATGTGGCCGGTGGCGATCACCGACTGGTCGTCGCGGAACAGGTCGGGCAGGATGCCGGTGTATTCGACCGGCATGGCGCCATCGGCGTCGACCACGATGAAGGTAGTCTTCAGCGAGTCGTCACTGCGATGGATCGAGCCGCGCTTGACCATGCCGCCCAGGCGGAAGGTCCGGTAGCCGGACGCTTGTCCGGACTGCACCTGGCTCGGGGTCAGCAGGTAGTTCATGTTCTGCTGCAGGGCATACACGCCCAAGGCCACGGCCAGGGCGACCGCCACCGTCACGACCCCAACGATGGTGAGACGGCGCTTGTGGGTACGGTTCATGTTGACCTCGACGGCGCCGCTGTGGCGCCCGACTCGTTGCCAGTCGCCGCGTGGGCGGCGTCCTGGCGCACTGCCTGGCGCACCAGCCGTGCACGCAGTTCCTGCACGATACGGTGGCGACGCAGCGTCGGCACCAGGCTGTCGCCAAGCAGCACCGCCAAGAATACCGCGTACGCCGGCCACACATAGGCGGCATAACCGCCCATGTCCAGGAACGCCTGCCAGGAGCCGCTCACGGCGCCGGCTCCGGGGCCACCAGCTCGTGCACCCAGGCCTTGTTGCCTTCCAGCGCCAGCAGGTCGGCGCGCGCGCGCCGGCACAGGCTGGCCACGTAATACAGCTTGGTCGCCAGCGTCAGCACCAGGAGCGGCCACAGCATGTCCGCGGCAATCTTCGAGGTGCCGAAGAAGTTGATCGTGCTGCCCTGGTGCAGGGTATTCCACCAGTTCACCGAGAAATGCACGATGGGTACGTTGATGATGCCGATGATGGCCAGGAAGCCCGCGGCCCGCGCCCCCTGTCGGCGATCTTCGAAGGCGTGGTACAGCCCGATCACACCCAGATACAGGAACAGCAGCACCAGCTCGGAAGTGAGCCGCGCATCCCAGGTCCACCACGTGCCCCACATCGGCTTGCCCCACAGCGAGCCGCTGACCAGGGTGATGAAGGTGAAGGCCGCGCCGATCGGTGCCGACTGCATGGCCACCACTTCGGCCAGCTTGATCCGCCACACCACGGCGACAAAAGAGGCCACTGCCATGACGGCGTAGATGAACATGCTCATCCACGCGCTCGGCACGTGGATGAAGATGATGCGGTAGGCATCGCCCTGCTGGTAATCCGGCGGCGCCAGCACCAGCGCGCCGTACAGACCGATCGCGCCGGCGACCAGTGCCAGGCCCATGGCCCATGGCCACACGGCGCCGGCGAAGCGGTAGAACGTGGGCGGCGAGCTGAGGCGGTGCAACCAGAGCGGAATCCAGCGGGTCATGGTTTCAGGCATCCAGCGCAATGCGCAGCGCGCCAGCGCATGCGAGTGGGGCGAAGGCGATGGCCAGCACCAAGATGGCGGCCAGCCAGCTGATCGGCGCCAGCCATGGCAGGCCTTGCTGGGCCGCCGCGACAGCACCGGCGGCGAAGATCACTGCCGGCATGCACAGCGGCAGCAGCATCAGGGCCAGCAGCATACCAGAGCGGCGGGTGCCGGCGGTCAATGCCACCAGGATCGCGCCAAGCAGGCTGAGCAGGGGCGTGGCCAGCAGCAAGGCCAGCAGCAGCACCGGAATGACCGGCCCGGGCAGATGCAGCATCGCCGCCAGCAGCGGCGCAATGACGATCAACGGCAGCGCGCTGGTCAGCCAGTGGGCGAGGATCTTCATGCCCAGCAGCAGGGCCAGGGGTTGTGGTGACAGCACCAGTTGCTCCAATGATCCGTCCTCGATATCGCTGGTGAACATCGCATCCAGCGTCAGCAGCATCGCCAACAGCACCGTCACCAGCACGATGCCACCGGCAATGCGCTGCAGCAGCGTGTCTTCCGGCCCCAACGCGAACGGGAACAGTACCGTCACCAGTACGGCGTACAGCACCGGCATGGCGATGTCCCCGCGGCGACGCCAGGCCAGGAGGAGCTCGCGCCGCAGCATGGCCGCGCAGGCCTGGCCAAGGCCGGGCGGGCTCACGCCTGCCCTCGTGCGCGCCGTACGCTGGTGGCCGACCGAGTCGGGAGGCGTGGGTCGCCCAGTCCCGCACATTGCCGCGCGGGTGCCGGCGTGGACGCGGTGGCGGATGCGCGTCGTGGCATGCGTGGCCACACCTCAGGCCCCCAGGCGTATGCGCCGCCACCGGCCATCATCGGCGTCCGGTGCAGTGTGCGTGGTGACCAATGCAGCACCGCCGGCTGCGGCGTGTGTCCCGAGAATGCGGTTCACCAGGGTCGTGCCCACGCGGTCGAGGTTCGCATAGGGTTCGTCCAGCAACCACAGCGCGGCGGGCAGCAGCAGCAGCCGGGCCAGGGCCACGCGTTTCTTCTGGCCGGCGGAAAGGCGCCGCACCGGCTCGTCCTCGTAACCGCGCAAGCCGAGTTCCCGCAGGGCCTGACTCGGCTCCATGGCGGGCCGTGATCCATGCAGGCCAGCGGCGACACGCAGGTTTTCCCGCGCCGTCAGATCGGCCTTCAGTCCCAGCTGATGGCCGATGTACAGGATTTCGCCGGCGCTGTCGTCCCGTTCCAAGGCCTTGCCGCGCCAGTACAGCGTGCCTGTGCCCACGTGCAGCAAGCCGGCCAGTACACGCAGTAAAGTGGTCTTGCCACTACCGTTGGCGCCCTCGACCCAGACCAGTTCACCGGCACACAAGCTGAAACTTTGCGGTGCGAATACCGGCAGGTCATGGCGCAGGAAGGTGAGTGCGTGCACCTCGAGCAGGGACACGCTGGCGGTTTGGACTGTCATTGCCGTGATTGTCCGCAATGCTGGCGGCGCTTGTCCATGTGGCGTGCTGTCGCTGAGTTCAAGGACGCACGACGTACAGGCTGGCATGGTCTGCGCCCCGGCCGCGCAGGTAGGCATTCTGCCGGAAGGCAGTGGCCAGCGCGTCGAGCGCCGCGAATTCCGGACCAACCACGAATAGACTGGGCTCGTACCAGCCGTCGGGTCCAATGCCGATGGCTGGCAGGCTCAGCGTGTTCCGTGGCAACTCGCCCAGGAGCTTGCGCTGTGCGGCCTGGTTCGGCTCATCCGCGCGCCGGATCGATCCCGGGTTCCATGCCGTGATGAAGGCCCAGGGCTGCGTGCCGACCAGTGCCTGCAGAGTGGCTGGCAGTGCCTGCTCGATGACAATGGCAGGCCACCGCACGCGGTCGACGCAGACCAGGTAGGTGCTGGCCCGATACTGGGCGAGCAGAGCCTCATCCATGCGGGTGGGCCGGAAATGGCGGCAGCCGCGCGCGCAAGGCTGCCAAGGCGGCATGGACGTCCATCGGCGCGCCGTGTCGAGCGACTTGTTGGTCGAACGGTGTGCCGACCCGGGCTCCGATCAAGATGATGGGGGACTGCTGCATATCGCGCTGGGCGCCGGCACCCGTGGCCGCTCAGAAGCTCATGAAATAACCGCCGTTGACCGGCAGGTTGGCGCCGGTGATGTAGCCGGCGGCGTCGGCTGCCAGGAAGGCCACGGCGCGGGCGATGTCGGCCGGCTGTCCCAGCCTCCCGACCGGGATGCCGGCGATGATCTGCTCGCGGATATCGGCGGGCACGGCAGCGACCATCGGCGTGTCGCAGTATCCAGGCGACACCGTGTTGACGGTCACGCCCTTGCGTGCGGTTTCCCGCGCCAGGGCCATGCTGAAACCATGCACGCCGGCCTTGGCCGCCGAGTAGTTGGTCTGGCCGAACTGGCCGGTCTGGCCGTTGACCGAGCTGATGTTGACGATGCGCCCGAAGCCGCGCGTCAGCATGCCGTCGATCACGTTGCGGCACATGTTGAACACGCCATCGAGGTTCACCTGCAGCAGTTCGTGCCAATGCTCCGGGCTCATCTTGCGCAGGCTGGCGTCGCGGGTGATGCCGGCTGCGTTGACCAGGATGTCGATGCTGCCATGCTGCCGTTGCAGCCGCGTGGCCAGTTGCGCGCAGGCATCGAACTTGCTGACGTCCGCAGCCTCGAAGCCGATGGCGCCGTCCAGATCGGCCACCTCGTCGCGGAAGGCTGCGACGCGTTCGGCGCGTGCGGCAAGGTCGACTGCCGTCACATGGCAGCCGGAGCCAGCCAGTTGGCGGCAGATCTCGGTACCGAGTCCGCCGATGCCGCCGGTCACGACGGCATGGCGTGGTGTCGCGGAAAGATCGCTCATGGGTTCGCAGCTCAGTGGGAGGTATGGCTGGCGGAGCTGGCCGGGACCGTCAGCAGTCCGGCTGCCGTAAGGGGCCGCTCAACGCGTCTTCTTGTCGCCCTGGCCTTTGCCGGGGGGCGTCGGCGTCAACTTGGCCGCCTGCTCCAGCACATTGCGCTGCATGGCATTCCACGCGTCCATGTTGCGCGCGGTCAGGTCGTTCAGGGTATTCCAGGGGGTCTGGCCCATCAGGCTGTCCAACTGGTTGCGGAACTGGCTCTGCTGGTCAAGGAAAATCTGCAGGCTGCGTTCGAGATAGGGGCCCATGAAGCCCTGCAGCGAATTGCCGTAGAAGCGGATGATCTGGCTCAGCAGCCGCGGCGACAGCATGGGCTGGGCTTCGCTCTCGTGTTCGGAGATGATCTGCAGCAGCACCGAGCGGGTCAGGTCCTCGCCGCTCTTGGCGTCGCGCACCTCGAAGGGCTCGTCGTCCAGAACCAGCTGGCGGATTTCCTCGAGCGTGATGTAGCTGGAAATTTCCGTGTCGTACAACCGCCGATTCGGATACTTTTTGATGATGCGCATGTGTTCGCTCATTGCACTAAATTAGCAGAACATATTGCGCTGCACCAGAGGCTGGCGTGCTGTTGCCAGCGCAGCAAATCCTCGTCCGGCGGGCTTTCGCGGGCACCGGTTGCACCCGCGCATGCTGCACGCCGGCAGGGCTCGTCGCTGCATGGGCCAATGCGCGCATGCCGCCGCATTCAGTCTTGCTTTGCGTCCAGGCCGAACACGCGGCGTGCATTGGCCGTGGTGGCGGCAGCCAGCGTGGACAGGGTCTCACCCCGCAGTTCGGCAATGCAGCAGGCGATGTCGGCCACACGCGCCGGCTCGTTGCGCTGGCCGCGGATCCCCGCATCCGGCTGGTCAGGTGCGTCGCTTTCCAGCAGCAGGAATTCGCTGGGCATGCTGGCGACGATCTGGCGCAATCGCCGTGCGCGCGGATAGGTGACCGGGCCACCGATACCGAGACAGAAGCCCAACTCCCAGAGTCGTGAAGCCTGTTGTTGGCTGCCGGAGAAGCTGTGCACCACGCCCCGCAGCCCGCCGACTTCGCGCAGCGTCAAGCTGACCTCTTCAAAGGCCGCGCGTGCATGCACGATGACTGGCAGCCCACGCTCGCGGGCAATTTGCAGCTGGGCCCTGAAAAAGTGCCGCTGGAGGTCGCGGTCCGGGCTCTGGGCATGGAAATCCAGGCCGATCTCGCCGATTGCCACGGCATCGCCGGCGTCGAGCCATGCAGACAAGGCCTGCACATCGTTGGGTGCATGCTGGTCAGCGAACAGCGGATGCAGCCCGTAGGCTGCATGCAAGCGATGGTTGCCGGCGCACAAATGCCGGATGCTTGCCCAGCCGTTCCGGTCGACCCCCGGGATGACGAGCGTGCCGATGCAATTGGCCTGCGCCCGCGCCAGGACTTGCGCCCGGTCCGCGTTGAAGGCCGCATGGTCGAGGTGGACGTGGCTGTCGACGAGGGCATGCATGGACGTTCGGGTACCTGTGTGGGTGTATCGGGCTGTGTTCCCGGGCTCCCGGCCCTGGCCGATGATCTAGCTTTGATTCAGTCACATGAGGGTTCAATGAGCGCATGGCGACGATCGTGTCGCCAAACCGTGACGGGCCATACATCAAGGGAGAGGCAGATGAACAGAATGCTGGTCAATGCGTTGAACATGGGGATCGCCGTGGCTCTTACCGTTGGGATCTCGGGGTGCAACCGGGATGCCGACGCCGGTATCGCCGGCAACATCGCGCCATCCGCGGCGGGCACGGTTGCCGAGAGCAATGCCGCCAACCCGACACCTGCAGCACGCACCGCGCCGTCGGCCCAGTATGCCAAGGTGGTCAGTGTGACGCCGGTCCGCGAGTCGACCAAGGTGCCCAAGCAGGTCTGCAGCAACGAGACGGTGACCCAGGCGGCCCCGTCCCGTGATGAGCACAATCTGGTCGGTACGGCCATTGGCGCCGTTGCCGGTGGTTTGCTCGGCAACCAGGTTGGTGGCGGCAAGGGCAAGACACTGGCCACGGTGGCCGGAGCGGTGGGCGGCGGCTATGCCGGCAACCGCATCGAGGAAAACCGCCGCCAGACAAACACGACATCCAGCGTCCAACAGCACTGCGAAACCGTCCAGGTTGCCGGTCCCGAGAAGATCGTCGGTTACGACGTCGCCTACGTCTACAACGGTGTCACCCGCACCGTGCGCATGGACCATGACCCGGGCGACCGGGTGCAGGTGAAACAAGACGTCAGCGTGGTTCCGGTGTCGCGCTGAGCGAGCGGCGGATTCAGCTGACCATCCCACTGTAAGGAGAATGCGCATGCACATGACCACAGGCAAATTCGCAATGGCGGCTGCTTTTTCAGGCGCCTTGGCCATGGCTGGTTGCGCCAGCCAACCCTACGGCAACAGTGGCCGCTACGATCGTGGCTACACGCAGTCCAGCCAGTACGGCGGCTCCACCCGCTGCGCCAACTGCGGCGTGGTACAGGAAGTGCAGCAGGTTTACCTCGACGGCGGCAATGGCAACGGCGGGACCTTGGGTGCCATCGTTGGCGCCGTGGCAGGCGGCCTGTTGGGCAACACGATTGGCAAGGGCGACGGGCGCAAGGCGGCAACCGTTGGCGGTGCCGTGGCGGGCGGCATGGTGGGCAACCAGATCGGCAAGAGCAATTCTGGCGGCAGCACTGCATGGCGCATCGTGGTGCGGCGCGACGATGGCCAATACGTGACGGTCACGCAACGCGAGAATCCCGGCGTGCGCAGCGGTGACTACGTCGAGATCCGCAACGACCACGTTTACGTACGTTGATCCGGCGTGTTTGTGGTGGACGGCCAGCCGTCCATGGCCATTGACGCGCACCTGCTGCAGATGTGAACAGGCCGCCCCGTTGGGCGGCCTGTTGCACTTACGGCAATGGAGAAAAGACGCCCGCTCAGTTCACGACGTAGAAGGCATGGTCGCCAATCGTGACGCTGGGGCGCTTGAACGACCAGTCGGGTACCACGGCAAGCGTGGCGAAGTGATCGGCATGTGGCACGAGGATGTGGCGTTGCGCGACGGGCAAGCTCCAGTTGTGGATCGACTGCCCGGAAATCGCCCACGCCTGCTGGTACGCCTCGAGGTTGCTGATCGCGAATGAGCCGGGAGTGGTCGTCGTCGCAAACTGGTGCGGTGCGGTCACCACCTGGCACAGTGTCTTTCCCCAGTTGCCGCGATCGCGGCGCCGCAGGGCGACTTCGGCCACGGCCGCCTGGCCGTTCGCGCTCTCGCCGCGTGCCTCCAGATAGACCGTGGTCGCCAGGCACGCATGCTCGGCTACGGGTTGGGGCATCAATGTGGTAAGCCACAACAAGATGGACAGGGTCATTGCGTTGCCTCCAGTTGGCTGAACGCACAGGCAGTAGAAACCGGTGTGTCAGGGGGCGGTCGGGCAAACGGGCCATTCCGCCTGGATGGATCAATTCCGCGCAAAACAGTGCAACAACTGCTCGACCACGGGCTGTGGTTGAAACGGTGATGCAGCACCGGTGTATGACGTTTTGATTGGGCTCCTGTGTGCAGCGTCTGCTGCAACTGCCAAGACACTTCCAGCACGCATGCCGGTTGCATGGAGGAGACAAGCCATCCGGCGTTGAAGCCGGGTCGCGCCGATTCGGAGTCTTCCGATTCGTCGCGTGATTCGAATGTCGTCAAGACATCCCGCAGAGAAAGCTACCGAAGGCTAGCGGCATGCAACGGCGCTGGCAAGTGGCAATTGTCGTTTGTTCACTAGGCGGTCATTTTTTCCGACCCCGCCCCTGCGGGCAAAAATGCACTGCGGCAATCCATCAGGCCGGCCAAACCCGCTGCAACTGTACTGTTGATTCAGATGTATAGACGGCTGGACGTCCATTCTTGAAATCCATCACTGCGCTTTCGTCGAGCACGGCAAGCGCCTCGAACCCGGGGTCGACAGGCACGACGTCGAGTACGCGACCGGTTTCACGGTTGCCGGCGCACAGCGCTTCGCCGGCATGCATGGCATCTGGGGAAGCCAGGCTGCACAGGTGTTGCTTGTGTGCGCCACGGAAGTGCAGGCGCGCGACGATCTCCTGCCCGGGATAGCATCCCTTGTCGGTCACCACCGCCCGCAGGCGCAGCAACGACAATGCCGGAGCCAGCCATTGGCCGAGTTCCGCTGCGGGCAGCCAGGGCCACCCCGCACGCACTTGCTGCGTGCACCAGTCGGGCATCTCTTCGCCTGGTGCAGCGAGGTACATGCCGTGCCCCCCGCAGCCCAGGCCGAGCGTCCCGCGGCTGCCGCAAAGCCTGTGCAGCGGTGCCGCTGGTCCGCCATGGAGCTGGCAGGGTGCGGCAGCGAGGATCGTCACCCGGGAGCGGAACACGAAGCGGCGCAGCGCTGCGGCAACCGCCTCGCCATCACCTCCGCGCAACAGCATGACCAGGGTCTGGTCGCTGCTACGCGCCAAATGAAACAATGCCTGCACGCGCCCGCGGGCATCCAGCCATGCGCTGAATTGCCATTGCCCGACTGCAAGCATGTTGACCGGACTGCTGAACTGGGCATGGGCAAACGCCACGGCGTCGGGGCCGGTGATTTCAATGGTATGGGCCAGTCGCGGGACAATCATGGTACGGGGCAGGGTAGGTATGATCGCGACTGCAGGGGGTCGCCTCGCACCTCTTCCGCGGCTTCTTGGAGTTGTACGCGCATGCCTCAAGTATTACCCTTTCTGGGCTGAAAAACGCCATGTCTGAACGACCACTCATCAATGACACGCCTGCCACCCGGACGCCGGGCGACAGTCCGGATGCGCGCGTCGAGGGGGCGGAGGGTGACAAGGCGCGCAAGAAGGCGCCATTGGCGCGGGAGCCTTCGGACCTCGATCCGACGCGCTATGGTGACTGGGAGAAGAATGGGCGCTGCATCGATTTTTGAGTGCCTTTGAGTGGCAACGACAGAGCCATTGTGAGCAGCCCCGCCGCCATGGGGACTCTGCCGCGCCGTACTAGGATTCGCAATTAGGACCGCTGCCATGGCACCAACACCAAGACCCACTTCTCCGAATATCCAGATTTACCGTTGGCAGGTGCAAATGGTGAGCTCGATCCTGCATCGAGCCACGGGCATCGCCCTGGCGGTCGGCACCCTGGTTGTCGTCTGCGGCCTGCTCAAGCTTGCGGGTGGCGAGGACGGCTTCAATGGGTTCCGTGCGCTGCTCGGTACCCCAGTCGGGATGCTCTTGATGCTGGGTTGGAGCTGGGCGCTGTTCTACCATTTGTGCAACGGCATACGCCACCTCGTGCAGGACGGCGGCGCCGGGTACAAGATTCCGCAGTTCGTGCGCTCCAGCTGGCTGTCCGTCATTGGCAGCGTGGTGCTCACGGTCATCGTATGGGTTTACGTACTGGCGGCTGGGGGTGCGGCATGAGCACAAAAGAGGTGGTGGTGGGCGATCGCCGCAGCCCCCTCAAGATCGCGCGTGGATTGGGCTCGTCGCATTCGGGCGCACACCACTGGTGGGTGCAGCGGGTGACTGCGGCGGCCCTGGTCGGGCTCGGAATCTGGTTCGTCATCCTCGTGTTGAGCCTGCTCGGCGCTGACTTCGAAGCAGCGCGCGCGCGCGTCGCACAACCGTGGAACGCATTGCTGATGGTCGCGTTCCTGGTGGCGATGTTCTGGCATGCGGCGCTCGGCCTGCAGGTCGTCATCGAGGACTACGTGCACACGCGATGGAAGGAAGTGGTCGCGCTGGTCGCGGTGTACTTCCTCGCCTTCCTTGGTGCGTTCGCCGCCGTGCTGGCTGTGCTGCGCATCGCACTGACTCCCTGAAAGGCCAAGGATACCGTTTCATGGAAAGCTACAAGATCCAGCAGCATCTGTACGATGTGATCGTCGTCGGCGCCGGCGGCTCAGGCCTTCGCGCCACATTCGGGCTGGCGGAAAAGGGCCTCAGGGCGGCATGCATCAGCAAGGTGTTCCCAACCCGCTCGCATACCGTCGCTGCCCAGGGTGGGATCTCCGCCGCGCTCGGCAACATGCACCCGGACGACTGGCGCTTCCACTTCTACGATACGGTCAAGGGTGGCGACTGGCTGGGTGACCAGGACGCGATCGAGTACATGTGCAAGGACGCGCCGCGCGCGATCTACGAGCTCGAGCACCAGGGCCTGCCGTTTTCGCGCACCGAAGAGGGCAAGATCTACCAGCGCCCGTTCGGTGGCATGTCGACGAACTACGGCAAGGAGCAGGCGCAGCGCACGTGTGCGGCAGCCGATCGCACCGGCCACGCCATGCTGCACGCGCTGTATCAGCAGGCGCTGGCGCACGGCGCCTCGATCTTCGTCGAATACTTCGTGATCGACCTGATCTTCGACGAGGCAGGCGTATGCCAGGGTGTGCTGGCGCTGGACATGAACGAAGGGACCATGCATTTCTTCCGCGGTCACGCGGTCATCCTGGCAACTGGCGGTTACGGCCGCGCGTACTTCAGCTGCACCTCCGCACACACCTGCACCGGTGACGGTGGCGGCATGGTGCTGCGTGCCGGCCTGGCGCTGCAGGACATGGAATTCGTGCAGTTCCATCCCACCGGGATCTACGGCGCGGGGTGCCTGATCACCGAGGGGGTGCGTGGCGAGGGCGGTTTCCTTACCAACTCGGCGGGCGAGCGCTTCATGGAGCGCTATGCGCCGCACGCCAAGGACTTGGCCTCGCGTGACGTGGTCAGTCGCGCGATGACCGTGGAGATCAACGAGGGTCGTGGCGTCGGTGAGCACAAGGACCACCTGCTGCTCAACCTGATGCACCTGGGCCCCGAGGTCATCCATCTGCGCCTGCCAGGGATTGCCGAATCGGCACGCATCTTTGCCGGCGTCGACGTCACCAAGGAGCCCATTCCGGTCTTGCCGACGGTGCACTACGTCATGGGCGGCATCCCCACCGACATCCATGGCCAGGTGGTACAGAAGCGCGGCGATGACGTCGATGCACGCGTACCCGGCCTGTTCGCGGTGGGCGAGGCGGCATGCGTGTCCGTGCATGGCGGCAACCGCCTGGGGTCGAATTCGTTGCTGGACCTGGTGGTGTTCGGACGTGCGGTGGCAGAGCGTTGTGCGGAGTTGATCAAGCCGGATACTCCGCACCGCGATGTACCCGCGACGCTGCTGGACAAGGCGCTGGCGCGCTTCGACGCCCTGCGCAACGCCAATGGCGGCACGCCGACGGCGCAATTGCGCGTCAAGATGCAACGCACGATGCAGAAATACGCCGCCGTGTTCCGCACCGGTGAGACCCTGGCCGAGGGCAAGCAGAAGATTTCCGAGGTGTTCGAGCAGTTCAAGGACATCCACGTCAGCGACCGTTCGCTGATCTGGAACTCCGATCTGATCGAGACCCTGGAATTGGCCAACCTGCTCGAGCAGGCCGTGGCCACCATGCACTCGGCCGAGCAGCGCACCGAGACCCGGGGTGCGCATGCGCGGGAGGATTTCACCGAGCGCGACGACGTCAACTGGCTCAAGCACACCCTGGTGTGGGTGGATCAGGAAGGGAAGACCCGCTTCGACTATCGCCCGGTGCACCTGCATACCTTGACCGACGAGGTCGAGCCGGTACCGCTGGGCAAGCGCGTCTATTGATCACACGCCCCGGCGGGGTCTGCCTGCCCCGCGCCTTGCCGTCGCGATGCGCAGGCAGCCAGGCTGGGACGGGACAAGGCCATGGTGACGCCGCGCTGCGCACGCCATGGGTGGAAGGTATTTGCGACACGCGGTTTTAGGAGAATCCTGCGATGGCCAATTTCACCCTGCCGAAGAATTCCAAGATGCGGATCGGCAAGTACTATCCGGCGCCCGGCGCCAGCAAGCCGCGCACGTTCCGCATCTACCGCTGGTCACCGGATGACGGGCAGAATCCGCGCATCGACACCTTCGAGGTCGATACCGCGCAGTGCGGACCCATGGTCCTGGACGCCCTGCTGAAGATCAAGAACGAAGTCGATGCCACGCTCACCCTGCGCCGCTCATGCCGCGAAGGCGTGTGCGGCAGTTGCGCCATGAACATCAACGGCACCAACTGGCTGGCCTGCACCCAGGCCATCGACGACCTCAGCGGCGACATCAAGATCTATCCGCTGCCGAGCATGCCGGTGGTCAAGGACCTGGTGCCGGACCTGACGCATTTCTACGCCCAGTTCGCCTCGATCAAGCCCTGGATCCGCACGCAAAGCCCGGCGCCTTCGGCCGAGCGCCTGCAGTCGCCTGAAGAGCGTGAAAAGCTCACCGGCTTCTACGAGTGCATCCTCTGTGCCTGCTGCACGGCAGGCTGCCCCAGCCATTGGTGGAACGGCGATCGCTACCTCGGGCCGGCCGTACTGCTGCAGGCCTACCGCTGGCTGATCGACAGCCGCGACGAGGCCACCAACGAGCGCCTGGACGACCTGGAAGACCCATTCAAGCTGTATCGCTGCCACACCATCCTCAATTGCACGCGCACCTGCCCCAAGGGCTTGAACCCGGCCAAGGCCATTGCCGAGATCAAGAAGATGATGGTCGCCCGTCGCGGTTGAATACCGCACGGCCCACACGGCAGTTCGGGTGCCATGCCTTGCCAGGCTGACGGAGTCGCGATCCATGACGCCAGACACAAGCAGTGCCGCACGCCGCAAGCGCCTGGGCTGGCGCGTGCGACGTGGCACGAAGGAACTGGACATCCTGTTCGGCACCTGGCTGGACGAGCACTACGATGCCGCCGATGCCGTGCAGCAGGCAGCCTTCGATGCCTTGCTGGACCAGCAGGATCCCGACCTGTGGGACTGGGTCATGGGCTATGCGCCGGCGCCACGTGCCGAATGGCAGGCGATCATCGATGACATCCGCACCCGCCATCACCTTTGAATATAGGCCGTCCGCGCGCCTGCGCTGGGCGGGCCTCGGCATCGCCGGGTTGGCGCTGGCCGCGATTGGCTTGAGTGCATTGCCGTGGTGGGGAAGGGCGGCGCTGGCGGTGGTGGTGCTCGTGGCAACCGTACGCGAGCAGTACCGGTTGCAGCACGCGTCCACACTCGCCGTCGGCTGGAACGTGGACGGCCAGTGGACGCTGCATGCCGTCGCAGCGGACGAAGTCGTGGTAACCCTGTCGTCGTTTCGTACGCTGGGTGGCTGGGTGCAGCTGCGGCTTGCATTGCCCGAACGCTGCTTTCAATGCCTGGTCCTGGCCAGTGACAACAGCGATCCAGGGCTGCGTCGGCGTTTGCGCATGCGCCTGGCAACGGTGCAGGCTGACGCGACGTCGCCACGCATCTGAGAGTCCCGGCAATGTTGGGCCGATGACGGCCTGCCGAGCATGGCGATTCTTGCCCGTCATGACATCCTGCCCGCCGGGTTCACACCGCACGCACAGGCGCATGGGTACAAATGGATACGCCGCAAGCCGCGGTGACCCAGAAGTGGAGGCCATGCGTGGACAGGAATCGAACCGAAGGGATGAAGCGTGAAATCAAGGGCGCCATCAAGGAAGGCGCCGGCAAACTGACAGGCAACAAGGCCAGGGAAGTCAGCGGCAACATCGAGAAAAACGCCGGCAAGGTGCAGAAGGCCGTGGGCAAGGCCGCCGACCGGGCGCGTGCGGGCGCCAAGTAGCGGTATTGACCGGTGAGCGCCAGCGTCCCCATGGGCTGGCTGGCGGTTGACGCGATTGCGCTGCGCTCTGTGGCTATGAGGAAAGCCGGCTCCCTGTTCCCGGGAGCTGGCTTTTTTGTTGGTCAACCGCCGGGTGGCTGCACCTGTGCTGGCGGCGGCTGAACGCGGCGCATCCTGGGCTCGGGGACAACCGGTTCGTGCGGCGGATCGACCACCGGAATATCCGGGGGCTGCGGGCCAGGCACGGGATGGTCGGATCGGGCGGTGGTGCCGGCGCCGGATCGGGTGGGACGTGCCCGGGTGAGGGCGGTACCTTACTTTGCCGCCAACCACGCGCGCGTCGCGACCACCAGCGTCTCGACGCCGGTGCGCAAGGTCGGCTCGAGTACTGGCGCGAAGCGGGCGTTATGGTTGGTGGGGAGGTCGTTGAGCCGGCCTGCCGCTTTCGCCTTCGCATAGGTTTCCGGATCGGTGCAGCCGACAAACCAGAACACCGAAGGTACCTTCCACTCCGCACCGAAGCAGCCGAAGTCTTCGCTGGCCGATGTCGGCACGGTTTTCTCGACACGCCCTTCCGCGAAGTGCCGGCGGAACGCATCGCCGACCTTCTGGTTCGCGTCGGCGTCGTTGACGACCAGGGCGTAGCTGTCCAGTGGCGTGATTTCCGGTGGCTTGGGGGCGCCCGATGCGGCCGCCTCGGCGTTGACGATGCGTGTGATCGCCGCGAGCACGCGCTTGCGTACGCCCTCGTCGAAGGTACGCACGTTGAGCTTGATCAGTGCCTCGTCGGGGATCACGTTTTCCTTGGTGCCGGCCTGCAGCGCGCCAATCGTGACTACGGCTGCCTCGGTTGCGGCCAACTCGCGCGATACGATCGTCTGCAGGCGCAGCACGGTCGCCGCGGCCATGACCACCGGGTCGATGCTGGCTTGTGGCATTGAGCCATGGGCGCCGCGGCCGAACAGGCGGATCTGCAGGCTGTCTCCGGCCGAGGTGATTACGCCGGCGCGGCCGCTGATGGTGCCGGCCACGCCGACCATCACGTGCTGGCCGAGCACGACGTCGGGTTTGGGGAAGCGTTTGAACAACCCGTCGTCGATCATCGCCTGGGCACCGGTGCCGGTTTCCTCCGCAGGCTGGAACACGGCCATCACCGTGCCGCTCCAGTGACCGCGCGCCTGGGCGAGCAGGGTGCCCGCACCGATCAGCCAGGTCACGTGCATGTCGTGACCGCAGGCATGCATCACCGGCACCGTGTGGCCATCCTTGTCTTTGGTCGTGGCCTTGCTCGCGTAGGGCAGGCCGGTAGCCTCCGCGACCGGCAGCGCATCCATGTCGGCGCGCAGCATCACAGTCGGGCCGTCACCGTTGCGCAGCAGGCCGACCACGCCGGTGCCGCCGACGCCGGCAGTCACCTCGAAGCCGGCCTGGCGCAGGCGGGTGGCGGCGATGCCGGCCGTGCGCTGCTCCTGCATCGACAGTTCCGGATGGGCGTGGAGGTCGGTGTACAGCGCCTCGAGCTCCGGGAGCAGCTTCGGCAGTGTGGTGGACCACGCGTCGGCGATGTTGGTCTCTTTCGTGTTCATGCAAGCCTCACTGCGCGAAACCACGGGTAATGCAGGAAATCGAACGGCGGCTGGTGGCTGCGGACAACTTGTCCCGGCAGTCGTCGTGGTGGCGAGCAGCCTTGCGGTGCGTTCAGGCTACGCGCGGATGCACGGTCAGTACGCGCTCGATGTGCAGGTGCAATTCCTTGAGATAGTTGCCCAGGAACTCGGCGGTGGAGTCGTTGCTGACCGTGCCGTCCTCGGCGATCAGGCCGGGGTGAAACTGGATGTAGGCTTCTATCGTGTTCATCAGTGGCGAGTTGCAAAAGCACAACACGCCGCGAAGTTGTTGTTGCGCGACCGCCGTACCGATCGAGCCGGGCGAGGTGCCGATGATGCCGGACGGCTTGCGTGCAAACGAGTTCTTGCCCCACGGCCGGCTGGCCCAGTCGATCGCGTTCTTCAACGCGCCGGGGATCGAGCGGTTGTACTCCGGAGTGATGAACAGGACTCCATCCACATCGGCGATCGCCTGCTTGAACTTGCGCGCCACGGGCGGATAGTCGGCATCGTAGTCGTAACAGTACAGCGGCAAATCCTTGATTGGGATCTCGACCAGTTCCAGTCCCTCGGGGGCAAGGCGAACGAGGGCCTTGGAGAGCAGGCGGTTGATCGAACCCTTGGCTAGGCTGCCGACAAAATAGCCGACCTTGAAGGTTTTCATGCGCGCTCCTTGATGTGGTGTGCGGTTGCGAAAATGCGGAAAGACCTTCAATGGCCGGTCGAATCACCGCGGCGACTGGCCTCGAACAGGAACCAGGTGCGCTGCTCGGCCTCGTCGACCCATTCCTCGATCAGGCTGGCGGTGGCGATGTCGTGCCGGTCGTCGCACACGCCGTGGGCTTCGCGCAAGCGTGCCGCCAGCATCCTGTTGTCCTCGCGCAGCTCGGCCAGCATGTCCTCGGGCTCGACATACTCGGCGTCGTTGTCGTCGATGCGCTGCAGACGCGCGATATGGCCGATCGAGCGCAACGTGGTGCCGCCAATCTTGCGTATGCGTTCGGCGATCGGGTCGGTCATCGCGAACAACTGGCCAGCCTGTTCGTCGAGCAGCAGATGATAGTCACGGAAATGCGGGCCGCTCATGTGCCAGTGGAAGTTCTTGGTCTTCAGGTGCAGGGCGAACACGTCGGCCAGGATGGCATTCATGGCGCCCGACACATCACGCACCGCCTTGGCGTCGAGATCGGTGGTGGTATTCAGCGGCGCCCGCTGCTTGCGCAGCAGGGAAACCTTGGGGTTGGTCTGTGTCTTCTTCATGGTGGTGTGATCCTTGGCCATGCGGTGCTCCTTGGATGTGGTGAGAAGGAAGTTGCGAAGGAATATGCACCCTTCGTCGGTAACCGACTGTGAAACGCTGCTCCGAGTTGCCTGGGTGCTTTCAGTTCGTCCATACAGGCGACGCCGGTGGCACGACGCAAGCCCGCAGCACGATCTGTCGGTCGATACCGTGCGTCATCACTGCGCCGGGTCAGTTGCGGGCTTGGGATGAACACGTAGAAATTCCTGCCGTTGACAGATGGCTTGTGGGACTGCGGCGTCTGGGGCGACATCCAGATGCGGGTGCCGGCCGCCGATGGCGAAACTATGCGGCCGCACCGAATGTACGTCGCCATCGCCGTCAACGCATATGTCATATGGCATGCTGGAACGCGCGCCAACCGTTTACACGAAATTCCCCGAGCCCAGGCACATCCCTTTGTTCTAAATTTTACATAATATACATTATGCGCAGTGAAGGGTGCGCCGGTTGAAGGTGCCGGAGCCCCTGCCAGAGCCGCTGGCAGCGCTGCTGCTGGCCGCCCTCCTGGTCGTCGTGCTCGGCCACGTCGTCGCCGGGCCTGGCTCATCAGCCCCGAAGGCTTCCGCGAGCTGCGCCATAGCTGCCTGCTGAGCAACCAGCAAGCCGCCGCCGCGTACCTGGGCGTGTGCGTGCGCACCATCCGCCATTGGGACAGCGGCCGCTGCCGGGTGCCCTGGTCCGTGGTGCGCCTGCTCCGCCTGCTGCGGGCTGGCGAGCTGGGCGGCCTGCTCGAGGGCTGGGAGGGCTGGACGATCTGGCGGGACCGGCTGGCGGTTCAGGTGATGTCGCTCGGAATCAGGTTGCTTCAAGATGATGAGCGGCTGTTGGACTCATCCTCAGCAGGCAGCGGGTGGCCCGCTATAAACCCACCTCCAGAGTTGCAACGCGAGGTTGCGGCAACTAAGTTTGCCGCATGCGCCAGCCGTTCCATCCGCGTTCCCGCAGTTTCCGTGCCGTATTCGGCGTGGCCCTGCTGGCATGGGCGATGCTCGCGTCGGGTGCATTGGCCGGTCCGCGGCGCATGTTCGATGCGATGGGCGTGAACGCGACGATCCAGGCGGCGCAAGCGCAGGCGACCACGGTGCATTGTGACGGCATGGCCATGGTGCCGGGCCCCCAGACTTCGATACCCGCATCGATGCCGCCGGCTGGCAATGGCCACGCCTGTTGTCCTGACGGCGGTTGCCATTGCGCATCTTCGTGCACTGGTATCGTCGGTGTGCCGTATCCCGGTCTGGAGTTGCCGCCGATACGCGGCACTGTGTTGTCACTGGCCTACTCCCAGCCGATGCGGGCACCTTCCGCACCCCCCTTGCGACCGCCGATCGCCTGATTCCCGTCGCGGCGCGCAAAGTGCCGCGAAGCACCGTAACTTGATCCCTGTTTGCCGCGCACAGCGTGGCGGATGGGCGTCTGCTCGTAACCGGCGTGCCGCGCACGCCAGCGGGAATCCGAAATGAAACAGAACCCTTTTCACACGGGGCTGACTGTCCCGATGCCTTCCCGTCGACGCTTCGTGCAGGGACTGGCGCTGGGCGGGACCGCCGCGATGCTCGGGGGCTTCCTTAAACCCGCGTGGGCACTGCAAAGCCTGGACATGCCCAACAACGCACGCAACGCTGGCGGACCGGGCGTTGTGTCCGGAACACAGTTCGCACTGGAAGTTGCCGAGACGCCGGTGAACTTCACCGGCAAGGCGCGTTACGCGACGACGGTCAACGGTTTGTTGCCGGGGCCGCTGCTGCGGTGGCGGGAAGGTACCGCAGTCACGCTGCGGGTCACCAATCGCCTGCGCGTGCCGACCTCGATCCATTGGCACGGCATCTTGTTGCCTTTCGACATGGATGGCGTGCCTGGCATCAGTTTTCCCGGCATCGCGCCGGGTGAAACTTTCGTCTATCACTTTCCTGTCAAGCAGTGTGGAACCTACTGGTACCACGCGCACTCCGGCTTTCAGGAACAGACCGGCCTCTATGGTGCGTTGGTGATCGATCCGGCCGGGCCTGATCGCATACAGGCCGACCGTGATTACGTGGTGATGCTCAACGACTGGACCGACGAGAACCCGATGACGGTTTTCGCGAACCTCAAGAGGATGGGTGACTACTACAACTACGGCGAGCCGACCGCACGTGATTTCATCGCGGACGTGAGGCGCGGGGGACTAAAGGCTGCGCTGGCCGAACGCAGGATGTGGAACGAGATGCGCATGAGCCCGCGCGACCTCGTTGACGTCACTGGCGCGACTTACACGTATCTGATGAATGGCACTACGCCCGCCGGCAACTGGACAGGGCTGTTCAAGCCTGGCGAGCGCGTGCGGCTGCGCTTCATCAACGGTTCCTCGAACAGCCATTTCGATGTGCGCATCCCGGGTTTGAAGTTGTCCGTGGTTGCGGCTGATGGCCAGGACGTTGTACCAGTGGCGGTGGATGAGTTCCGCATCGGCACGGCCGAGGTCTATGACGTGGTTGTCGAGCCGCAGGAGGATCGTGCCTACACGATTCTTGCGCAGTCGATGGGTCGCGACGGCTACGCCCGTGGCACGCTGGCGCCGCGCGCAGGTATGCAGGCCGAAGTGCCGCACCTCGATCCACTGCCCACGCTGTCGATGGTGGACATGATGGGCGCCATGGCGGCGGGCGGCGACATGGCGGCCATGCACGGCACGCATCATGGCTCGATGCCCGGCATGGCCACCGGCGGTGCCCTTGACCCCGCCGGCATGCAGACGGCACACCACGCACGCACCGAATACGACAACCCGAACGTCGACATGCACGTAGACATGCCGCGCACCAACCTCGACGATCCCGGCATCGGTCTGCGCGACAACGGTCGCCGGGTGCTCACCTATGCCGACTTGCACACTGTCGGCGGGTCGTTGTATCCGCAACAGCCCGTGACCGATGAAATCGAATTGCACCTGACTGGCAATATGAACCGGTTTGTCTGGGGTTTCGACGGGCTCAAATTCTCACAGGCGAAGCCGCTGCACTTCCCTTACGGCAAGCACCTGCGGCTGATCCTGTGCAACGACACCATGATGACGCACCCAATCCACCTGCACGGCATGTGGAGCGAACTGGAATCACCGGAGCAGACGTTCCAGGTGCGCAAACACACCATCAGCGTGCAACCCGCCCAGCGCGTCACGTATCGCGTGAAGGCCGACGCGCTGGGGCGCTGGGCCTACCACTGCCACCTGCTCTATCACATGGAAGCGGGCATGTTCCGCGAGGTGGTGGTGTCATGAAGCCGATCACGCGCAATGGGTGTTTGTTCGCGGTTCTGTCCGTTGCACACATGGCCGTGCCTGCCTTTGCACGGGACTCGATGCACGGCGTGGATATGGCGCAAGCGCAAACGCCCGCAGATGAACCGGCAAAACCGCCCGCCAAGGAAAAGCCGCACTCAGCAGAGAACAAGCATACGCATCACGCGGCGGAGCATTCGATGTCGGGAATGGACATGCCGTCGATGCCGAACATGGCCATGCCGCCGCCACAACCACAGGCGCCGGCCGGTGCCCATTCCCAGCACGCAGGATCGATGCCAGGCTCGGGCATGGAGAAATCGCCCATGCCGCCCATGCCGATGCAGCCACCGCCCAACCTCACCGGCGAATTGCAGGTGCTCGATATCGGCTCGCAAATTGGCACACGGCCAGTCGTGCGTGGGCTCAGTGGCGGGGTCATGCAGATGGACATGCAGGGCATGCAGATGCAGGGCGGCAAGGCGCCGCCAGATGCGCGCAGTGCGGACTATTCCGACGGCATCGGTTACGGCCAGGCCCACGGCCTGCACATGCTGGATCACGCGGCGCTCGGCATGCTGTTGGTCGACCGGCTGGAATACTTCGATGGCCGCAGCGGCAACGGCGTCGCACTGGATGCCCAGGGCTGGTACGGCACCGACGCAAACAAGTTGTGGGTCAAAGCCGAAGGCGAGCGCAGCGCGGGGCGTCTGCAGGATTTGCGTACCGAAGCACTCTGGGCCCACCCGATCGGCATTTATTGGAACACCCAGCTTGGGGTGCGGCACGATTTCGGCGCCGGCCCCGGGCGTACCTGGGCCGCATTTGGCGTGCAGGGCCTCGCGCCGTACTTCTTCGATGTCGAAGCGACCTTCTACGTCGGACAAGCCGGGCTGACGGCGTTCCGGTTCGAGTCGGAATACGAACTTCTGTTGACCCAGCGCCTGATCCTGCAGCCACGCTTCGAGGTCGATCTGTACGGTCGCGACGATCCGCAACGTGGCATCGGCTCCGGTTTGTCCGACGCCAGCGTGGGCCTGCACCTGCGTTACGAGTTCACCCGCAAGTTCACGCCTTATGTCGGTGTCGAGGTCGACCGCAAGTTCGGTCGCACGGCCGACTTTGCACGCAGTGCCAGTGAGCCCGCCTTGGATCGGCGACTTGTCGCGGGCCTCCGCTTCTGGTTCTAGGCAAACTGCGGCGGAGCACGCTGCCGGGAGTCACGCCGTGCCAGAACCCGCCAGAGCCAGCGCGTGAACACCACCACCGCCAAGCGCTGCGCACACCGCAACCGCCGATGTCAGGCAGTGTGGGTCCCAGGGTGTGCTGTCGGCACGCGTCGAGCGCCCTCCCCGCCGGCCTGGGCGCGACTCGACTGCGGCCACACCGCGCCGTGGTGCACGGCTGTTACCGGAGCCTCAGCCCGTGGTACCGAGCAACTCGATAAGTGCCCCGGCAAATGCCGGAATATCGCCTGGATTGCGGCTGGTGATGAGCCGGCCGTCGCGCACGACAGCCGCGTCCTGCCAATGTGCGCCGGCATTTTCCAGGTCCTTGCGCAACGAGGGCCACGAGGTCAGCCTGCGATTACGGACCAGATCGGCATTGATCAACGTCCACGGTCCGTGGCAGATGGCCGCGATCGGCTTGTCGGTCTGGGCAAAGGCCCGCACCAGGGCGATGGCGGCGGGCTGCGTGCGCAGCTTGTCGGAACTCATGACGCCCCCAGGCAACACCAGCGCATCGTAGTCGTCCGCCTCGGCATCCTCGAGTGCGACATCCACATCGATCTCGTCGCCCCAGTCGGTTCTGTTCCAGCTCATGACTCGTCCGGCACGACCGGGAGCAATCACATCGGCTTGCGCACCAGCCCGCTCCAGCAGTCGCTTGGGGTCGATGAGTTCGGATTGCTCGAAGCCGTCTGTCGCCAGGATGGCAACCAGGCGGCCTGCAAGATCTAATGAAGGCACGGTCTGCCCCACGAACGGAAAGCCTCAGCGTTCCAGAACAATGATGCAGGGCGCGTCGACGTCCGGTGAGCTCGACATCACGGAATCACCCATCCACACCTGGCATGACGACTCGCGCAGTTTCGGGTTCGTCGCGCAGCGCATAGATGCCCGGCAGGTTGCGGCCTTGCTCGTGATAGTCCATGCCGAAGCCGAAGACGTAGCGATCCGGCAGCACTACGCCGTTGAAGTCAGCCTCGATGCCTTCGACAATCCGGCCATGTGTCTTGCGGCACAGGCAGGCGATGAGCACCCGGCGCGCGCCGCGGCGCAGGCAGTCCTCGCGGATCGCCTTGAGCGTCGCGCCCTCGTCGAGGATGTCGTCGACCAGCAGCACGGTTCGGCCTTGCAGGCATGCCGTGGGTTCGCGCAACCAGTGCAGCTCACTGCCTGAGATCCGACCCCGATAGCGGGTGGCGTGGACATAGTCGAACTCGAGGTCGGTACGGATCGCCAGGGCCAGGTGCCCGGCAAATACCAGCGCGCCATTCATCACGGGGAGAAACACCGCGCGCTCACCGCCCAAAGCCTGGTCGATCCGCTCACCCATGGCTGCAATCACCGTCTCGAGTTCGCGGCGTGAAAACAGCAGCTCGGCATGGGCCAGGGCCTCGGCCAGCAAGGGTGGTTTCACGTTCATGCTTGTCCTGATGCGGGAGCGAGCGCGCTGACCCGTGCCACCAGGCGGTCGCGCTGCGGATTGTCGGTGAGTTCATCCCAGGTGGCGCCCAATTCCCCGCGTAGTGCGGCCAGTGTGACCGGCAGCGCCGTCGGGCTGCGCACGGGCATCTCGGGCATGGCGGTGATCGCCTCGGGCACCACATCCGGCGCACAAGCCAGGACCAGGTCACAGCCGGCCTCCAGGTGCGCTTGCACACGCTGACCGATGGTGCCAGCGGTCGCAGCCGCCGACATGCCGATGTCGTCGCTGATCACCGCCCCGGCAAAGCCCAGCTCGTCGCGCAGGATGTGCTTGATCCATAGGGGGGAGTAGCCGGCCGGACGGGTATCGACCTCGGGATAGATGACGTGCGCCATCATCACCGCCTCGACGTGCGCAGCGATGCAGTCCTGGAACGGCAGCAAGTCGGCATCGCGGATCGCCTGCAGCGGGCGTGGGTCCACGGCCTCTGCCGAATGGGTGTCGGCAGGCGTCGAGCCATGGCCGGGAAAGTGCTTGAGCACGGCCGCCATGCCCGCCAGATGCATGCCGCGCACATAGGCCTGGGCCAGCTCGCTGGTTACTCCCGGGTCGGCATGGAAGGCCCGCATGCCGATGGCTGCGTTGCCGCGTGCCAGGTCCACCACTGGCGCAAAACTGAAATCCACCCCACTGGCGCGCAACTCGCTGGCCATGATCCAGGCGTGGTCCTCGGCCAGGCGTACGGCCTCGGCCGGATCGCGGTCGTAAACGGCGCCAATCGCGGCCAGCGGCGGCAGGCGTGTGAAGCCGGCGCGGAAGCGCTGCACCGGCCCGCCTTCCTGGTCCACGGCAATCAGCGACTGCTCTCCCCCCGCCGCGTGGATGGCCGCGCACAACGCCGAGAGTTGCCCACGCGAGGTGAAGTTGCGCGCAAACAGCAGCACGCCGGCCACGCTGGGCTGGGCCAGCCAGCCGGCTTCCCGCCGGGTCAAGGCAGTACCCGCTACGCCTATCATCAACATGTGGCGTCCCCAGCGGCGCGCTCCGCAGCCGACCATCGTGCATAGGGATGGTCGGCCAGTGCGGCATTGTAGTAACGGCGCAAGGCGCTGACTTCGGTACCCAGCCAGGGCGGCCTCGCGAAAGTCACATCGGCCGCGGGCAACTCGACTTCGGCCACGACCAGTCCGCTGTTGTCGCCGGCAAACTCGTCCACTTCGAACAGCATGCCGCCGACGCGCACCTGGTGCCGTGTCTTTTCGACGATGCGGCCACACAGCGTCGCCAGCATGGTTTCGGCATCGGGCAGCGGCAGGGGGTATTCGTACTCGGCCCGGGACACCCCGGCCACGGCCTGCTTGATATTGAGCCAGGCCTTGATGCCGGCAACACGCACGCGCACCGTGGCATGGCCCTGGCCTGGCGCGACGTCATCCGCCGTGGCCACGGCGCCCAGCAGGTAGCCCTGCCGCAGTTGCTCGCTGCGTTCGACCGCGCCACGCCAGCTCTCGTCGCGCAACAGGAATTTGCGTTCGATCTCGATGCCCATCAAAGCCCCATCCCACCCTATATCCGAACGAAGCCGGTTTGTTGAAGAGTGCGGCCAAGGATGGCCGCTTTTTGACTTTCGCGGTCACGAAGACCGCTGAAATACAGCACAAGGATGGCCGCTCTTGATTCTCGCGGTCATGGAGACCGCTGAAATACAGCAATGGATTCGACATGCGCGGTATGCGGGAACATGTCCATGACCCCGGCCGCCTGCAGGGTGAAGCCATGCTGGTGCACCAGGATGCCGGCATCGCGCGCCAGCGAGGCCGGATGGCAGGAAACGTAGACGATGCGCCGGGTCTGCGCGCCGGGAAGATAGGCCAGCACCTGGTCGGCGCCGGCCCGCGGCGGGTCGAGCAGCAGCTTGTCCCAGGGCTGGCGCGCCCATTCCGCAGCCTGCTGTGGATCGAACAGGTTGGCCACCTGGAAACGGGCATTGTCCAGGCCGTTGCGCGCCGCGTTTGCCCGCGCCCGCTCCACCAGCCCAGCCTCGCCTTCCACCCCAGTCACCGCGGCAACCCGCTGCGCGATCGGCAGGCTGAAGTTGCCCAGGCCGCAAAACAGATCGAGTACCCGGTCCCCTGGCTGCAGCTCCAACAGGCGCAGGGCCAGGCTCACCATCTGCTGGTTGAGCTCGCCGTTGACTTGCACGAAGTCCAGCGGCTGGAATTCCAGCTCCACGTCCGGACAGGCGCCGTCGTCGACATGAACGCGATAGGCCAGACGCGGCGCTTCGGGCCACAAAGAATGCACGCTGGTGATGCCGCCCGGCTGCAAATAGATGGCCAGGCCATGCTGCCGGCCAAATGCAGTCAACGCATCGAGGTCATGCGCGTCGAGCGGCTGCAGGTGCCGGAACACCAGGGCCATGGCGTCATCGCCAGCGGCAAATTCGACCTGGGGGATCGAATCCACCGCGTGCAGCGTGCCAAGCATGTCGGCGAGCAGGCCGACTTTTGGACCGAGCGCCGGATGCATGACCAGGCAGTGGCGGATCTCGGCCACGTAGCGCGGATTCTGGCGTTCGCGGAAACCGGCCAGCACCCTGCCCTTTTTCTGCACGTGGCGTACCGACAGGCGGCCGCGGCGGCGATAAGCCCAAGGCTGGCTGCGCAAAGCCGGCAACCAGGTGCGCGGTGCGACCTTCCCGATGCGGGTGAAATTCTCGGCCAGCCAGTGCTGCTTCCCTGCGACCTGCATGTCCGAGGAAAGGTGTTGCAGCGAGCAGCCGCTGCATTCGGCGTAGTGCGCACACGGGGGCTCGACCCGGTGCGGCGATGCGGCAAGCACTTCCACCAGCTCGGCTTCGTCATAGCTGCGGTGGCGCTTGCGCACGCGCAGGGAAACCTTTTCCCCGGGCAGTGCACCCTCGACAAACACGGTCTTGCCGTCGACGCGCGCCACGCCGCGCCCGTCGGTGCCAAGCTCGCCGATCAGGGCTTCAATCGCGGCGCTCGGCAGGCCATGGGCTCGGGACATCTGGATCAACACGCAGGAAGATGCCGCCCATTATGCCAGCCCGTCCCCCTGGACGGTCCCGCGATCAGCGCAGGCCGTTCCAAGCTACGGCGAACTTGCCGCGAAAGCGTGGGCGGCAGCAGCCGACCGGGCTTCGATGTCTCGAACGCTTCTGCCGCCTGGGTCCCTAACGTTGCTTCCACGCGCCACTGGCATCCTGGTAATACCAGCCCGGGTGGGCCTTCTCGATCCAGGTGGCGGCAAACGTCGAACGGATCTGCGCGGCCCACTCCGGATGGCCGTTGGCCTTGGCGATTTCCTGGTACAGCGCCGTGCGGTCACGGTTTTCCTCGGCAATCGCGGCATTGGCCTGGGTCCGCTGGCTGAGTGGCAGCTTGGCGGCGTCATGCAGGGCGACCAGACCGTCGTGGGTGAAGCCGATGGCCCCGTTGTCCAGCAGCGGTCGCAGTACATCCTTGAAGCGTGTGCTCATGCGTGCGCGCAAGGCCTCGGTCACCGGCGTGGCCAGGCGCAGGTCCGGTTGCTGGGCCGCGTAAGCAGCAGGGATCAGGAGGTCGAGCAGCATCGCGGACGGTTGCGCGGGCATCCCATCACCCTGCGGCTGTTGCGGCTTGGGCGGTGGAGCGTTCGCCGGCTCACCCAGCACATTGCCGATGAACTGGTCGGCCGCCTTTTGCGCCGCCGCCGCCGGGAAGTACACATTGATGGTGACGCACCCTACCAGGGCCACGGCCAAGGTGGTCAGGATCGCGTAAATCAGCTTGCGCATCGGTGGCTCCAGGTTCGGGATAAGGAGGATGGTCGCGCCAATTCAGCGCACTTCCGGCGGCGCGCCGTTGATGGCATCGCGCAGGCGACGCACCAGGGTGGGCCAATCGACACGGGTCTGGTGGCCAATGACCTGCAGGTGCGGCAGCCCGCTGCCTTCGACGATAGTGTAGCCGTCGCCCGTCGGCTGCAAGCCACTCATCTGGCACACGCTCCCGTGCAGCGTGCAATTGAGCCCGATGCGCTTGTAGGCAAAAGTCTTGAACAGTTTCAGCACCGCGCCCTGCAGGCCCCCGGCCACGCCGCCGCCGCCGACCGCGGTGAGGTTGTTCACCGCCCGCTGGCTGATCCGGCCGCCGCCGGCCGCCAGCAGGCTCGCCTTGAAGGCCACCGGGCTCCAGTCGACCAGGCGCAAGCCGTCGATGCTTCCATCGAGACGCCCGGTGATGCTGCCGAAGTCGAACACGCTGGTGATTGCGGCCAAGTCCAATTGGCGCATGGCCACGTCCGCGGCCAGGACCGGATCGGCGCCAAACGGATCCTGCAGCGACAGTCGCGTGATGTCGACGAAACCGTCGAAGAGGTTGGCCGACAGGCCACCGTCCAATTCGATATGGTCATCCACCAGGCGCAGCGAGGGTATCGCTCCGGCCAGGGTACCGGGGAACGCAGGCCAGCCGAAGGCATGGCACAGCGCACCCAGATCCACGCCCAGCACGGTGATCGAGGTGCTCAGGCGCTGGCCACGTGCCGCTGCTGGATGGATGTCGAGGTCGCCCAGGCGCAACTGGCCGTTCAGTACCGGCACGAGCACGGGCTGGACCAGTCCCAGCGTGCCGCCCCGGCTGTGCCATTGCGACTTGGCGCCGCCCAGTGGCACCCGGTGGAATTGCATGCCACTCCAGGCCAGCGTGGTGGCCGGTCGATTGCCTTGCGCGACCCAGTCCAGCCCGCCACTCAGGTCACTGATTCCCAACGCCCCGCTGGCGTCGTGGAAATTCAGGCCGGGGGTGCTGAAGGCGAAGGCATGCAGGCCGTCGGCGCGCAGATCCAGGTTGCCGTTCAAGTCGCCAGTGACGCTGGCGTCCCGCAACCCGAGGCCGGCCAGCCAGGCTTGGCCGTAACGTGCATAGGCGGCAGGGAAACTGGCGTGGAAATCGGTCAACTTGAGCGAGGCCAAGCTGCCTTTCGCGTCGATGGTCAGGGCTCCATCAAGTTGCAGTGCATCGGCATCATTTACGTGCAACTTGCTGATTTGCATCGCTCCATCTTGGCTGGCAAGATGGAGACTGAGACGCACAGGATGGTTCGGCAAGTGGGCGTACAGCGGGGCCAGCAGGACTTCCCCGCCTTTCAGGCTGGCGTCCAGGTCGATGCGGGATGACTTTCCATTGCTGCTCACGTCGAAGCGGCCACTCGCGCCCAGGTTTTGCGTGGCCAGAGTCCCCGCCGGTGTGTCGAGACCCACGCCACGCAGGGCAAACTGGCCTGACGAGCGCAGGCCGTTCTCGAGCACATCCAGGGCGAGATCGGCGTCCACTTCGCCGGCGCTGGTTTGCGCCGAACCAAGTGTGCCCAACAGACCGCGCAACCAGGTGGCCGGAAGGTTCTTCACCACCACCTGCGCGTGCGACGGCTGGTCGAGTGGTAGCCACGCGCTGGCCTGGGTGCGATTCTGGCGCAGCTCCAGTCGTAGCGTGTTGGCAGGCTGGTCGGCAACCAGGGTGGCATCGGCGTTGCTGAGCTCGCCGCCGGGAGTCGAGCCGAGCTTGACCTTGCCGGTGTTGGGAATCTGCACCGGGT
>JAFKMZ010000042.1 GCA_017305055.1 Lysobacterales bacterium
GCGGTCGAACAGGCGCACGTAGTGGTTGAGCCGCGTGCCGGCTGCCTGCCAGCGCCAGAACAGCCACTCGCGACGCCAGAGTTCGTAGCCTGCATGTCGTGGTGCGCACAGCGCGCGCTGCAGCACTGGGGCGGCACCCTCGGGGACTGCTTCGTCCGAATCGAGCAGCAGTACCCAGGCGTGGCTGGCCAGGTCGATCGCCGCCTGCTTCTGCGCGCTGTAGCCGGCAAACGGCTGCTGGCTGATGCGCGCGCCGTAATGCGCAGCGATGGCGAGGGTGGCATCGGTCGAGCCGGAGTCGAGCACCACGATCTCTTCCGCCCAGCGCACGCCGCGCAGACAGGCGTCCAGGGTATCGGCGTTGTTGCAGGTGGTGACCACCACCGAGAGCGGTTCACGCTGCATGCCGCGATTCCGTCGCCAGCGACCCGGCCGGCTCGACGAACAATGCCGCACACCACAGTGCCAGCAACCAGGCGAACAGCAAGCCCCACCATGCCGAATAGAAGGCCAGATGTGTATTCAGGGGAAACAGCATCACCGCCAGCGCCAGGCTGGCAGGAAAGGCGCGGTCGCGCGCGGCTGCACTGACGGCACGCCAGCGGCGCCACGCCAGGGCGCACGCCGCCAGCCACAACAGCAGGCCGACCCCACCGGTCTCGCTCAATATTTCCAGTACGATCTGGTGTGCGTGGCAGGCGCCTTCGCCGACGCCGCAGGGCTCGGCGACGAGAAAATGGTCGTTGGCAGGCACGTAGTGCGGGTAGGCGTAGCGGAAGCCGCGTACACCGACGCCATTGACCGGATGCGCGGCAATCATGCGCGTCGCCGTGCGCCAGATGTCCAGCCTTCCGCTGAGCGCCGTATCCAGTGCCTGCTGATCGCCCTGGAATACCAGCAGGGTGCGCTGCGCACGTTGCTGGAAACGACCCGACGTTTGCCAAGCCAGCCCCAAGGCCAGCGCCAGGCAGGCAGCGGCCACGGCGCAGAACCAGGCAAAACGCCGCCGGGAAGCCACGGCATGCCAGGCAAAGCCAAGCACGACCAGGCCGTACATGAGCCATGCCGCTCGCGAGCCAGCCAGCAGGATCGGGCCCAGCATGAGGACCAGCGCCAGCAGCCAACCCGGATGCCCAAAGCGCCGATGCGCCGCCCACAGCACAAACGGCGAGAGCACCGCCAGGGTCGGCCCGAGCTTCAGGTTGTCGGCGCCGAAGATGCCGGAAATACGTTCGGGCGGCGCATGGCCACGCAGGCTCCAGCCAGTGAGGATCTGCATCCAGGCGTCCAGCGCCCACAACGCCACCAGCGCGGCAACCGTCATGTACAGGGCGCGCAATCCGGTTGGCGTGCGGACCACCAGGCAGGCAAACAAGCCCAATGGCACATAGCGCAGCAGGCCAGCCACCGTTTCCCAGCTCTTGGCCGGGGCGACCGCATCGGGCGCCGAGAGCAAGGCCGCGCCGATGTAGGCGGCAAGCAGGCCCGCAAGCAGGCGCGCACCCCGATTGGCGCGCAGCGCAGATGGATTCCCGATGCTGAGCCAGAGGACGCCGACCAGGCACAGCAAGGTGCCCAGTTCCGCGCTGCGCCCAAATGGCAGCAACACGATGACCAGCGCGAACGGCCACCACGGGCAACGCGCGCTGGTCTGGACCAGGTTGCCTGCAGACGTCATGGACCAGTCGGCTCCGGGACAAATCCGCATTGTAGGCAACCGCGACGCCCCCCGCCGGTGCCGCACCCCTGTTCGGGCCAGACGTTCAGCCCGCGGCCAACTCGGCATACAGTGCCAGCGTGGCGCGCTGCATGTCTCCCAGGCGGTAGTTCTCCAGCGGGGCGATGGAAGGCGCCACGCGCAACAACTCGGCAGCCCGCTCGACCAGGCGCTCATGATCGCCGAGCGGCACCCGCCCGGCCGGGTACAGCTCGGCCAGCAGCTCGCCCACGCCGCCGTGCGCATAGCCCAGCACCGGCCGGCACAGCGAAAGCGCCTCGACCACGGTGCGACCGAACGATTCAGGCTGGTTCGACAACTGCAGGACGATGGCGGATACGGCATAGACATCGCGAATGTCGTCGCGCGGTGGCGCCAACACCAGCTGCGAAGTCACGCCGCGCGAGCGGGCCACCTCGCGCAACTCGGCCACGTAGGCCTCGCGGCCGGGCTCAACCACGCCCAGCAGCAACAGGCGCACCTCGATGCCGCGCCGCTTCAGGTCAGCGAGCAGCTCAATGGCATCGCGATGGCCCTTGAGCCGGGTGCCGCGGGCAGCGAGGGTGAGCAGCGGCGCTCCGGCAAGTTCCGGATATTCAGTGAAGAAGGCCTTTTTCCACGATTCCTCGGCACGGTAGCCATAGGGAAACATGGCCGGGTCGATGCCACGCGGGATGACCCGCACCCGCGACGGCTCCAGCCCGCGATAATGGCTGAGCACATGGTCACGGACGGTTTGCGAAACCACGATCACGCGGTCACCGCGCACCATGATGCTGCTGTACCAGCCCGGAGAATTGAGCCCATGCACCGTGGTCACGAAACCTGGGCGCGGGTGCAGACCCTTCAGCGCCCACCAGCCCAACCATGCCGGCAGGCGCGACCGGGCATGCACGATGTCTGGACGTATCTCGCGCAATATGCGGCGCAAGCTGCCAATCCGTGTCAACGCCCCCGGCGTCTTGCTGCGCAAATCCAGGGTGATGTGCTCGCTGCCGGCGGCGGTCAATTGCGCGGTCATGCGCCCACCTGCCGAGATCACCACCGAGCGGTGGCCGTCCTGCACCAGCGCCTGGGCGACTTCCAGCGTCGTCCGCTCGGCACCGCCAGAATGCAGCGCCGGAATCAGTTGGACGACGGTCAATGGCTTGGCAAGCGGATTGGCGCTGGACATGAGTGCGTTGTCGAATACAGTTCCCGTCGCGGGCAAGCAAGAACGATGCCGTTAAACCACTCGAATCCAAGACTGTCTTCAGTCACGCAGGATGTAGTGCGCTCCGCAGTAGGCACAGGTGGATTCTCCGCCATCCTCGACAATGGACAGATACACCTTGGGATGTGAATTCCACACTTTCATGCCGGGCATCGGGCAGGACAGCGGCAGGTCGGCACGCGTCACCTGGTAGCGCTTCTCGGTATTTGCCGGCTTCAACGGTTCGCTGGTGACAACGGGGCGGGACATGGCCACACTTCCTACTGGACTGTAGTTTCAAATGGTAGCAGGCTGCGCCGGCCTGCCGATGATCCACAGGGGTAAGCACAGCTGCAACCAGCGCCCACGAGGCGCGTCGGAACCGACAACCGCGTACAGCCATTGGCCGTCCTTCTCGTTCCAGGAGCAGACCATGAACCTTGCCAAGCTCACCGATCGCGTCAAGGCGATCCTGACCACGCCGAAATCCGAATGGCCACTCCTGGCCGCCGAGCCTGCCAGCGTCGTCGGCGTGACCATGCGCATCCCGGTCATGTCCGGGCTGGCCCACGCCGTGGCGAGCTACCTGGTGAGCCTGCTCGTGGTGTACGTCGTGGCGCTGCTCATCGACGCGCTGGCCCCGACCTTTGGCGGCGAGAAGAACCCCGTGCAGGCGCTGAAGGCCACCGCGTACGCGTGGACCGCAACCTGGGTCGCCGGCGTGGCCATCATCATCCCCTGGCTGGGTTGGCTCATCGTACTGGCCGGCGTGGTGTATGCGATCTATCTGCTCTATCTGGGCTTGCCGCCGACCATGAAATGCCCGCCGGAGCGCGCCGGCGCGTACACCGCGGTCAGCGTGATCCTGGCCATCGTACTGAGCTGGGTGCTGGGCATGATCATCGCCGCGGTGGTCGGCAGCACCATGCCTGGCAATGCCGCATTCGATGGAACTCACCCCATTCCGCAAACCGGTGCCGTGATGACCGGCAGCGGCGTCCCCGGCCACGTTGCCGCGATGGCCGCCCCTGACCCGGCCAGGTTCGACGTCGCGCGAACGGTGATCGGCGGCTGAGCGGCGAATCGCTGCAACCCCGTCAGGAGTCGAACCGGTGCCGCTTCCGTCTGTGCTCTTCCCGCCGGTCCCTGCGCGGTGACCCAGGCCGACGCGTGCTGGGTCATTACCGACCATGCGGCCGGCAACCAGCGCCAGGCGCTGGCCCTGGCTGCAGGGCTTGGCCTGCGTGCGCGGCACCTGCAGTTGCAGCCGCGGGCACCTTGGTCCTGGCTGGCGCCACGCTGCACGCTCGGCGGCCGCTACGCGTTGCCGGCCGAACAACGCAACCTTCTCTCCCCACCCTGGCCCCGTGTGGTCATCGGCTGCGGCCGCAGCGCAGCGCTGTGCACGCGCCTGGTGCGCAAGCTCGGCGACGGCGCCAGCTATGCCGTGCAGATCCTGGATCCGCGCGTGGCACCCAGGCACTGGGACCTGGTGATTGCACCGCGCCATGACGGTCTGCGTGGCGCCAACGTCCTCAGCCCCATCGGTTCGCTGAACCCGATCGACGACGCATGGCTGGCCGACGCGCGCGGCCGCTGGCCGCGTCTGGGTGAGCTGCCGTCGCCACGTATCGGTGTCCTGCTGGGCGGCCCGCGTCATGGTGTGGCCCTGGACCTTGTTTACGCGGCACAACTGGTGCAGCGGCTCGTGGCCGACCAGGCGGCCCATGGCGGCAGCTTGCTGGTGGTGGCATCGCGGCGGACGCCCGATGCCCTGCTCGCACCGTTCCAGGCCCAGGTCGGGCGCGCCGGGCTAGGCCTGGTCTGGCACAACGCCGACGACGGGCCCAACCCCTATGCCGGGGTGCTGGGCTGGAGCGACGCCCTGGTGGTGACCCCCGACTCGGTGAACATGCTCAGCGAAGCCTGCGCCGTGGGCTGCCCGGTGCACACCTGGATCGGCGCGCCGCTGCCGGCCAAGCTGGCCAGCTTCCACCAGGAGCTGCGCGACGGTGGCTGGCTGCACGATCTCGATGCCACAGGCCCCTTCCCTGACGTACCACCACTGCGGGAAACGGCTGCCATCGCCACCATGGTGAATACCCGCATCGCTGCGTACCTGCGCCGCCACTGAGCGAGTCGTGCCTGCCGCCAACCTGCGCCCCGCATCGGCCGCAACGGCTTTGCCACGACCGGCGACCGTCGGGTCCAGGCTCGGCGACGCCGATCAGCCTGGCATAGGCGCGACCTCGGGCGGCGGCCCGTCGAACGCCAAGCCGAGGGCCGCGGCCACCCCGGCCACTTCCGCAGCCAGGCCTTCGAGCTGGGTATCGCGGGGACTGATGCGTGGGCGCTGGTCGAGCGTGCACGCCAAGGCCCGGCGCAACAGCTCCGCGTGGGCACGACCCAGGATCTCGCGCTGTGCGTCGTCCAGCACGCCAGCCCGATGGCAAGCCTCGACCAGCGCGGCATTGGCCGTGACCTCGAGCAATTCGGGATGCTGTGCGGCATGTGCGAGCACCAGCCCCTGCAGGACAAACTCGATGTCCAGCAAACCGCCGCGGCCCTGCTTGAGATCCATGCGGTCGGCATCGGAACGGTCGCGCTCCTGGCGCCAACGCCGCCGCATGCTGCTGACTTCGGCCATGACGAGCGCCGGGTCGCGCGGGGCGCCAACGATGCCGCGGCGCAGGGCGAGGAGCTCGTCGCGCAAGGCGCGATCGCCCGCGATTGGCCGGGCCCGCAACAGCGCCTGGTGTTCCCAGGTCCAGGCGCGCCCCCGTTGATAGGCGGCGAAGGCGTCCAGCGAACTGACCAGCAGGCCCTTGGAGCCGTCCGGACGCAAGCGCGTGTCCACCTCGTACAGGCGGCCCGCCCGGGTCAGCACGGTCAGCCAATTCATCACCCGTTGCGCCAGCCGCTGGTACCACCGGAAGCCCTCCAGCGGACGCGCCCCATCGCTCACCAGGGTGGCGCGATGGCCGTCGTAGACGAACACCAGGTCGAGATCGGAGGCAAAGCCCAGCTCCTCGCCGCCGACACTGCCATAGCCCAACACCGCGAAGCCCGAACCCTCGCCGGCCAGGCGCCCATGCGTCGCCACCACTTCGCGCTCAGCCAGGGTGGCCACCGTGTTCACCACCGACTCCGCGAGCGCCGCCAGGCGCCGGGCGGTTGCCACCGCGTCCGCGCGTCCGTCGACGAAGGCAAGCCCAAGGCGAAATGCCATCGAGGCCTTGAACTCGTTGATGCGTTCGAGCTCCGCCTCCGGCTCGCGCTCGTCCAGCGTGCCGAGCACCCGGCCGATTTCCGCTGCAATGTCCGCCTGCCTGATCGGCAGTTGGTCGATGCGCGGATCGAGCACGTCGTCCAGCAGCAGGGGTTGGGCAATCACCCGCTCGGCGAGCAGTGCGCTGTCGGCAAACAGCCGGGCCAGGCGCTTGCGTGCCGGCGGCTGCTCGTCCAGCAGCGCCAGGTACGAGGGGCGACGGACCACGGCCTGCACCAGACGGCACAGGCGCAACAGACACGCCGCCGGCGCATCGGTTTCGCGCGCCGCGCCGAACAGCTGGGGCATGACATGGTCGAGGCGCTCACGCGTCCGCGCGGACATGCTGCGCACAGCCGGCGCCTGGGCCAGCTGATTCAACACGCCGACCAGGTCGGCGCCAGGGACGAAGCCCGATGCCTCGAGCGTCGGCGCCTCGAGGGTTTGTGCCACCGCGCCTTGCCACAAGGCGGCGTCGGCCACGGCCACCCGCGAGGCACGCCCGGCCTGCGGCAGGAGCACCGCGGCAAACTCCTCGCTCACCAGCGCCCGGTGGCGGGCCAGCTCACGGCCCAGCGTGTTCCAGTCGGGCATGCCCAGGCCGAGCGCAATGCGCTCCCGGCTGAGTTGGTCACCGGGGATATCGTGGGTCTGTGCATCGCGCAGCATCTGCACCCGATTCTCCACCCGACGCAGCAACACATAGGCCTCGCGCAGCATCTGCACCCGCGCCGCGTGGATGCGCCCGCGCGCCTGGCAGGCCACCAGGGCATCGAGCAGGTTGCGCACGCGCAGGGACGGTTCGCGGCCGCCGCGGATCAACTGCGTGAGCTGCACGACGAACTCGATCTCGCGTATGCCCCCCGGCCCCAGCTTGAGATTGTCGGCCAGATCCCTCCTCGCCACTTCCGCATCGATCAAGGCCTTCATCTCACGCAGGCCTGCGAATGCGGTGTAGTCGAGATACTTGCGATAGACGAATGGGCGCAGCAGCTCCAGCAGGCGCCTGCCGGCGGCGCGGTCCCCGGCCACCGGGCGGGCCTTGATCCAGGCGTAGCGCTCCCAGTCGCGACCCTCGTTCTGGTAGTACTGCTCCATGGCCGCAAACGACAGCGCCAGCCGCCCCGACGTGCCGAACGGACGCAGGCGCAGGTCGACCCGTGCGCAGATGCCGTCCACTGTCGGCTCGTTCAGCAGATGCACCAGCAAACGCCCGAGGCGGACGAAGTATTCGCTGTTGTCGAGTACGCGCTGGCCATCGGTCTGGCCACCGTGCGGATAGGCCAACACCAGGTCGATGTCGGAGGAGAAATTCAGCTCGCTGCCACCCAGCTTGCCGAAGCCCATGACCAGCAGTCCCTGCACGTTCCCCTCGTGGTCGCGGCTGCGCCCGTAGCGGGGTTCCAACGCCCCTTCCGCCCAGTCCAGCGCCACTTTCAGCAGGGATTCGTAGAGCACGGTGGTTGCCGACAGGGTGTCCGGCAAATCATCCAGCCCGTTGACATCGCGGAACACCAGGCGCAAGGCCTCCGCATGGCGGAAACATCGCAACGTCTGCATGCACAAGGCTTCATCGGTTGGCAGGTGCAGCGCGCCGATGCGTGCGCTCGCGTCACTGCCGGAGCGCAGGCGCTCGATACCCTGCGGTGCCAGCAACTGCGGCTGCCGGCACCACGCCTCGAAGGCGAAGTCGCTGGCCAGCAGGGTCCGCCGTATGCGCTCGGCCACACCGGCATCGTCGTGCAGGCGCACGCCCACGGCACGGCAGCGCGCCGCCAGCTCAGCGTAGCGGCTGTCGATCAGCGCGCGCAGCGCCGGGGATTCTGTGACAGGCATCGGCGCATTGTGCCGCAGCTGCCCGAAACGCACACCGACACCGGACGGGCCACGGGAAGGCCGCCGGACGGGCGAGCCTTTCGCGCCAGCCTTCGCCCGTCAGGGCCCCAGCCGCACCCAATCAGGTCCATACGCTAGGTTCATGTCCGTTTGATTACATTCCGGTTACCGATCGGCCATACGAGCAGGATTCATGCGCCTGAGCCCTTCCGCCCGCTTTTCCCGACTCGCCCCGCTGGCAAGCCGCAGCGTGGTGGTGGTCCTGCTGGCGCTGGCGTTCACGCTGCTGACCGGGGCGCTGGATGGCGGCGTGGGCGTGGCCCCGCAAACCTTGCTGGCACAGCCACGTTTCCTGCTGGCCAACGCATGGCCGGGGTTGTTGCTGGCTGCCGTGCTGCTGATATGGACCCGCAGGGCCTTGCTGGCCTTCGCCGTGGCTTTTGCGCTGCAAGGCAGCATCTACCTCGTCAATGCGCTGAAAGTCGCCAATCTCGGCATGCCTTTGCTGCCGGCCGACTTTCGCATGGTCGGGCAATTGCGGCGCGGCGGCTTCCACCTGCTCGCGGGTTATCTTCCGCACAACCCATGGATTTACGTCGGGCTGGGCGTGGCCGTACTGGCTATCGTCGCCCTGTGGCGATTCGAACCGCCGCTGCTGGCGCGACACCATCGCGGCAAACGCGCGGTGGCGGGCTCGGTGACGCTGGCGCTGCTGGTCAGCCTGCTGGTGGCGGCTCCGGGATGGAAGCATGTCTACAACGGACGGGTGCTGTGGATGGAACCGTGGTCGGCGACCGCCACGACCAACCATTCAGGACTGATCAGCTCGCTGATGCTGTTCCACCTGCAAGTCGATGGCGCCCACGCCAAGCCCGACCGCAAAGCTGCCCGCGTGTTGATCGACGAATATGCTTCGACCCTGCAAGGCCTGATGCAGGCGCCCCCTACGGGCAAGCAGTTGCCCGACATCATCGTCGTGCAGAGCGAGTCATTCTTCGACCCGCGCATCCTGCAGGGGTTCCAACGCAGTGATTTCACTCCCAACCTGAACCGGCTTGCCGCCCACGCAACCGGCGGCAAGCTGTACGTGCCGACCTTCGGCGGCGGCACCATCCGTACCGAGTTCGAAGTGCTGACTGGCTTGTCCCTGCGTTATTTCGAACAGTTGCAGTTTCCCTACCTGCAACTGAGCCACAAGCCCATACCCAGCCTGGTGCGCACGCTCAAGGCACATGGCTACGACACGCTGGCGGTCCACGGCAACGATCCGGCGTTCTGGAACCGTACGGCGGCGTTCAAGGCCATCGGTTTCGACCGCTTCGTCTCGCGCTCGGCTTTCCCCGCCGATGCCCACAAGGACGGCAAATACCTGGCCGACACGGCCTTGACCAATGAGATCAAGGCGCAGCTGAAGGACTCGGGGCCGCCGCAATTCCTGTTTGCCATCAGCATCGAGGCCCATGGCCCGTACGACATCGATCCAGCCGACCTCGCGCAACGGGATGCCATCGTCGTTCCCAAGGGCATCACCGGCAAGGACAAGCTGGAGCTGCAGAACTACCTCTACCATCTGCGGCATGCCGATGCGGAACTCGGCCGCCTGGTGCAATGGTTGGCCCAGCGCGACCGGCCGAGCCGCGTGTTGTTCTACGGCGACCACCTGCCCGCGTTGAGCGACGTCTATTCCGAGCTGGGCTTCGTGGACGGCGAGGGCATGCTTGCCGCTCCGGATACCTGGCTCCTGCTCGATCCGCACCACCCGCAGGCGCCGGCGGCGCACGCGGACACTGCGGCCTGGCTGCTGCCGGCGGTGCTGCTGGATCAAATCGGTATCCACGAGGACGCCTATTTCGCGCTGACCGGCCTGGTCGGTGCGCAATTGGCCGCATTCACCCGCACCCCGGGCGCGGCCCCACCGCTGCTGACTGCTGTCGACCAGGAAACCGACCAGCGCATGCGCAGCGTCAACCAGCTGCGCATGGCCGGCAAGCTGACCGCGGTCCTGCCCAGCCAGTTGCTGGATACCTCGTCGCGCATCGCGCACGAACGCAACCCGCCCACGTCCGATCCGCAGGGCGTCATCCTGCTGCCGTAGACCAGCCTGCCTGAAAGCCACTGCGGCAGGTTGACGCAGCCAAGCTGAGGTGTAATCTTCGCGTTTACACGCGGTTAACACCGTGTGTACGGCAGTTGCCTGCGCGGCATTCCACAGGGGATGACACCAGACATCTCGACTCCAATCCACCCAAGGATCATCAGATGAAATACGACGCAAACCGACTGTCGCGAGCCATTGGCCTGGCTCTGGCAGCTGGAGCTCTCACCATCATGGGTGTAGCTCAAGCGGCGGAGTCACCTGCCGCGGACGCGCCCCAGGATCAGGCGGCATCCCAGGCCACTGCGGAATCCAAGGCCCAGAACCTCAAGGGCGTCGTCGTCACCGGCTCGCTGATCCGGCGCGTCGACATCGAAACCGCCAGCCCGGTCGTCACCCTGGACCGCGCGGCGCTCACCGCCTCCGGCACGCCGACCTTGGGCAACGTGCTGCAGCAACTGCCCAGTGTGTCGGGTATCGCCACCAACCCGGCGAACAACAGCAACGGCGGCGGCGTGGCCGCGCCATCCCTGGAAGGCGGCAACGGTGCCTCGCGCGTCTCGCTGCGCGGCCTGGGCACCAACCGTACCCTGGTCCTGGTCAACGGCCAGCGCCTGATCAATGCCGACCTCAACATGATTCCGCAGGCGATGATCGAGCGCACCGACGTCCTGGCCGAAGGCGCCTCGACGGTATACGGCTCCGACGCCGTCGGCGGTGTGGTGAACTTCATCCTGCGCCAGCATTTCAACGGCGTAGAGGCCGACGTGAACACGGGCATTTCCAGCCATGGCGACGGCCAGCGCCACGCCGTGCAGCTCATGGCCGGCAAGGATGGCGACAAGTACAACATCGTCGGCGGCCTGGGCTACAACAAGTACGACCCGATCCTGGCTACCCGTCGCCCGTTCTCCCAATACGCGCTGTACCTGTCCAGCGGCGTGCCGACCCGCAGCGGTTCGTTCTCGATCCCCACCGGTCGTATCCAGCTTCCGGCCGCCACCTTCAACGCCCGCTATGGCTGCGCGGTGAGTGCGAACTCGATCCGGGTCACACGATTCCAGGGCGATGGCGAGAGCCTGGACGACTACCGTTGCTTCAACGGCGCGTCGGACGCGTACAACTACGCCAAGTACAACTACATCCAGACCGAGCAGAAGCGCTACAGCGGTTTCGTCCTGGGCAGCTACAACCTGACCGACAACGTCACCGCATTCGTCGACGCGTTCTACAACCGCACCAACTCGGCTGGCCAGGATGCGCCCATCCCAACTGGTGCCGGCTCGGTGTTCCACATCCTGGCCAGCAACCCGATCAACCCGTTCGGTGTCACCTTCAGCCAGAAGCCGATCCCCGGGCAGGAAGCGACCAGTGGCTACGCGTTCAGCACCCGCCTGACCGGTGCCGGGGCGCGTGTGCACACGTTCAAGACCGAAACCGGCCAGATCAACGCCGGGTTCCGCGGCAACTTTGGCCAAAGCAGCTGGATCTGGAACGCCTCGGTCAACTACGGCCACACCCAGCAACACATGGTGAATTTCAATGAGCTGGTCGTCGAGAACCTCGACAAGGCGGTTGCCGAAGGGGCCAACATCTTCAACCAGGCCGATCCGGCGGTAACCCAGAAGCTGCGCGCCGGTGTGGTCAACCCCTGGTACACCTATACCCGCGCATTGAAGGAAGCCAAGTTCGACGCCAGCGGCAACCTGTTCGACATGCCGGCCGGTACCGTGCAGTTGTCTGCTGGTGCCCTGTATCGCGAACAGTTCATGAACTACGTCGTGTCGCCCAATGCGGTCATGAACATCGACACCCTGGCCTGCGGTGTCTCGGGTGAAGCCTGCGGCTCCAACGGTCGCGGCCACGACAACGTCAAGGAAGCCTATGCCGAGGCGCTGATCCCGCTGCTCGCCAACCAGCCGTGGGCACACTCGCTGAACCTCGACCTCGGCATGCGCACGTCCGACTACAGCACCGCAGGCACCTCGACAAACAAGAAGATCGCGATCGAATGGCGGCCGGTCTCCGACCTGCTGGTACGTGGCACCATTTCGCAGGTGTTCCGCGCCCCCAGCCTGAACGACCTCTACGACGGTCCGTCGGTGTTGGAGCCCGGGTTCAACGACCCCTGCATCGGCCTGTCGGCCGCCCAGTTGGCGCAGCACGCCAAGGCCTGCCAATACGTCGAACCCAACTGGGACGGCGGCGGTGCGCATCAGCTGACCGCGCTGTACCAAGGCGCCGCCACGCTGGGCCAGAAGCTCAAGCCCGAGCAAGGCAAGTCCGTCGATTTCGGCCTGGTGTACGACCCCGACTGGCTTCCCGGCCTGTCCACCAGCGTGGACTTCTGGCACGTCTACCTGGTCGACACCTTGGTCCCGGTCGCCGGCAACACAGTGGTCAACGCCTGCTTCAACAACGGCGACAGCCCGTTCTGCCCGTTCATCACCCGCAACGGCTACGACACCAAGCAGCCAGGCAGCATCTGGAGCGTGCGTGCTCCGGCGTTCAACCTGGGCAGCCTGAGCACCACCGGTATCGACTACACGCTGCGTTACCGGATCCCGCACTTCGACCTGGGCAGCCTCGATCCGGGCGACTTCCGCGCCGGGTTGAACACCACCTACACGTCCACCTACAAGAACAGCGCCACGCCGGGACAACCCGGGGCCGAGTCCGTCAACTACGCCGGCACCTTCTCCAGCCAGTTCGGCAACATCTCGCGCTGGCGTGGCACGTTCACCCTGAACTGGACCAAGGGCAACTGGAGTGCGCAGTGGCAGGCGCGTTACATCAACAGGCTGACGGTGCTGAAGGCGGACGCCGTCACCGGGGCAAACTCACCCATGGCTTCGGTGA
>JAFKMZ010000043.1 GCA_017305055.1 Lysobacterales bacterium
AGGATTCTGGCACCCAGCATGTCACCGCTGAGGATGTCTACAAGAGCCTCCTTGCCCACCAGGAAGAGATCGGCCTGGCCACGGTCTACCGCGTACTGACCCAGTTCGAGGCTGCCGGCATTATCGTCAAGCACAATTTCGAGGGTGGCCAGGCGGTTTATGAGCTTGATCGCGGCAAACACCACGACCACATGATCGACTTGGACACCGGCAAGGTCATCGAGTTCGTCAGCGACGAGATCGAACGCCTGCAAGATGAAATCGCCGCCAGGCACGGCTACGTGATCGAGGCGCACAGCCTGGTGCTCTACGTCCGGCCCAAGCCGAAGGTGCGGAAATCCTGAGCCGTGAGGGAGGGCAAGGCTGAGCCTGGCGCGGGAATTCCGGACTGAAAGCTGTCGCCTGCCCACAAGGGATTTCCTGTGGCAGCGACTGACCTCCTGCTTCCGCACTCCCGTTGACTGCCCTCCGGTTGCGGTGTTCAGTCAGCCTGGGCGCTGGCCAGCATCTGCCGGGCGTGGGCGCGGGTTTCCGGCGTGATATCGATGCCGCCCAGCATGCGTGCCAGTTCCTCGCCGCGCGCCTTGTTGCCCAGGGTTTCGATGCGGGTGTGCGTGGTGGTGCCGTCGCTCTGCTTGATCACGCTCAGGTGCTGGTGACCTTGCGCTGCGACTTGCGGCAGGTGGGTCACGCACAGCACCTGGCAGCGCTTGCCCAGCGCCCGCAGTTTCTGTCCGACGACTTCGGCAACGGCACCGCCGATGCCGCTGTCGACCTCGTCGAAGACCATGCTGCCGGTGGTGTCCTTGCCCAGGGTGGCGACCTCGATGGCCAGGCTGATGCGCGCCAGTTCGCCTCCCGAGGCCACCTTGCGCAGAGGCCGCGGCGGCTGGCCGGGGTTGGTGGTGATCAGCAGCTCGCAGCGTTCTGCACCTTGCGCATCGGGCTCCTCTGTGCCGACGGCCTGCAGCTCCACCACGATGCGGCCGCCGGCCATGCCCAGCTCAGCCAGCAGGGTATTGACGGCCGTCTCCATCCGCCTGGCGGCGGCGATGCGGGCAGCACTCAGCAGCTTGCTGGCAGTGGCGTGCTCGGCGCGCAATGTTCCGCGCCGGGAGGCCAGGGATTCCAGTTCGCTGCCCGCTTGTTCGAGGGCGGCCAGCTCGCTGCACAACGCGTCGCGCCGCACAGGGAGTTCGTCCTCAGCCACCCGGTGGCGGCGCGCCAGGTCATGCAAGTGGGTCAGGTGGTCGTCCACCTGCTGGTAGCGCTGCGGGTCGAGATCGACGTCCTGCGCATAGCGCTCAAGCTGGTCGCTGGCTTCATCGATCTGGATGGCGGCGCTCTGCAGCAACTCTGTGGCTGGTTGCAGCTGGCGATCGAGCTGGGCCAGCCTGGACAGCTCTTCGTGTGCCCGGTGCAGCGTGCGCTGTACGGCAAATTCGCTGTCGCCATCGAGCTGCTCGCCGATCCCGGCTACGCCGGTGGCCAGCCGCTCGGCATTGGCCAGCCGGGTATGGCTGGCTTCCAGCGCCGCCAGCTCCTCGCTTGGCAGCGCCCATTGCTGCAACTCGTCGATTTCATGCCGCAGCAGCTCGATGCGCTGGGCGCGGTCGGCGCCGCCGCCCAGCCCGCGCATGCGTGAGCCCGCCTCGCGCCATTGCCTGGCTGTGGCCTGCACGCGCTCAAGCAGGTCCGCGTGGCCGCCGTAGGCATCCAGCAGATCGAGCTGGTGGGCGCGCGCCAAGAGCGCCTGATGCTCATGCTGGCCGTGGATGCTGACCAGCAAGGTTGCCAGCTCACCGAGCTGCCTGGCGTTGGCGGGCCGGCCGTTGATCCATGCCTTGGAACTCCCCTCCGTGCGAATGACCCGGCGCAGCTGGCAGGCATCGCCTTCGTCGAGTTCCTCGGCTTGCAGCCAGGCACGTGCTGCCGGCAGCCCCGTCACGTCGAACTCCGCTGCAAGCTCGGCCCGGCTGCTGCCGGCCCGCACCATACCAGCGTCGGCGCGGGCGCCGCCGAGCAGGAGCAGCGCGTCCACCAGCAGGGATTTGCCCGCTCCGGTCTCGCCGCTGATCACGGTCAGGCCTGGCCCGAAGGTGACTTCCGCGGCCTCGACGACGGCAAAATGACGGACATCAAGCGAGGTGAGCATGGCTTGCTGGGGCAGGGAATGGCGGGATTGTAACGGTTGCGGCCGGCCGCTACGGTACCGCCAGGAGCCTGGGTCGTAGAAGCGTTCGCAGCCTGGATGGCTTCTACGGCCCAGGCTCCCAGGGCGCCGGCTTGCAAGGGATGCCGGTGGCCCCTATTTATATGGGGTACGCAGTATGGCCACGGTTGGACGCACAGGCACATGACTACTTCCAATGGCCCGGACCTGGATGCACGCTCGCGGCGTTTGCTGCGCGCCATGATTTCGCAGTACCTGGTGGAAGGCGAGCCGGTCGGCTCGCGTACCTTGTCGCGCTCGTCCGGGCTGGACATCAGTCCGGCTACGGTGCGCAACATCATGTCCGACCTGGAGGATGCCGGCCTGGTGTCCTCGCCACACACTTCGGCAGGCCGGGTGCCGACCCCGCGTGGGCTGCGCCTGTTTGTGGACAGTCTGATCGAGCTGCAGCCCTTGTCGCGGCATGAGCTGGTCCGGCTCAAGCAGGGCTTGGCGCAGGAAGCCTCGACCACCGTGGGTCTTCTTGGCGACGTGTCGACGTTGCTGTCGGCCATGACGCGATTTGCCGGCGTGGTCACGGTCCCGCACCGGGTCGACCTGCCATTGCGGCACATCGATTTCGTGCCCTTGCCGGAATCGCGGGTACTGGTGATCCTGGTGTTGGCGGACCACCAGGTGCAGAACCGCGTCGTGCAGTTGAGCAAGCCGGTGCGGGACCGTGACCTGGTGCGGGCGGCGAATTACCTCAACGAGAACTTTGCCGGCCTGCGCATGGACGACATCCGGGGTCGCCTGCTGGCGGAGATGCGCGAGGCCGGCGGCGAGCTGAACCGCTTGCTTTCGAGCACCGTGGAGCTGGCCGTCGAGTCGTTTGCGGTGCCCGCCGGCCACGATGACGTGCTGGTGAGCGGGCAGACCAATCTGATGGCTTGCGCCGAGCTGGCTGACATCCGCCACCTGCGTGAGCTGTTCGATACCTTCCAGCGCAAGAGCGAGCTCCTGCAACTGATGGAGGTGTGCGCCCGGGCGCCCGGCGTACGCTTGTTCATTGGCGAGGAGTCGGGGTTTGCGGCGCTCGATGGCTGCAGCGTGGTAACCGCCAGTTATGGCGCCAATGGCCAGGTGCTGGGTGCGCTGGGCGTGATCGGCCCGACGCGCATGGCCTACGAGCGCGTGATCCCGGTGGTGCAAGCCACGGCGGGATTGCTCAGCGACGCCTTGAATCGCGTGGCCGCGACCTCATAAACGGCCTCATCTGACGCCGTTTTCGCCAAGCCCCGGTGCAGCGGTCCTCCTCCACCCGAATCCCATGGAGCGTGTTCATGCATGACAGCGATCCCCACCTGCCCGGCGAAACCCCAGTGGAGGGCGACGCGTCGACCCCGGCCGTGGCCGAAGTCGAAGCCTTGCGCAAGGAGCTGGCCGGGGCCCGGGCCAAGGTGACGGAGTCCCACGACACACTGTTGCGCGAGCGCGCCGAGCTTGAAAACCAGCGGCGGCGCCAGCAACGTGACATGGAACAGGCGCGTCGCTTTGCCAACGAGAAGCTGTTGAGCGAGCTGCTGCCGGTGTACGACGGGTTGGAGCGTGGCCTGGCGATCGAGACCGATGACGTGGCAGGCATGCGCGAGGGTATCGGCCTGACCCTGAAGGAGCTGCTGCGCATCGCCGGCAACAATGGCTTGGTGCAGATCGATCCTCTGGGCGAAGCCCTCAACCCGGAGCTGCATCATGCGGTGAGCGTGGTCGACGCCCCCGGCCGCAAGCCGGACACTGTCGTGAACGTGCTGCAGAAGGGTTATGTGTTGAACGACCGCCTGTTGCGTCCCGCGCTGGTGGTCGTGGCGTCTGGCAACTGATCGCGCGCGGCAGCGCGTAGCGGCCAAGGGCTGCAGACAACCGGGATGGCCGGCATTGAATCGCCCGGACCCAACCCCATCTCAAAAATCAATCGCGGCCCGCAGGGCTGCCGCACTACGGAGCAATCACATGGGCAAGATCATCGGCATTGACCTGGGCACCACCAATTCCTGCGTCGCGATCATGGATGGCAGCAGTGCCAAGGTCATCGAAAACTCGGAAGGCGACCGCACCACACCGTCCATCGTGGCCTTCACCAAGGACGGCGAGGTTTTGGTCGGGGCCTCGGCGAAGCGGCAGGGCGTCACCAACGCGAAGAACACCTTTTATGCAGTGAAACGCCTGATCGGGCGCAAGTTCGCCGATGCCGAGGTGCAGAAGGACCTGAACGTGGTGTCGTACGGCATCGTCAAGCACGACAACGGCGACGCCTGGGTGGAAACCTCCGACGGCAAGGAAATGGCGCCGCAGGAGATTTCCGCGAAAGTGCTGATGAAGATGAAGAAGACCGCCGAGGACTATCTTGGCGAAAGCATCACCGAGGCGGTCATCACCGTGCCGGCCTACTTCAACGACAGCCAGCGCCAGGCCACCAAGGACGCGGGCCGGATCGCCGGCCTGGACGTCAAGCGCATCATCAACGAGCCGACTGCCGCGGCCCTGGCCTACGGCATGGACAAGAAGGGTGGCGACCGCAAGATCGCGGTGTACGACCTGGGCGGCGGCACGTTCGACGTTTCGATCATCGAGATTGCCGAGGTCGACGGCGAGAAGCAGTTCGAGGTGCTGGCGACCAACGGTGACACCTTCCTCGGCGGCGAGGATTTCGACCGCCGCGTCATCGACTACCTGGTCGAGGAGTTCCAGAAGGACCAGGGCATCGACCTGCGCAAGGATCCGCTGGCCCTGCAGCGCCTGAAGGATGCCGCCGAGCGCGCCAAGATCGAGCTGTCCAGCAGCCACCAGACCGAGGTCAACCTGCCGTACGTGACGGCCGACGCCTCGGGTCCGAAGCACCTCAACATCAAGCTGACCCGGGCCAAGCTCGAGGCGCTGGTGGAGGACCTGGTCAAGCGCACGGTCGAACCGTGCCGGGTGGCGCTGAACGACGCCGGCCTGCGCGTATCGGACATACAGGAGGTCATCCTCGTGGGCGGCCAGACGCGCATGCCCAAGGTGCAGGAGGCGGTCAAGGAGTTCTTCGGCAAGGAGCCGCGCAAGGACGTCAACCCGGATGAGGCCGTCGCCGTCGGCGCGGCAATCCAGGGCGGCGTGCTGGGCGGCACGGTCAAGGACGTGTTGCTGCTCGATGTCACCCCGCTGTCGCTCGGTATCGAAACCATGGGCGGCGTGATGACCAAGCTGATCGAGAAGAACACGACGGTGCCGACCAAGGCCTCACAGACCTTCTCCACCGCCGACGACAACCAGACCGCGGTGACCGTGCACGTGCTGCAAGGCGAGCGCGAGCGTGCGAGCGCGAACAAGTCGCTGGGCAAGTTCGACCTGCAGGGCATCGACCCGGCGCCGCGCGGCATGCCGCAGATTGACGTCACCTTCGACATCGACGCGAACGGCATCCTGCACGTGTCGGCCAAGGACAAGAAGACCGGCAAGGAGCAGAAGATCGAGATCAAGGCCGGGTCCGGCCTGTCGGACGAGGAGATCCAGCGCATGGTCTCCGATGCCGAGGCGAACAAGGAAGACGACAGGAAGTTCCGTGAACTGGTGGCCACGCGCAACAAGGCCGACCAGCTGGTGCACGCCACGCGGACCGCACTGAAGGAGCATGGCGGCAAGGTGCCGCCGGATCAGCTCAGCACCATCGAGGGCGCGCTGGCGGATCTGGAGAAGCTCAAGGATGGCGACGACAAGGCGGCCATCGAGTCGAAGGTGGCCAAGCTCGAGGAGGTCAGCCAGGCGTTGTTTGCCGCCGCCCAGGGTGGTGCCGGCGCCGAAGCCGGTGCCGGCCCGCAGGCTGGCCCGAACGACGGTGCCGCCGATGACGTGGTCGACGCCGAGTTCACCGAGGTCAAGGACGACAAGAAGTAGGCGACGGCTGGTGGCGTCGGTGGTGGACAGAGCAGCCCGTGACTGGAAGTTTCCGGCGCGGGCTGCGCGGTCGTGGTGGCATGGCAGGGCGCGGTTCGGCGCAGGGGTGTATGCGATGGCGTGGTTGGGGTCATGAGCGAGCGTGACTATTACGAGGTGCTGGGTGTCCGCCGCGATGCCAGTGCGGCCGAGCTGAAGACGGCATTCCGCCGCCTGGCGATGAAGTGCCACCCTGACCGCAATCCCGACGATCCCACGGCGCAGGACAGGTTCAAGGAGGCCAAGCAGGCCTACGAGATTCTTGGCGACGAGCGCAAGCGCGCGATGTACGACCAGTACGGGCATGCCGCGTTCGAGAACGGCGGCGGTCGCGGTGGCGCCGGCTTTGCCGACATGGGCGACGTGTTCGGCGACATCTTCGGTGACATCTTCGGGCACCACGGCGGCCGTGGACGTCAGGCGCGCGGTGCCGATCTGCGCTACATCATGGAGCTGGACCTCGAGGAAGCCGTGTTCGGGGTCGGCCGGCAGATCAAGATTCCCACCATGGTCAGCTGCCAGCATTGCCGCGGCAGCGGGTCGGAAGACGGCAAGGTGGCCACCTGCGGCACCTGCCGCGGCCATGGCCGGGTGCGCATGCAGAATGGCATCTTCTCCATCCAGCAGACCTGTCCCACCTGCGGCGGCACCGGCCAGACCATCGAGAAGCCGTGCCGGCATTGCCGGGGCGAGGGACGTGTCGAGGAAACTCGCACCCTGGAAGTGCGCATTCCCGCCGGTGTCGACAACGGCGACCGCATCCGCCTCAGCGGCCAGGGCGAGGCTGGGCCTGCCGGTGCCCCGCCCGGCGACCTGTACGTGGAGGTGCGGGTGCGCGAGCACGCCATCTTCACGCGCGACGGCAACGATTTGTACTGCGAGGTGCCGATCCGCTTCTCCCAGGCCGCGCTGGGCGTCACCCTGGCGGTGCCCACGCTGGACGGCGAGGTACCGATCAACATCCCGCCGGAAACCCAGACCGGCACCCAGTTCCGCCTGCGTGGGCGGGGCGTCGAGTCGGCCCACAACAAGCGGCACGGCGATCTCATCTGCCGCGTGGTGGTGGAGACGCCGGTGCGCCTGACCCGGCAGCAACGCGAGCTGTTGGCCACACTCGAAGCCACGTTCGAGGACGACACGGCTTGCACGCACACGCCGCGGGCCAAGGGCTGGCTGGATGGCGTACGCCGGTTCTGGTCGCGGGTCACGGCGTGAGTGCCGCCTGCCGCGCGCTTGCGCATGGGCCGTGCCTGGACAGTGCTGATCATGGTTGAGCAGCCGATTCGCGTCGCCGTCAACGGCGCAACCGGGCGCATGGGCAAGGCCCTGTGCCGTCTGCTGGCCGACGACCCCCGCTTTGTCCTGCTGCGCGCCGTGGTATCGCCGCAGTCCGCCAGCAAGGCGATGCCGGTACCGGCCGGTGCCGGGCAGGCGTTGTGCTACGCAAGCGGCTGGGACGATGCACCGGCGCTGGACGTGGTCATCGATTTCAGCTCGCCGGCCGGGCTCGGCGCGGCGCTCGCGCATTGCCTGCAGGCGCGCGTTGCCCTGGTGGCAGGCAGCACCGGCTACGACGCGACGATGGATGAGCGCCTGCGCACGGCGGCCGGACGGGTTGCGCTGTTGCGCGCTGCGAACTTCAGTCTCGGCGTCGCAGTCATGCGGCGCCTGCTGCGGGAGGCGGCCGCTGCCTTGCCGGACTGGGATGTGGAGATTGTCGAGGCTCATCACCGCGGCAAGCGCGACGCGCCCTCCGGCACGGCCCTGGACCTGGGCGCAGCCGTGCGCGAGGGTCGTGGGGTTGGCCCCGATACGGCCGCCTATGTATTCGACCGTACCCTGCTCGGCGCCGAGCGGACGCATGGCACGATCGGGATGTCCTCGATCCGCGGCGGTGACCTGGCCGGCGAGCACACGGCCATGCTCATGGCGGCAGGGGAACGCCTCGAGCTCATCCATCGTACGACCGACCGTGCGATCTTTGCGCGTGGAGCCTTGCATGCGGCGTACTGGTTGAGCACACAGCCGCCTGGCCTGTGGAACCTCGAGGACGTGCTGGCCAGGCCGCGCGCGGAGGGGGGATGACCGTCGACGACAAGCTGGTGCACAGCCGCGGCGCGCGCCCTGCCGGGGCCGCACCGATCGATGTGATCTCGGTGCAGTCGCAGGTGGTGTACGGCCATGCGGGCAACAGCGCTGCGGCCGAGCCCTTGCGCCAGCTCGGCTTGCGTGTGGCCGAAGTGCCGACCACCTTGCTCAGCAATGCCCCGGTGTACCCAACGACACGGGGCCGGGTGCTGCCAGCCGACTGGGTGGCCGACCTGTTGCGCGGGGTCGATGAGCGCGGCCTGCCCGCGCGGGCTGGCATGCTGCTGTCCGGCTATCTCGGCACCGCCGCCATTGGCACGGTACTGGCCGAGTGGATCGACGAGGCGCTGCCTCGGCACCCGCACTTGCGGTATTGCCTCGATCCGGTGCTGGGCGACATGCACATCGGCCTGTATGTCGAAGCGGGACTCGTCGATATCGTCCGCGAACGCCTGCTGCCGCATGCCTGGTTGCTCACGCTCAATGCCTTCGAGCTCGGCCAACTGTGCGGGCGGAACTGCGCGACGGAAACCGCCTGCCTGGAGGCGGCGCGGGAACTGCAGCGTGGCGGGGTGGCATCCGTGGTCGTCCATGGCATCGGTCTTGCCGGCGGCAGCCTGGGCATGTTGGCCCTGGGCGCCGGCGACGCCTATCGCCTGTCCACGCCAAAGTTACCGATCGATGTCACCGGCACCGGCGACGTGTTTGCCGCAGTGCTGGCTGCCTTCCTGCTGCGTGGCGAGCCGCTGCCGTTGGCGTTGGAACGGGCCACGACCGGCGTGCACGCCGCCCTGGAGCAGACCCTGCTGCACCAGGTGGAGGAGCTCGATGTGCGTCTGGCCGCCCCGGCTGCCGAGGACGACAGCAACAGGCGCTTTGTCGCCACCAGAGTCGGTTGAACGAGCAGCCGGCCACGCCGGCCGTTATTTGGAGTGCGAGGCGTTGCGGTCGCGGCCGGCGCCAAGCTGTCGATCCAGGGCGCCGAAGAGCTTCTTGAAGCCCCGGGAAAACCGCCCGCGCCGCGTCTTGCGCAGCTTGTCCTGCTCGCTCACCAGCCAGGCGACCTGGATGACGCGGCGCTCGCCGGCGTACGGCAGGTGGCCGTGGAAGGAATTGTCGCAACGCTTGAATGCAGCGATCTCGCCGTACAACGGCACCAGCTCGGGGGCGACCAGGCTGTCGATGTCGTCGATCTTGCCGAGGAAGCGCAGGCAG
>JAFKMZ010000009.1 GCA_017305055.1 Lysobacterales bacterium
CGCGCTGGAATCGGCGCCGCTGCTGCGTGGCGAGTTCCGCGCCGGGCAGCGCGGGGCCGGCAAGGGCATCGCCTTCCTGGTCGAGCGCGTCGAGGTCCGCGACGGCCTGCTGGTCTACCGCGGCGAGGGGCGCGAGCTGGAGGAAGGCCAGCTCGACGATGAGCAAAGCGTCAGCCGCGCCAATGACCGCCTGATCGGCGCGCGCACCGACAGCGTGGCCCAGTTCGAGCTGCGACTGGAGGCACTGCAGCGCCGCGCCGCCAGCCACCGCTCGCCGACCTGGGGCCTGTCCAGCGCCCGCATCGGCCTGATCCCGCACCAGTTGCGCGTGGCCGGCATCGCCTCGATGCGGCGCCCGCCGCGGATCCTGCTGGCCGACGAGGTCGGTCTCGGCAAGACCATCGAGGCCGGCATGATCATCGCCCGCCAGCTCGCCACCGGCCGTGCCGCCCGCGTGCTGCTGCTGCTGCCCGATGCATTGGTATACCAATGGTTCGTCGAGATGCTGCGGCGCTTCAACCTGAATTTTGCGATCTACGACCGTGAGCGCTGCGAAGGGCCGGACTTGGCCGAGGCCGACGCCGGCCAGCGCGGCAACCCGTTCGAGGACGAACAGCTGGTCATTGCCGGCTTCGACTTCCTGCAGGGCTCGGCCAAGTGCGCGCAGCAGCTGTTGAACGCGCCGTGGGACCTCCTGGTGGTCGACGAGGCGCATCACCTGGCCTGGGCGCCAGGAGCGCCCAGCCCACGCTATCTGCTGGTCGAGCAGCTGGCGGCGCTGGTCCCCGGGGTCGTCCTGCTCACCGCCACCCCCGAACAGCTTGGGCGCAGCGGCCACTTCGCCCGGCTGCGCCTGCTTGATCCGCAGCGCTACACCGACCTGGACCACTACCTGCTGGAGGCCGACACCTGGCTCGCCCTCTCGGCCCTGGCCGACCAGTTGATTGCAGGTGCCGCGCTGGACGAGCTGCAGAAATCCATGCTGGTCGAGACCCTGGGCCACGACCATCCGCTGGCCGTGCAGCTGGCCACTGCGGATGCGCGCGCCGACGTCGACGCCCTGCTGACGGCGCTGATCGATCGCCACGGCACCGGCCGCAGCATGTTCCGCAACACCCGCGCCGGTGTGGGCGGCTTCCCGCAGCGCATTCCGCATTGGCACATCGCCGCCGCCAGCGGCTGGGACGCGCCTGCACGCCAGGCCCTGCTGGCCGAGTTCCACGCCGACATCGAACAGCCGCCGGCTGCCATCGACCTGGACTACCGCGCCGACCAGCGGGTGGACCAACTGATCGCCGTGCTCGAGGCCCATCCGGACGACAAGTTCCTCCTGATCTGCCGCACCCAGGCCAAGGTGCGCGCGCTCGAGGACGCCCTGCGCCTCAAGAGCAGCGTGCGCGTGGCACGCTTCCATGAAGGCCTGGGCCTGGTGCAGCGCGACCGCAACGCGGCCTACTTCGCCCAGGCCGACGGCGCGCGCCTGCTGCTGTGCGCCGAGGTGGGTGCCGAGGGCCGCAACTTCCAGTTTGCCCATCACCTGGTCCTTTGGGACCTGCCGCTGGACCCGGACCTGCTGGAACAACGCATCGGGCGACTCGACCGCATCGGCCAGCAGCACGCCATCGACATCCACATCCTGCTGGTTGCCGACAGCGCGCAACACGTGCTTGCGCGCTGGTACGACGAAGGCATGGACGCCTTCCGCCACAGTCCTGCCGATGCGCGCGGATTGCTGCGCACCTACGCCGAGCCGCTGGCGCGCCTGGCCGACGAGCACGCCCGCGGCGACGACAGCCGCGACCAGGAGCTGGACGCGCTGCTGGGCGCCACGCAGGCCAGCCACGAACGCGCGGCCGAACTGATCCGCCGCGGCCGCGACCACCTGCTGGAACTGGCCTCGGCCCGCGACCCCCACGCCGACGAGCTGGCCGCGACCTTTGCCCGCGAGGAAGCCGACCCGGCGCGCGACGCCTTCGTGCAACGCCTGCTTGAGGCCTTCGGTATCCATGCCGAAGATCTGGGCGGCCAGGTCACCAAACTCGATCCGCAATACCTCTCCACCGATGCCTTGCCCGGGTTTGCCGAGGGGCCGATGTCGGTCACCTTCGACCGCCAGGTCGCGCTGGGCCGGGACGACCTGCCGCTGCTGCGCCTCGATCATCCGCTGATCCTCGGGGCGCTGGATCTGGCTCTTTCCAGCGAACTGGGCAATGCCACGTTCATGCTCGACGACGCGTTGCCGCCACATACGGCCTTGCTGCAGGCGGTCTACCTGCTCGAATGCGTGGCCGACCGGCGCCTGGACATCGAGCGCTTCCTTGCCACCCAGCCGCTGGCCGTCACGGTGGACACGCGACTCGTCGAGCGCGCCGACTTCCAGCCCAGCGCCATGGCGCTGCAGCGCGCGCCGGCGCGCAATATCGACAGCGCGCGCTATCGCAAGGTGCTGGCGCGGCTGGTGCCACCGATGCTGGAGCGCGCCGAGGGCCTGGCCGGCGACCGAGCCACAACGGCAATCGACGCTGCGGTGGCCCAGGCCACGGCCACGCTGGACGCCGAACTCTCACGGCTGATGGCATTGCGCGCGGTCAACCCCTCGATCAGCGCCGGCGAAATCACCGCGCTCACCGCCGAGCGCAGCGAGGTACTGGCTGCGCTGCCGGCGGCGCGCCTGCGGCTGGACGCGGTGCGCTTCGTGGTCAGCCCGGATTTCCTGCGCCTGCGTTGAAGCCTGGAGCGTGCGCGGCAAAAGCCAGGCGCTGGCTGCGTCAGCGCAACAGCCGGCGCTTGGGCTTGACCGGCAGGTGCCCGCGCCAGTATTCGATCATGACAATGCCGGCCAGCATGCCGCCCAGGTGCGCGAAGTGCGCCACCCCCGCCTGCGTCCCCGTGACCCCCATCACCAGTTCCACCGCTGCGTAGCCGATGACGAACAGCCACGCCGGCATGGGTATCGGCAGGAACATGAGAAAGATCTTCTCGTGCGGGTACAGCATGCCAAACGCCAGCAGCAATCCGAAGATCGCTCCCGATGCGCCTAGCGTGGGAAAGAACTTGTCCGGCGAGAAGTAGTACAGCACCAGCAGCTGCGCCACCGCTGCGGCAACCGCGCAGACGAAGTAGTAGACAAGGAAGTTGCGCGTGCCAAAGGTGCGCTCGATGGCGCCGCCGAACATGAACAGGGCGAGCATGTTGAAGGCGATGTGCGTGAAGCCGCCATGCATGAAGGCATAGGTCACCAGCTGCCAGGGACGAAAGCCGATCGAGACCAGGCCGCTGGCGCTCCGGAACACCTGGTCCGGTCCCCACGGCCACAGCGCGAAATGGGCCAGCAGGACCTCCCCGGCCACCTGCTGCAGCAGGAAGATCACCACATTGGCGATCAGCAGGTTGCGGGTGACCGGTGGCAGGTCAAAGGACATCTGGCAACTCCGGCAAAGGCGACAAGGGTAACGAGCACAGCACCATGAGGGCAACGTATGGCGCGGGTCGACGCACTGGGACAATTCAGCGCACGTGACCAGGATGCGATCCTGGTCCGCGGCGATTGTCGTATGCTTCGGGTGATGAATGCCGTGAAACCGTGTCGCCCGACCCGTCACCACCACCCGCTGCGCTCGACCCTGCTCCTGTCATGCCTGGCCCTGCTGGCCGCGCTGGCGCTTGCCGGCTGCCAGCGTTCTGGCGCCTTGCCGCTGCGCCTGACCAACCTCAGCGGACACATGCCCAACCTGTCGTTTTCCCTCACCGACGACCAGGGCAAGGCGGTCACCGCCAGCGACTACCTGGGCAAGGTGGTGCTGCTGTACTTCGGCTACACGCATTGCCCCGACGTCTGCCCGCTCACCCTGGCCCACCTGCACGTGGTGATGCAGCGCCTGGGGCCGCTCGCCGATGGCGCCCGCATCCTGTTCGTGTCGGTCGATCCGGCACGCGACACGCCGGAAATCCTGCACTCGTACGTCACCGCGTTCGACCCGCGTGCCGTCGGCCTCACCGGCAGCCCGCGCGCCCTGGAGCGGCTCAGCAAGGACTACCGCGCCGCCTTCAGCCGTGAACCCGACCAGGCGAACGGCGACTACGAGGTGTCGCACAGCGCCGGCGTGTACATCTTCGACGCCCAGGGCCGGGCCCGCGTGCTCGCCAGCCCAGCCGCCTCGCAGGACGACATCGTCCACGACCTGCACCTGCTGATCAGCCAGGAGGCCAAGCCATGACGCGGACCCGCACATCCGGCATCGCCAGCATCATGCGGGCGCGCGTCTGGCCACTGGCCGCTGCGTGCCTGCTCGTCGGCCTGCTGCCATGCGCAGCCGCGCAGGCCACTGCCGCCCAGCAAGTGCACGCCACCCAGGCCTGGATCCGCGTCTTGCCGGGCGCGCTCCCGGCTGGCGCCTACGTCACCTTGCGCAACGACGGCGACCAGCCGGTGCAACTGACCGGGGCCAAGAGCAGCAGCTACGCGCAGGCGATGCTGCACCAGAGCTCGATGTCCGGCGGCATGAGCCATATGAGCGGGATCGGGTCGCTGGCCATTCCGGCCCACGGCCAGGTGGTGCTGGCACCTGCCGGCTATCACCTGATGCTGATGCACGCGATCGCACCGGTCGTGCCTGGTACCCGCGTGCGGCTGACGCTCGAGTTCAGTGACGGCAGCTCATTGCCGGTGGAATTCCTCGCCCGCCCAGCCAACGCCATCGGTCCCGATTCACACTGAGCTTCGTCCGCGGTGGCGCTGCCGGCCGGCCGATCAATCGGAGGCGAGCTGGCCCGGGGCGTGCCCATGCATCGGCATACCGGGCCGCATGCGGCGTGACAGGCGACCATTGCGCGACAGGCGCAACCACTGTCGCAACGCGAGCATGGCGCCCAGTGTTTCCAGCATGGCCGACGGTACCCAGATGATCAGTCCGCCGATCATCTGCCCGGTGATCACGTTGAGCGTGAGCGCGCGACCGCAAATCTCGAAGATCGGATACAGGTCCGACCTGGAAAAAGTGATGATCGCGCCAGCCAGCATCTGCGGCGCCATGGTGATGCCCGGCGACAACACCCGCATCCCCGCCTGCATGCGCCCAGGCGGGTGCGGCCGATGGTCGAGCACCAGGGACCAGTAGGCGAAGCCGCTGACGAGCATGCTCCAGTTCATGAAACGGTAGATGCGCCAGTCCAGCATCGCCAGTTCCTGCATGCGCGGAACCAGCCAGATCAGGATGAAACCGATGAACAGCAGGGTCGCCACCACCGGATTCAGCAGCACACCGGTGACCGTGCGCCAAGGCCAGGACTGCCGCACCCGCCGCAGCCAACGCAGGCGCCACCTCAGTGGCAAGCCGGCACGCAGCACCACGGCGGGGTAGGACGCGACCACCAACAGCGGCGCGAGGTGATGCAGGAACAGCTGCTGGGTGCGATGCACCAGGAACTCGTGTTCGGCGTAGAAATCCAGGTAGGTCTGCAGCGACAGGTAGATGATCGCCATGCCGCTCCAGAACGCCACGCGGCGCCAGGTTCCGACATGCAGGCGCCGGCTGCCACGCAGATACAACGCGCCGGCGAGGATGAACGTGGCCAGGAATACCCACGAAAATTCCCACGGCTCTGCCCACTTCAGTACGCTCGCAATCACCGCAGCAACCAATCCGCCGAACCCATCCCGATATCATAGCCGCCCGCCGCGCTGTCTTCGTCATTGCCCACGGGCCGGATGCAGCATCGCTGCGCCCCGAATCCGCATGGCGTGGGAATCCGGCGCCGTTCGCGGCGGCTGGGGCGCGCTGTTTCGCCGCAGGCAAATCCACCACGCCCCCGGTCCCAGACGGCCGCGTCGCCAGCTCCCTCTCCCCCCGACAGCCTCATTCATGCATATCGTGCAGGAGGGGAAGAGCACGGCCCACCAGCAGTTGCAGCCGCTTCAGCGGCGACGGCTGCGCCGCATGCGGCGCCAGCCGTAGATCAGCCCAAACAGGATCAGCAGCGACGGGATGAGGGTGATGTTGATGATCTTGATGCGCAGTCCAAGGGCATCGATCTCGTCATTCAACTGGTGCTGTACGCTGCGCAGCTCCGTGGTGATCGCCAGCTGGCGCTGGCGGAACTGCTCGATCTCACGGCGTTGCGCGGTGCCGGCGCCGTTGCCCGGGCGCAATTCGTCGACCCGCCGGCGCATATCGGCCAATTCCTGCTCGAGCTCGCGCTCCTTCTGCAGGAACTTGCGGTCGGCGACGTTGCGCAAGGCCTGCACCCTGGTGAACGGACGGCGCGAGGTGGAGCGACTGCGGATCGACAGCAGGGCGGACGAACCGCTGAGGTTGTCCACCATGTTGGTCACGAAATCGCCGTTGTCGGCAAAGATGCGCAGCATGGTCTGACCGAGCACGGTCTGCGGCTCCGCCCACAAGCGGTCGCTCAGCAAATCCGTGTCGGCAACCAGGATCACCCGGGCGGAGTCAGCGGCCTGGGCCTGGTGGCCGGCTTGCTCCGCACGCTCCGGAAAGGCGCTGACCAGGGGCCCACGCAGCTGGGCTGCCAGCACGTAGTTGGCGTCACCTGGCTGGTAGTGCTGCAGCAGGGCGTTGGGATCGTTGCTGGCATCGAGTACCCGCTGCGTGGGCACCAGCATCGCGTCGGAGCTGCTCTGCAGCAGCGGCACCAGGCGCGTGTGTGCAGCTGCCGCCAGGTCGAAGTGCCCGGCAGTGGAGACATTGACGTTCTGCAGGCTCGCGGTGATCGGGTCGGCGAGATTGAGTTCACGGGTGCCAAGACTGAGCATCGCGGGGTGCTTGAGGCTGTGGCCGTCCAGCTCGATGGGCAGGGCGAGCGAGCGGTCCAGCACCACCTGTCCCGGGTCGAAGACCACGCCCCAGGCCTTGAACAGCCGCGGCAGGTCCGAGCCGTGGTCCGGCAAGGTCAGGCTGCCGGGCCCATAGGGTGAGGTGTCGAGCTCGGCGTCCGGGTCGACGAACACGATCACGTGTCCGCCGCGCATCAGGTATTGGTCAATGGCGTACTGGACGTCCACAGACAGGTGCTTGGGCTGGATCACCAGCAGCACCTGCACGTCGGGGTCGATCTGCCTGAGCGTGGCAGGGTCGAGCATGCGCACGGCAAACAACTGGTCGAGCTGGCGCATGATCGTCCATGGCGGGGTGCCGTCCGCCGGATTGCCGGCTACCGGCAACGAACTGATGACGCCGACGTCGGGCTTGTGCGTCTGGTCCAGCTCGTACAGCAGCCGCGCGATGTCGTACTCCAGGAACGCCTCACGGGACGGATCGAAAAACGGTATGGACAAGCTCCGTGTCGGCGCCTGGTCCGCGGCGCCACCGGCATCACTGGCAGCGGTGCTGCCGGCCAGGCCAAAAAACACCCGCTCGCCATTGCTGCCGCCACTTGCCGCAATCAGGCCGCTGCTCTGCGCGCTGGCCTCGTCGTCCGAATACGGCACCGGGTCCACCCATTGCAGATGGATACGCCCGTCCGAGCGCGCCACCATCTCCTGCAGCATCTCGCGGACGCGCAGATCGTAGCTGCGCAGCTGCGGCAGGTCGCGCGCGGCATGCGCGGAAAAATACAAGGTCAAATGCAGTGGCGTCTGCAGCTGGTCGATGATGTGCACCGTGCCCGGCGTCAAGGTATACAGACGATCCGCGGTCAGGTCGATGCGCCAGTTCGGCAGCCAACGGCTGGTGGCGATGATCAGGGGCACGGACACCAGCACCAGCAGGGCCAGCCAGCCGAACAGCCAGGTGCTGCGCCGTGCGTGGCGCAGGGCCGATGGACGATCACGTCGAGGCAACAGGCGCATTGCTCAGCGCGTCCGCTTCAGGTCGAGCAGCAGCACCCCGGCGAGCAGCCAGCCGAAGGTGGTGAGCACGAAATACAGCAGGTCGCGAACATCCAGCACGCCGCGTGAGATCGCCTCGAAATGGCGCAGCATCGACAGGTGCGCGACACCCTTGACCAGCTTGCCCATGACCGGCCCCCGGAACAGGTCGACGATCTGCGGCATGCCGATCAGCACGAACAGCGTGCAGGCCAGCGCGGTGAGGATGAACGCCACCACCTGGCTGCGGGTCAGCGCCGACATGCACGCGCCGATGGCGATGAAGCTGCCGGCCATCAGCCAGCTGCCCAGGTAACCGGCAACGATCACGCCGTTGTCAGCCGGTCCGAGGTAGTTGACCGTGATCCACAGCGGGAAGGTCAGCGCCAGGCCGAGGCCGACGAACAGCCAAGCCGCCAGGAACTTCCCGGCCATGGCCTGGGCCAGGGTCACCGGCAGCGTAAGCAGCAGCTCCAGGGTTCCGGCATTGGCCTCCTCGGCCCACATGCGCATGGTGACGGCCGGCACCAGGATCAGGTACAGCCATGGCTGCATGGCGAAAAACGGTTGCAGGTCGGCCTGTCCGCGCTCGTAGAAGTCGCCGACGAAGAAGGTGAGGATGGCGCTCAGCACCAGGAACATGACCAGGAACACGTAGGCCACGGGGGTGACGAAATAGCTGCGCAGCTCGCGCCGCAGCACCGCGATCACTGGACTCACGGCACCGGCCCCGCTGGCGCGGCGCCATCGACGGCCGTGGTGATTTGGCGGAAGACCTCGTCCAGGCGGCCGCTCTCGAGCTGGATTTCAGACACCTCCAAGCCCTGCTCGCGCAGCAACTGCTGCACTGGCCCGAGGATGCGCTGGCCCGGCTTGGGGAACACCGTCGTGCGGCCATCCAGCGGATCGACCTCGATTGCCGCCACCTGCGGCAGGCGTCCCAGCATTTCCTGCGCCATGCCGCTACCTGGCGCGCTGAACGACACCGCGCCGTGGTAGCGCGACTGCTGCTCCAGCTCAGCAGGCGTGGCATCGGCCAGCAGGCGGCCGCGGGCGATGATCACCACGCGGTTGCACAGCGCATGGACCTCTTCCAGCAGATGCGTCGAGATCAGGATGGTGCGGTTGCGCGCCATGACGTCGATCAGCTGGCGCACTGCGTGTTTCTGGTTCGGGTCCAGGCCGTCGGTCGGCTCATCCAGCATCAACACTGGCGGATCGTGCAGGATCGCCTGGGCCAGGCCGGCGCGGCGCCGCAAGCCCTTGGACAAGGTGTCGATGCAGCTGTCGAGGACTTCCTCCAGTTGCAGCTGCTGGACCACCTGGTCGAAGCGCTGCCAGTCGGCCTCGCTGTGCAGCCGCCGCATGTGCTGGATGAAGTGCAGGAACTCGCGCACGGTCATCTCGCCGTAGCCGGGCGCGCCCTCTGGGAGATACCCGAGCGCGCGCTTGGCCGCGAGTGGCTCACGCAGGATGTCGTGTCCGCAGACGCGCGCAGTGCCGGAGGTCGGTACCAGGAACCCCGAGATCATGCGCATGGCGGTGGATTTGCCAGCGCCGTTGGGGCCAAGCAGGCCCAGCACCTGGCCAGGCTCAACGCGGATGCTCAACGCATCCACTGCAGTCAGGTTGCCGTAGCACCGCGTCAGCTGGTCGGTCTCGATCATGCCCGTCGCACCGCATCAGGCCAGGGCTGGGGCGTACCAGCGCGCCACTTCCGCGCCCCGCCCGGCATGTGGGCTGTGGCGTCCGGCTGTCAGGACCAACCGCAAACAGCGGCGGTCCGATCCGAAGCCCACGAGACCCAGGTCGGCCCACGCTGGACGCGTGGGCCGACCGGTGCGGATCACTTCTTGGCGCCGCCTTTCTTGCCGTTGGCCTTCTTGCCGTTGGCATTCCCAGCCACCGGCGCTGCTTCGGCCGGGGCTGCCGTGCTCGCCGGCGCCGGTTCCGGCACCAGGCCGGCTTCCTGCTCCGGAGTCTGCGCGGGAGCGCTTTCGAGCGGCAGGTAAATCTGGTAACGCTCCTTGGAAATCAGGTCACCCTGTGGCCCAACCACATCCACGCCGGTCTGGATGTCGTACGGCGGATGGACCACCACGTCAAACGCATAGCCGTGGGTCTGGGCATAGGCGCGCAGCTGGTCGCGGATGGTGGCCACGCCGGCAAAGGTACCGGTCCACGGCGCGGTGAGCGTGTTGTCGCCAAGTGCCAGTTCGCCCAACACGCCATTGCCGAGCACCAGGCGGCCACGCTGGTCGCGACTGCCCACGACCGGTGCAGCCTCGGCCACGGCGCTGCTGCCTGCAGACTCCGGGCCGCTGGCGGCGGATGCCGGCTCGGCAGGCGCGTTCAAGGATGGCGGCGTCGGCGGCGTCAGCTCCTGTGGCTCGCCATCCTTCGTCAAGGTCAGGGTGTTGGTATCGATCGGCAGGGCGACGTCGAAGGAATAGGTCTGGTCACCATAGTTGGTGGTGGTGACGATGCGCGGTCCCACGATGTTGACCTTCAGCGTCTTCGCCTCGGCCTGGATGACACCGATGGCCGCGGTAATGGCGTCATGCTGGGCCTCGAGGCCGCCAGAACGCGGAGCGGAGGTCGAGATCATCAGCACCGGCTGCGGCTTGGTCTGCACGATGGCCGGGGTCAGCCCGCTGTAGTCGACGTTCGGAATCGCGGCGACGACATTCTGCAGGTTGTTGAGCGCCCCCTGGATGAATGAATCGGGCTTGCCGTGGATATACAGATTGCTGAAGCGATCCATCAGGTTCCAGCCGTACTTGACATCGTAGGCCATGGTGAGCTCGGTCAATTGTCCACGGCTGCCATCCCGGGCCAGGCCCAGGGTGAACTCCTTGTCGTGGCCGCGCCAATCGTTGTCCAGTTTCCACACGATCGTGGCATTGGTCGTCGAATCATCGACCTCGTTGAACTTCGGGTCCGCACTGACGATGGTGAGCGAACCATTGCCGACGCGCTCGGAATTGCTGGTCCAGCGGATCTCCCCGCCAGGACCGAACGGCTTGCCGCTCAACTCGAACTTGATGTTGCGGTCGTCCGCTCGCAGGGTTGCGTAATCGGGGAGGCGGCGCATGTTGTCGAGCACGTCGTATACCTGCCGCAGGTCCTTGCCGACCGTCACGGACCGCTCGACGTGGCCACTGCTGGGGCTCAACACGCCGAACACCACCGCAGCAAGGGCGACGATGATCAAAGCCACAATGAATTCCAGGAAACGCATCATTCCAGAGTTCTCCGAGCGTCTACGCAATACCAGGTTGTTGAATCAGCACCCACGCAAGCCCCTCGAGAGTGCCCAGGAGCGCCGTACCAAGGGGTCGACACGAACCAAGGTTACGGATGGTACCGGTTCATGGGCCGGAACGCCATCGCGCAATGCAATATCGCCACCCAAATAAATGGCGGCGTTGTACCACCGGCTGCACCCTGCGGCTCCCCGGCGCGATTGTCCACCCCAAGTCGCCCGGCGCGTCATGGCCGTCTAGACAATCCCCATCTCCAAGGCCTTGAGCACGGCACGGGTGCGATCCCGCACACCGAGCTTGGACAATATGTTGGAAACGTGGTTCTTTACGGTCCCCTCGGCCACCCGCAGCGAATTGGCGATTTCCTTGTTGCTGTAGCCGCCGGACAGCAGGCGCAGGATTTCGGTCTCGCGCTCGGTGAGCGGGTCGGGGTGTTCCAGGCTGGAAAAATGGTTCTGCATGCGCGCCACGCCGGCGGTGAGGCGCTGACTGACCATCGGGGCAACCAGGGAACCCCCGGCGGCGACGATGCGCACCGCCTCGACCAGTTGCTGCAGGGAAACGTCCTTCAGCAGATATCCCCTGGCGCCTGCCTTGATCCCCTGCAGCACCAATTGATCATCGTCGAAGGTGGTCAGGATGATGGTCGGCGGCAACGCATTGCGTGCCGAGAGCCCGCGCAGTACTTCCAGGCCGCTCATGGTGGGCATGCGCAGGTCGAGCAGGACCACGTCCGGCTTGACCCGGGGAATATCGCGCAAGGCCTCGGTGCCGTCGGCAAACTCGGCCACGACACGGATGTCCTTGTCCAGGTCGAGCAACGACCGGACGCCCTGGCGAACCAGATTCTGATCGTCGACAAGACATACCGAAATCATCAAGGTCCCTCAGCGAGCGCAAGCGGCAATGGGCAGTCCATAGATTACAGGTGCCATTCCAGGCGTGCCGTAAGCATAGCGGCCCAGGTCCGGGCCGGGAGGATGGCAGCCACCAATGCGGCAGACCAGCACGCCGCAGCCACCGTTCGGGCTGACTGCGAACCAGCGATCAGGACAGGCCCAGGGCCAATGCGTCCTCGTGCAGCGTGGGTGGCGGGGTGGGCGCCGCATTCGGCTCGCGCTCACCCAGCGGCAGGCGCACGACCAGCGCAAAGCCCTTGTCCGCGCCACCGTCCAGGCTGACGCTGCCACCGAACTCGGCCAGTCGCTCGCCCATGCCGGACAGGCCATTGCCTGGCGCGATGCGCTCGACGCCGTGGCCGTCGTCGCGGGCATGCAGCTCCAGCAGGCTGGGTTGCGGATAGACGAATTCCATCCACAAATTGCGCGCATCCGCGTGCCTGACGGTGTTGGTGATGATTTCCTGTGCGCAGCGCAGCAGCACCAGCGCCTGGCGTGGGTCCTCCAGGCTGAAGCGCGGCGGAACCTGCATGTGGACGGCCAACCCGGCCACGCCGTTGATCAGGCTGCGCAAGGCCTTGGTAAGGTCGAGCGCATCGTCCTGACGCAGCTCGCTGACGACTTCGCGCACATCGGCCAGGAGGTGCTTGGCGGTGCTCTGCGCCTTGCACACATGCACCCGGGCCTCGTCGTTGGTCAGGTGGCTGGCAACCTCCAGGTTCAGGCTCAGCGCGGTCAGGTGGTGGCCGATCAGGTCGTGCAAATCCCTGGCGATGCGCATGCGCTCATTTAGCCGGCTGGATTCGGCCAGCAGGGCGCGCGTCGCGTGCAGCTCGGCATTGAGACGCCGCTGCGCCTCACGCTGTTCGGCCTGTTGGTGGGCCACGGTCGAGGTGAAGAACACCAGCGCGGACAAACCCAGATACACGCACACCTGCAGAATGGCCATACCCGGCGTCCAGCCGACATAGCTGGCGATCACAGGAATCAGCAGCAGGTTCTGCACCAGCAGCCAGACCAGGCCGGTGACCATCGGCATCTGCCAGGGCAAGACCACGGCAATCACCAGCATGAGCATGGCCGACAGGCCGCTCTGGCTGAACCAGCCGACGGCGATCGCCGAGCCGGTGAGCAGCAGCATGCCGGCCAGCCGGGCCAATTGGCGCCAGATCGAGGCCTGCACCGCCATGCGGCGGCTGGTGAGGGCCAGGTACGCCACGCCAAACAGGGCGTAGGAGACGAACCAACCGGACTGTGTCGGACTGCTCCACCACGCGCTGGCGTGCTCGAGTCCCCAGCTGCCCTGCCACAGCGGCACGCTGCAGCACAGGTAGGTGAACAGCCCGGTATAGCGCAACACCCGCACGTGATTGAGATGCGGACTCCAGTTCCCGCGCATTACTGGCTTCCCTCCCCTGCGTGCCGCACGCGCGCAATGCGCACGGCCATGGGCTGCGCTGCGCTGCGGGACAGCGGCGCGGCCACGCGCCGCGATAGCCGCTGCCGGCGCATGGCATAATGCCGCCCTGCACGAGGCCGGCAGTCGGCCTCTTGCCGATGTCCACCCAAGCGGAGCAACGAATGGCCCTCGCGATCCGCGATGTGCGCGAGCAGGATCTCAACGCCGTGCTGGCGCTCAACAATGGCGCAGGCCGCTCCATCCTCGCCCTGGACATGGCGCAGCTGCGCTTCTTCTATGAGTCCGCCGAATATTTCCGCGTGGCAGAAATCGATGGTCATCTGGCCGGGTTCCTCATCGCACTACGTGAGGGCAGCACCTATTCAAGCCCGAACTATCGCTGGTTCGTCAAGCATTATCCACAGTTCGTGTACATCGACCGCATCGTCATCGCCAACGCCTATCGCCGCCACGGCCTGGGCCGCGTGTTCTACTGCGACGTGCACAGCTACGCCGAGGTCCGCGTGCCACTCCTGGCCTGCGAGGTGTTCCTCGAACCACGTGATGACGTGGTCCTGCTGTTCCATGGCACCTACGGCTTCCAGGAAGTCAGCCAGCAACGCATGGGCAAGAACGGACCCAAGGTGAGCTTGCTGGCGCGGGAGCTGCCAAGCTACATCTACGTCCGCGACACCTGGCTGGAACATGGCGGCCTGCCGGACGTGCCGTGGCTCGCCGAGCGCGCCAGGCCCGACTCAGCCGCCGCCGGGTTGCAACGGCGCGCAGGGGATCGCGAACAGTGAAGGCCCGGCAAGCAGCCAGCGACGCCTGCGAATTGCGTTTCGGCCAGGTCGGCATGGCCTGTGTCCACGTGCGCCGCGCCGACGCGGACGCCTTGCATGACGAATTGCTGCGGCGCGTGCAAGCCGCACCGCAGATGTTCGGACGCGCCGCCGTGGTGCTTGACCTCGGCCACTTGCTGCAACCACCGGATGACGCGACGGTCCTGTCCCTGCTGGACGCCGTGCGCCGCGCAGGCATGCTGCCGGCGGGTATCGCCTACGGCACCAGCGAGACCGCTGGCCTGGCCGAGCGCATCGGCTTGCCGCTGATCGCGAAGTTCCGCGCCGCCTACGAACCCGCCCCTGAGGGAACGCCCAGGCCGGCGGCCGGCGAACCCGCCGCGGCAAAGGCACCCGCTCCCGTGGCCGAGCCCCTGGAGCCGCCAGCAGCGCCGGCAGCGGGTGAATCCCCGCTGGCGATGCTGCACACCGGCTCGGTGCGTTCAGGACAGCAGCTGTACGCTCGCGAGCGGGATTTGATCGTCACCGGGACGGTGGCCAATGGCGCCGAGGTGATTGCGGATGGCAACATCCATGTCTATGGCAGCTTGCGCGGCCGGGCCATGGCCGGTGCCCAGGGCGCGGAATCGACGCGGATCTTCGTCGCCGAGTTCCACGCCGAGCTGGTGGCCATTGCCGGCCAGTACCGGGTGTTCGAGCAGATTCCCCCTGACCTGGAAGGCCATGCGGTGCAATGCTGGCTGGATGGCGAAAAGCTGTTGCTGGCCAGGCTGTGACCGAGCATCGTCCCCCACCACACACCACCACGCGGAGTAGGGCCATTGGCTACTGAGATCATCGTCGTCACTTCCGGCAAGGGTGGCGTGGGCAAGACCACGACCAGTGCCTCGCTGGCGACCGGCCTGGCCATGGCCGGCAAGCGTGTGGCCGTCATCGACTTCGACGTCGGGCTGCGCAACCTCGACCTGATCATGGGCTGCGAGCGGCGCGTGGTCTACGACTTCGTCAATGTCGTGCATGGCGAGTCCACGCTCAAGCAGTCCCTGATCCGCGACAAGCGCTACGAGAACCTGTACGTGCTGGCCGCCAGCCAGACCCGCGACAAGGACGCCCTGAACGCGGAGGGCGTGGAGAAGGTCCTGGACGACCTGGCTGCCGACGGCTTCGAATACGTCGTTTGCGATTCGCCCGCGGGCATCGAGAAGGGCGCACACCTGGCCATGTACTTTGCCGACCAGGCCGTGGTGGTGGTCAACCCCGAGGTGTCCTCGGTGCGCGACTCGGACCGCATCCTCGGCCTGCTGGCCAGCAAGACCCGCCGCGCCGAGCGCGGTCAGGATCCGGTGCGCCAGCATTTGCTGCTGACCCGCTACAACCCGCAGCGCGTGGCGATCGGCGAGATGCTCAGCGTCAAGGACGTCGAGGAGATCCTGGGCATCGACGTGATTGGCGTGATCCCCGAATCGGCCAACGTGCTCACCGCTTCCAACAACGGCATCCCGGTGATTGTCGATGCCCAGTCCCAGGCCGGCCAGGCCTACAGCGACACCGTGGCCCGCATCCTTGGCGAGGAGCGTCCGCTGCGCTTCATCGACGCCCCCAGGAAGGGCTTCCTCCAACGCGTCTTCGGGGGCTGATCAGCATGGGCATACTCGATTTCCTGAAGCGCAGGCCCGAAGCCACCGCCTCGGTGGCGCGCGAACGCCTGCGTATCATCGTGGCCCAGGAGCGCTCCACGCGCGGCGCCCCGGACTACCTGCCGCTGATGCGCAACGAACTGCTCGAGGTGATCAAGAAATACGTGCACGTGCAGCTCGAGGACATCAACATCAACGTCGAGCGTGGCGCCGACCACGAGATCCTGGAGCTGTCCGTGACCCTGGCCGGAGCCGAGCCCGCGGGCACGCATGGGGGCAAGCCAGGCAAGGCCGGCGGCAGGAAATCCAAGGGCCGCTGAGCGGACCGACGGCGCCATCCCCATGCATCCCGAATCACCCGCGCCGCACCAGCGTCCCGATGACCCCGCCGTGATGCGTCTGGGGGACCTGGGATCGGTGGCAATGGCGGCACTGCTGGCCCGTCACGGCCTCGAGCTGCAACTCATCGCCGCCGATACGGCCATTCCCGGCAGCTACTGGGGCGAACCCGAGGCCGGCGTCATCGGCAGCACGGTGTATGCGCGCGAGGACACCCCAATCCACTCCGTACTGCACGAAGCCTGCCACCTCATCGTGTTGCCGCCGGAGCGGCGCGAGCACGTGCACACCGACGCCACCGACTCCATCGAGGAGGAAGACGCGACCTGCTACCTGCAGATCCTGCTGGCCGACGAGTTGCCCGGAGTCGGCCGCGCGCGCCTGATGCGCGACATGGATGCCTGGGGCTACTCGTTCCGGCTCGGCAGTACTGAAGCCTGGTTTGCCCAGGACGCGGCGGAAGCCCAGGCCTTCCTGCGCGCACGCGGCCTGTCCTGCGCCGCAGCACAGGAGCCGCAACCGGCGTCGGGCTGAAACCCGCGCCGCGCCGCAGCAACGGCCAGCAGTCACCCCGGCTCAGCGCCGGGAAACGTTGACATCGCCGGGGACATACCAGCGCCACGGTTCGTCCGCCGCCTTGCTGATGCCGATCCGCTTCCCCACCACCGGCGCCGCGGGTGGTGGAGTACCGTCATCGACGATGCGAAAGCCACCTGCGCCGGTCACCAGGTCGCTGCCGTCGAGGACGCCGGTGATGCCCAGTGCCTGGGTCAGGCGTGCCGGTCCGCTGCACAGATCGCGGTCGCGATGCGCCTTGGGCCGCGCTGCGCGCATGGCGTCCAGGCCGGTGAGCGGAGCCAGCGCCCGCAGCAGCACGGCAACGCCCTCGCCCTCCTCGCCGCAAACGGCATTCGCACACCAGTGCATGCCGTAGCTGAAATACACATACATCAGGCCGGGCCGGCCGAACATCGTGGCATTGCGCCTGGTCTTTCCGCGGTAGGCATGCGCGGCCGGGTCGAGCGAGCCGCAATAGGCCTCGGTCTCGACGATACGCCCGCTGCGGCCGTCGACCCCGCGCAGGATCTTGTTCAGCAGCGCCACGGCCACCACGCGCGAATCGCGGCGGAAAAACGTGCGTGGCAACGGCTTGGCCTGGGGGAGGCGCGCCATCAGCTGCGCGCTCCGGCCAGCGCAGCCCGCCTCACTTTGTCTTGCCGGGCGGGACGTAGGTCCCTGCCTGGGAACGAAAGCCGATCGACAGCCGATTCCAGCCGTTGATGGCAATGATGGCGAGGGTGAGTTCCACCAGGGCCTGGTCGGAGAACTCCTGGTGCACCTCCGCATACAGCGCATCCGAGACGTCATGGGTCGAGACCTGGGTCAACGCCTCGGTCCAGGCCAGCGCGGCGCGTTCCCTGGCGCTGTAGAACGGCGCCTCGCGCCAGGCGTTCAGCAGGTACAGGCGCTGCTCGGTCTCCCCGGCCGCACGCGCGTCCTGGCTGTGCATGTCCAGGCAATAGGCGCAGCCGTTGATCTGCGAGGCACGCATCTTCACCAGCTCGATGAGCGCGGGCTCCAGGCTGGAACGGTGCACGGCCGATTCCAGCGCCAGCATGGCCTTGAACGCGGCCGGGGCAGCCTGGTGGTAGTCGAGGCGGACTTGCATGTGTGGCTCCTTTGGCAGGGATGGACAACAACCGGATTGCGGCATCAAGTGGTGTACAGGGCTTGCGCATCGGCATAGGTGAAGGCCGAGGCCAGGCCGTCGAAGCGCCCACTGGAGCGCAGCTCGGCAACCGCCTGGTCCACGGCACCGAGCGCCAGCGTGGCAAAACGCGTGGCGGTGCTCACGCGGGCCACGCCGAGCCGTGCCAGCTCCCCGAGCGGGGGCACGCCCGGGCCGGCCGCCACGTTCACCGGCGCGCCCAGCGCCTTGACCAGGCTGGCCAGTTCCACGCGATCGCGCAGGCCGATGGGGTAGATGCAGTCGGCGCCTGCCGCCAGGTAGGCGCGGGCGCGGCGCAGGCCCTCGTCCATGCGCGCAGACGCGTCGGCGAGCGGAACCTCGTGCAGCCACAGGTCGACGCGCGCATTGATCACCAGCGCGACGCCGCTGGCCGTGGCGGCGTCGCGTGCCGCGGCGATGCGCGCCGCGGCTTCGTCGAGCGGCCGCAGTGGGCCATGCCCCGGCGTGCCGTCCTCGATGTTGACCCCGGCCGCACCGGCTTCGATCACCGCCCGCACCGAGGTGCCCACTGCCGCCGGTGTCGCCCCGTAACCACCTTCGAAATCCACGCTCAAGGGCACGCTGCACACCCGGGCCATGCGGGCGACGGCAGCCAGCACCTCGTCCAGCGGTACCTGCTCGCCATCCTGGTAGCCCAGCGACCAGGCCACTCCACCGCTGGTGGTGGCCACGGCGGCGAACCCGCGCTGGACAAAAAGCCGCGCGCTGCCAGCGTCCCAGGCGTTTGGCAGCAGCAGCGGCGACTGACCGTGGTGCATGCGCCGCAGCGTGCGGGCGTGCTCAAGTTGCATGTGGCCGTTCATCATCAGCTGACCTGTAGTTGCGGGGACAATCATCCAGCGTACGCCGCTTGCGTTTGCCGGGTGCACGTCAAAGAATGCAGTGGTCGACGCGGTGCCCATCAAGCCACGATCCGGCCGCCGCAATCATGACGGACATCAGGCCGATGACCATGCCGCAGCCCCTGGCCAGCCCGCAACCGCGGCGCGGCCCCGCAACCAGCAACCCCACAAGGCGAACGGGGCAGTCCGCGGCGGTCAACCATGACCATGCGTAGGCTGGTCCTGCTGTACGACGGAACCTGGAGCAAACCCGAATCGGACACCAACGTCGAACGCCTGCGCCAGCTGATCGCGACGCAGGACGTCATGGGCATCGAGCAGCTCGTCAACTACCTGCCTGGCGTCGGGATCAAGCCCGGCATCGGCCATTGGCTGGGAGGCGCGTTTGGCTATGGCTTTGCCGGCACGGTCAAGCAGGGTTACCGCTGGCTTTGCGATACCTGGCAGGCGGGCGACGAGTTGTACCTGATCGGCTACAGTCGGGGCGCCTACGCCGCGCGCAGCCTGGGCGGCATGATCCGCAAATGCGGCCTGCTCCGGCGCCAGGGGCCGGATGCGGTCAGCCGGCGCGAAGTCGCCGACGCCTATGCGTTCTACCGCGAGACCACGATCAAACCCGGCGACCCGGCCGCAGTGGCCTTCCGCGCCCGACACTCCGAAGAAACCGACATCCAGTTCATGGGCGTTTGGGAAACCGTCGGCCTGCTCGGCATACCGGATGTCGCGGCGTGGTTCCCGTTCGCGCGTGCGCGCTACCGCTTCCACGACACCGAGCTGAGCCGCATCGTCAAGTGCGCCTACCAGGCACTGGCGCTGGATGAGCACCGCGCTGATTTTGTGCCAGCGCTGTGGACGCGCAATCCCGCCACCCTGCGGCCCGGTGAAACCTGCACGATGAAAAAGCGCGAGCAGGTTGAAATCGAGCAGCGCTGGTTCATCGGCGCGCACGCCGACGTGGGCGGCGGCTATGCCCACGACGGTGCCGGACGCACGCCTGATCCCCTGCCTGACCTGGCGCTCGCCTGGTTGCAGCGCAAGGCCATGGATTGCGGCCTGGCCTTCACCGCGCCGTTCGTCCCGGCGCCGGATGCATGGACCGGCGTGCCGCGCAACTCCTATGCGGAATTCCTGCTTGGCCTGTACCGATGGTTCAGCCGCCCCGTCAACCGTGTCGTCGGCGCCACGATCAACGAGACCGTCGACGGTTCGGTATGGGAACGCTGGCTCGCCGACCCAGGCTACCGCCCACCGTCGCTGGTCCAGGTGCTGGCCGACGACCGCATCGCCGCGCCGCCATAGGGATTCGGATTGCCGGAGCCATCGTGCACCAGCCGGCATCCGCCGAAGCCCGCCGGTATAGCCGACTGCCACGAACACCGCGGACCCTGTTCAGGCAATCCGCGTAAACCCATCCGCGCTCCAGGCCTCGGAGCCGACACCATGGTGCACGGTGAACAGGCCGTCCGGATCGTAGCGCTGCTTCACCTGTTGCAGGCGCGCATGGTTCGGCCCCCAGAAGCGGCGCTGCCAATCCTCGAGAAAATAGTCACTCTCCGACACGTAGGAACCGGCATCGGGGATGAGCCGGTACACCGCCTCCATCACCTGGCGGTTGGCGGCGGCCTGCTGGCGCGCCGGCGCGAGATCCGGCGTGTGGCCCTTGATGCGCGCCAGCATCGGCGGCACCCCTTCGCTGCCGGTGATGAGCAGCGCAAACGCATCCAGCACCTGCGGGTTGGTCGCCGTGTCGCGGGCCGCCTCGATCCGCGCGGGGATGGCCCCGGCCAGGCCCTTGTTGAAGTGCAGCGCGAAGCCCCATGCCTGGCTCGCGGCGAACAGTGCATTGGCCAAGGCACCGCGTCGCCCTGGCGCCAGCAAGGCCTGCGACAACCACGCCGAGCCGTAGCCGTGGATGAATTGGCTGGCCTGGAACGCGTCACCCGCCCAGACGATATTGTCCACCGGCGCGCCCGGACGGCTGTCGGCAACCACCAGGCCCGGAATCTTGCGCAGCACCTGCGGATCCCAGATGGCCCGCGGCGGGATGGCCATCACCTGCAGCGGCGCAACGATGGTGTAGTCCCCCGACCTGGCCTGCACGAAATCCATGAACGGCTTCCATGCCGCTGTGGCGGCAGCCTGGTCCAGGCCCTGAAACACCATGCTCACGCTCAGTTTGTGCCGCACCTGGAAGCGCACGGTTTCGCCCCACTGGGGATTGAACAGGTGCTCCCGGTAATGCGCCAGAAAGCGCTCGATCAACCGCCGGTAGGCCGCCTCCGAATGGGCCTGCACCGTCGCGTTCACCGACCCGAACGCAGCCGGCAAGTCGTGGGTGCGCAGGGTCAAGCGGGTGATCACCCCGAAACTGCCACCCCCACCACCTTTCAGGGCCCAGAACAGCTCCGGGTCGCTGCACGCATTGACGACACGGACCTTACCATCTGCGGTCACCACCTCGGCTTCCAGCAGGTTCGCCGCGGCGGTGCCGTAGTTTTTCGACCAGCTGCCGAAGCCACCGCTGCTGACCAGGCCGGCCACACCGACGGTCATGCAACCGCCGCCCTGCACGTAGCGCCCAGCCTTGGTCGTCACCGCGTTGTAGGTATGCCCCCAGACCTGCCCTGCCCCGACGCTGACCGCCGGTTGTGGCGCCACGCGGCCGGCGCAGCCCCTGGGCACGAAGGCATCGTGCAGCGTGATGTCGTCCATGGCGTGCGTCCACACCAGCAGTGAATCCGGCGCACAGGAGGTCCCCTGATAACTGTGCCCGGCGCCCTTGACCACCAGCCGCAGACGGTGTTCACGGGCAAAATCCACCGCCGCGGCGACATCGGCCGCGCTCCTGGCCGCGACGGCGTAGGCGCTCGGTTGCGAGGTCCACGCATCCAGCCACCCCGAGGCCTGGGTCAGGTTGGCGTGATCCAGGATGTAGTACGGGTTGCGTACCTGGGCACGGAACTCCGCGCAGGCCGCACCGGAAGGCACGGCACGGCACGCCGCCAGCGGATCGGTGAGCTGTTGCAGGTGGCCGCCGACCCGCCGCTTCAGCCCGTCCCACTCGGTCGGCGACGGCCATCCGGGCTCGCCTGGCCGCACCCGACGGAACCGGCCCGCCGGCGCCGGTGCCGCAGCCGCCTGCCCAGCCGCCGCCAGATCCGGCAGCAGGGTGGCGAACGCCGGCGCGCCAGCCAGCCACTTCAGCACGGTGCGCCGCTTCATCGTCCGTCTCCATGCAGCGGCAAGGCGTATGTATGCCTCGATGGCCAGCAGCGGGCGGAACGTGGCGAGCGGCCGACGCAACAGGGGAACCGGCCGGGCAGGATGGAACGTTGGTTTGCCTTGGACATGTCGACCTCCGGGGACGTGAGGCGCAGACGCTACGCTCTACAGCGCCGCCCGCAAGCAGCCTGGGTGACGGACGGGACGCTGCCGGGACGGGCGGGATCAGCGCTGTGGACGAACGGCGCCGGCCGCGGCGGCTGGAGTCGGGACCGGCGTCGTGCCGGCATCGCCGGCACGCTTGAAGCGCGCATCGAAGCGGGAGCGGTAGCGGCGGCTGAAGTTGATGAAGCTGCCGTCATCGAGCAGCACTCGATAGTCGCCGTGCGCCCAGGGCTGGATCTCGCGCACATGGTCGACATTGACCACTTGACGCCGATGGATCTGCACGAAGCGGGCGGTATCGAGCTGCGCCACCAGGCTGGCCAGCGACCCTCGCCAGCGATAGGCGGTGGCATCGGCGTGGACGGTGACGTAGTTGCCCGCCGCTTCCAGGCGCGAGACCTCGGCCACGTCGAGGATGAACTCGCGGTTGAGCTTGCGTACCACCAGCCGATCCAGGCGACCGGCCGTGCCGTCAGGCGGTGCCGACCCCTGCCCTTCCGGCGGCGCGGCCGTCTGCGCCACGCGCCAATGCCGCCACGCGCCGACCGCGGACAGATAGCCAACGATGATCCAGTAGGTCACGAAGTCCTTGCGGTATTCATAGATCCAGCCGGAAAACACCGGGCCAAACTGGTAGCTGCTGTCAGCCAGCGCATAGGCCAGTTCGCGCAGACCCACCATGCCAGCGACATGCACGATGGAAAACACCAGCGTGGCGCCAAGATGGATCGGCACCGTCGGGTACCAGCGCCAGGACGCGAGCGGCACGCGCCGGCTGAGCCAGTCCAGCCACGGCAGCAGCACGCCGATCAAGGCGACGCTGGAGTACTCCCAGACGAAAGGCTGCCAGGTCGGCACGGCCTGGCCGAAGCGCGCGTAATCGGCAAGCTGGCTCAGCGCATTGCTGAGCGCAATGGCGGCCAGGATCGCCACCACGGGAGCAATGCGCAGCAGCCCGCGCAGACCTTGACAACGCTCGGGTATCGGGGCATTGGAGCTGGACATGCGGGGAAGATCCGGCTGCCGGTCAGGCCGGTCATGATACGCGGCGCGCTTCCATCCGGCCGCCGCCAGCCGCCACGCCAGCAGGAATCAGCGCAGGACTGTCCGGCCACGGGTGCGCCTGGCACGGCGCGCGTTGGTCGGGCAGCGCGCTGCCCGTACAATGCTGCTTTGCCACAAAGCGGGCGCGCCGCGCACGCGCACCAATGAGCACACCCCATGGAAAAGAGTTTCGAGCCGGCCGCGATCGAGGCCAAATGGTATGCACGCTGGGAAGCCAGCGGGGCCTTCCAGCCGTCCGGCCAGGGTGAGCCCTACTGCATCCTGTTGCCGCCGCCAAACGTCACCGGCACCTTGCACATGGGCCATGCATTCCAGCAGACGGTGATGGACACCCTGGTGCGCTACCAGCGCATGCGCGGCCGCAACACCTTGTGGCAGGTCGGCACCGACCACGCCGGCATCGCCACACAGAAGATCGTCGAGAACCAGCTTGCAGCGATAGGCAAGAGCCGCAAGGACATCGGCCGTGAGGCGTTCGTCGAGCGCGTCTGGCGCTGGAAGGAGGAATCCGGCTCGACCATCACCCGGCAGATGCGCCGGCTGGGCGCCACCGCCGACTGGTCCCGCGAGCGCTTCACCATGGACGCCGGACTTTCCGCCGCGGTACGCAAGGTATTCATCGACTGGTATCGCGCCGGCCTGATCTACCGCGGCAACCGCCTGGTGAACTGGGACCCGGTGCTGGGCACCGCCGTCTCCGACCTCGAGGTGAACAATGTCGAGCGCGACGGCCACATGTGGTCGATCCGCTACCCGACGGCCGATGGCACGGACAGCGTGGTGGTGGCGACGACGCGCCCGGAAACCATGCTCGGCGACGTGGCCGTGGCCGTCCATCCACAGGACGAACGCTACGCGCACCTGATTGGCAAGACCCTGAAACTGCCGCTGACCGGACGCGAGATTCCCGTGATCGCCGACGACTACGTGGACCGGGACTTCGGCACCGGCTGCGTGAAGATCACCCCCGCACACGACTTCAACGACTATGCCATCGGCCAGCGTCACCAGCTGGCCATGATCACCATCTTCACCCTCGACGCGACGGTCAACGACAACGCGCCGGTGAAGTATCGCGGCCTGGACCGCTACGTTGCACGCAAGCAGGTGCTCGCCGACCTCGATGCCGCCGGCCTGCTGGTGGAAACCAGGGCGCACAAGCTGCAGGTGCCGGTCAGCCAGCGCTCGGACGCGGTGATCGAGCCGATGCTCACCGACCAGTGGTTCGTCGACCTGACCTGCGAGGTCCAGGCCGATGGGCGTCCAGGCGGCCGCACGGCGATCACCGAACCCGCGCTCGATGCCGTGCGCTCGGGCGACATCAAGTTCGTGCCGGAGAATTGGTCGACGACCTATACGCAATGGCTGGAGAACATCCAGGACTGGTGCATCAGCCGCCAGCTGTGGTGGGGACACCGCATTCCGGCGTGGTACGACGAGGACGGCAACATCTTCGTCGGCGAGGACGAGGCCGACGCCCGTGCCCACGCCGCCAGCGCACCGGTCGGCGCACTGCGCCAGGACGAGGACGTGCTGGACACCTGGTTCAGCTCGGCGCTGTGGCCGTTCTCCACCCTCGGCTGGCCGGGCAAAGGCCCGGTCCGCAACGAACACGGCGACGTCGTCGCCGACTGGCAGCGCGACCAGATCTTCCTGCCCAGCGCGGTGCTGGTCACCGGCTTCGACATCATCTTCTTCTGGGTCGCGCGCATGGTCATGACCACGCGCTACTTCACCGGCCGCATACCGTTCCGCGAGGTCTACATCAACGCCATCGTGCGCGATGCCGAAGGTCAGAAGATGTCCAAATCCAAGGGCAACACGCTCGATCCCCTGGACCTGATCGACGGCATCGAGCTGGAGCCGCTGGTGGCCAAGTCCACCGGATCGTTGCTGCTTCCGCAGGTGCGCGACAAGGTGGAAAAGCGCATACGCAAGGAGTACCCGGACGGCATCAAGCCGATCGGCACTGACGCGCTGCGTTTCACCTTCGCCGCGCTGGCCAGCTACAGCCGCACCATCAACTTCGACCTGAAGCGCGCCGAAGGCTACAAGGCCTTCTGCAACAAGCTGTGGAACGCGGCGCGCTTCGTGCTCGGCTGGCTCGACCCGACACCAACCCCGGAAGAAGCGGCCGCCCGCGGCGACGCCATCCCACCGGGCGCAGTGATCGATAAGCCAAGGAACTGGCCCAGCACCGAAGCCGAACGCTGGATCCTGACGCGGCTGGCCGGAACGCTCGGCGACGTCGAGCAGCACTTCGCCACGTATCGCTTCGACCTGCTGGCTCAGTCGCTGTACGAATTCGTCTGGAATGAATACTGCGACTGGTTCATCGAATTCTCCAAGCCGTACCTCAATCCCAAGGTTGCCGTCGATCTCGCTGGCGATGGCCAATTGACCACCGATATCGGGCAAATCCAGTCCTATCGGTTCACATCGCTGTACGTGCTGGAGAACGTGCTGCGCGCGCTGCACCCGATCATCCCGTTCATCACCGAGAAAATCTGGCAATCGCTGGCGCCAAGGCTCGGCCTGCGGGAGCAATACCTGATGCTGCGGCCATGGCCGTGCGCCGCCGACATTCCGCTGGACAGCGCCGCCTCGAATGAGATCGAGTGGCTCAAGAGCGCGCTCTCCGGGATTCGCCGCATCCGCGCAGAGATGAACATCTCTCCTGCCAAGACCATTCCCCTGCTGCTGGCCGATGGTGATGCCGGCGACCGGGCGCGGGTCGGAAAATTTGCAGCGCAGATCAGCTTCCTGGCGCGCACCGAAGCACCGCAATGGATCGCCGGCGGCGCCGCGGAGCCCGCCGCGGCGGCCGCGGTGGTCGGCACGCTGCGCCTCCTGCTGCCGCTGGCCGGCCTGATCGACCTGGACGCGGAGAAGGCCCGGCTGGCCAAGGAAGTCTCCCGCATCGAAGGTGAAATCACCAAGTGCGAAGGCAAGCTCGGCAACGCGAATTTCATCGCCCATGCGCCAGCCGAGGTGGTCGCCCAGGAGCGCCAGCGCATCGTCGACTGGAACACCACGCTCATTGCGCTGCGCGAGCAGAGGCAAAAGCTGGGTTGAGGGGTAAACAGGGTGAGTATTTACTCCATGTCGAGCGCCATCACGATCGCGTCCTCACGGCCACGCCGCGCCGGGTAATAGCGCGGGCGCCGGCCGATCTCGGCAAAGCCGGCCGCGTGGTACAGCGCAATTGCACGCGGATTGGACGGCCGCACTTCCAGGAAGATACGCTGCACGCGATGCCAGCGGGCGACCTCCAGCAGCCGCGCAAGCAAATACCAGCCCAGCCCCTGGCTGCGCCGCGATGGATCCACACAGAGGTTCAGCACGTGCGCCTCGCCGGCCCCGATGGACAGGATGCCGTAACCCGCCGTCGCCTCGTCCACGGTCAGCACCCAGCAGGAATGCCCAGCCTTGAGGCAATCGGCAAAAATGCCCGTGGTCCACGGGAACTCGTAGGAAGCGGCTTCCATGGCGCTCACCGCCGCCACGTCGCCCGGGCACATGGCTCGTATCCTGGGCTGCGGCATGGGTACGCTGGCCACGGGTTTCAGCCGCCGGTCGCGGCCAGTCTGGTGCGCAAGCCGCGCAATGCCACCCACAAGCGCTGCTTGGCGCGACCCTCGGCAAGCACCGCCGCCAGCTCGTCCACGACCACCACGGACGATGCCCCTGCAGGCGCCGCAGGCAGGCTGTGCCGCAGGACCTCGGCCTGGGCCGCCCCGAACACGAGATAGGTCGCCGCGACCGGTACCCCGTCCAGCTTGCCCGCACGCACCTGGATGCGCCCGGCACGCGCCAGCAGCGGTCCCCCGGCATGCATCGCCCGACCGAGCAAGTCCAGAGCCGAGGGGCTGCAGCGCTCAGCCAGAACCACCACGCAGGCCATGCCAGGGGCGGGCGCCGATGGCAGCCCCTCGTCGGCCAGGGCCGCGGCGGCCACCCGCCCTGCGCCCGGCTGCCCCCGCCTGACCCACGGCACGAATCCCAGGGTATGCAACACCCTGGCGCGATGGGCCCCATCAACCACGGCGCAGCGGCGCGTGTTCATTTGCCGCGCCTCGCGCGGCGATGGGCGACCAGGCGCCACACCGTCCATACCGGCCCGGAAAGCAGGTATACGGTAAAGCCGGCCAGCAGCACGCGGGCCGTATCCAGCACCAGCAGCGCCAGCAGCAGCACGGCGACAACCATCCACACGAAGGGTACGCGCTGGCGTTCGCCACCCGGCGGGGCCTTGAAGCTGAAATAGCGAAAGCGGCTGACCATGAGCAAGCCCACGATCACCGCGATCCACGGCGTGACAAAGCACAGCTCGGCGCCGGCATACCCGGTCTTTTCCGCACTCCACACGAACGACATGCACACGATCGCCGCGGCCGGGCTGGCCAGGCCCTGGAAATAGCGCTTGTCGGCGACACCAACCTGGGTATTGAAGCGTGCCAGGCGCAGCGCGGCGCAAGCGGCGTAGATGAAGGCGGCAGCGTAGGCCACCTTGCCCCAGGGTTCACCGTAATCCGCCAGGGCCGAAAGCGACCACGTATACATCACCAGCGCCGGCGCCAGGCCAAAACTGACGAGGTCCGACAATGAGTCGTACTGCACGCCAAAATCGGTCTGCGTGCCGGTCAGGCGCGCCACGCGCCCATCCAGGCCATCGAGCAGGGCAGCAGCGAACACGGCCACGACTGCCTCGGTGAAACGCCCGTCGATACCGGCGATGATGGCGTAAAAGCCGGCAAACATTGCCCCCGTGGTGAACAGGTTCGGCAGCAGGTAAATACCCTTGTGCCGCGGCGGATTCACCGGTACTGAAACGCCCATGCGCTTATCCATGATCTAATGCACAAAGTGTAGACCATCGGGTATTGAGTCCGGTGCCCACTGGTGCTAACAAGGCTGCCACCTGTCCGCAATCGCCGGAGTCGCCCATGCTGCGTTTGCCCCTTGCCATCGTTTTGCTGATGCTGTCGCCCCTGTCGGTTGCCCAGATCTACAGCTGGACTGACGCCGGCGGCACGGTGCACTACTCGGAAGCGCCGCCGGAAGCCGGAGTCCACTACAAGCAGATCTCGCTGACCGGCACCAGCATGTCCCCGACCAGCGCGCCTGCGGCAACGGCACCGGCCTCGACGGAAGCAGGCACCGAGGCCACCAGGGCGGCAGCTCCGGCGCCTCCGGCAACGCCGATGGCCGACACCCCCGACAACCGTGCCCGGCTCTGCGCGACGCTGTCGGCGAACCTGACCCAGCTGCGGGGGAGCGCGCCGCTGGTGGTGAACAAGGATGGCATCGACGTGGTATTGCCGAACAACCAGCGCCAGGCGCAGCTGAGCTCGGCCGAGACGCAGTACCAGCAGTATTGCCAGAACTCCCAATAGCCGCGCACTCCCTCCAATTTGCGCGCACCCGGAACAAATCGAACGCAGGAATCCGCCGGCGACGGCGGGCGGGTCCTGCAAAATCGCGCGCGCCACTCGGCCACATGGCCGGCTGCCATTACAATGGCGCTTTCCATCTGCCGGAAGTCAAGCCATGCGCCTGAGCCAATTCCACCTGGCAACCGTCAAGGAGGTGCCTGCCGACGCGGAAATCGTCAGCCACCAGTTGATGCTGCGCGCAGGCATGATCCGCCGGCTCGCTGCCGGTCTGTACATATGGTCGCCATTGGGCCTGCGGGTACTGCACAAGGTGGAGAACGTGGTACGCGAGGAAATGAACCGGGCCGGCGCCATTGAAATGCTCATGCCGGCGATCCAGCCGCGCGAATTGTGGGAAGAGAGCGGGCGCTGGGACAAATTCGGCGACCAGTTGCTCAAGCTCAAGGACCGCAAGCAGCAGGACTTCTGTTTCGGCCCCACGCATGAAGAGGTCATCACTGATTTCGCGCGCAACGAACTCAAAAGCTACAAGCAGCTGCCAATCACGTTCTACCAGATCCAGACCAAGTTCCGGGATGAAATCCGGCCCCGTTTCGGCGTAATGCGGGCGCGCGAGTTCCTGATGAAGGACGCGTATTCGTTCCATCTCGACGCCGAGTCGCTGGCCGCAACCTATGCGGTGATGTACGAGGCTTATTCGCGCATTTTCAGCCGCCTGGGGCTGGCTTTTCGCGCCGTGCAGGCGGATACCGGGGCGATTGGTGGCAATGCCAGCCACGAGTTCCAGGTGCTGGCCGACTCCGGCGAGGATGCCATCGTGTTTTCCGATGGTTCCGATTACGCCGCGAATCTGGAAAAGGCCGAAGCCTTGCCGCCCGCCCAGGGTCGCCCGTTGCCGAGTATGGCGCTCGAGATGGTGGATACACCAACCCAGCGCAGCATCGAGGAAGTGGCGGCCCTGCTTGGGGTGGCGACCAGCCGATGCATGAAGACCCTGCTGCTCCGCGGACACGCCGGCCTGGTGGCGCTGTGCCTGCGCGGTGACCACACGCTCAATGAAATCAAGGCCGCCGCCCTTGATGAGCTTGGGGGCGAAGTCGTGTTCGCCAGCGAGGAGGAAGTGCGTGCCATTGCCGGCGCGACCATCGGCTTCATCGGGCCGGTGCGCCTGCCGGCGGAAATCCCGGTCATCGTCGATCGCGACGCCGCCGTGCTCGCGGACTTCGTATGCGGCGCCAATGTCGCCGGGCGGCATTTCACCGGCGCCAACTGGGACCGCGATGCGCGCATCGCACGGATTGCCGACCTGCGCAATGTGGTGGAGGGCGATTCCTCCCCCGACGGCCACGGTGTCCTGCATGTCGCCAGGGGCATCGAGGTCGGACACATCTTCCAGCTCGGCACCAAGTATGCGCAAGCCATGCAGGCCACGGTGCTGGACGACAGTGGCAACAACCAGGTCATGAGCATGGGTTGCTATGGCATTGGCGTTACCCGCATCGTCGCCGCAGCCATCGAGCAGCGCCACGACGCCAAGGGTATCGTCTGGCCGGCGGCAATGGCCCCGTGGAGCGTCGTCATCTGCGTGATCAATTCGCGCCAGGCACCTGAAGTCGGTGCCGCCGCCGAGGCCTTGTATCAGGCACTGCAGGCACGCGGCGTCGAAGTATTGCTGGACGATCGCGGCTTGCGCCCAGGCGCCATGTTTGCGGACATGGAGCTCATCGGCATTCCCCACCGGATCGTGGTCAGCGAGCGTGGCGTCGCAGCCGGTACGCTGGAATATCGCGCCCGCGATGCGGAGATCAGCCAGACCCTCAGTGAGGAACAGTTATTCGCCTTACTGGGCTGAATCGGCCGACGCTAATGTACGCAAGCAGGGGCGATTTGCTTTCATGCTTGATCCACATTCGTCGAGCCGGATGCCCACGCCATTATTAGCGTTTCCCGGATATCGCGCTGCCGCTTTACAAACATTCCAGAAATAGGTGAGAATCCGCCGGTAGCAACGACCGCGGCACGCGAAGGTCAACGCAGGGAGTGGCGGTCCAATGCAACATCCGCAAATCAAATATCCATCCGGGAGTACCACATGGCAGTTGACATCAAAAGCCTCAACCACGCGCAGCTCAACGAGCTGATCAACAAGGCGCAGGTCCGTCAGGTGGAACTGCGCAAGGAGCGCGTATCGAAACTACGCGAGAAGGTACACGCATTGCTCAAAGCCGAGGGTTATACCTTCGACGACGTATTCGGGAATACCCGCGGCAAGAGCAAGCGCGCCGGGGTACCGGTACCGCCGAAATACCGCAACCCTGCCGATCCGGCGCAGACCTGGTCCGGCCGTGGCAAGCGCCCACGCTGGTTCAGCGCCGCATTGAAGGCGGGCAAGAAGGAAAAGGATATGGCCATCTGAGCGGTACCGCGCATCTGAAACGGGAACGCCGGCCTTGTGCCGGCGTTTTTCATGCACGCGCCCAGGCGTTTGCCTGTGGCCTCAAAGCGAGCGGCGTGCGGAAACCAGCAGGTCGCCAAACATCAACCCGGCCACGATGGACACGAGCAGGGTGAACAGCAGCAACGCGGTGTCGAGACCCAGGGGCGTGTCGTGCTCCATGAGGAATGACATGCTGCGGAAACCCACGCTGCCCGGCACCAGCAGCAGGATGCCGGGTTCGCGGATCACAGCCCCGGGCCGATGGGCAAACCGCGCATAGAAGTTGGCCATGGCTCCGACCAGCAGCGCAGCGACAAAGACCCCAAACGGAGCCGCCGGCAGCGATCCGGATACCAACCCGCCCCAGCGCGTGGCCAAATACCCCAGCACCACCGCGACTATCACCACGGGATAATCGCGGGCAGCGGCACGGAACAGGATGGCAAATGCCACCGCAGCCACCAGCAAGGCCGGAAAATCGGTCCATGGCGGCAACGGCGGCAAGGCGTAATCACGCGCATGGATACCGACCGCCACGCATATCTGCGCTGCCGCAACGGTGCCGAAGGTCAACTTGAGCAGCGTCGCCATGGCACCACCCAGGCGGGCCATGCCGGACACCAGGTGCTGGCTTGAGATCTCGCGCACTGCGGTGGTCAGGGACATGCCGGGAATCAGGATGATCAGGCTGGACAACACCACCGACTTGATCGCCAGCGGTACCACGAACGCGCTGATCACCGTGGCCACGGTTGTCGCCACGACGGCGCTGATCAGGTCGCTGGCCACCGCCAGGCGCGGCCGGCTCGCGGACAGGACGGTGATCCAGCCGATGATGAGACCGATCGCCCCGGCCACCACCAGATCAACCCAGGCGCTGTGCAGGAACAGCGCCGCGATGCTTGCAGCCGACAGCCCGTAGCTGAGGATCATCGCCCCGCGCGAGCGCCAGGACTCGGGGCGCGACAGCGCCCGAAGGCAGCGGAAGCCCTCGCGCAAGTCCAGCTCGCCGGCGATGACCCGGTCGGCAATGGCGTCGGCCTCGCACAGGCGGGCCAGATTCACCTCGCCCACCGGCAGGCGCATCACCTGCGTGCTTTGTGCCAGCCCCTCGTCGCCGTACGCGGCATCGGCAAAGGAAATGATGATCGCCGTCGGGCTGGACCAGACATCGGCCACCAGCCCGAGAGCCTGGGCCGCACCGGCCACCGCCATCTCCAGCCGCGGCGAACTGGTGCCGTACTGATGCAGGCGCCGGGCGAGCTCGAGCAGGAAGCTGATGCGCGTCTGCGCTTCCGCCGCCGTCAGCGGTGTCAGTGGTTTGGGAACTTCCGTGCTCATGCCGCGTGGCCCATCGACGCCGGGACGAAACGCATCGTGCGTATCTGCGAAATCACTGGGAACGGCAGTATAGGTGAGTCATGCCTCAGCCGGCCGCGAACTTCGGCAGGCACAGGCTGACCCGCAGGCCGCCGCCTTCGCGGTTGGCCAGCAGCACCCGACCGCCGTGGGCTTCGCTGATCTCACGCGCCAGGGCCAGCCCCAGCCCGGTACCCGAACGCTTGGTGGAATAAAACGGCAGCAAGGCCTGCTTGAGCACCGCGTCGGTCATACCGGTGCCGCGGTCGCACACCTCGATATGCCACTCGCGTCCGTGCTCGACGATGGCCAGCGTGACGTCCTCGACGGGTCCCCCCGCCTCATGTGCGTTCTTGACCAGGTTGATGATCACCTGCTCGATCTGCACCGCGTCGAAATGCCCGGGATGCACCGGCAACGGCCCGATCTGGCGAAACGAGCACTGCAGGACCAGCGCGTCCACGAACTGCCCCCAGTCGACGGCGGCCAGCTGCGGCGCCGGCAGCTTGGCGAAGCGGGCGTAGCCGGCGATGAAATCATGCAGATGCTGGGCACGCTCGCCGATGGTGGAAAACACCGCCGGCAGGCGTGCCATGTCGCCGCGCCGCGCCAGCTCCGCGCCGGAGTGCGACAGCGAGGAAATCGGCGCCAGGGAGTTGTTCAACTCGTGGCTGATGACGCGTATCACCCGTTTCCAGGTCGCCACTTCCTGACGCGACAGCTCGCGCGTCATGCGCCGGAACGACTGCAGGCGATGCGGCCGGCCCTGCAGGCGGAAGGCGCGCTGCGACAGGTAGAAGCGCTCCTCGCTGCCGTCCATTTCCACGCTGAACAGCACGTCGCCACCGGCCTTTACCGCATCGCGCAAGCCTTCCGGCGCGCTGGTCAACACCTGCATGAAGTCCAGGCCCAGCAGGCTGCGGCCATCGTTGAACAGGTGCCGCGCGGCGATGTTGGCGTAGGCGACGCGCCCGCCCGCATCGGTGAGCACCAGGGCCACCGGCGTGTTCTGCACCACCGTGTCCAGCAGCAGTTCGCGCTGCACCAGGTTCTGGCGCTGCTCGCGCAAGGTCTGGCCCAACTCGTTGTGCATGCGGATCAGGCGACCCAGCTCGTCGCGCCGGTCGATGGCGATCGACAGGCTGAAATCGCCATCGCGATAGCTGGCCACCGAGCCTTCCAGCGCCCGCAGCAGGCGCACCACCGGGGCCATGGCGACGTGCGCAAACCACCAGGACAGGGCCAGCACGACCCCCGCACTGAGCAGCAGGCCGGCGTAGACGCCGACCGGCACCGGCGGCGAATCGCCCACGCCGAGCCCGGCCCGCACGGCGCCGAGCAGCTGCGGCAGCGGCCAGCGCGTGACTCCGGTGTACACCATGGCGCCGACCAGCGCCGCTGCCGCCAGCAGCAGCGCCAGGCGGGTCTGCAGGGAGATGACGGCCAATCTCATCCAGGTCGTCTCCCACCCCGCCGCAACCAAGTGTGCATGGTGCGCGCGCTCAAGGCGACACGTCCAGGCCGTAGCGCTGCATGCGCCGGTACAGCGCCTGGCGCGACAGGCCGAGATCCTGCGCCGCACGGCTGACCACGCCATCGGCGCCGCGCAGCGCCGCCTCCACCGCCTCGCGGCTAGGCTCGTCCAGGCTGCGCGCGGCCGCCGTCGTCGGGTGCGGCGCGAGGTTCAGCAGCTCCGGCACCACCGTTCCGCCGCCGGCCAGAAGCGCCGCGCGCTCGATCGCATTCTTCAGCTCCCGGACGTTGCCCGGCCAGGGGTAGTCGAGCAGCGCCTCGCGCGCGGCATCACCGAGTTGGGCGCGTCCAGCCAGGAAATGCTCGGCCAGCGGCAGGATGTCGTCGCTGCGCTCGGCCAGCGGCGGCAGGTTCACCTCGATGACGTTCAAGCGGTAGTACAGGTCCTCGCGGAACGTGCCGGCCTTGATCATCGCCTTGAGGTCGGCGTTCGTCGCCGACAACACGCGGACCTTGGCGCGACGCGTGCGGCCGGAGCCGAGGCGCTCGTACTGGCCGGTTTCCAGCACGCGCAGCAGCTTCATCTGCCCGGCCAGCGGCAGATTGCCGATCTCGTCGAGGAACAGGGTGCCACCGTCGGCCAGCTCGAATCGCCCCTCGCGCGCCTTGTTGGCACCGGTGTACGCACCGGCATCGGCGCCAAACAGTTCCGCCTCGATCAGCTCGCCCGGCAGGGCACCGCAATTGACCGCGACGAACGGCCCGCTCTTCACCGCCGAATTGGCATGCACGATCGCCGCGATGCGTTCCTTGCCGCTGCCGTTCGGGCCGGTGATCAGCACCGACACGTCGGAACGTGCCACCTGGCACGCCAGCTCCAGGGTGCGCGCCATGCCGTTGGACGCAAACACCAGGCCGTCGAGGTCGTATTTCTCCCGCAACGCCTCGCGCCGGCGGCGCTGCTCGCGCCGCGCCCGGGTGGCTTCACGGGTGGATTCACCGAGCTCGAGCAGGTTCTCCACCACGGTCAGCAGCTTGTTGTCGTCCCAGGGCTTGGCCAGGTAGTCCGCCGCACCGGCCTTCACCAGCTCCACCGCGGTCTCCAGGTGGGTCCACGCGGTGAGCAGCACCACCGGCAGATCCGGATGCTGCTCGCGGATCGCGCGGAACAGCGCCTCGCCCTCCTTGCCCGAGGTGGTGTCGGCAGTGAAGTTCATGTCCTGGATCACGACGTCGACGTGCTCACGCGCCAGCAGGGCCAGACCCTGTTCCGGGCTCGCCGCCGTACACGCCGAGATTTCGTTCAGCGACAGCGCCAGCGTCAGGGCTTCGCCGACAGCCGGGTTGTCATCGATGATCAGAACCGTACGCATGTTTGCTTACCTGTGGACGGGGTCGCGGCAAGTGGTCATGGTGGCATGAATCACACGCCACGCGTGGCGACGACCGGGGGCACCGCCGCGGCGCGCAGTGCGGGGGCCAGCACCGCCAGCTGGCCCAGCCCCCACAGCACCAGCGCGCCGACGGGAAAGTAGTAGGCCGGCAGCCGCGGCACTTCGTAGTACTGCATCAGCATCAGGTTCAGGCCATAGGCCAGGACCATGCCCAGCACGATGCCGAAGCTGACGATGAGGAAGTTCTCGGTCTGGAAATAGCGCAGGATGTCCGCGCGGGTGGCGCCGAGCGCGCGGCGGATGCCGATCTGCCGACGCCGCTGCGCCACCCAGAAGCTCGCCAGGCCGACAATGCCCAGCGCGGTGACGCCGAGCAGCGCGACGATGATGCCCACCAGCATGCCGGCCATCGCCCGGTCGTTCTTGAAGAACTGCTCGCGCAGATGACTGATGGTGTGGCTGCCGGAATGATCGAGCACGACCTGCGGCGCGATCTTCGGCACCGCCAGACGTGCCGCGGTCATTACCCGTTCCAGATCCTGTGGCTTGGCGCGGATGAGATAGGTGCCCGCGAGCAGCCCGCCCGCCTGCACCGGCACGAAGACGCACCATTCCGCGCCATGCTCGCCGTTCTCGGTGTACTGCGACACCGACAGGTTCGCCACGACGCCGATCACCCGGAATCGGTACTTGGCGCCCCAGAACTCCTTGCCCAGGGGGTCTTTGCCCGGCCACAACTTTTCTGCCAAAGCCCGCGTGATCAGCACCTGCGACGAAAGCGGCATGTAGTCCTGACCGAGGATCGGCTGGTAATCAGCGGCCGCAGGCAGGTGGCCAGCCACGAGCTTGAGGCCAAGCGCCTCCGGGGAACCGGCTTCGCCCTGGTAGAGCTGGACCACTGCGCCCACGTGCTTGCCTTCCTGATCGAGGGTGATGCCATTGACGCCGCCTTGCGGGCCAAACGGCACCGAGCTGACGACATGCACCGACTCGACACCGGGAATCGCCCCGAGGCCCGAAACCATGCGCGCATTCAGATCGGTCGCCTGCTTCGGCTCGAACCCCGTGACCACGATCACACCCAATGCAGCTTCATCCACGCCGCTGTTGAGATCCATTGCCGAGAGGCGATCGCCGATCAGGAAGATGGCGTTGCACAACACGGCGCAGGCCAGCGCGATTTCCATCGCGATCAGGGTCGTGGCCAGCCGGTGCTTTTTCAGTGCCGCGAGTATGGGTTGAATCTGCATGTCAGTTGCTCCCCTAATAAACCTTCAGTTGCAATGCCGGCGCAACGCGGCTGGCCCGCAGCGCCGGCAGCGCACCCGCCAGCAGGCTCACCACGATCGCCAGGGCGAACGTGGTCACGAACATCGACATGTCCAGGCCGACGAGGTCGGCATACGGCGTCTGCTGGCGGCGCACCAGCCACAGCCCGAGCAGGGTCAGCAACCAGCCGCCTATACCGCCAATAAAGCCGATCAGCCCCGCCTCCATCAGGTACTGCGCGAACACCGAACGCCGCGACGCACCCAGCGCGCGGCGCACACCGATCTCACCCGCACGACGCAGGAATTTCGCCAGCAGCAGGCCGACCGTGTTGAACAGGCAGATCACCAGGAAGGCGAGCGCCAGCCAGGTCTGCAGCCGCGCATTCTTCGGTATCACCTGCTGGTGGTCCAGCCACTGCACCAGATCGAGCATGCGCGTGTCGGTATTGGCGAAACGCCCGAGCGTCTTTTGCTGCTGGGCGTAGTTGGTGATGAAGGCGCGGTAGTCCGCGACCTTGGCCGCGCTGTCCAGTTCCACCCACAGGGCAACCCAGAGGCAGGGCGAGCCCTCCAGATGCCCAGGGACCGGCGGCCCGCCGCCCCAGCAGGTGAACTGGAAGAAGTTGCCGTCGTTGACCTCGAGCGCACTCTGGAACGGCATGAAGACATCCTCCGGCCTGGCGTAGTAGCTCGTCTCGTAACCGTTGCCGGTGAAGCCGCCTTGCGCGTCGTAGAACAAGGGCGTGGGCCGCCAGGGCTTCAGCACGCCGACGATGCGCACGTCGCTGTCCTTCAGACGCACGGTCCTGCCGACGCTGTCCGCGCCATCGAACAGCCGGTCGTTGAGATCGGACGAGATCACCGCGACGCGTGCATGGCTCGTTTCATCGGCGGGCGTCCAGGCGCGGCCATAGGCGAACGGCACCTCGAACATCGGGAAGAAATCCGAGGTGGTGGCCAGCAGGGTCAGCTGCAGCGGTGGGCGATCCACGCCCGGCGCGCTCACCTTCACCGGACTCTGCACGATCAGGGCCTGGCGATCGGCGCGCCGCGCGCTCCACAGCTCCAGCGCCGAGCGGTCGTCCATCACCGCGAGCGGATGCCTGGGGTTGTTCCAGTCGGCCGGCGTGGGATCCACCTGCGGATAGAAGATATGCGCGCTCTTGCCGGGCAGCGGGTCGCCGGAAAGCACGTGCATCACCGTCAGCGTCGTCATCGAGGCGCCAATGCCGACCGCGATGGCGATGATCATCAGCGCCGTCAGCATCTTGTTGCGCTTCAGGCTGTGCAGAGCAAGATCAAGATAATAGGCGAACATTGCATTCCTCCTGCATTTCCGGCTTCCCAGCCAGGGATCCAAACAACTAGACCGACCGCGTCGCCTCCACCGGCGACACCCTCGAGGCGCGCAGGGCCGGCGCCAACACCGCGCCCTGCCCCAGCGCCAGCAACGCGACGACGCCGGCCAGCACGTACAGCAGCGACATCCGGTCCATCGCGAACTGCTGCATCAGCCACAGGTTCAGGCCCACCGCCAGGGCCGCGCCGAGCGCCACGCCCATTCCCGCGATCAGCAGGTTCTCGGCCTGGAAGTAGCGCAGGATGTCGGTGCGCGTCGCCCCCAGCGCGCGGCGGATCCCGATCTGCCTGCGCCGCTGGCCGACCCAGAAGCTAGTGAGGCCGACGATGCCGGCACCGGTGACGCACAGCAGGACCAGGCAGATCACGCCCATTAGTAGCGCCATGCCGATGTCGGCACGATAGGCACGCGCGCGGATGTCGGAGTAGGGATAGATGCCGATGAAGCCAGCGAAGCCGTTGCGGATGACCCGCTGTGGGTTGGCCGCGACCAGCGCCTGGCGAGCATCGCGCATGGCTGCATCCAGCTGGCCCGGCTTGGCGCGCACCGCGGTACGCGTATAGGTGTCGTTGGGGAACGTCGGCAGCAGCGTCGAGTTCCAGTTGTAGTCACTCCCCCAGCCAACGTTGGGCGTCTGCAGGCGCGCGACGATGCCGATGATGGTGGTTGGCACCGCGCCACCATTGAAATACACGGTCTTGCCCAAGGCATCACCCGCGGGAAACAGCTGGTCCGCCAGCGCCCTGGTGACGATGGCCACCGGCGGCTGCCAGTCGCCACCGCGGTCGTCGTGGGTGATCTCGCTGGCAGTGAAATTGCGGCCAGCGACCAGCCGCACGCCCAGGGTCTTCAGCAGATCCTCGTCGCCGCCGTAGAACGTCGTCGTGGCGGTACTGTGGTCCTGGTTCGGCTGCAAGCCGACCCCACCATTGTTCGAGGATTGCAGCAACGGCAGCGACCGGACTGGTGCCGCGGACGCCACATCGGGCAGGCCGCGCAGGGTCATGAGGTCGCTGCGGAGCATGGCGTAGCGGCGCTCCAGCGACGCCGCATCGTTGCCGGTTGGGGCGTTGACGATCTGCTGCTGGATCAGGAACAGGTTCTGCTCGTCCATGCCGGTCGGCCGCTGCACGGTCGCGACGCGCTGGCCGATGATGAACACCGCGTTGCAGACGATCGCCAGGGTCAGTGCGATCTGCAACGTGATCAGGACGACGCCGGACTTGTGTTTCCTGAGCGCGGCAAGAATGGGGGGGAGTGTCATCTGCAGGCCTCGAGCTCAGATTTTTGCGTTTGCTCGTCATTCCCGCGAAAGCGGGAATCCAGTGTTTCGGTGCCAGCAGATACAAAGTCTCTGGATCCCCGCTTGCGCGGGGATGACGAAGTGGAATAGTCGATTCGCGCCATGGCGATCGCCTCAATTCGATTTCAATTGCCACGCCGGCTGCACCGCCGACGCGCGCAAGGTGGGATACAGGCCGGCCAGCATCGTCGCCACGATCGCGACGATGAGCGTGGTGGCCAGCAGGGACACGTCCATGTGCGCCAACGCGGCAATCTCCGGCGGCATCACCCAGCCGACCCCGGCAATGCCCAGCCAGGTCAGCGCCAGTCCCAGCACGCCGCCCGCCAGCCCGACCATGCCGGCCTCGACCAGGAACTGGAGGTAGATCTCGCCACGCGAGGCGCCCAGCGCGCGGCGCACGCCGATCTCGCCGCTGCGGCGCATGAACTTGGCCAGCAGCAGGCCCATCACGTTGACCAGGCACACCAGCAGCAGGCCCACCGCGACGTACAGCGAAACCTTCGTATCCGACGGCACCACGTGCCGCTCGGCCAGCCACGCCATCAGCCCACGCAGGCGCACCTCGGGCGGCCAGTTGAAACGGCCCGCACGCTGTTGCTCCAGCGAGTAATTGACCAGGAACTGGTGGTAGTCGCGGACTGCCGCGGCATCATCCAGCTGCACCATGAAGGAAATCCACACGCACTCGGATTTCTGCAGGCCCTTGAAGCCCGACTCCGCCGGCGGCTGGTTGCAATTGGTACTGCCGTTGATGTTGGCGTCGTTGGCGATGGCGGTGTCGAACGGCAGGAAGATGTCGGCGGCCAATGGGGTGAAGCCACCGGTATTCACGACGTCATAGAACACCGGATGCGGATGCCAGTCGTCGGTGACGCCGACCACGCGGTAGTCGTGGTGGCCGAAGGTGAGCATCCTGCCGACGCTGTCAGCGCCGCCGAACAGCATCCCGTTGAGTTGGCTGCTGATCACCGCGACCTGGGCACGATTCGCGTCCTCGGCGCCGCTCCAGCCGCCGCCGTAGGCAAACGGCACATCCAGCATCGGGAAGAACTCGCTGCCCACGGCCTCGCCGGCAATCAGCGTCAGCGACTGGTTGGCGGCCTTCGGAGCGACCGAATCGGCGATCTGGTACATCGCCGATTGGTATTTCGCCCGATGCGCGCGCATCAGCGCCACCGCATCGGTATAGCTCATCGCGCTGGGAGGCTCGGTGCTGTTGCTGCCCGGCTCGTGGCCGGTCGGTCCCCAGTTGTCGATCTGCGGCACGAAGAGCCGCGCCGACTTCTGCGGAATCGGGTCTCCCGATACCGCGCGGAACACCGACCACGTCGTCATCGACGCAGCGACGCCGAAACCGACGGTCAGCACCATCAGCGCCGTGAGCGCCTTGTTGCGCTTCAGGCTGCGCAGCGCGAGATCGAGGTAATAGCCGAACATTGCCAATCTCCAAATTGCCTCTCCCCCTGCTTGCAGGGGGACGTTGAAACTTCACGCACTGCGTGTCGCCACTACTGGCGGCACGGCCGCGGCGCGCAGCGCCGGACCGAGCACCGCGAGCTGGCCGAGCGCCCACAACGCCATGGCGCCGAGCGGCAGGTAATACAGCGGCAGGCGCGGCAGCTCGTAGAACTTCATCAAGGTGAGGTTCAACGCAAACGCCAGTGCCATGCCCAGCACGATGCCGCCGGTGACGATCAGGAAGTTCTCGGTCTGGAAGTAATGCAGGATGTCGCGCCGGGTGGCGCCGATGGCCCGGCGGACGCCGATCTGCCGACGCCGCTGCGCCACCCAGAAACTGGCCAGGCCGACGATGCCCAAGGCGGTGACCAGCAGCATGGCGGTGATCACGCCGACCAGCATGCCCGCCATGGCACGGTCGTTCTTGAACACGTCACGGCGCAGATCAGTCAGGGTATGACTGGCTTCCCGATCGATCACCACCTCCGGCACTGCCTTGGCAAGGGATGCGAGCGCATCGCGCAGCACGCGCGGCAAGTCCCCGGGACTGGCCCGCAACAGGTAGCTGCCCGTCAGGTACGGTCCTGGTTGGGCGGGCAGGAATACTGCCCATTGGCGCCGTTCCGCCGACCATCCCGTCGGATCGGGCCGGACCAGGTTCTTGAGCACGCCGACCACGCGGAAATGCGACTTCAGCATCCAGAATTCCTTGCCGAGCGGATCGGCACCCGGCCACAAGTGTTCGGCCAGGGCCTGCGTGATCTGCACGCTGCCCTGGTCGGGCATGAAACCGGTGAACGCGTGAAAGTCATCGGCCTGCGGTGCACGCCCGGCGATGACCTTGGCGCCGAGTGCCCGCAGGCTGCCCGGACCACCCACGTAGAACTCGATCACGCCGCCAAAATGCTTGCCGGCGGCATCGGTGGTGATTCCAGCGGTACCACGGCGGCTGCCGAATGGTATGGAATTGAGCAGGGACACCGACTCCACGCCGGGAACGGCGCGCAACGCGGCGAGTGCCCGCGCGTCAACGTCGGCCGCCTGGGCGGAGTCGTAGCCGGTCAGTTGCACCGTCGCGAGCGCAGCTTCATCCACGCCACTGTCGATGTGCATGGCCGTGATGCGCTGGGAAATGATGAAACAGGCATTGCACAGCACCGCGCAGGCCAGCGCGATTTCCAGCGCGATCAGGGTCGTGGCCAGCCGATGCTTTTTCAGTGCCGCGAGTATGGGTTGAATCTGCATGACAAGTATCCTGGAAGTGCTCTCTTGAAGAGTGCAGCCATGGATGGCTGCTTTCTTGCGCAGGGACCGCGCGTTAAACCAGTGCAGCCATGGATGGCTGCTTTCACGCGCAGGGACAGCGCATCACAATGTCTTCAACTGCAGCGCCGGCGCCACCCCGCTGGCCCGCAGCGCAGGCAGGAAGCCAGCCGCCAGGCTGGCGGCAACGGCGACCGCGAAGGTCAGCCCGAACATGCCGAGGTCCAGGTGCGCGAGGTCGGCGTATTCGACCGGTTGCCGCCGCACCAGCCATAGGCCCGTCAGGGTCCGCAACCAGCCACCGATGCCGCCGACCACGCCGACCACGCCGGCCTCGACCAGGCATTGCGCGAAGATCGCGCCGCGGCTGGCACCCAGCGCACGACGCACGCCGATTTCGCTGCTGCGGCGCAGGAACTTGGCCAGCAGCAGGCCGATCACGTTGAACAGGCAGATGGCCAGGAACGCAAACGCCAGCCAGGTTTGCAGCTTCACGTCACTGGGCACCACATGGTTGAACACCAGCCACTGCATGAGGCTTGGCATGCGGGTCTGGGTGCTGGCGAAACGCCCCAGCGCCTTCTGCTGCTGCGCGTAACTGGCAATGAAGGCGCGGTAGTCCGCCACCTTGGTCGCGTCGTCCAGTTGCACCCACAAGGCGACCCAGACACACGGGGCGTCCTGCAGGTGTCCCGGCGTGGCGACCTTGCCCCAACAGGTGAACTGCCAGAAATTGCCGGCGTTGACCTCCAGTCCGCTGAAAAACGGCATGAACACGTCTTCGGGCTTGTCGTAGAACGACGAGGTCTGGCCTTCGGCGAAACGCCCAGCACGCACGTCGTAGAAGAGCGGCGAGGGCCGCCACGTCTGCAGCACGCCGACGATCCGCACGTCGCTGTCCTTCAGACGCAGGATCTTGCCCACGCTGTCGGCACCGCCGAACAGGCGGTCGTTGAGGTCGGATGAAATCACCGCCACGCGCGCACGGCTGGCGGCATCGGCAGCAGTCCACGCGCTGCCGTACCGGAACGGTACCTTGAACATCGCAAAGAAGTCGGAGGTCGTGGCCAGCATCGGTACCATCAGCGGCGGCAAGCTGACATCCGGCGTGCGCACCTTGACCTCGCTGTTCGCGATCAAGGCCTGGCGGTCCGCCCGATGCGCGCTCCACAGATCCACCGCCGAGTGGTAGTCGAGCATGTCCAGCGGCCCGCCCTTGGCGTAGCCGGCCGGCGTGGCGTCCACCTGCGGATAGAAAATCTGCTGGCTGCGACCGGGCAACGGATCGCCCGACAGCAAGTGCATCACCGTCAGCGTGGTCATGCTCGCGCCGATGCCGACCGCGATCGCGAGGATCATCAGCGCCGTCAACACCTTGTTGCGCTTCAGGCTGCGCAGCGCGAGATCAAGGTAGTACGCAAACATCAGTGCCTCCGTCGTTTCGAACACCGCCCCTTGCGGAGAGGCCAGCCTTGGCTCCCCTCCCCGGAGGGAGAGAAGAAAACATCACACGCTCCGCGTCGCGACGACCGGCGGCACGGCGGCGGCGCGCAGCGCCGGGCCGAGCACGGCCAGTTGCCCGATCACCCACAACACCACTGCACCGACCGGAAAGTAGATCGCCGGCAGCCGCGGCAACTCGTAGTGCAGCATCAGGAACAGGTTGATGGCGTAGGCCAGCAGCATGCCGAGCGCGATGCCGAACGTGGCCAGCACGAAGTTCTCGGCCTGGAAGTAGTTGAGGATGTTGCGCCGGGTGGCACCCAGCGCGCGGCGCACGCCGATCATGCGCCGGCGTTGCGCGACCCAGAAACTCGCCAGTCCGACGATGCCGAGCGCCGTGACCGTCAGCAACGCGATGATCACGCCGACCAGGATGCCGGCCATGGCGCGGTCGTTCTCGAAGAACTTGCTGCGCACCTCGTCGTAGGTCCGCTGCCTGGTCACCACCCGCTGTGGATCCGCCTTCTTCAGCGCGGCGACCGCAGCCTTGAGCACGGCCTGGCGATCCTGCGGACGGGTGCGGATCAGATAGCTCTGGTTCTGACCGACGCCCATGAACACCGGCAGGACCATGGAATAGTGCGCGGTGGCATCGTTGTATGCGTTGGCACGCGCCAGGTCAGCCAGTACGCCGACCACGCGCACGCCGACCGGGCCGATGTAGAACGTTCGGCCCAGCGGGTTCTGCCCTGGCCACAGGCGCTGCGCCATGGCCTGGGTGATCACGGTCACCGCCGGCAGCTGCTTGGCGTCGCCCGTGGCGAGCGCCTTCAGCACGACGTCCACGTTCGTGGCCTCATCCGCCTGCAGGTGCCGCCCCGCCACCAGGCGCGCACCCATGGTCTGCGGCAGATCGAGACCGAAGTAAGTGCCGGCGTTGAGCGTGGGTTGGCGCTGCGCAAGGTCGAGCTTGATGCTCGAATTCGATGAGGATATCCCCAGCGGCACCTGGTTGGTCAGCGCCGCCGCCTGCACGCCAGGCACCTGCCGCAGCACGGCGAGGTCCTCCCTGGCCCGTGCATAGATGTCCGGCGACGGCTCGATCTCGGCCAGCTGGATCTGCACCAGTGCATGCTCGTCGATGCCCGTGGACATCTGCATGTGCTGCAGCCGCTGGCCGATCAGGAACACCGCATTGCAGACGATGGCGCAGGTCAGCGCGATCTCCAGGACGAGCAGGCTGGCCGGGATGCGGTGTCTGCGCAACGTGGAAAGTATCGGACGCCATTCCATGTCAGTTGCTCTTCAGTTGCAGGGCCGGAGTGATCTGGCAGGCACGCCATGCCGGCAACAGGCCCGCCAGCAGGCTCGCGCCCACCGCAAGCAGGAAGGTGACCAGCAGCATCGTCGGATCCAGATGCGCGAGCGGCGCATAGTCGGATGGCCGGTGCCGGACCAGCCACAGGCCGAGCAGCGCCAGCAGCAGGCCGCCCGCGCCGCCGACCAGTCCCACCACCCCCGACTCCACCAGCAGCTGCGTAAACAACGCACGCTTCGACGCGCCCAGCGCGCGGCGTATGCCGAGCTCACTGGCGCGGCGCAGGAACTTCGCCAGCATCAATCCCACGGTATTGACCAGGCACACCAGGAGGAAGCCGAACGCCAGCCCGGTCTGCAGGCGCACGTCGTTGGGCACCACCCGCTCATACGCCAGCCACTGCCGCACGTCGCGCAAACGCACGTTCGGCGCCTTCACGAAACGTCCCAGCGACTTCTGCTGCTGCGAATAGCGCACCAGAAACTCCCTGTACGCAGCAACCTGCGCGGGGCTGTCCAGCCGCACCCAGAACTGCAGCCACACACACTCCTCCGACGGGTAGGTGCCCCCAATGCCACCGGCACCATTGCCCCAGCAGTCGCTGGAGCCATTGTGATCCATGTGCAGGCCCAGCGCCGTCTGCAGCGGCAGGAACACCTGTTCCGTGTAACCGTAGGAGCCGGTGTTGAGGTCGTAGAAGTGCGGGCTTGGCTCCCAGTTGTCCAGAACGCCGACGATGCGGAACGCGGTATTGGCAACGCGCAGCGTGCGCCCCACGCTGTCGGCGCCGGCAAACAGCCGCTGGTTCAACTCGCTGTTGATCACCACGTCGCGCACCCGCGCCTCGTCGTCGGCCGCGGCCCAGCCCTGGCCATAAAGGAACGGCGTGCCGAACATCGGAAAGAAATCGGCCGTGGTGTAGCGCGCCTCGACATAGAACGGATCCAGCGACGATGAATCCGGCTGGATCGGCACCGAACCCCCGGTCATCAGCGCCTGATGATCCGCGCGCCCCGCCCGCAGCAGGTTCTGGCCATCGGTCAAGGTGAGCTGCTCCGGCGGCTCCTTGCCGGGAAACAGGCCGCTGTTGTCGCGCGGGTCGATCTGCGGGTAATACAGCGTGCCGCTGCGCCCCGGCAGCGGGTCGCCGGAAAGCACGTGCAGCACGGTCAGCGTGGTCATGGACGCGCCAATGCCAAGTGCGATCGCCAGCACCATCAGCGCCGTGAGCGCCTTGTTGCGCTTGAGGCTGCGCAGCGCCAGATCGAGGTAATAGGCGAACATGTTCCGTCCTCAGGCATCGAAATCCCCTCTCCGCCAACGGCTCCTTCGTTGGGAGAGAAGGTTTGGGTGAGGAGGCGCTTGACCTTCTGCTGCGTCGTCAAGAGCGCCCCTCGCCCTGCCCTCTCTCCCGGCACCGCCGAGGGAGAGGGTTCAAGCAGACCTCAGCCGCTCCTCGTGGCGACCACGGGCGGCACCGCGGCGGCGCGGCGGGCCGGACCGATCACCGCCAACTGGCCCAGCAACCACAGCGCGATGGCACCGGCCGGCAGGTAGTACATCGGCATGCGCTGAAGCTCGTAGTGCTGCATCAGGTAGACATTGATGCCGAAGGCCAGGGCCATGCCGAGCAGGACACCGGCTGCCGTCAGCAGGAAGTTCTCAGTCTGGAAGTAGCGCATGATGTGGCCGCGCGTGGCGCCCAGGGCGCGGCGGATGCCGATCTGCCGGCGCCGCTGGCCGACCCAGAAGCTGGTCAGGCCGACGATGCCGAACGCGGTCACCGCCAGCATCACCACGCACACCAGGGCCAGCATGCCGACCATGCTGCGGGTGTCGGCGAAGAACTTGTCGCGGACTTCCGTGAAGGTCTGGCCCTTGACCACCGCGTTCGGCGACAGCGCCTCGAGTTTCCTGATGCCATCACGCAACACGCGGCCACGGTCGCCCGGATTGCTGCGCACGATATAGGTGTTGAGCACGGAGGCCGGGCTCAGCGGCAGGAAGATCGCCCAATGGAAACCGGCCGCACCCTCGCCGTTGCGGTCGGGCCGCAGGATGTCGGCCACCACCCCCACCACCGTGTAATGGTTGTCGTCGCCGATCCAGGCCTGCTTGCCGAGTGCACTCTGGCCGGGCCACAGGCGTTCGGCCAGGCTTTGCGTGACCAGGGCGACGTGGCCGCCCGGCAGGTAGCTCACGCCAAGCTGGCTGTCCGCATATTCGGCGTCGTCGAAGAACCGGCCCCGCAGCAGGCGCATGCCGAGCGCCTCCGGGCCGCCCCTGGAGAACAGATACTGGGCGACGTTGGGGGTGTTCTTCTTCAGCAGCTCGCCCGGCCCGGTGGCAACGTTGGAGTTCCAGCCGCTTTGGCTGAGCGGCACGATGTTGACCGCGGCGACCGCGGTGACCCCGGGAATCTCCCGCAGCGCAGCGAGATTGCGCGGCACATCGGCGGCGGCGAGCTTCGGATCGGTCCCTTGCACGGTGATGTCGACGATGCCGGCCTCGTCGATCGCGTTCGGCACGTGCATCTCGCCGATGCGCTGGCCGATCATGAACACGGCATTGCACAGCACAGCGCAGGCCAGTGCGATCTCCAGCACGATCAGGCCGGCCGGAATCCGGTGCTTGCGCAGGGCCGCGAAGATGGGTCGAATGTCCATTCAACTGGCCTTGAGCTGTGGGGCGGGCGTGAGCATGCAGGCGCGCCACGCCGGCAACACCCCGGCCAGCAGGCTGGCGAGCACGGCCACCACGAAAGTGAACGCGAACATGGCGAGGTCGAGGCGGGCAAGGGCGGCGTACTGCGCCGGCTGGTGGCGGATCGCCCACAGCCCGAGTTCGGCGAAGACCAGGCCGAGCACGCCGCCCGCCAGGCCGATCAAGGCAGACTCGACCATGAACTGGGCGAAGATCGTGCGGCGGGTGGCGCCGAGTGCGCGGCGCACGCCGATCTCGCGCGAGCGGCGCAGGCACTTGGCGAGCAGCAGCCCGACGGTATTGACCACGCAGATCAGCAGGAAGCCAAACGCCAGCCCGGCCTGCAGGCGCACATCGTCGGGCACCACCTGCGCGTCGCGCATGAACCGCATCACGTCGGGCAGGGCAACCTCGGGGCGATGGAAGCGGCCCGTGGCAATCTGCTGCTGCGCGTAGTTCGACAGGAAGGTCTCGTACGCCCCCGCATCGGCGGCATCGGCCAGCTCCACCCATACGTAGACGAACACGCACGGCGAGGTTTCCAGGTGCTTGATGTCGGCTGCCTCCCAGCAGCTGACGTTCTGCGGATCCATCCCATCGGCGCGTGCCGACTGCAGCGGCAGGTACACCGCATCGCCATTGCCGTAGCTGTGCCCGCCGAGCCCGACCGCGTAGAAGCGCGGCTGCGGCGACCACGGCTTCAGCACGCCGACGATGCGGTAGTCGTGGTCGTTGATGCGGATGGTTTCGCCGACACTGTTCCTGCCGGCGTACAGCTTGTCGTTGAGAAAGTCCGCGATCACCGCGACCCGCGCGCGACTTTCGCCATCGCCCTCGCTCCAGCCGCTGCCGTACTTGAACGGCGCGTCGAACATCTGGAAGAAGGCGGCGGTGGTCATCACGCCGTCGCTGAAGAAGGGCTTCTGGCCGAGTTGCCGCGGCTCGACCTTGGCCTGGGTCAGGGCCATCACCGCCTGCCGCTCGGCCTTGCCGGCATGCAGTAGGTTCATCGCGTCGGCGTAGGGCATCAGGCCGCCCCAGGGCGGCTTGCTCTGGCCAGGCACGTAGCCCTGCGCCGGCAGCGGGTCGACCTCGGGATGGAACAGGCGCGCGCTCTTCTGCGGTATCGGATCGCCCGAAAGCAGCTTCAGCACGGTCAGCGTGGTGATGCAGGCGCCGATCCCCAGGCCCAGCGCCAGCACCATCAACGCTGTCAGGACGCGGTTGCGCCCGAGGCTGCGAACAGCCAGATGGAAGTAATAGCCGAACATCACGCGGCCCTGGTGGCCGAGACCGGCGAGACGTTGGAGGCGCGCCGGGCCGGCACGAACACCGCAGCCTGGCCGAGCACGAGCACGGCGACGGTGCCGACCAGCACGTACAGCACCGGCAGGTGGGACATCTCGTAACGGGTGATCAGCCACAGGTTCAGGCCGATCGCGAGCAGCACGCCGAGCACGGCACCGACGCCGGCAATCAGCAGGTTCTCGAGCTGGAAGTAATGCAGGATGTCCAGCTTGCGTGCGCCCAGCGCGCGCCGCACGCCGATCTGGCGGTGGCGCTGGCCGACCCAGAAGCTGGTCAGGCCGACGATGCCCGCCGCGGTCACGGCGATCAGGATCAGGCAGATCACGCCCATCAGGATCGCCATGCCGACATCGGCGCGATACGCCTTGGCGCGGATGTCCGCGAACGACTTGACGCTGTCGTCGTCGAGCACGCGCATGGGGTCGACCTTGTACAGCATCGGCGTCACCGCCCGCATCACCGCGTCCAGCTGGCCAGGTTTGGTGCGCACGGCATAGCGCGTAAAGTTCGCGTCCAACCGGGTCGGCACCAGCGTCGAATACCAGGTGAAGTTGTTGCCCCAGCTGCCGGTGGCGGGTATCTGCAGGCGCTCGACCACTCCGATGATCGTGCTTGGTGCGCCGCTGCCGTCGCTGTAGATCACGCTGCCAACGGCGTTGCCCTTGGGAAACAGCTTGTCGGCGAGCGCCTTGGTGACGATCAGGGCTGGCCGCGGTGGATTGTCGCGAAACCCCTGGTGGCGCACGTCGCCGGCGTTGAAGGCACGTCCGGCGACCAGCTTCAGGCCCATGGTGGACAACGCCTGTTCATCGGTGAAGTAGTACGCGGTGCGCGTACCGCTCTTGTCGCCCGGCCTGGTATCCGGCTTGAGCGAGACCGAACCGGTCCATGACGAGTTGAGCAGCGGCAACGAGTTGGTCGGTGCCACGGCTTCCACACCCGGCAGGTTGCGCAGTGCGGCAAGATCCTCGCGCTGCATCACGTCGAGTTTCTCGACACCGTCGGCCGTGTCGGCGCTGGGCGCGCCCACCCACTGCTGGGTGACCAGGAACAGGTTGCTCTCGTCCAACCCGGTCGGCCGGTTCACGCGCTCGATGCGCGAACCGATGATGAAGATGGCGTTGCACACGATGGCCAGGGTCAGCGCGATCTGCAGCGCGATCAGCACGACGCCCGCCTTGTGCCGGCGCAACGCCGCAATCATGGGATGCAATTTCATATCAACGTTCCTTCACACCGCCCAATGGAGCCGGCTTTTCTGAGAAGTGCGGCCCACGGATGGCCGCTTCCACGCGCAGGGACAGCGCATCAATTGCTCTTCAGTTGCCAGGCTGGCTGCACGTTCGAGGCGCGCCAGGTCGGATACAGGCCGGCCAGCACCGTCGCCACCACCGCCACCAGCAGGGCCAGCGCCAGCAGCGACACATCCAGTCGCGCCAGGTCGGCGATGTCCTTGGGCAGCACCCAGCCGACGCTGGCCACCCCCGCGCCGGTAAGCAGCAGGCCGAGCACGCCGCCGGCGACGCCAACCATGCCGGCCTCGGTCAGGAACTGCACATAGATCGCCGCACGCGGCGCACCCAGGGCCCGGCGCACGCCAATCTCGCCGCTGCGGCGCAGGAACTTCGCCAACAACAGGCCCACCGTGTTGACCAGGCACACCAGCAGCAGCCCGAACGCCACCAGCAGCGACACCTTGGTATCGCTGGGCACCACATGCTGGCTCTCCAGCCACGCGGGCAGGTCGCGCAGGCGGTTGTTGGGCGGCCAGCTGAAGCGCCCGGAAGCCTGCTGCTGACGCGCGTAGCCGTCCAGATAGGTCCGGTAGGCCTGCACCGCAGCCGCATCGTCCAGCTCGACCATGTAGGCGATCCATACGCAGGGTGAATGCTGCAGCCCGACGAAGCCGGATTCCTCCGGCACCGCGTTGCAGTTGGTGTTGCCGTCGTTCGGGATGTCAGCCTGGATGGCAGTCTGGAACGGCATGAACACATCGTCGGCATCGATGACGAAGCCGCCGCCGTTGACCACGTCGTAGTAGCGCGGCTGCGGGTTCCAGTGGTCGAGCACACCCACCACGCGGTACTCGTGGCCTTCCAGATTCACGCTCTTGCCTACGCTGTCCACACCGCCAAACAGTTTCTGGTTGAGCTTGCTGTTGATGACCACGACCTGCGCGCGATTGGTGTCGTCACTTGCGCTCCAGGCGCTGCCGTACTTGAACGGCACATCCAGCATCGGGAAGAATTCGCTGTACACCGCATGCCCGCTGACATTCAGCGGATGCTTGCCGGCACCCGTGGGGACCACGGACGGCGCAATCTGGTACATCGCGGACTGCCGCTTGGCGCGGTGGTCGCGCATCAGGGCCACGGCATCGGTGTAGTCCATGGCATTGGGCGGCTCGCCATCGGGATCGCGGCCACTCGGCCCCCACATGTCGATCTGCGGTACGAACAACTGCGCCGACTTCCACGGGATCGGGTCACCCGACACGGCGCGGAACACCGACCACGAGGTCATCGACGCAGCCACGCCAAAGCCGATGGCCAGCACCATCAGGATGGTGAGGCCCGGACTGCGCTTCAGGCTGCGCAAGCCCAATTCAAGGTAGTAGGCGAACATTCCGTCACTCCGTTGTGCCATCGAACCGCTGCTTCGGGAAGCAAACCCATACCGCCGCTCTTCAGAAACCCTCTGGACAACCTTGCCCTTGATCGTCATCCCCGCGAAGGCGGGGATCCAGTGACTCCAGACGTCTGCAATCGGGGGCACTGGATCGTTCAGGCGCTCCTCACGAACCCGCGGCCTTCGCCGCTGCTGTGGCACGTTCTTTAGCCAGTTGTGCCTCGAAACTTTTCTGTGCCGCTTGCGCGTACCGGCGGCAGCCGGCTGTATCGACCAGCGCATCGGCATGGCCCTGCCCGCGCCTGTCCACACGCGCCCAGAAATCCACCGCTTCCGGATGCGGGTTGAGCGCGATGTCGCAGGGCAGCGCCGCCACCAGCGCGAAGCTGTGCTCGAAATCCGCCACGATGTCGGGGTACCTGGCGTTGCCGAGCAGTTGGTAGTCGGGTGCCGAAAGGCTGCCGATATCGACCAGGTGCAGGCAGCGCTGGTCCTCGCAGGAGGTCCAGGTCCAGGTCGTGTTGCCCTTCGTATGCCCCGGCGTCACGTGCGCGGTCAGCTGCAGATCACCCAGGTGCAGCGTCTCTCCGTCGCGCACAGTGCGGCTCGCCACCACCGGCGCGAACGGAAAGTCGTCGCCATATTGCGGATCGCCCAGGCCGCCGCGCGCCAGCAGCGGCGCGTCCGCGGCGCTCACGATGACCTGGGCGCCGGTGTCGTGGGCGAGCCGCGCGATGTCCCCGGCGTGGTCGAAATGCGCGTGCGTGTTGAGTATCCATTTGATGTCGTGCAGGTCGACGCCGAGGCTGCGGATGTTGGCCTCGATCAGCGGCGCATCCCCCGGTACGCCACCGTCGATCAGCACGTTGCCGCCGGGAGCGGTGATCAGCAGCACGCTGAGGCCGCGCGGGCCGACGAACCAGGTGTTGCCATGGACGCGCACGGGTTTCTGCGGCGCCGTCCAGGACGGCCATTTCGCCAGCGTCGCGCGCTCGGTCGCCGGCATCTGCGCGAACGCACAGGGTGCGCACAGGCCGAGGGCAAGCATGGCTGTGATCAAAGGACGCATCGACGACTCCTTGGCTGACATTTCTTCATGGACGGCGCTGGACTCCTGGCAGGCATCAACATCACACCGGCCTGGTGGCTTCGACCGGCGACACGCGCGAGGCGCGCAGTGCCGGTGCCAGCACCGCGCCCTGGCCAAGCAGCAGCAGCATGACCACGCCGGCGGCCACATACGCCAACGACAGGCGGGCCGTCTCGAACTGGGTGATCATCCAGCCGTTGATGAGCAGCGCCAGCAACACGCCCAGCAACACGCCGCCGGTCGAGATCAGGAAGTTTTCGGTAAGAAAGTAGTTGAGGATGTCGCGCCTGGTCGCCCCGAGCGCCCGGCGCACGCCGATCTGCTTGCGCCGCTGGCCTACCCAGAAACTGGTGAGACCCACGATGCCCGCGGCGGTAATCGCCAGCAGCACGGCACAGATGATGCCCATCAGGATCGCCAGGCCACGATCGCTGTCGAAGACCTTGTGGCGAATGGCAGCGTAGTCCTGGATGCCGTCTTTCGGACTGATGATGCGCAGGCGGCTTTGCGCATACAGTGCCTTGGGCGCCTCGCGCATGGCAGCGGCGAGCTGGCCGGGCTTGGCGCGCACGATGTAGTAGATGCCACGCGAATCGTCCGCTCGCGCTGGCCAGATCAACGACTGTCCGGCGTAGGACTGGTTCCATTGATCCACGCCCTGCCGATGCAGCGTATCGACGATGCCAACGATGGTGCTGGGCGTGAGGCCCATCGCATAAAAGCTCTTGCCCAGCGCCGAACCGTCGGGATAGAGACGGTCGGCCAAGGCCTGGCTGACGATGACCACCGGTGGTATGACGACCTGCTGGGTACCCATCTCGGTGACTTCGTCGGGACGGAAATTGCGTCCCGCGACCAGTCGCAGCCCCAAGGTGTCGAGCAGATGTTCGTCGCTGTAGTAAACCGCCGCATCGGTGGTCGGCTGGACCTGGTCGGGCGTCATGGTGACGAAGTTGTCCCATCCGCCGCCCTGCAGCGGATATCCGGTGGAGGGGGCGGCGTCGCGCACGCTGGGCAGTTGCCGCAGCGCGAGAAGATCGGCCTGCACCTGGGCGTCGATCTGCGGGGTTGGCCGGTCGACGGCCCACTGGTTCTGGATCACGAAGACGGCGGCCTCATCGACACCACTTGGTTCGGACAGGTTGGACAGCCGCGCATGCATGATGAACAGCGCATTGCACACGATGGCGAGCGTCAGCGCGATCTGCAGCGCGATCAGCGCGGTGCCCGCCTTGTGCCGGCGCAGTGCTGTGAGGATGGGACGGATCTGCAGGTTCATCATCCTCTCCTCAGCTCGACTTCAGCTGCCACGCCGGCTGCACGTGGGCCGCCCGCCACGACGGGTAGAACGCCGCACAGACGGTGGCGGCGATGGCCACGATCAAGGTAAGCCCCACCAGCGAGACATCGAGTTGCGCCAGCTGCGCGATCTGCGGCGGGAACAGGATGCCAACGCCGGCCACACCCACCGCAGTGAGCAGCAGGCCCAACACGCCGCCGGCCAGGCCCACGGTGCCGGCCTCTATCAGGTACTGCGTGTAGATCTCCCGCCGCGATGCGCCCAATGCACGGCGTACGCCGATCTCACCCGCGCGGCGCAGGAACTTCGCCAGCAGCAGACCCACAGTGTTGATCAGGCATATCAGGAAGAAACCCAATGCCACGGCCAGCGAGATACGACTCTCCGGCGGCACCACGTGCTCATGGTCCAGCCACTGCATGACATCACGCAGCCGCACGTTCGGCGGCCAGGCAAAGCGGCCGGCCTTCTGCTGATCGGCAGCATAGGCTTCGAGGAAGCGGTGATAGCGTGCGACGGCGGCGGCGTTGTCCAGCTCCACCCACGCCGTAATCCACACGCAGTTGCTCTGCAGATAGTCATCCCAACCGGTGTAGGCGAGCTTGCCGCGGCAGCTGTTGCTGCCGTTGGTGCGCATACGCAGGTCCAGCGCGCGGCTGTACGGCAGGTAGAAATCCGGCTCGTCGGCAAACCCGCTGGTGCTGAACAAGTCGTAGAAGCGCGGGCGCGGATTCCAGTGATTGGTGACACCCACCACACGGTAATCGTGGCCACCGAGATTGATCGTGCGGCCCGTACTGTCGGCACCGCGAAACAGCTTCTGGTTGAGTTCGTCGCTGATAACCACGTCGGCAGCACGCGCGTCGTCATCCTGTGCGCGCCAAGCACCGCCGTAGCGGAACGGTACCTCGAACATTGGAAAGAAGTCGCTGCCCACGGCATAGCCGCTGACGGCGACCGGAAGCTCGCGGTTGCCGCCAGGCAGCACCGACAGGGCTACCGGATACAGCAGAGTCTGACGCTTCGCCTCGTGCGCGCGCAGCAGCGCCATCGCATCGATGTAGTTGAGCGCCTCCGCCGGTTCACCCTTGAGGTTCTGCTGCGGCCCCCAGGCATCGATCTGCGGCGTGAACAACTGCGCGGACTTGTCCGGGATCGGATTGCCCGACACGGCACGGAACACCGAATACGTGATCATCGACGCGGCCACGCCGAAACCGATGGCCAATACCATCAGGGCAGTCAGCGCCGGATTGCGCCTGAGGCTGCGCAAGCCGAGATCGAGGTAATACGCAAACATGCACCGTCCTCCAAGCCTCAAGCTGCCGCCATCTGGACGGCCGCCGCGTCGTACTCCGATGGTTCAAACCGCGGCCATCCTCACCATCCACCCAGGGAAAAGGACAAGCTCACTGCAACAGGCGGTTCACTTCCTCCAGGTCATGCACATCGATCTCGCCCGCAGCCTGCTTGAGCAGAAGTTTGTTGAGCACGAACTGGTGGCGCACGACGGTGTACTCGCTTTGCACGTTGGCCAGCGTGCCGATCGCCACCACCACGTTGGTCAAACTCTGCGTGCCGATCTCGTAGCCGGCGCGCATCGAGGCCACGGCCTTGCGCGCGGCTTCCACCGAGGTGCGCGCGACCTGCACCTGCTCGATGCCGTCGACCACCAGGTTGTAGTAGTTGGCCGCGTCGCGGGCCGCCTGACGGCGCTGGCTTTCCAGCACGCCAGTGTCCTCGTCGCGTTGCGCCAGTGCGCGCCGTACCTGCGAGCGGGTCAGGCCACCGCTGAAGATCGGCACGTTCAGGGTCAGGCCCACGGTGGTGACGCCCGGGCCATAGCCGGGACCGTTGGCCGGCGAACCCGGAACCGCGCTCGACCAGCTGCCGAACTTGCCGTACTGCAGGCGTGCATCCAGTGTCGGCAGGCGTCCGGCACGTGCGGCCGAAACCAGGTGCCGGTCCGCGCTCACCGTGTAGCGCGCCGCCAGCACCACCGGATTGCTGTCCATGGCCGCGTCGACCCAGGTCTTGGCGTTCGCCGGCTCGGGCGGCGTCAGGGGCAGGTCCTCGCGCAGCTTCTTGAGCGTGCCGGTGGGCTGGCCGGTGATCTGCTCCAGCGCATGCCGCGCATCCTTCAGCTGCGCCTCGGCGCCGATGCGCTGCGACTTGATGTACAGGTAGTACGCCTGCGACTGGCTGACGTCCGAAGCCATGGCCAGGCCATTCTTGAAGCGCACGCTGGACTGGTCGAACTCCTGCTTGTACGCGTCCTCGTAGGAACGGAACACGTCCAGCTCGTCCTGCGCCACCAGCACATTGAAGTACGCATCGGCGACCCGCACGCACAGGCGTTGCGTGGCCGCGCGCAGCGTCTCGTCGCCGGCGTCACGGCTGGCATGTGCCGCACGCAGTTGTGCGATCGCAGCCACGTCGAGCAGGGGCTGGCTGAGCGTGCCGCCCAGGTTGCGCTCCCGCGTATGCCCGGCCGCACCGGTGGTGATGATGTTGCCGTTGGAACTGGTCGTGGTGCCACTGCCGCCGTGGATCTGTTCCAGCCCCAGCCCCAGCGACAACTGCGGCAACAGGGCAGAGCGCGCCTGCGGCACGTCCTCGGCACTCACCCGCTGCGCCGCGCTGGCCGTGCTCAGCACGGGGTCATTGGCCACGGCCTGGCGATAGGCATCCATGAGGTCGTCGGCGTGACCGGCCAGGGGCGCCAGGGCCAGGCCAAGCAGGAGTGGCGACAGGAACGTGCGCATGATCGTGATCAGCCACCCTGCGCCTGCTCATGCGCGCGCGCCTCGGTATGGAAGCGCGGCTCCTCGGCCAGATCGACCACCTGGCCATCGATGATGTGCACGTTGCGCTGGGCCCGCGCGGCCAGCTCCTGGTCGTGGGTGACCATGACGATGGTGGCGCCGTCGCGATGGATGTTCTCCAGCAGCTCCAGCACGCCGCGCGCCATCTGCGTGTCCAGGTTGCCGGTGGGCTCGTCGGCGAGCAGCAGGCGCGGACTGCCGGCCAGCGCGCGCGCGATCGCCACGCGCTGCTGCTGGCCGCCCGACAGCTCGGCCGGGTAGTGCTTGAAGCGCGAGGCCAGGCCGACACGCTCGAGCGCATCCATGATGCGCTGCTTGCGCTCGGCTCCCTTCATGCCGCGATAGCGCAGCGGCACCTCGATGTTGTCGAACACGTTGAGGTCGGGGATCAGGTTGAAGGCCTGGAAGATGAAGCCGATCTTCTCGTTGCGGATCTTCGAACGGGCGTTGTCGTTGAGGTTGCTGACCTCGATGCCGTCGAGGTGGTATTCACCACCGCTGAAACTCTCCAGCAGTCCGGCGATGGTCAGGAAGGTGGTCTTGCCGGAGCCCGACGGGCCGGTGACGGCGACAAATTCCCCCTCCTTCACGTCGATGTTGAAATCGCGCAAGGCGTAGGTTTCCACCACTTCGGTGCGGTAGACCTTGGACAGGTGGGTCATCTTCAACATGCTTGTCGTCCCTTGGTGGTGGTAGTAGTTTGAGGAGGGAGTGAAGAGGGGTGAGGGGCGAGGCAAAGCCGGAGGGGTAGGGCTACTGCTCTGCCTCACTCCTCACTCCTCTTCACTCATTCCTCGCGTTCAACTGCTGATCACGACTTTCGCCGCGCCCTTGAAGTTGTCGGTGCCGGAAATCACGATGCGCTGGCCAGCCTGCAGGCCCTGCAGGATTTCCACCTTGTCGATGCTGGAGGCGCCGACGCGGATCGGCGTCTTGGTGGCAATGTCGCCGTTCACCACGTAGGCGTAGGCGCCGCCGGACTCGTCGACGAAGGAGCCACGCTGCACGGTCAGCACGTTGTCGCGATGGTCGAGCAGCACGCGCACGGACAGGCGCTGGTTCTGCCGCAGCTGCTTGGGCGTGGCGCCGTCGAAGCGCAGGCGGGCGGCCACCTGGCCGTTGACCACCTCCGGCGAGATCGCGCTGACCAGGCCCTTCCAGGTATGCCCATTGCCGCTGATCTCGCCGGCCATGCCGATGCCCAGGTCGCGGGCGAAGCTCTCCGGCACCTGCATCTCCACCTGCAGCGCCGACAGGTCGATCACACTCAGCAGCTGCGCATCCTTGGCCACGGTGGCGCGTTCGGCGATGAACAATTGCCCGACCTGGCCGTCGACCGGCGACTTCACCTGCAGGTCGTCGACCTGGCGCTGCAGGTCGGCCACCAGCAGCAGCTGCCGCTCGTGCGCAAGTTTCTTGGCCTTGACGTCGAACTGCAGGCTGTCGTTGTCCAGGCCCAGGTTGGCCTTGGCGTGCGCGGCGGCAATGCGTGCCTTCTCCAGGGAGTCCTTGGCCTTGTCCACGTCCATGTTGGAGACCGCACCCTTGGCAAAGGCCTTCTGGTAGCGGTCCAGGTTGCGTTCGGCGGTCTGCTCGTCGATGTGCGCGTTGTCGTAGGTTTCCTGCTGCTGCGCGCGCTCCTTGCGGGCATCGATCTGCGCACGCTGATAGGCAACCGCCATGGCGTCGGCGTTGCTCTGCTCCTGGGCCAGCTTGTTGGTCAACTCGGGACTGACGATGGTGGCCAGCACCTCGCCGCGCTTGACCGTGTCGCCGGCATGCACCTTGAGCGTGACCGCGCCGCCCGAGGTGGCATACAGGGTCGGGCTGACCGCCGCGACGACCTTGCCCTCGGCCGCGATGTCGCGCACGAACGGGCCACGCTCCACGGTGGCGAAGGACAGGCGCGAGGCGCTGACCGACGCGGAAGCCGAAAACAGCCGGCCGATGCGTGGTGCCAGCACCGCCAGCAGGGCAAGTACCAGGACGCCGGCGCCAATCAGGATGAGCTGGCGGCGGCGGTTGGGTTTGACTTCGACCAGGCGGTCGGTGGCGGAGGTATCGCGGATCATGTCGTCCCTGCCTGCCGCGCGACGCGCGGCCCCAAGCAGTGCCGTTGCAACCGCCGTGCCAAGCTCGTCGATCCTCGCCAGGCCGCATGCCACAGGCGTTTGCGCCACGCCGCCCGGCGGCGTCCGGTGTCCGCGGACACTTGCGGACACGGGGTGGACAGGCACAACCGCCCGCGGACAAGCCTACGCGGCGACCGCGCGCCCAGGCATGTCCGCCACGTACGTGGCGCGTGATAATGGCTGGCGCACAGCGCAGCGTGCGTCCCGCCATGGTGTTGTGCACGTTCTGTCGCAATGGGAGTTTGCAATGTCCGAGATTCATGGCTGGATGACGAGCGCGGCCGGTGCACCGCTCAAGCTGACCACGCTCGACGCCGGCCCGCTGGCTGCCGACGACGTCGAGGTTGCCGTCACCTACTGTGGCGTCTGCCATTCCGACCTGTCGATGGTGCGCAACGAATGGCACAACGCCCGCTACCCGCTCCTGCCCGGCCATGAGGTCATCGGCACGGTCAGCGCGCTCGGCGCCAACGCCAAGGGCCTGCGGATCGGCCAGGCGGTCGGCATTGGCTGGACTGCGGAAAGCTGCATGCATTGCCAGCGCTGCCTGTCCGGCAACCAGGTGCTGTGCGACCAGGCCGTGCCCACCATCGTCGGCCACCACGGTGGCTTCGCGGACAAGGTCCGCGCGCACTGGGCATGGACGATTCCGCTGCCGGAAGGCATCGACCAGGCCAGCGCCGGGCCGCTGCTGTGCGGCGGCATGACCGTGTTCAAGCCGCTGCTCGAATACCGCGTGCTGCCCACGGCGCGCGTCGGCGTGGTCGGCATCGGCGGCCTCGGCCACCTGGCGGTCAAGTTTGCGGCCGCCTGGGGCTGCGAGGTCACCGCCTTCACCTCCAACCCGGGCAAGGTCGACGAGGCCTGGGGCTTCGGTGCACACCACGTCGTCGCCAGCGGCGACGCGAAGGCCCTGCATGCCGTCGCCGGCTCGCTCGACCTGTTGATCGTGACCGTGAACGCCGCCATGGACTGGAACGCGCTGCTGCAGACCCTGGACAAGCGCGGCCGCATGCACGTCGTCGGCGTGGTGCCCGAACCGATCCCGGTGCCCGCGTTCGCCCTGATCGGCGGGCAGCGCGACGTCTCCGGCTCGCCGACCGGCTCGCCGGTCGACCTGGCGCAGATGCTCGCCTTCGCCGCGCGCCACGACGTGCGCCCGCAGGTCGAGCACTTCCCCATGGCCGAGGTCAACGCCGCGCTTGCCCATCTGCAGGCCGGCAAGGCGCGCTACCGTATCGTCCTCGACGCCTGATGCCGGCGGCTCAATGCCCTCCGCCGGGAGCACGGCTGCGGCCGATGAAGGGCGGCTTGGCCAGCCAGACCACGGCCACCAGGGCGATGAAGATCACGCCCATGGCGCTGAACAGGTGGTTGAAGGAAATCTGCGTCGCCTGCTGGGTGATCACCTGGTTCATTCCGGCCGCGTATTGCTGCAGGTCGCCGCCGCTGGCGGCGATGCTGTCGCGCACCTGGCTGTTGTAGGGGTTGATGTGCTCGACCAGGTTGGCGTGGTTGACCACCCCGCCGCGGGTCCACAGGTAGGTGGTGATCGAGGCGGCGAAGCTGCCGCCGAGCGAGCGCAGGAAGGTCGCCGTGCCCGAGCCATCGGCCACCTCGCGCCCGGACAGGTCGGAGAGCAGGATGGTCAGGACCGGCATGAAGAACAAGGCCACGCCGAGGCCCTGCAGCAGCTGCGCGATCGCCACGTGGTAGAAATCCACCTGGGTGGTGAACACCGCGCGCATGAAGCAGGTGAGCCCCATCACCACGAACGCGAACGAGGCCAGCCAGCGCAGGTCCATGCGCGTCCCGTACTTGCCGACCCAGAACGTCAGCAGCACCGGAATGACGCCGATTGGCGCCGTCGCCAGCCCGGCCCATACCGGGGTGTAGTTCACCGTATTCTGCAGCCACAGCGGGACCAGCAGGCCAATGGAGAAGAACACCGCGAAGGCCAGCACCAGGACCAGCGTGCCGGCGGCGAAGTTGCGGTGCCGGAACAGGCGCAGGTTGACGATCGGCTCGCGGTCGGTGAGCTCCCAGATCAGGAACACCGCCAGCGAGATGGTGGCCACGATGGCCAGCACGACGATGGTGTTGGAATGGAACCAGTCGAGCTGGTTGCCCTTGTCCAGCAGGATCTGCAGCGAGCCGACGCCGAGGATCAGGGTGATGAGGCCCACCCAGTCGATGCGCGGCTTGTCGATGTCCTCGGGCCGCCCCCGCAGCTGCGAGGCAACCACCATGGCGGCAAAGATGCCGATCGGCACGTTGATGAAGAAGATCCATTCCCATGAGTAGTTGCCGGTGATCCAGCCGCCCAGCACCGGCCCGGCGATCGGCGCCACCACGGTGACCATGCCCAGGATCGCCAGCGCCATGCCGCGCTTGGCCGGCGGGTAGATCGACACCAGCAGGCTCTGCGTCAGCGGGTACATCGGGCCGGCCATCGCGCCCTGCACGGCGCGGAAGAACACCAGCATGCCGAGGCTCTCGGACAGGCCGCAAAGCAGCGAGCACAGGGTGAACATCACCGTGGCCCAGACGAAGGTCTTCACCTCGCCAAAGGTGCGGGCCAGGAAGCCGGTCAGCGGCAGGGCGATCGCGTTGGCGACGGTGAACGAGGTGATGACCCAGACCGACTGGTCCTGGCTGGCGCCCAGGTTGCCGGCAATCGTCGGCAGCGAGACGTTGGCGATGGTGAGGTCCAGCACCTGCATGAAGGTGGCCAGGGACAGGCCGAAGGTCGCCAACGGCAGGCTGGCGGGGTGGAACGCGCCGATGCCCGGCTTGGCCACGGCATTCATGCCGCAGCTCCCTGGCCGCAGGGCGCCGGCTCAGGCACCGGCGACGGCCGCCGTGCCGGAAACCTGCATGCTCCAGGCCGCAGGCGTGACAGGCCCGTCACCACGCGCACGCTCACGATCCGCCACCCTGCCCCGGCGCGGCCGGCGCGTCGCGGTAGACGTCGTACTCCATGAGGTCCGTGCCTTCGATGACCGGGCCGGAAAACCAGCGCCGCACGCCGGCAGTGTACGGCGTGGAGTCGGTTTCGCTGTCGAGGCCCGGCACGATGTGGTACAGGATCACCGCCTTCACCCCGGCCTGTGCGGCGAGCTTGCCCACTTCCCCGGGCGTCAGGTGCTCGCGCTGCATGTGCAGCAGCGTGGCGCCGCTCAGGGGGTGGTGGTACTGGCTGAGCCACTGGCCCTTGAGCAGCTCCACGTCCAGCACCTCGCTGACCAGCACGTCCGCGCCCCGCGCCAGGGCGGCCACGGCCGGCGACGGCCCGGTGTCACCGGTGAACACCACCGAGCCGTTGGGCGTGTCGAAGCGGTAGGAGTAGGACTTGTCGCCCATGCGCGCGGCGGGCTGCCCGGGCTGGAAGTGGAAATGGGTGTTCTCGACCGCCGTGACCTTCACCGTGCCGTCGTCGTAGAACACGCCGTTGCGGGTGATGTCGTGGCCGACGAACATGCCGGCCGCCGGCGCATAGGCGTCCTGGTAATTGGCCTGGAAGATGCGCTCGGACACGCTGAGGAACTTGAGCGCGGTGTCGACCAGGAAGGTGGTCGAGCGCGGGCCATAGATCTGCACCGGCGGCAGCGGCGACTTGCCATCGGTGACACCGAGGTTCTGGTTCAGGCTGTACCAGCTGTAGGAGATCAGCGGCTCCAGCCCGGCATTGTGGTCCATGTGGTTGTGGGTGATGAACACGGTGCGCACCTGCCACGGCGCGTAGCCAGCCAGGCCAAGCTGGTGCAGGACGCCGGCGCCGGCATCGATCAGGTAGGGCCGGCCATTGACGACCAGCAGCGCCGCCGGATTCGAGCGCCGGCGCTTGATGCCCGGGCCACCGGTGGTGCCGAGCAGGATGATGCGCGTCGACGGCGCGACAGGCGCAGGCGACAGCGATGGCGACGTGCCGGCCGTCGCCGGCAGGGCATCGGCCGTGGCCGCCAGCGCCAGCGGCGCCAGCATGCCCAGGACGAGCGCAAGACCCATCCGGTGCGCAACCCGCGTCATCCTCGCGGACATGCCCGCCAGGATGCGTCGACCCGTTCGTGCCGTTTGCGTCATGCCGTCATCCTGCGCCTTCAGCTGCCAGCGTGCGCGTGAAAGATGGCATGGCACCCCTCAGCCAACCACGGCCAGCAGCAGCACCAGCAGCAGCGCGGCAAACACGCCGGCCAACAGGTCGTCGACCATCACCCCCAGGCCGCCCTTCACCCGCCGGTCGAGCCAGCTGATCGGCCATGGCTTCCACACGTCGAACAGGCGGAACAGGGCAAAGCCGGCCAGCATCGACCCGCCGAGGGCCACTGGCCCGGTCGGCATCCATGCCGGCAGCAGCAGCGGCAGCAAGGCCACCCACTGGCCGACGAACTCGTCCCACACGATGCTGCGGTGGTCGGCCACCTGCAGTGCCCGGCCCGCCACGCCGCAGGCCCACACGCCGAGGCCAAAGGCCAGCAGCAGGACGCACAGGTACCAGGGCCACGCCAGCTCGCGCAGGGCCAGCCAGGGCAGCAGCGCGGCGAGCGAGCCAAACGTGCCCTGGGCCACCGGGGCGAGGCCGGAACCGAAGCCGCAGGCCAGCCAACCGGCGGGGCTTGCCAGCAGGCGCTGCCGCTGCTGCGCACTGAGCCGTGTGCGGGCGCTCACGCAAAATGTTCCCAGCTGCGCGTGCCTGGGGTGAGCCAGCCGCCATGCCCGTCGCGCACGCGCACCCCGCTGCCGGCCACGATGCGCCCGATCCAGGCCACCCCGCAGCCGACCCGGCCCAGGTCGGTCAGCGCCTGCTGCAGGTGCTCCGGGGCGACGGTGAAGCACAGCTCATAGTTGTCACCCCCGGTGAGGGCGAATTCCAGCGACTCGCTCTCGCCGTGCAGCTCGCGCAACGCGCGCGAACGCGGCAGCAACGTGGCATCGAGCTCGGCGCCGACACCGCTGGCGGCACAGATGTGGCCGAGGTCGCCCAGCAGGCCATCGGAAACATCGATGCAGGCACTGGCCAGGCCGCGCAGCGCGATGCCGGCCGCCACGCGCGGCACCGGCCGCTCCAGCCGCTCGACCAGCTGCCTGCGCAGCGCCGCCCGCTCCGGCGTGTCGCGCGGCGGGTCGCGCAATGCGTACAGGCCGGCGACACCGTCGCCAAGTGTGCCGGTCACCAGCACCACGTCGCCGACGCGGGCGCCGGACCGCAATAGGGCAGCGCCCGCCGGCACCAGGCCATGCACGGCGACGCTGATGCTGAGCGGGCCGCTGGTGGTGTCTCCGCCGACCAGGGCCACCTGGTATTCACGCGCCAGCTGCGCAAAGCCCGCTGCGAGCTCCTGCACGAACGCGGCGTCGGCCCGGCGCAAAGTCAAGGCCAGCAGCGCCCAGGCCGGCGCCGCGCCCATCGCCGCCAGATCCGACAGGTTCACCGCCAACGCCTTCCAGCCCAGGGCGGCGGGCGCCGTACCTGGCAGGAAATGCACGCCCTCGACCATGGTGTCGAGCGCCACCACCAGCTCCTGGCTAGGCGGCACGCGAACCACGGCACCATCGTCGCCCATGCCCACGCTGACGTCCGCGCGTGGCACCTGGGTGCCGTCCTGGATCATGGCGATCAAGTCAAATTCCGTGCCCATCGCTTGTCGCCGTAGCGCTCCTCCAGGAGCGAAGCCTGCATGGCCGCATCGTGGGCCGCCGCCGGATCACCGCCGGCGCACCGCGGACCAGCCGCCGCCATGGCGGATCAACCGGTCTTTTCCAGCGCGCGCAGGTCGCCGGCCAGCGCATCCAGTACGCCATTCACGTAGCTGTGACCGTGATCGGCACCAAAACGCTTGGTGACCTCGATCGCCTCGTTGAGCACCACGCGATACGGCACATCCAGGCGGAACTTCAACTCGTAGGTGGCCATGCGCAATACCGCTCGCTCGATGGGGTCGACCTGTTCGACCTCGCGGTCGAGATGCGGCCGCAAGGCGGCGTCCAGCAGCGCCACGTTGCGTTCCACGCCGCGCAGCAAGTCCTCGAAATACTCGAGGTCGGCGACCTGCATGTCCTGCTCGTGCTCGAACTGCCGGATCACCGCGGCCATGCCGTTGCCGCTCATCTGCCAGGCATACAGCGCCTGCAGGGCACGGCGACGCGAACGCGAGCGCGCTGCCGGATCCAGCGCCTGCGGATCGCGGCTCATCCCAGCTGGCGATACAGGCTGGCCATCTCCAATGCGGCCATCGCCGCATCGGCGCCCTTGTTGCCGGCCTTGGTCCCGGCGCGCTCGATGGCCTGCTCGATGCTGTCCGTGGTGAGCACGCCAAAGGCGACCGGTACGCCCGAATCCTGGGCCACGCGGGCCAGGCCCTTGGCGCACTCGCCGGCGACCAGATCGAAATGCGGGGTTGCGCCGCGGATCACCGCGCCCAGGGCAACGATCGCCGCATAGCGTCCGGAAGCCGCCAGCCTGCCCACCACCGGCGCCAGCTCCCACGCGCCAGGCACACGCACCAGCTCGATCGCGCTGTCCTTCACCCCATGGCGCAGCAGCACGTCACGCGCCCCGGCCACCAGGGGCTCGACCACGAATCCGTTGAAGCGCGCGGCCACCAGCGCGTAGCGCCCCTGGGCCGCGGCAAAGTCGCCTTCGATGATCTTCATTGCGCGTTCCTTGGGCGGGTGTCCCGTGAGGGCGGACATTTTACGGGTTTGACCCCATTCCTGCTCGCGGCCGGCTGGACGCTGCCGCAACGCACGGACGCCGGCGCCAGCGGCGATACCTGGCCAGCACCCTACGGCGCGGGTAGTTCCGGCGCTGCCCACGCCAGATGCGGATAGCCGGTGCAGTCGAGTTGCGCGCGGCCGGCAGCCACCCGCAACCGCGCCGGCGCGCCAAACGGCAGGGTCAGCTGGCGCCCCGCATGGCCATGCGGCAGGCCGTCCACCAGCGGGATGCCTGCCATCCGGCCGATCTGCGCAAACGCCGCCGCGAGGTCGTAGCCGTGGTCGCGCGGCCCTGGCCGGCAATGCTCGAACGTGCCCAACACCAGGGCCTGCTGGCGGCCAAGCACGCCGGCAAGCTGCAACTGGTACAGCCAGCGTTCGATGCGGAACGGCGGTTCGCCGAGATCCTCGACGAACAGGATGCCGCCCTCGATCGCCGGAAAATACGGTGTACCCAGCAGGCTGCACAGCACCGCCAGGTTGCCGCCCCACAGCGGTCCGCGCACGTCGAGCCCGGGTTCGGCTGCCGTGTCCCAGGCCAGCGTCGTTTCCGGCGCGGTCAGCGTGGCCCAGAGCTGGCGCCAGGTGGGTTCATCCAAAGGCTCTGCGCCGAGATCAGCCAGCAAGGGGCCGGTGAACGTGCACAGGCCGCTGCGCGCATGCAGCGCAAGCTGCAGCGCGGTGAAATCGCTGTGCCCGACCAGCGCGGTGGGGGCACCGGCCAGGCGCTCGCGCAGCGCCGCGTAGTGCAAGTGCGGCAGCAGCCGTGTGGCGCCGTAGCCGCCGCGCGTCGCCAGCACGAGGTCTGGCAGTTCGGGCAGCGTGGCCAGGTCGTTGAGGTCCGCCGCGCGCTCGGCATCGCTGCCGGCAAAGCGCAGCTCGCTGCGCCCCAGCACCTGCAGTCCGCTCACCCCGCAGCCGGCCAGGCGCAGGCGCGCCACGCCGCGGGTCATCACTGCCGGATCGGGCGCGTAGCCGGATGGAGCAACCAGGTGGACATGGACACCACGCTGGGGCACCGGTGGCAGCTCAGACATAATCGACGACCTCCAGCCCAAAGCCGGCCAGGCCCACGAAATTGCGCGGCGTGCCCATGACGCGCAGGCGACACACGCCGAGGTCGGCCAGCATCTGCGCGCCCACGCCAAGCTCGCGCCACGCCCGCTGCTGGGCGGCGCCAGCGGCCGGCACCGTGGGCTGCCGGCCGAGGCGCGCCAGGACGGCCTGCGCCGTATCGTCACCGGCCAGCACCAGCAGGACACCACGGTCGGCCTCGGCAATCCGCTGCAGCGCGCTGCTGACCGTGGCGCCAAGCTCGTCGCGGTGCAGATGCAATACGTCGGACAAGGTGTTGCGCACATGGACGCGGCACAGCACCGGAGCCGCATCGGTCAGCACACCACGGGTCAGGGCAAAGTGCAGCTCGCCGCGCAGCGCATCGCGATAGACCACGAGATGGAACGCACCGAAATCCGTGGTCACGTCCTCCTCGTGGACCCGTTTCACGGTCTGCTCCGTCTCCAGCCGGTAGCGGATCAGGTCGGCGATGGAGCCGATCTTCAAACCGTGTTTGGCGGCAAAGACTTCCAGATCCGGGCGCCGTGCCATGCTGCCGTCGTCGCGCATCACCTCGATCAGCACCGCGGCCGGCTCCAGTCCGGCCAGCGCGGCGAGGTCGCAGCCGGCTTCGGTATGTCCTGCGCGCACCAGCACGCCGCCGGGCTGCGCGGTGAGCGGGAACACGTGGCCGGGCTGGTGCAGGTCGGCGGGGCTGGCGTCCGGCTGCACGGCCACCTGGATGGTGCGCGCGCGGTCGTGCGCCGAGATGCCGGTGGTGACACCCGTGGCCGCCTCGATGGATACGGTGAAATTGGTGTGCTGCGCCGAGGTGTTCTCGCTCACCATCGGCCGCAGGCCGAGCTGGTGCGTGCGCTGCTCGGTCAGGGTCAGGCACAGCAGGCCGCGTGCCTCGCGCACCATGAAGTTGACGTCCTCGGCGCGGACCTTGACCGCGGCCATGATGAGGTCGCCTTCGTTCTCGCGGCCCTCGTCGTCGAGGATGATGACCATGCGGCCGGCGCGGACGTCGTCGATGATTTCGGGGATGGTATTGAATGGCATGCCTGGTTCCGGAGTTCGCGAGTTCCTGTCATCCCAGCGCGAGCTGGAACGACCCTGGGGGGGGTGGATCAGATGAAGCCGTGTCGTTCGAGGAAGGCCGCATCCAGTGGTGGTGTGCCGCCGCTGCCGAGCAAGCGCTCGACGTAGCGCGCCAGCAGGTCGACCTCGATGTTCACCGGATCGCCGGTTCGCCTTGCCTGGAACGTGGTGTGCCCGACCGTATGCGGGACCAGGTTCACCCCGAAACGTGTTCCGGCCACCTCGTTCACGGTGAGGCTGGTGCCATCGATGCACACCGAGCCCTTGCCGGCGACATATCTCTGCAGGCCGGCTGGCAGCTCGAAGGTCCAGCGTTGGGACCGTGCGTCGGCGGCGACCGACACCACCGTGCCCACGCCGTCCACGTGGCCGGACACCAGGTGGCCGCCCAGGCGGTCCGCCAGGCGCAGCGCCGGCTCCAGGTTCACCGCGTCACCCGCAACCAGCCGGCCCAGCGTGGTGCGCGACAAGGTCTCCACGGAAACATCGAAACCGGCGGTGCCTTGCCGCCACTCCACCACGGTCAGGCACACCCCGGCCACGGCAATGGAATCGCCGAGCTGGATGTCGTCGACGCCGAGCGCGCCCGCCTCCACCAGCAGCCGCGCGTCGCCGCCGCGCCGCTCCAGGCGCAACACATGACCCACGCCGCGCACGATGCCGGTGAACATCAGCGGCACTCCACGGCACGGAGGACGGCCGGACCAGCATCAGGAATGGACTTCATGCGACACCCCGCACCGACGCAAACCACCGACGTCCCAGGGCTCGCCACCGGGCACGCGAACGCGCCTGCCCGACCGTCTTCTCTTCATCCGGACTGTGCGGTAGCGGCACGCCGCTGCCAACCGTCGGCTCCGGCATCGGACCGGATCTGCTGACCCTGCAGCCAGGTCACGAAGGGCCTGGTCGCCGGCGCTCGCGGGCTCATCGAACGGCAGCGCCGCCCAACCTACCGCCGGTGGGGAATTTCGCCCCGCCCTGAAGACGTTGCCTGTCGACCATGCAGCCGGTCGACCCGCGCAGTCTAGCACCGCCCCGCGTGGCCCGGCCCGGCTCGCCGCCACGGCGAACTCCCTACCGCGATGCAGGCTCCTGGCGCAGACGCAGGCGCCAGTCCGCGCCGAGCATGCGCTGCTCGACCAGGTGCAGCTCCCAGCGGCCCGCCATGTCGGCCAGCGGCGGCAAATGCAGCAGCGGCAGCGCCGCATCGCCAAGCAGCAGCGGCGCCACGTAAAGCAGCAGCTCATCGACCAGGCCGGCGGCAAACAACGCCCCGCCCAGCGTCGGACCGGCCTCGACCTGCACCTCGTTGCAGCCGCGCGTGGCCAGCAACGCCAGGACCGCGGGCAGGTCCAGCCTTCCATCGGGCGCGGCCACGGCGACCCGCTCGACCCGAGCAAAGCGCCCGTCGGCGCAGGTGGCATCGGCAGCATGCACGAGCAGGGTCGGGGCACTGCCGTCCAGCACGTGGCTGCCGGCTGGCGTGCGCAGGGAGCGATCGAGCACCACGCGGAGCGGTGGCGTGAAGTCCAGGCCGTGACTTGCCCCTGGCGCGGCGTCCGTCGCAAAAGCAGCCCCCCCAACCCAACCCTCTCCCCCGGCGGAGCCAGGGGAGAGGGACTCGTCGCGGCTGCCTGCGCGCTCCGTGGCCGCGACGGCGGAAGGGTGCCCATGGGCCATTGCACCGGGGGTCGCCTGCGGCAGGCGGACGGTCAGCCGCGGATCGTCGGCGCAGACGGTACCGCTGCCGGTGAGGATGGCCGAGCTGCGGGCGCGCCAGTGCTGCACGTCGGCGCGGGCGGCAGCACCGGTGATCCATTGCGACCGGCCATTGGCCAAGGCCGTCCGGCCGTCCAGGCTGATGGCCTGCTTCAGCCGCAGCCACGGGCGGCCGCGCTCGATGCGGCTGAAAAATCCCGGATTCAGGTCACGCGCGGGCGCCGCCAGCAGGCCGACCTCGACCTCAATGCCGGCGCCGCGCAACATGGCGAAGCCGCGCCCGGCAATCTTCGGCGAGGGGTCCCCGGTTGCCGCGACCACCCGCGCCACGCCAGCCTCGACCAGGGCCAGCGCACACGGCGGCGTGCGCCCGTAGTGCGCGCACGGCTCCAGGGTCACATACGCGGTGGCGCCGCGCGCGTGCGCGCCGGCCTCGCCCAGCGCCAGGACTTCGGCATGCGGCTCGCCGGCATGCCGATGCCAGCCGGTACCGACCACTTCGGCGCCATGGGCGATCACGCAGCCGACCCGCGGATTGGGCTGGGTCGTATACAGGCCACGCTCGGCCAGGCGCAGCGCATGCGCCATGTGCAGATGGTCGAGGGCTGAAAAGCCGGTCATCCAGCGACGGTCCCGGGCAGCAGGCGACCCACGGGCTGGCGCCTCACTCCTTGTCACCCAGCAGCGGCAGCTGCAGGCTCTCCAGGCCAGGCAGGTCGCGCTCGAGCCGCTCGATTTCCTCGCGGAACGCCTGCATGTCCTCGAACTTGCGGTATACCGAGGCGAAGCGCACGTAGGCCACGTGATCGAGCTGCTTCAGCTCGCGCATCACCAGCTCGCCGACCTGGCGCGAGGACACCTCGCGCTCGGCGCCGCGACGCAAGTCGTTGACGATGGCGAGCACGGCCGCGTCGACGGCATCGCCGCTGACCGGGCGCTTCTGCAGCGCGCGCTCGAAACCCACACGCAGCTTGTGCTCGTCGAAGGCCTCACGCCGCTTGCCGCTCTTGACGATCGTCGGCAGCTTGAGTTCGGCCGTCTCGAAGGTGTTGAAGCGCTCGCCGCAGCGTGGGCACTCGCGGCGGCGGCGCACGCTGCCGCCGTCCTCGGTCAGGCGCGAGTCGATGACACGGGTATCGTCGTGCTGGCAGAACGGGCAATGCATCAGAAGGCCGGGAATGGAGAAACGGGAGTGGAGAATCGGTACGGCCCCATCCCCGTGCGCGGTACCGCCTTGCCCACTCCCGGTTGCCGATTCCCTACTCCCGGCTTTTCAGCCATAGACGGGAAACTTGCGGCACTGGGCCTTGACCTTGTCGCGCACCTGCGCGGTCACCGCCTCGTCGCCCGCCGCATCGAGCACGTCGCAGATCCACCCGGCCAGCTCGACCACATCGGCCTCGCCGTAGCCGCGGGTGGTGACCGCGGGCGTGCCGATGCGCAGGCCGGAGGTGACGAAGGGTTTCTGCGGGTCGTTCGGCACGGCGTTCTTGTTCACCGTGATATGCGCCGCGCCCAGCATGGCCTCGGCATCCTTGCCGGTGATCTCGCGGCCGATGAGGTCGAGCAGCATGAGGTGGTCCTCGGTGCCGCCCGAGACGACCTTGTAGCCGCGCGCCACGAAGGTGCGGGCCATGGCCTTGGCGTTCTTCACCACCTGTGTCTGGTACGCCTTGAACGCCGGCTCCAGCGCCTCCTTGAACGCCACCGCCTTGGCGGCGATCACATGCATCAGCGGGCCGCCCTGGATGCCGGGGAAGACGATGGACTGCAGCTTCTTCTCGATTTCCTCGGCGGCGTCGCCCATGGCGGCGCGCGAGGCCACGATGAAGCCACCGCGTGGGCCACGCAGGGTCTTGTGCGTCGTGGAGGTGACCACGTGCGCATGCGGCAGCGGGCTCGGGTACACGCCTGCCGCGATCAGGCCTGCCACGTGCGCCATGTCCACGAAGAAGTAGGCGCCGACCTTGTCGGCGATGGCGCGGAAGCGCGCCCAGTCCATGATCTGCGAATAGGCGCTGAAGCCGGCCACGATCATCCTTGGCTTGTGCTCGACGGCCAGGCGCTCGACCTCGTCGTAATCCACCAGCCCATGCTCGTTCACCCCGTACTGCACGGCGTGGAACAACTTGCCGGAAATGTTCGGCTTGGCGCCATGGGTGAGGTGGCCGCCATGCGCGAGCGACATGCCGAGGATGGTGTCGCCGGGTGCGAGCAACGCGAGGTATACCGCCTGGTTGGCCTGCGAACCGGAGTGCGGCTGCACGTTCGCGTAGTCGGCGCCGAACAACTGCTTGACGCGGTCGATGGCCAGCTGCTCGGCGACATCGACGTATTCGCAGCCGCCGTAGTAGCGCTTGCCGGGATAGCCCTCGGCGTACTTGTTGGTGAGCTTGGAGCCCTGCGCCTCCATCACCCGCGGGCTGGCATAGTTCTCCGAGGCGATCAGCTCGACGTGGTCCTCCTGGCGCTGGCCCTCGGCAGCGATCGCCGCCGCCAATTCGTCGTCGTAGCCGGCAATCTTGCTGTCCTTGGGAAACATTCTGACCTCATCGGGTAACGGCGGGTTGGCAGGCTGGATTGTAGCTGTCACGTGCCATGGCGGCCACTTGGTGGCGTTTGCGGGCGCATGCTGCATCGCGTACGGTACGACGCGTGCAACCTGCCCAGGACGCCCGCATGCTCCCAGCCTCCCATCTCCGGCGGCCACATCGGTTCGCCTTCCTCCTCGCCCTGCTCCTGCCACTGGCTGCCTTCGCGTCCGGCACCACCGGCGTGGGCATCACCGCGATCACGATCACCGATCCGGTCAGCGGACAGCCGACCCAGGGCTACGTGTTCTATCCCTCGGCGCAAGCCCTGCACGGCACCACGGCGATCGGCCCGTACAACGTGGCCGCCACCCCGGACGCCCCGGCCATCGCCGGCGCGAAGCCGCTGGTGGTGATCTCCCACGGCAATGGCGGCAGCGACCTGGGCCATCATGACCTGGCCACGTGGCTCGCCAGCCACGGCTTCGTGGTGGCCACGCTCAATCACCTCGGCGACTACTTCCGCGACACCAGCAAGGTCGGCAGCATCGAGGTGCTCGCCGGGCGTCCGGTCCAGGTCAAGGCCACCATCACCAGGCTGCTCGACGATCCGCACTGGAAGACCCTGATCGACCCCACCCGCATCGGTGTCGCCGGTTTCTCGGCCGGCGGCTATACCGCGCTGATGGTGGCCGGTGCCAGGCTGCAGCTCGTCCGTTTCGTCGATTTCTGCCAGCACTACCCGCAGGACCATGACGTCTGCGGCCACGCCGCCGGGTTCAAGGCGAAAGCGGCGAGCCAGGGCAAGACCGTGGAACAGCTGCTCGACGGGATGACGGCGCAGATGGGCCGTTACGGCGACACCGCCGACCCGCGCGTGAAGGCCGCCTTCGCGATGGCCCCGCTCAGCCTGATCTTCGACGCGCACAGCTTCGACGATGTGCACATCCCGGTCTTCCTCTACTACGGACAGAACGACAGCGTGCTGCCGCCGGAAGCCAACGCCAGGCACATCGCGCCGTACCTGGGGACGCTCTACGCCATCAAGGAGATCCCGCACGCCGACCATTGGGTATTCCTGGCGCCCTGCTCACCCGAACTGGCCAAGGACATTCCCACGATGTGCAGGGATCCTGCCGGCGTGGATCGCGTCAAGGCCCACGAACAGATCGATGCCGACGCCCTGGCCTTCTTCCGCAGGACCCTGGACGTGAAAGGTCACTGAGGTATCGCGCGCGCCAGGCGGTCGGCAAGCCGACGCAGGGCACGAACGTCCATGCGAGGCGATCCTGCTGCACACCGCACCAGCGGCACCCGGATCGACAGGGCCAGACCGGCGTCCGCGCGCCGCGACCTCTATAATGGCGGGTTTATACCCATTCTGACCGCACGACCTGGCCCAGGGCCGGGCCGCGCACGTCGCCGGAGGCTCCATGCAGTACATCTACACCATGAACGGGGTCAGCAAGATCGTCCCGCCCAAGCGCCACATCATCAAGGACATCTCGCTGTCGTTCTTCCCCGGCGCCAAGATCGGCCTGCTCGGCCTGAACGGCGCCGGCAAGTCCACGGTGCTGAAGATCATGGCCGGCGTGGATCCCGATTTCCAGGGCGAGGCGCGCCCGCAGCCGGGCATCAAGGTCGGCTACCTGGCCCAGGAACCGCAGCTCGACCCGGACAAGACCGTGCGCGAGACCGTGGAGGAGGGTGTGTCCGTGGTCCTCGACGCGCAGAAGCGCCTGGAGGAGGTCTACGCCGCCTACGCCGAGGAAGGCGCCGACTTCGACGCGCTGGCCAAGGAACAGGAGAAGCTGGAAGGCATCCTGGCCGCGAACGACGCGCACGCGCTGGAACGCCAGCTCGAGGTGGCCGCCGACGCGCTGCGCCTGCCGCCATGGGAGGCGAAGATCGGTCCGCTCTCCGGCGGCGAGAAGCGCCGCGTGGCGCTGTGCCGCCTGCTGCTGTCCAAGCCCGACATGCTGCTGCTGGACGAGCCCACCAACCATCTGGACGCCGAGTCGGTGGACTGGCTGGAGCAGTTCCTGCACGAGTACCCGGGCACCGTCGTGGCGGTCCCCCATGACCGCTACTTCCTCGACAACGCCGCCGAGTGGATCCTGGAGCTCGACCGCGGCCGCGGCATCCCGTGGAAGGGCAACTACACCGAGTGGCTGGAGCAGAAGGACGCGCGCCTGAAGCAGGAAGCCAGCCAGGAGAAGTCGCGCCAGAAGGCGATCGCCAAGGAGCTGGAATGGGTGCGCTCGGCCGCCAAGGGCCGCCAGTCCAAGGGCAAGGCGCGCCTCAACCGCTTCGAGGAGCTGAACTCGGTCGAGTACCAGCAGCGCAACGAGACCAACGAGATCTTCATCCCGCCGGGCGAGCGCCTGGGCCAGGAGGTGATCGAGTTCAAGCACGTCAGCAAGTCCTTCGGCGACCGCCTGCTGATCGACGACCTCTCCTTCAAGGTCCCGCCGGGCGCCATCGTCGGCGTCATCGGCCCGAACGGCGCCGGCAAGTCCACCCTGATGAAGATGATCATCGGCAAGGAACAGCCGGACTCCGGCGAGGTGAAGATCGGGCACACGGTCAAGCTCGCCTACGTCGACCAGTCGCGTGGCATGCTCGACGACAAGAACAACGTGTGGCAGGAGATTTCCGGCGGCCTGGACATCCTCACCATCGGCAACTTCGAGATCCAGTCGCGCGCCTACATCGGCCGCTTCAATTTCAAGGGCACCGACCAGCAGAAGATCGTCGGCAACCTTTCCGGCGGCGAACGCGGCCGCCTGCACCTGGCCAAGACCCTGTTGCAGGGGGGCAACGTGCTGCTGCTCGACGAGCCGTCCAACGACCTCGACGTGGAAACCCTGCGCGCGCTGGAAGACGCGATGCTGGAATTCCCCGGTTGCGCGATGGTGATCTCGCACGACCGCTGGTTCCTCGACCGCATCGCCACCCACATCATCGCCTTCGAGGGCGACTCGCACGTGGAGTTCTTCCCCGGCAACTACAACGAGTACGAGGCCGACAAGAAGCGCCGGCTGGGCGAGGAAGGCGCCCGCCCGCAACGCGTCAAGTACAAGAAACTGGCTTAAAGGCCGGGAGTCGGGAATCGGGAATCGGAAAAGCCCACCCGCAGACTGCCAGGATTTGGCCCCTCTCCCATCGGCGACCGCAGGGAGTCCCCTTGTGGGTGAGAGGGGTTGGGGTGAGGGTTCGGTTCCTGCGCGAACCTCCACGCGGGCCCCGAACCCTCATCCGCCCCTTTCGGGGCACCTTCTCACCCACAAGGGGACTCCCTGCGGTCGCCGACGGGAGACGGGAATTCGCTCACGGAGATCTCGATGCACTTCATGCAATCACTGCAGCAGGCTTGGGCCCGCAACGATTCACTGGTCTGCGTCGGCCTCGACCCGGAGCCGGCAAAGTTTCCTGCCCACCTGCGCGACGCGCCTGACGCGGTGTTCGCCTTCTGCAGCGCCATCGTCGACGCCACCGCCGACCTGGTCTGCGCGTTCAAGCCGCAGTTCGCGCACTTTGCCGCGCTGCGTGCCGAGGACGCGCTGGAGCGCCTGATCGCGTACATCCACGACCGGCATCCGGGCGTCCCGGTCATCCTCGACGCCAAGCGCGGCGACATCGGCTCCACCGCGCAGCACTACGTGCATGAGGCGTTCGAGCGCTACCGCGCCGATGCGGTCACGGTGAATCCCTACCTCGGCCGCGATGCCGTGCAGCCCTTCCTGGACCACGCCGACAAGGGCGTGATCATCCTGTGCCACACCTCGAACCCGGGTGCCGGCGACCTGCAGGACCTGCCGGTGGCCGAGCCCGGCGGCGCACCGCGTCCGCTCTACCAGCACCTGGCCGCGCGCATCGCCCGCGACTGGAACGCCCGCGGCAACTGCGTGCTGGTGGTCGGCGCCACCTGGCCGGAGCAGCTGGGGCAAGTGCGCGCGATCGTCGGCCAGATGCCGCTGCTGGTGCCGGGCGTCGGCGCCCAGGGCGGCGACGTGGAAGCCGTCGTCCGCCAGGGCCAGACGGCCGACGGCGACGGCCTGATGGTCAGTTCATCCCGCGCCATCCTGTACGCTGGCCACGACGCGGATTTCGCCCAGGCCGCACGCGCTGCCGCCCGGCAATTGCGCGAGAGCATCAATCACTTCCGCAACAAATGAGGCTGCATGCACCGCCCGCTCAGGCTTCGGGCGCAAGCTCGGCCGGAAACAGCACATCGGTGTAGCCGAACTTGCCAAAGTCGGTGATGCGCGAGGGATACAGGCGGCCGATCAGGTGGTCGCACTCGTGTTGCACGACGCGGGCATGGAAGCCCTCGGCGGCGCGGCCGATGCGTTGGCCGTGCGGGTCGATGCCTTCGTAGCGGATCATGCTGTAGCGGTTGACCGCACCGCGCAGACCAGGCACGGACAGGCAACCTTCCCAGCCCTCTTCCATGTCCCTGGACAGCGGCGTGATCACCGGGTTGAGCAGGATCGTGCGCGGCACGGCAGGCGCGTCGGGATAACGCTCGCTGTTGTCGAAGCCGAAGATCACCAGTTGCAGGTCGACGCCGATCTGCGGTGCGGCCAGGCCGACGCCATCGGCCGCCGCCATGGTCTCGAACATGTCGGCAATCAGGGCCTCGAGCTCGGCGGTGCCCAGCAGGGACCCGGGCACTGGGGCGGCAATGCGCAACAGCCGCGGATCACCCATCTTCAGGATTTCACGGATCATGCAAGCCTCCTACGCGACCCCACGCGAGCCACATACCGCCGCACAAAGTATGGACGGCGCCACGTGAAGGCAAGCCTACCTGCCGCCGCCATGCCTGGCCTGGCCTGGCTCGCGACCAGCCACGCTGCCCTCGCGGAACCTGCGCACGCAGCGGGATGACCGACCCCGCGGCAGTCAGCCGCCAAACACCTTCTTCAGCAGGCTGGTGGTCCGCGCCGCCGGATTGCTGCGGATGGACTGCTCCTGCTCGCCGATGACCGTGAACAGCCCGTCCAGCGTCTCGCGTGTCACGTAGTCGTCCAGGTCCAGCGGGCTGCTGCCCTGTGCCGCGCCGTGACCGCCGGCCAGCGCCCCGAGCGAGCCCAGCGCACCACCCAGCGCGCCGCCACTGCCGCCGCCGATGAAGGCCTTGTATTTCTGCGTGACGCCGACGCTGTCGGTGGCCTTGGCAACGATCGGATGGATGCGCGCGGTCAGCGCATCGCCCGCCACGCGGCGGAAGAAGTCGGTGGCTGCATGGTCGCCGCCGGTGAGGATGCCGCGGGCGTCGTCCAGGGTCATCTTGCGGATCGCGTCGCCGAAGATGTCCGCCACCTGCGGCACGGCCTTTTCGGCGGCGTGGTTCATGCTCTGCTGGAACGCATCGACCTTGGCGCCCTGCCCCAGCTCGCGCACCAGCTTGCCCGCCTGCTCGAGTTTGCCCGGCAGGGGAATGCGCACCTTGCTGTTGTTCCAGAAGCCGCCGTCGCGACCGAGGCTGTTGATCGCGTCGGTGGTGCCCTTGGCGAGTGCCTCCTTCAAGCCGGCGGCAATGTCGCTGTCCGGCAAACCGGCGCCGAGCGAGGTGGCGCCAGCCGGGGAGTTCACCGCCTGCTTCGCCTTGTCCAGCAGGCCCTTGAACTGGTTGCTGCCTGCAGCCAGCACAGGGAGTGCGGCGGCCAGCAACACCAGGCCGATGGAGATCGCACGGGTGGGAATGCGCATGACGGACTCCTGCGGGCTGTGGTTCGGGGCAGTGTACGCGTCGCGCAACACGTGTGCCGGCCCGTCGCACGGACTCGCCCGGACACGATATGCGCCACATGTCCGGCACCCGGCTGGGTCAGCGGGCCGTTGCCAGCCGTGCCCGTGCATGGTTGACCCGCGCCGGCACGAGGGGGAACCTACGGACGCGGGCAGTCGAGACGTTCGCGGCTCCGCAGCTGGAACGGCTTCATCGCACACGCCACCCAGGGAACGCCGAATCGAGGAACCAGCATGCGCGCTACCGCCACCGCACCACACCCGTTGCGTCCTGCCGGCAAACTCCTGTGGGCGGTCGTCGCCATCATCGGCGCGTGTTGCCTCGGCGTCGTGGCGCTGCGCCGCGGCGAACCGGTCAACGCGATCTGGCTGGTGGCGGCGGCGATCGCGGTATTCGCGATCGGCTACCGCTTCTACAGCCTGTTCATCAACGACCGGGTGCTGCAGCTCGACCCGACACGGGCCACGCCGGCGGTGTTGCGCAACGATGGGCTGGACTATGTGCCGACCGACAAGTGGGTGGTGTTCGGCCACCACTTCGCGGCGATCGCCGGCGCCGGCCCGCTGGTGGGCCCGGTGCTGGCCGCGCAGATGGGCTACCTGCCGGGCACGCTGTGGATCCTGTTCGGCGTGGTGTTTGCCGGCGCGGTGCAGGATTTCATGATACTGGGCCTGTCGCTGCGCCGCGACGGCCGCTCGCTCGGCAACATGCTGCGCGATGAGCTGGGGCCGCTGCCCGGCATCGTGGCCATGCTCGGCGTGCTGGTGCTGATGATGATCGTGCTGGCGGTGCTGGCCCTGGTGGTGGTCAAGGCGCTCACGCACAGCCCGTGGGGCACGTTCACCGTGGCCGCGACGATACCGATCGCGCTGCTGATGGGTGTCTATCTGCGCTGGTTCCGGGTCGGCAGGATCCTCGAGGTGTCGATCATCGGCCTGGTCCTGCTGCTGGTGTCGATCTGGGCGGGCAAGTTCGTGGCCGGCTCCGCGCTGCTGGCGCCGCTGTTCGACTTCGATGCGCAGGCGCTGGCGTGGCTACTCATTGGGTACGGCTTCTTTGCCTCGGTGCTGCCGGTGTGGCTGCTGCTGGCGCCGCGCGACTACCTCAGCACCTTCCTCAAGATCGGCACCATCGCACTGCTGGCGCTGGCCATCTTCCTGGCCGCGCCGACGTTGCAGATGCCGGCGGTCACGCGCTTCATCGACGGCAGCGGCCCGGTGTTCAGCGGCCACCTGTTCCCGTTCCTGTTCATCACCATCGCCTGCGGCGCGGTATCGGGCTGGCATTCCATCATCGCCTCCGGCACCACGCCGAAGCTGCTGGCCAACGAAGGCCAGGCGCGGCTGATCGGCTACGGTGGCATGCTGATGGAGGCCTTCGTCGCGATCATGGCGCTGATTGCCGCCGCCTCGCTGCATCCGGGCGTGTACTTCGCGATGAACTCGCCCAGCGCGATCATCGGCAGCACCGTGCAGGAGGCGGCCACCACGATCAGCCAGTGGGGCTTCGTGGTGACTCCGGCGGAACTGCTGCAGACGGCCAAGGACATCGGCGAGACCAGCATCCTGAGCCGCGCCGGCGGCGCACCGACGCTGGCCGTGGGCATGGCCCAGCTGCTGCACAACATCCTGCCCGGCGGCGGCATGCTGGCGTTCTGGTACCACTACGCGATCCTGTTCGAGGCCCTGTTCATCCTGACCACGGTGGATGCCGGCACCCGCGTCGGCCGCTTCATGATCCAGGAGATTGCCGGACTGGTGCACAAGCCGCTGCAGGCAACCGAATCGTGGACCGGCAACCTGCTGGCCACGGCGATCTGCGTGGGCATCTGGGGCTACTTCCTCTACCAGGGCGCGGTGGACCCGCTCGGCGGCATCAATACGTTGTGGCCGCTGTTCGGCATCGCCAACCAGATGCTGGCGGCGATCGCGCTGATGCTGGCCACCGTGGTGGTGGTCAAGCTGAAGCGCGAGCGCTACGTGCTGGTGCCCGGCATCCCGGCCATCTGGCTGATCATCTGCACGCTCACCGCCGGCTGGCAGAAACTCTCCGGCCCGATCAGCTTCACCGCGGCCGCCGACAAGTACGCGACCGCCCTGCAGCAGGGCCAGCTGCTGGCCCCAGCAACGAATGCGGCCACGATGCAGCAGATCATCACCAACAACCGCGTCGACATGGTGCTGACTGGCGTGTTCATGGCCCTGATCGTCGCCATGACCCTGTTCTCGCTGCGCGCGCTGGTGCGTGCCTGGCGGGCCAACCACCCGACCGCGCACGAAGAGCCTTATGTCGCTCTGGCCAGCGTGGCCGGAGCTGCGCCATGAACACACTCATGCTGAGCCAGCGTTTGCAGGGCGCCCGGCAATTCTGCCGGCGCGGCTGGCAGCGTGCGGTGCAGACCGCCCGCCTGTGTTGCGGCGTACCCGACTACGACACCTACGTCGCCCACCTGCGCGCCCATCACCCGGAGCGCGCGATCCCGAGCTACCAGGCGTTCTTCCGCGAGCGCCAGACCGCCCGCTACAAGGGCGGCGGCGGCCGCTGCTGCTAGACCTCCTTCCCCGCCACGACCACCGCGCATCCGCGTGCACTCCTGGAGAAACCCGCTGCCTTGCGCGGGTTCCGCTTTCCCGTGGCGGCGCCGCCGAAGCGCACCGCGCGGACACACGCCGCAACAGGCGCGTCGCGCGCGGGAGTGCTCCGGTGACGAGCAGCCAGGAATCCAGGCGGGCAAACGACCGTGGCGACCACGGTGCGCCGCGCATCGCCAGCCGGCCGTGGACCACCGGCAGCAACCACGCCAGGCTCAGCAGCGTCGGCGTCGGCTTTGCGTGGCTCGGGCCCAGCCAGTGGCAGGCCCAGGTCCAGGTGGCCAAGCCTTTCGGCGCGGAGACTCCATTGGCCGCCAGGCAAACCAACGCCCGCCTCTGGGTGTGGCTGTTGAAAGGGTTCTGAACCCGGTTGTACCTGCCTGGGCGCAGCCGATCCGCTACAATACCGGGTTCCCGCGGCCGCGCCAGACGCTATTCCCCGCATGATCGCATTGGACGGGCGCAGCGCCCTTTCCCCCTTCCGCCTGGAACGCCTGAACCAACGCCTGGCAACGCTGCACCACGGCGTCCAGGCGCAGGCGGCGTGGGCGGTGTATTTCCTCGACACCAGCACCCTGCCGTCGCCCGAGAGCTATGCGCGCCTGCTGCAACTGCTCGGGGCCAAGGACGGGCCGCCCGCACCGGCCACGCTCTGGGTTGTGCCGCGGCTTGGCACCATCTCGCCATGGTCGAGCAAGGCCACCGAAATCCTGCGCCACGCCAGGCTGGATTGCGGGCGCGTGGAGCGCGGCCTGGCCTGGCAACTGGTGGGCTGGAACGGGCGCGACGAGGCCGCACGGACCGTGATCGCCGCCGCGCTGCACGATGCCATGACCCAGTCGGTACTCGAGCGCATCGAGCAGGCCCAGGACCTGTTTCACGCCGGCAGCCCCGGTCCGCTCGCGCACATCGCGCTCGGGGACGATCCGCATGCTGCCCTGGCGCAGGCCAACCGCCAGCTCGGCCTGGCGCTGGCCGAGGACGAGATCGACTACCTCGTCGCGCGTTATGCCGAGCTGGGCCGTGATCCCACCGACGCGGAGCTGTTCATGTTCGCGCAGGCGAACTCCGAGCACTGCCGGCACAAGGTCTTCAACGCCAGCTGGACGCTCGATGGCGTGGATCAGGACCAGACCCTGTTCGGCATGATCAAGCACACCCATCGCGTGGCACCGGCGCATACGCTCTCGGCGTACTCCGACAATGCCGCGGTGATCGAGGGCAGCGACGGGCAGCGCTTCCTTGCCGACCCGGAAGATGGGCTCTGGCGCCGACATGCCGAGCGCATCGATTTCGCCATCAAGGTGGAGACCCACAACCATCCCACCGCGATCGCGCCGTGGCCCGGTGCGGCCACCGGCGCCGGCGGCGAGATCCGTGACGAGGGCGCCACCGGCCGCGGCGGCAAGCCCAAGGCTGGGCTCACCGGGTTCTCCGTCTCCGACCTGCGCATTCCCGGGCACCCGCAGCCGTGGGAAGTTTCCCGGCCCCTGCCACCGCGGGTGGCCAGCGCGTTCGAGATCATGCGCGACGGCCCGCTCGGCGCGGCCGCGTTCAACAACGAATTTGGCCGTCCCTGCCTGGGCGGCTATTTCCGCAGCTTCGAGCTGGAGACCGGCGAGGCTGGCCTGCGCCGCGGCTACGACAAGCCCATCATGCTCGCCGGGGGCCTGGCCAACCTGCGCCCCGACCTGGTGCTGAAGCACAAGTTGCGGCCGGGCGACGCGGTGATCGTCCTCGGCGGCCCGGCCATGCTGATCGGCCTGGGCGGTGGCGCCAGCTCGTCGCTGGGCTCGGGCGCCTCCACGGCGGAGCTGGATTTTGCCTCGGTGCAACGCGACAACGCCGAGATGCAGCGGCGCTGCCAGCAGGTCATCGACGCGTGCTGCGCGCTGGGCGAGGGCACGCCGATCGTCAGCATCCACGACGTCGGCGCCGGCGGCCTGTCCAATGCCATCCCCGAGCTGCTCAACGATGCCGGCGTGGGCGGCCAGATCGACCTGGCCCGCATTCCCTGCGACGACCCGGCGCTGTCGCCGATGCAGATATGGAGCAACGAGGCACAGGAACGCTATGTGCTCGCCGTGCGCGCCGCGGACGTCACCCGCTTCGCTGCACTGTGCCAGCGTGAACGCTGCCCGCATGCCGTGGTTGGTGAGGCCACGGCGGACCGGCGCCTGCTGCTCACCGACACACGGCGCAACCTGACCGCGATCGACCTGCCGATGGACGTGCTGTTCGGCAAGCCACCGAAGATGCATCGCGATGCCCGGCGCATCCCGCAGCGCGTCGAACTGCTGCCGGATCTGGGTGGCATTGCCATGGAAGAGGCCTTGCTGCGCGTGCTGCGCCTGCCGGGCGTGGGCAGCAAGAGCTTCCTCATCACCATCGGGGACCGCACCGTGGGCGGCATGAGCCATCGCGACCCCATGGTCGGTCCCTGGCAGGTGCCGGTGGCCGACTGCGCCGTGATGCTGGCGGACTTCGACGGCTATGCCGGCGAAGCCATGGCGCTCGGCGAGCGCGCGCCGGTGGCGCTGCTTTCCAGCGCCAGCGCCGCGCGCATGGCCGTGGGCGAGGTGATCACCAACCTTGCGGCCGCGCCGATTGCCGACCTGGGCCGGGTGCGGCTGTCGGCCAACTGGATGGCGGCGGTCAACCACCCGGGCGAGGACGCGGCGCTGTTCGATGCGGTCAAGGCCATCGGCCTCGAGCTGTGTCCGGCGCTGGACATCTCCATCCCGGTGGGCAAGGACTCATTGTCCATGCAGACCAGCTGGCATGATGGCGAGGGCGGGCAGCATACGGTGTCACCGGTGTCGCTCGTGGTCACCGGCTTTGCCAGCGTCGATGACGTGCGCCGCAGCCTGACACCGCAGCTGCGCATGGACCGCGGCCCGACCGAGCTGTGGCTGCTCGACCTGGGCGGCGGGCGCGACCGACTGGGCGGCTCGGCGCTCACCCAGGTCTTCAACCGCGCCGGTGGCGTGGCCCCGGACCTGGAGGATCCGGCGCGCCTGCGCGCGCTGTTCGACCTGGTGCAGGCGGCGAACGCCGTCGGCCTGCTGTTGGCCTATCACGACCGCTCCGACGGCGGGGTCATCACCACCCTGCTGGAAATGGCCTTCGCCGGCCATTGCGGGCTGGAGGTCCATCTGGACGGCTGGGCCGAGGCCAGCCTGCGCGCCCTGTTCAACGAGGAACTGGGCGCGGTGCTGCAGGTGCCTTTGGAGCGGCGCGACGAGTTCGTGGCCCTGCTCGACCACCACGGCCTCGGCACCGTGAGCCATCGCATCGGGCGGCCCAAGGAGAAACTCGGCATCAAGCTGTACCTGGGCGACGAGGTGCTGTTCAAGTGGCGCTGGCGTGACCTCTTCGCGGCCTGGAACGAAACCAGCCATGCCATGCAGCGGCTGCGCGACAACCCCCTGACCACGGACGCCGAGCTGGCCTGGCGCCTGGACGACGCCGACCCCGGCATCAGCGCCAAGCTCGGCTTCGACCCGGCCGCGGACGTCGCCGCGCCGTTCATCGCACGCGGTGCGCGGCCGCGCCTGGCCGTGCTGCGCGAGCAGGGCGTCAACGGCCAGGTGGAAATGGCCGCCGCCTTCGACCGCGCAGGCTTCGACACCGTCGACGTGCACATGTCGGACCTGATCGAGGGCCGCCACGAACTGGCCGGCTTCCACGGCTTTGCCGCGTGCGGCGGGTTCTCCTATGGCGACGTGCTCGGCGCCGGGCGCGGCTGGGCCGCCTCGATCCTCTACCACCCGGCGCTGCGCGAGCAGTTCGCCACGTTCTTTGCCGACCCGGGCAAGTTCGCCGTGGGTGTCTGCAATGGCTGCCAGATGCTGGCCCAGCTCAAGGACATCATTCCCGATGCGCAGCATTGGCCGGAATTCCTGACCAATGCCTCCGAGCAGTACGAGTCGCGCCTGGTAACCGTCGAGGTGCTGGACTCGCCAAGCATGCTGTTTGCCGGCATGGCCGGTTCGCGTATCCCCGTCGCTGTGGCGCATGGCGAGGGCCGGGTGAACTTCCCGCTGGTGTGCAGCCCGTCCAAGGCCACGGCGGTCCTGCGCTTCGTCGACAACCGCGGCAAGCCGACCGAGGACTTTCCGCTGAACAGCAATGGCTCGCCGGGCGGCCTGGCCGGCTTCACCGCGGCCGGCGGACGGGTCACGATCATGATGCCGCACCCGGAGCGGGTGTTCCGCAGCGTGCAGATGAGCTGGCGGCCGGATACCTGGGGCGAGGACTCGCCGTGGCTGCGCATGTTCCGCAACGCCCGCGTCTGGTGCGGTTGAGAGCATGCGCCGCGTCCGCGCATGACCCTGCTGGACCTGCCCCCCTGGAACGTGGTGCTGGGACTGGTGGCCTGGCTGCTGGTCCTGGCCTTCCTGCCCTGGTGGCTCGGGTTGTCGTTGTTGCTGGCCGTGACCGCGCTGCTGCTCCTGCTGCGGCCGCGCCTGCCGGACGAACATGCCCGCCTGTTGCGCTGGGGCCTGCGCTGGGGCCTGCCCGGCATGCTGCTGTCCCTGCAACGTGCACTTGGCGGCGACGCGCTGGCCTGGACCATCGCCCTGCTCGGCGCGTTGACCGGCTACATGCTCGTGGTCGGCCTGGAGCTGTGGCTCGATCGTGACCTGGTCCGCGAGCCGCTGCAGCCGGCAGGAACGCCGCAAGCCGCCCCGGCGGAGGAGTGGCCGGGGCGCCTCATGCAGTCGGCCCTCGGTCCGCCGGTGGAACTCATCGAGCTCGACGTGCCGCAGTGGCGAGATGCCGGGAGCGAACTGCCCGATCCCTGGGGCGGGCACGCGCGCTATGCCGATGGTGGCTACGTGTTTGCCGGCCGGCGGCGGATCGACGGTGTGGCCGCGCGTGCCTGCTTCAGCCCCGACGGGCGCTGGTTCGCCGCGCCGGTCGCGCGCGGCGCGGGTGTGTTGTTGTGGGATCGCCGGCACGACCGCGAGCACCGCCTGCGCCGCTGGCTGCTGGCCGGCTGGTACCGCGAGCAACCCTGGCTGCAGCGGCGTCCCGAGGCACCGCCCTGCACGCTGCACCAGGTGCTGGGTACCGACGAGGTGACCGGTGGTGAAGACTGACGCCCGCTACACTGGCGGCCGGTTTCATGCCGTGCCCGGTCCACGCTGATCATGTCGCCACCCTCTTCACCCGCGGCCAGCCGCCTGCTCAGCGTCATCGTCGTGGCTGCCGACAGCGGGCCGGCCCTGCGCGAATGCATACGCAACGTGCTTGATTGGCCGCTGCGCCTGGAATTGCTGGTGCTGGACAACGCCTCCAACGACGGCGTGCCACAAGCCGCGGCCCGGGCCTGGGCGCACGACCCCCGTCTGCAGGTGATCTACAACCGCGAAAATCTCGGCTTTGGCACGGCGGTCAATCGCGGCGCGGCGCAGTCCAGCGGCGATGTCCTGCTGGTGCTCAATCCGGATTGCATGTTGGCGGCACCTGGCGCCACGCGCTTGCTGGAAGTGCTGGACAGCGATACGGACATTGGCCTGGTTGGCGCCGTGACCTGCAATGCCCAGGGCAAACCCGATCCGGCGTCGTGGCGCCGCGACCCGCTGTTCCGGCGCGCGGTGGCCAGCATGCTCGGCCTCGCCCGCGCCGGGGTCAACATCACCCGGCCGCTGCCCGACCACCCGGTCGACGCCGAAGCAGTATCGGGCGCGCTCATGCTGCTGCCGCGTCGGGTCTTCGAGCGCGTCGGCGGCTTCGATCCTGGGTACTTCCTGCATTGCGAGGATCTGGACCTGTGCCGCCGGGTCCGCGATACCGGCCTGCGCGTGGTCCTGGCCGCGGACGTGCACGTGCTGCACGCCAAGGGCGGCTCCAGCGCGCATCGCCCGATCTTCGTCAGCCGGCACAAGCACCGTGGCATGTGGCGCTGGTTCCGCAAGTTCGATCCCGCCGCGCGCAACCCGCTGCTGGCGGGGCTGGTGTGGCTGGGCATCTGGGCGCACTTCGCGCTGCAGCTGCCGATCCTGTTCGCGCGCAAACTGCTGCGTCGACCCGGCGGCAACCGGCATGGTGAACCCGGGCGCGGCCAATGAAGCACGCGCCGCAACGGTCGCCACGCCAGCCTGATGGAGCCTGCACGGCGGCAGAGTCCAAGCCGCCGTCGCGGCGGAACGCCATGTGGATGGGCGGCCGATGATGCCGGCCGGCCACCCACAACGCATGACGCTGCTGGCCACCATGGCCCTCTTGGCAGTGACCGCGGTCTGGGGCTCGACCTTCGTCATGATCAAAGACCTGCTGGCGCGCATGTCCGTGGTCGACTTCCTCGCCGTGCGCTATGCGATCGGCGCGGTGGCGGCACTGGTCCTGTTTGCCGGCCCGGTGCGGCGGCTCGGGCGCGCGCAACTCGCGCGGGGCCTGCTGCTCGGCGTGCTCTACGGCCTGGGCCAGTTGCTGCAGACCTGGGGCCTGGCCCTGATCGCGCCCAGCGTCAGCGGCTTCGTCACCGGCACCTATGTGATCTTCACCCCGATCCTCGCCACCATCCTGCTGCGCCAGCGCATGGCGCCGATGGTATGGGCAGCAGTGGCCATGGCCACGCTGGGCCTGGGCCTGCTGACCCTGCGTGGCTTTGCCGTCGGCACCGGAGTGTGGCTGACCTTGGCCGCTGCCATGCTCTATGCGCTGCAGATCATCGGTCTCAGCCGCTGGTCGCGGCCCGGCGACACCCTGGGCCTGTCGGCGGTGCAGATGCTGGCCATTGCCGTGGTCTGTGGCGCCGCCACCCTGCCGCACGGCCCAGCCCTGCCACCGGATCCTGGCGCCTGGCTGGCCGTGCTGTACATGGCGCTGGTGGCCGGGGTCCTGGCGATGATCCTGCAGACCTGGGCGCAGGCCCACCTGTCGGCCACGCGCAGCGCGATCATGATGACCGGCGAGCCGCTGTTTGCCGCCGCGTTCGCCGTGGCCTTCGGCAGCGACCTGCTCACCTGGCGCATGTTGCTCGGCGGCGGTCTGATCGTCGCGGCGATGGCGCTGGTGGAGTGGAAGCCCGGCCGCCAGCCGGCCCCTGCCCCTTTGGGTCCGGAACCGTAGCACGGCAGCCATTCCAGTCACGGCGCCGGCGGGACGGACTCCTGATGCAGGAAGTCGCGCAGGAACGGCACCGTGATGCGCCGCTGTGCGGCCAGGGAAGCGCGATCGAGGCGGTCGAGCAGGTCGAGCAACGTGCCCAGGTCGCGGGCATGATGGGTGAACAGCCAGTCCAGCACGCTGTCCTCGAGCTGGATCCCGCGCCCGGTGGCGTAGCGCTTGAGCACGGCGCGGCGCGCGGTGGCATCCAGGGGCTTGAGCGCAAACCGGATGCAGGCGCCCAGGCGCGAGCGCAGGTCGGGCAATTGAATGCCAAGCTGGCCGGGCGCTGCCGACGCCGCAAACAACAAGTCGAGCTGGCCTGCGCGGGCGCGGTTGTAAAGATCGAACAGGGCGTGCTCGGCGGCGGCGTTCCCGGCCACCGCATCGAGGTCGTCCAGCGCCAGCAGCGTATTGCCGGGCGCGGCCTGCAGCGCCTCCTCCGGATCGGCGAGCGCCGCCAGCGGCACGTATTGCGCACGGCGCGGTGCCGTTGCCGGCAGGCGCGCATCCGCCGCCGCATCGCCATCGGCCCGGGCCGCGATGTGCGCCTGGCAGGCGGCCATCAGCAAATGGCTGCGGCCGCTGCCCTGCGGACCATGCAGGTACACCCAGGGTGCGCCCTCGCCAAGCGCCAGCGCGCGCACAGCCGCGACGGCGGCGGCATTCGGCCCCGGACAAAAATGTTCGAAGCGCTGCCGACGCGGCCAGCGCAGGACCAGGGGCAGCTGGGCGGTCACGTCGCGCCTGGCTTCCCCGGTGCGGAAGGCGCCGCCGGCCCGTCCGCAGGGCCGTTCGTTTCCGTGACCTCGACCTTGCCGCCCCCGCGCAATTTGACATCGACCTCCGCCACCACCGGGTCGCCCCGGCCGCTCTCGGTGTACAGGTCGCTCAGGCGGTAGCGTTCCAGCAGGTAGCGCAGCAGCACCATGATCACCGAGGCCGCCGGCAGGGCCAGCAGCATGCCGAGGAAGCCGAACAGGTAGCCGCCGGCCATGACCGCGAAGATCACCGCCACCGGATGCAGGCCGATCTTGTCGCCGACCAGTTTGGGCACCAGCACATAGCCCTCGAGCAGCTGGCCGAGGGCAAACACGCCGCACACCAGCAGCAGGTGCAGCCAGTCACCGTATTGCACCAGCACGGCCACGATGGCGGCGACGAAGCCGATGATGAAGCCGAGGTAGGGCACGAAGCTCAGCAAGCCGGCCACCATGCCGATCAGGGGCCCGACGCTCAGGCCGGCCAGCGCCAGCCCGGCGCCGTAGAACGCGCCAAGGGCCAGCATCACCAGCAACTGGCCGCGCACAAAGGCGCCAAGGATCGCATCCGATTCGCGCGCCAGGTGCGCGATGGTCGGCTGGATCGAACGCGGCAACATGTGGTCGATGGTGGCCACCAGCCGGTCCCAGTCGCGCAGCAGGTAGAACGCCACCACGGGCACCAGCACGAAATTGGTCAGCCACAGCACCAGGTGCATGCTGGAGCTGGTGACCTTGCCCAGCAGGAGCCCGGCGAGGTTGCCGGCCGAACTGAGATGGGTCTTGAGATACCCCAGCAGCTGCTCGCCGCTCAGCACATCGGCATCCAGGTGCAGGTGGGACTGCAGCCACGGCCAGGCGGTGTGCTGCGCCCACGCCGCGTAGGCCGGCAGGTTGCTGACCAGGCGCTCCACCTGGCGCGCGACCAGCGGAATCAGCAGCAGCAGCACGCCGGCAAAGGCCAGCAGCAGCACCAGGAACACGATGGTGGCGGCCCAGTTGCGGCCCAGGCCCCAGCGTTCCAGACGGTCGGCCATCGGATCACCCAGGTAGCCGAGCATGGCGCCGATGGCAAACGGCATCAGCACCGGCCCGAGCAGCCACACCAGGAACAGGATGCACACGGCGATGCCGACCAGTTGCCAACGGTGGGCGGATTCCTGGGTCACGCGGGTGCTCCTGGCGGGTGGTACGGCATCAGGCACTGGGCACGGCATGAGCCACAGCGCACCACCCATGTCGCCACGGTGCGCCACCCTCGAATCATACCCGTCGTCCCCGCGGCCGGCATGGGCCTCAGCGCAACCAGCGCAGGGTCACGTCGGCACCCGCATGCGGTGTCCCCTGCAGCAGGACGTGCCCGTTGGCGGCGAGGTTCGCGGCCAGGCCAGCCAGCGGCATGGCAGCCTGGACCTGAAGCAGCACACCATCACCCTGCGCACCAAGGGTATCCACCTGGCGTACCGCAGGGTCTCCGCGCAGCGCAGCCAGCAGCCTGGCGTAGTCCATGGCCGAGCGCAGGCCGTCCACCCACAGCTTGCCCTCGCTCACGCTGGCGCCGACCACGTTGAGCTGGGTGTTCACGCGCGCGGCCAGGCCGGCTCCGGCCGCGGCAAGCAACTGGTCCTCGGTGGCGGCGCGGTCGCTCCAGCGCTGGATCTGGCCACCAGCCACCAGGGTCCAATCCGCCCCACCCGGGTGCAAGCGGCCCAGCAGCACCAGACCGGTGTGGTAGTGCTGGTCGACCTGCGCCAGGGCCTGCGGGTCCGCACTGGCCAGGCGCTCCAGGTCCGGTGCCGTACCGGCCTGCGGATAGGCCACGGTGACCCCCTTGGCCCCCGCCGCCGCGGCGAGGTGTTCCAGCGCGGCCTGGTCGAACAGCGCGCCATCGGTCCCCTGCACCAGCAGCAACACCGGCGGCCGGGCGCCGACGCTGGCAAAACCCAGCTGTGCCACCACCCGCTGCACGGCGGCCGGGGCAAAGTCCACCTGCAGGCGGATGCCATCGTTGGCGCGTTGGTACTGGTATTTCTGCACCAGGGAAGAGGCGCCCTGCAAGGCATCGGCATAGCCGGGCTTGTCGCGCAGGTCCTGGCCGCCGGCCACCCGCGCCAGCACCTGGGCCAGCGCGCTGGCAAAGGCGTCATTGCGCTGCGCGTCGCTGGTATCCGGCACCGGCACCACCACCGAATAAGCTGAGGTCGCGGCCTGGGCGCGGGCGGTGGAACACCAGCCACCACCAAGCAGCAGGGCAACGAGCAACAAGCACGACCAGCGCATGGGCGGCACGACTCCTGGGAAACTCAAGGCCGCAGTCTGCCCAATCGGACCGCCAGCGTCCATCATCCGGTGCCCGCAGCTGCGGCCCGGCGGCCTGGCCCTGATAAACTGGCACGCTCTTCGCTGGCGGTGCTTGCCATGTCAGATGCCCTCTCCTACCGCTCGGCCGGCGTCGATATCGATGCCGGCAACGCGGTGGTCGAACGTATCAAGCCGCTGGTGCAGCGCACCGCGCGGGCCGAGGTCATGGGCGGGCTCGGCGGCTTTGGCGGCCTGTTCGACCTCTCCGGCCGCTACCGCGAACCCGTGCTGGTATCCGGTACCGATGGCGTCGGCACCAAGCTGAAGCTGGCCCAGGCCATGGGCCGACACGACACGATCGGCATCGACCTGGTCGCCATGTGCGTCAACGACGTGCTGGTGCCGGGCGCCGAGCCGCTGTTCTTTCTCGACTACTTTGCCACCGGCAAGCTCGACGTGGACACCACGGTGGCCGTGGTCGGCGGCATCGCGCGCGGCTGCGAGCTGGCCGGCTGCGCCCTGATCGGCGGCGAGACCGCCGAGATGCCGGACATGTACCCCGCCGGCGAATACGACCTGGCCGGCTTCACCGTCGGCGCGGTGGAGAAATCCGCCATGCTCACTGGCGCCGCCATCGCCGCCGGGGACGTCGTGCTCGGTGTAGCCTCCTCGGGCCCACATTCCAACGGCTACTCGCTGATCCGCCGGATCCTCGAGCGCGCCGGCTGCGCGCCGGAGAGCGGAAAGCTGGACCTGGATCTCGGCGGCGTGAGCCTGGGCGAGGCGCTGCTGGCGCCGACCACGATCTACGTCAAGCCCATGCTGGAGCTGCTGCGCAGCCACCCCGGAGAGGTCCACGGCATGGCCCACATCACCGGTGGCGGGCTCAAGGAAAACATCATCCGCGTGGTTCCCGCGGCGCTCGGCCTGCATCTGGATGCCTCCGCCCTGGTGCTGCCACCGGTATTCGACTGGCTGCAGCGCGAAGGCAACGTGGCCCGCGAGGAGATGTGGCGCACGTTCAACTGCGGCATCGGTTTCACCCTCATCGTGCCCGCCGCCAGCGTGGGCGGGATCGGCACGCAACTTGCGGCGCACGGGCTCGCCAGCACGGTGGTCGGCAGCGTGGTGCCGGTCGCCAAGGGCGGCGAACGCGTGCGGATCGACTGAGCCGTGACTCCGGGCAACATGCAACCCCGGCCACGGGTGGCCGTGCTGGCTTCCGGCCGCGGCAGCAACCTGGCAGCGCTGCTGGCGGCACGCGAGCGCGGCGGGCTGGCTGCGGATTTCGTGCTGGTGGGCAGCGACAAGGCCGACGCGCCCGCGCTGCGCCTGGCCGAAGCCGCCGGCGTACCCACCGTGGCCCTGGCGCCGAAGGCTTATCCCGACCGGCGCAGCTTCGATCGCGATCTGCTGCAGCGGGTCACCGACAGCGGCGCGCAATGGCTGGTGCTGGCCGGTTACATGCGCGTGCTGGATGGTGAGGCCCTACGGCCCTGGGTCGGCCGCGCGATCAACATCCATCCGTCCCTGCTGCCCAAGTACCGCGGCCTGCACACCCACCGCCGTGTACTCGAGGCGGGGGATCGGGAGCACGGCGCCAGCGTGCACTTCGTCACCGCCGAGCTCGACGGCGGCCCGGTGATTGCCCAGGCCCGCCTGCGTACCGAGGCCGGCGACAGCGAGGAGGCGCTGGCCGCGCGCCTGCTGCCTCTGGAGCATCGGCTGCTGCCTGCAGTATTGACGCTGCTGCTCGGCGGCCGTCTGCGCTACCGGGATGGGCAAGTGTGGCTGGACGGCAATGCCCTGCCCGCACCGCTGCTGCTGGGGCCCGACGGACTGCACGCCGCGGCCTGAGGGCACCGGCACCGCCGGCGTTCAGTCGGCCACTGCCACACTGGCCACATGAAATCCCTTGCCCTGCTGTTTGGCGTACTCGGTGTGACCGCCCTGGCCGGCGGCACGCATGCCGCACCAGCGCCGGCACCACCGGCGCCCTTTACCGCCACCTACCAGGTGGAGCGCGACGGCCAGGACATGGGCGTGGCCACGGTCACGCTGCAGCGCGCCGACGATGGCAGCTGGGTCTATCGCAAGGACGTCAGCGGCACCAAGGGCCTGGCGGCGCTGCTCAACGCCAGCATGCATGAAAGCTCCCGCCTGCGCTGGCACGACGGCATGCCCGAGGCGCTGAGCTACGATTATGAGTTGCAGGCGCTCAAGCGCAAGCAGCGCCACCTGCAGGTGGACTGGGCGGCCAACCAGGTGACCGTGCAGGATGGCAAGCGCGACTCGAGCTATCCCGCCGAGCCGGGCATGGTCGAGCGCAACACCCTGCCGCTGGCCCTGGGTCTGGCGCTGCGCCAGGGCCAGCGCGAGGTGGCCTTGCCGGTGGCGGTACGCCAGCGGGTGGAGCGCCAGCAGTTCAAGGTAGTCGGCACCCAGGCAGTCGACGTGCCCGCCGGCCATTTCGACGCCCTGCATGTCGAGCGCACCGATGCCGACCGCGGCTTCACCGCGTGGTATGTGCCCAAGCGCTATCCGCTGCCGGTCAAACTCGCGCAGACCGAAGGCGGCAGCATGACGATGGAGCTCGTGAGCTTCACGTCTTCCTGAGTCCCTGCCAGGCGGCGGAGGGCTCGCGCAGCCACGGGTCACGGCGTCGGCCGATCGGGGACATCCCGCCGGCACCAGCCATCGTGCCGCCCACCTATGCAGGTGCGTCGGACACGTAGCGCATGGCGACATCGCAGCGTGCGTACTCGGCACCGTAACGGGCCATGATGCCCTCGTCGTGCCGGAAACCGAGCTTCTCGTACAGGTGCACGGCTGCGGCGCAACGCTTGTTGGTGAGCAGGAACAGCGGATCGGCATGCAGTGCCGTCGCACGCTCGATGAGTGCGCGCAGCAGCATCTCGCCGGCCTTCAGGCCACGCGCACTCTCGCGTACGCCCAGCTTGGTCAGCTCCATGGCGCGACCCGGCTTGACCGGCATGAGTGCGCCGGCGCCCACGATGCCCAGCCCGCGCGCCTCGACAAACAGGATCGTGCCGCCGGCGTCGATGATCTTTTCGCGTGGATGCTCCAGCGCCTCGGCATCAGGCGCCTCGAGCTGGAACATGGCCTCGATCCACTCGCGGTTGATGTCGCGGAAGGCGCCGGCCAGGGTGTCGTCGTATTCGCGCAGCGTCAGCACCTCGGGCCTCGCACTGGCCGCCCGTGCCTCCAGCGGCGCTTCCGCCAGCGCCGCCTCCAGCGCGTCGACCTGTTGCATGAAGGCGGCCAGCCGGTCCGGCGACAGCGCCACCAGCGCCTCTTCCAGCGCCGGCACCACACGCAAACAGGCCCGTGCGTAGGCCGCCTGCCCTGCTGCGGTCAGCGCGACCGCGCGCTTGCGCTGGTCCGCGCACGGCCGGGAGGTCACCAGGCCCAAGTCAGCCAGCTGGCGCACGCTGCGCGTGATGCCAGGCTGGCTGATGCCGATCGCCTGCACCAGCTCGCCGATGCTCAGCGTGTGCCCATCCAGCGCGGCCAATACCGGCATGTGGCTCGGTTGCATCGGCAACCCCGCTGCCACCGTCACCTGCGCCGCCCCGGCCTGCAGGCGCTCGCCCAGGCGCTTCAGGCGGCTGCCCAGATAGCCCGGCCCGAGGGTTGACAGAAGATCGCTTTCCATCATTTACATCACGCGTTATATAACCGACATGCAAAATAGCGCGAAAGCCGGCAATCAGCAAGCGGCAGCCCTCGCCCCGCCTTGCTGGCACTGCCACACCTCGTCCTCCAGGTCCTGTCAGCCACTCCGATCAGCCCGCTGCGGCTGGTGAACACCAGTGAATCCGCGCGCGGCTGTGTGCTCATGCGCTGGCGGCCTCGGCGTCTTCCTCGCCCAATTGAAGTTCCAGCGCCTGCCGGACCAGACCCATCACATACGGCAGGTCGGCATCGTTCTCCAATCCCACTTCCACGCAGCCGTTGCCCCAGCGTCCCAGGCCCGTCACGTCACGACACAGCTTGCGCGGGTCATCGATGCCCGCAAACGCCATGTTGAGCGTCAGGCGCAGCCGCTTGGCTTGCGGCACGACATCCACGAAATTCGTTTCCGCCTTGTAGGCCACGTACAGCTTCAGAAACTCCTCGTGCACGCACTCGTCCAACGCGAGCACCTGCGCGCGGAAGTGCTCGAACAGTGCGCGCACCGGGCTGGCGGCCAAGCTCGGATGATCGTCAATCGTGTACTCCGATGCGACGTCTGCCTTCTTTTCGCGGTACGCATCCACCACATCGTCCGCGAGCGCCGGCGCCCGCCATATGTCAATCGCGCTTCTGGCGAGGCGTTCCGCGCGCGCCTTGATTTGCTGCTCGTTCCAGTCCGCGCAGCTGCCCAGTCCCTCGTTCAACTTCAACGGGCTGTGCGCGAAGCCGCCCTCCATGTTGCGCTTCTCGGCAAACGGCCGATCGCTGTATTCCGAGTTGTAGCCGGTCAGCGTGAGGTTGCCGAGTGTGTGCAGATACTGCTCGTGCACGCGCGCCCAGTCCGCGCCCAGCGATTGCTTCCACGCCGCGCTCAGCTTGTCGTTCTGCGGCATGATGTGTTCGATGGTGTAGCCCTGCACCTGCACGCGTTCCTTGCGCCCGAAGTTCTCGAAGCGGCGCAGCCAGTAGCTGCGGCGGTTGAACATGTACAGGTTGCGCACCTGCAGTTGCCGCTGGAACTCCTCGTCGCCGGGGAAGCGCCGGTACGACGGCAACAGCAGGAACGCGGCCTTGACGCTTTCCAGATACCGGTCCTTCTTGAGCTTGCGCGCAAACGTGGCGAAGGTCTGGCGCTGCGAGTTGGTGGGGATGTCGCAAATCGCCCGCCGGAACACGTAGCTTTCGACCAACTGCAGGATTTCGACAAATTCATCCTTGGCCAGCCGCTGCTGCGCGTAGTCGTGGTACACGTCCATCAGCAGCGGATAGCACACATCCGCGCGCAGCTCGCGGATGTCCTGGAATGCCACGGCAAGCTCCGGGTCCTTCTCGTTGCCCAGCGCCATGCAGCAGTAGTAGCGCGCAAACTCCAGCAGCGCGGCCAACAGCGGCTCATCCTCACGGTCACGCGCATGGACCTTGAACTCGTTGTAGACCTCATCCCTGCGAATGCGGTGGTTGCCGGTGTGGATGACCAGGAAGAAGCGCATGAACTCGTCGAAGTACTGGTTGTAGTTCTCCGCGCCGAACAGCGTTTCCATCGGCCGCCAGTAGTCTTCGTATAGGCGCGTCTGTTCCTCGTGCGGCAAGCCCATCAGCACGTAGTTGCGGATCAGGTCGGCCTGGGTCAGCGCCTTGCCGGTGGAGTTCATGCTCTCGAAGATCATCTGCGGGTTGTCGATGCCCTGCTGCAGGCGCACGTCCACGATCATCAATTTCTGGATGCCCGCATAAACGACAGCGAGGTCAGCGTCTGCAACCTTGTCCGTGAAGAACGCGAAATTTTCCACGATGCGGTGTGACGCCTCGTCCGGCGCCGGCTTGCCATCGAGCAGTGCGACCAGCGTGTCTTTGTCGGTCTTGGTGAGCAGCATCTTGTAGCGTTGCTCACCCTTGCCGTAGCGGTTCATGAGGAAGTAATCCTCGATCTCCGCGGCCGATACGGGCTTGTCCAGCCCCTCGGCCTGCAGACGCCGCATCAGCGCCAGCAACAGCAGGGACAAGGTGGTGATGCGCTGCTGCCCGTCGATCACCAGCCACAGCGAGATCGCCGCGCTGGTCTCCTGCTCGGGGATGTACACCGCCGAGCCGATGAAATGGCTGTCCAGCTCCGCATGGCCTCCCACGCGGATGATGTCGTTCCAAAGCTGCTCGCAATGGGAAACCTCCCAGCTGTAGGTGCGCTGGAAGATGGGGATGATGAACTGCTTGGCGCCCTGCAATAGTTGCGTGAACTGAAGATCCTGGGCTTTCATGCGCCGGCGGCCCCTTTGGTGGGTTGCAGCAGGAGTGTGACGCGGACCTTGTCCGCCGCGCCCATGAGAAAGGATTCAAGCTGAGGCAGGGTGATTTTGGTGCGGGTCAATGGTTTGCCTCCGTTGGATCGAATGCCACGACGTTTACGCGGCGATCTGCCGCAGGCCGAGGGCGGCAAGCAGCTGGAAGTCGGCGTCGTAGGCGGTGACGAATACTGCCTTGGCGCGGATGGCGCACCGCTGGGCTGCCTCGTGGGGCGGTTCGCCCATGATCAGGTACGACGGATCACGACAAGCGCGCCGCCGCACTCAGTTCGGCAGGCGGCGGATGCGGGCGCCGAGCGAGCCGAGCTTCTCCTCGATGTTCTCGTAGCCGCGGTCGATGTGGTAGACGCGGTCGACCACGGTGTCGCCCTGGGCCACCAGCCCGGCCAGCACCAGGCAGGCCGAGGCGCGCAGGTCGGTGGCCATGATCGGCGCGCCGCTCAGTTGCGGCACGCCATGCACCACCGCAGCATTGCCGTCCAGGTGGATGTCGGCGCCTAGCCGCTGCAACTCGTGGGCGTGCATGAAGCGGTTCTCGAACACGGTCTCGGTGACCACGCCGGTGCCCTTGGCCACGCAATTGAGCGCGGTGAACTGGGCCTGCATGTCGGTGGGGAAGGCGGGGTACGGCGCCGTGTTGATGTCCACCGCGCGCAGCTCGCGGTCCTGCATGTCCAGGTCGATCCAGTCCTCGCCGACGTTGATCTGCGCCCCGGCCTCCTCCAGCTTGCCCAGCACCGCCGACAAGGTGTGCGGGCGCGCGTGCCGGGCGCGAACGTGGCCACGGGTCATCGCCGCCGCGGCGAGGAAAGTGCCGGTCTCGATGCGGTCGGGCAGCACGGCGTACTCCGCCCCGTGCAGCCGTTCGACGCCGTCGATGACGATGGTCGAGGTGCCCGCGCCCTCGATGTGCGCGCCCATGGCGATCAGGCAATGGGCGAGATCCACCACCTCGGGCTCCTGTGCCGCGTTCTCGATGACCGTGGTGCCCTGCGCCAGGGCCGCGGCCATCATGATGTTCTCGGTGCCGGTCACGGTGACCAGGTCCATGACGATGCGCGCGCCGCGCAGGCGCCCCGCCCTGGCCTTGATGTAGCCGTTTTCCACGCTGATTTCCGCGCCCAGCGCGCGCAGCCCGCGGATGTGCTGGTCGACCGGGCGCGAGCCGATCGCGCAGCCGCCGGGAAGGGACACCTCCGCCCGGCCGAAACGCGCCACCAGCGGCCCCAGCACCAGGATCGAGGCGCGCATGGTGCGCACCAGGTCGTACGGCGCCACGCAGGTGTTGGTGGTGCGCGGGTCGACGTGCATGCCCATGCGCTCGTCGAGCTCGAGCTGCACGCCCATCTGGCCGAGCAGCTCAATGAAGGTGGTGACGTCGTGCAGGTGCGGCACGTTGCCGATGCACACCGGCTCGTCGGCCAGCAGGCAGCCGGCGAGGATGGGCAACACCGCGTTCTTGGCGCCGGAAATATTCACGTCGCCGTTCAGCGGCGTGCCGCCATTGATCAGGATCTTGGCCATCGTTTTCCTTCAGTGGGTCCGGCGCGCAATGGCCGCGTCAAGGGCGTCGCGCCGCTTCCTCGGGGGTCATGGTGCGCAGCGCCAGGGCGTGGATCACGCCACCCATGTGGGGGCCGAGCGTGGCATATACCAGCCGATGCCGGGCCAGCGGCAGCTTGCCGGCAAACTGGCTGGAGACCACGGTGGCCTCGAAATGCACGTCATCGTCGCTGCGCACTTCCACCTGCGCGCCGGCCAAGCCGCGCTCGATCATTGCCTGGATACTCGTCGAATCCATCGAGGATGCCCTTGCGGCACCGGCAAACTGCGGAAAGTACGTGCCGATGACGCTAAAATGTGCAACGGCCAATGGTAATGGAGTTGGCCGGCGCTTGGAACGTCGGACCAGGCCACCCACCCCCGAGGCAGCATGAGCGCACGCGCCACCCCCCTGATCGACAGCCCAGCCACTGGCCTGCTCAACCCCGAGCTGATCGCCGCCAGCGCGCACAACGTGATTGCGGCCGAGGCTGCGGCCATAGCCGCGCTGGACTCGCGGATCGGTGCCGGGTTCGTCGAGGCCTGCCGGCTGATCCTGGCCTGCAAGGGCCGGGTCGTGGTCAGCGGCATGGGCAAGTCCGGACACATCGCGCGCAAGATCGCCGCCACCCTGGCCTCCACCGGCACCCCGGCGTTCTTCGTGCATCCCGGCGAGGCCAGCCATGGCGACCTGGGCATGATCATGCCGCAGGACGTGGTGCTGGCCCTGTCCTACTCCGGCGAGACCGACGAGCTGCTGGTGATCCTGCCGGTGATCAAGCGCCAGGGCATCCCGCTCATCGTCATCACCGGCAATGCCGTCTCGTCGCTCGCCGGACTCGCCGACATCTGCCTGGACGGCAGCATCTCGTGCGAAGCCTGCCCGCTCGGCCTGGCGCCCACGACAAGCACCACGGTCGCACTGGTGCTCGGCGACGCGCTCGCCATCGCCCTGCTGGAGGCACGCGGCTTCACCTCCGACGATTTCGCGCGCTCGCATCCCGCTGGCGCCCTGGGGCGCCGCCTGCTGCTGCGCATCGGCGACGTGATGCATACCGGTGCCGACATTCCGCGCGTCTCGCCGCATGCCAGCCTGGCCAGCGCGCTGATGGAAATGACCCGCAAGCGGCTGGGCATGACCGCCGTGGTGGACGCGCAGGATCACCTGCTGGGCGTGTTCACCGACGGCGACCTGCGCCGAGCGCTGGACGACAAGGATGTCGACCTGCGCGGCGTCGAGGTGGCCGACCTGATGACACGCGGGCCGAAGACCATCAACGCCGACAAGCTCGCCTCCGAGGCCGCGCAGCTGATGGAGAAGCACCAGATCCACGCCCTGCTGGTGGTCGACGCCGAACACCGCGTGGTCGGCGCGCTCAACATCCACGACCTGCTCCGTGCGCGGGTGGTCTGATGGGTCTCGACCCATCGGACGGATCGGGCACGTCCGCTCCTGCCTTCTTGAACCTGCAAACAACCAGCCGTGTCCAATTCTCCCTGTCCCGCTGACGTACCCGTTGACGTGCTTGCCCGCGCGGCACTCGTCCGCGTGGCCGTCTTCGACGTCGACGGCACCCTGACCGACGGCAGGCTGCCGTACGGCGGCAACGGCCACGACGGCCGCCAGTTCCACGTCCACGACGGCCTCGGGCTGCAAAGCCTGCAGAGACACGGCATCGAGGTGGCACTGATCACGGCGCGGCAGAGCCAGGCCGTGGCCATGCGGGCGGCCGATCTCGGCATTCGCCATGTGTTCCAGGCCCAGGCGGACAAGCGTGCCTGCCTGCTGGCCCTGCTCGACACCCTGCAACTGCAACCGGGCGAGGCCTGCTACGTCGGCGACGACCTGCCGGACCTGCGCCCGATGCGCGTGGCTGGGCTGGCCGTGGCGGTGGCCAACGCGCACCCGTGGCTGGTGGCCCATGCCCACTGGCAGACCATGCGCCCGGGCGGCGGCGGTGCAGCGCGCGAAGTCTGCGACCTGCTGCTGCAGGCCCAGGGCAAGGCCGCCGCCGAGCTGGCCCGGTGGCAGTGAAGCTTGGCGCATGGCTGCGTGACCGGCGCACCCTGGTGGCCACCATCGGCCTGGCGGTGGCTGCCGGGCTCGCGCAGTGGCTGCTGCACTGGCTCGGCCCGGCACCGGCCGGGACCGCCTTCGAGGGCCCGCCGCGCTCGGGCTACGTGCTGCACGAGGCGCGCATCAGCACCTACGACAAGGCCGGCCAGCCCAGCCTGCACCTGCAGTCACCGCGCATCGAGCGGCGCGAGGCAGATGCCTCGCTGTACGTGGACGCGCCGACCTTCCAGCTGCCGGCAGGCCGGCCAGGCGTCCCGGACTGGCAAGGCCAGGCCGCGCGCGGCTGGGTCAACCAGGGCGCCACCCTGGCCACCCTGGACGGTAACGTGGTCATGCAGCGTGCCGCCTATGGCGACACGCCCCAAGCCGAAATCCACACCGCGGACCTGAAGCTCTGGCCGCAGGACAAGAAGCTGGCCACCGCGGCCCCGGCGCAGCTGACCGAGGGCGCCACTAGAATCCATGGGGTCGGCATGCGCGCCGACCTCAACCAACAACACCTGGAGCTGCTTGATGATGTCCACGCCACATTCCCGCCGCAGCAGCGCCGGAATCAGGCTCGCGTGTGCGCTCCTGGGTCCGCTGCTGATGCTGCCGGCGCTTGCCAGGCAGAGCGACCGCAGCCAGCCGATGCAGGTCGAGGCGCGGCACTTTGACGGCTACCAGAAGCCCAACAGCGTCAGCACCCTGGCCGGCAATGTGGTCATCACCCAGGGTACCCTGCGCGCCACTGGCGACCAGGCCAAGGTGTTCCTCGACGCGAGCACCCAGATCAGCCACGTGCTGATCACCGGCGCGCCGGCGCACATCCAGCAGCTCGACGACAGCGGCAACCTGATGCAAGGTCATGCCGCGAGCATCGACTACGACAGCGTGCACGGCATCGCCGTGCTCGCCGGCGACGCCGTGGTGAGCCAGCAGGGCCGCGGCACGGCACGTGGCGACAAGCTCACCTACAACACCCAGACCAGCCAGATGACCGGGGACAGTGCAGGCGACGGCATGGTGCACATGATCTTCCTGCCCAAGCCGGCCGGCCCGGTACGGCCGCCGGCGCCGGCCGCTGCCGGCAGCGCCGCACCGGCAGCGGCCGCCAGCGTCCCGACCGGCCGCGGCCGGGGCTGACGCCATGCTCTCC
>JAFKMZ010000057.1 GCA_017305055.1 Lysobacterales bacterium
AGGGTTCTACCCCGATTCTGCGGACACTTTCACTAAGCCCCATACTGGGCCAAAGGAGTGTCCATGTCGAAGCGCAAGCGTTACAGCCCTGAGTACAAGCGGGAGATCGTCGAGCTGGTTGGGCGGTCGAAGTCGAGCTGCCGCCAGGTCGCCCTGGAGGTCGGTGTCAATCCGAACATGCTGACCCGCTGGGTGCGGGAAGCCGAGGCGGGAGGCGGCAAAGCGTTCCCCGGCGGCGGCATCCCGCGTGACGAGGAGCTCGCTCGCCTCAAGCGCGAACTGACGCGCGTGACCAAGGAACGGGATTTTTTAAGAGACGCGGCAGCGTACTTCGCGAAGCAGTCACCGAACGGTACGCGGTGATTGAGCGCTGCCGCAGCGACTATCCCGTCGGGATGATGTGCCGCTGCCTTGAGGTTTCCACCAGTGGCTTCTACGCCTGGGCCGGGCGCCAGCCGGGGCCGCGGGCGCACGCCAATGCGCGGCTGCTGGAGCGCATCCGGGAGATCCACGAGGACAGCAAGGGCGTGATCGGCGCCCCACGCATGCAGGAGGACCTGGTCGATGAGGGCATGCATGCCAGCGTCAACCGGGTTGCTCGCCTGATGGCCCGTGCCGGCCTGCAGGGATGGCCACGGCGAACCCGGCGCCGCTTCGGCGGCAAGCCGGGCGCCCGGCCGGCGGGCATCGAGAACCGGCTGGAACGGGACTTCCACGCCAACGAGCCGGAGACGAAATGGGTTACCGACATCACCGAAGTCGCGACGCAGGAAGGCAAGCTATACCTGTGCGTGGTGGTCGATCTGTACAGCAAGCTGGTGATGGGTTGGTCGATGCACCACCGTCAGGATCGCCACATGGTCGTGCGGGCGGTGCAGATGGCAGTGTGGCAGCGACAGGGAAGCTCGGAGGTCATCCTGCACTCCGATCGCGGTGGTCAGTTCATCAGTGGCACCTATCAGAAGTTCCTCGGCGGGAACGCCTTGGTGAGTAGCATGAGCGCAGTCGGTCACTGCGCCGACAACGCGGCCTGCGAGGGC
>JAFKMZ010000044.1 GCA_017305055.1 Lysobacterales bacterium
GTCCCCTGCGCCCGGCCATCCTCTACGGGATAGATACCAGGGCCCAGCCCCAGATTGACCGCCTGAACGAACTCTTTGGCCCGGACAACCTCAACAAGTTGAGCGGTATGAACCTGACCTCGCAGGCTATTGGTCCCAAACTGAGGTGGCTGCGCGAGTCCGAACCGGAAGTCTATCGCCGGACCCGTTACGTCCACAGTTGTAGCAGCTACCTGGTCTACCGCCTGACCGGCCGGCTGCCCGAGGGCGCCACGGCGACCGACCTGGTGTTGACCGTCACCGAGCTGCTGCGCAAGCACGGTGTGGTCGGCAAGTTTGTCGAGTTTTACGGCCCGGGCCTGAAGCACCTGGCCCTGGCCGACCGCGCCACGCTGGGCAACATGTCGCCCGAATACGGCGCCACCTGCGCGATCAGCCCGATCGATGCCGAGTCGCTGAAATACCTGCGCCTGTCCGGGCGCAGCGAAGAGCGCATCGCCCTGGTGGAGGCCTACGCCAAGGCCCAGGGACTGTGGCACGACGACAACACACCGCAAGCCGACTACAGCCTGGCCCTGGAGCTCGACCTGGCCAGCGTCAAGCCATCCATGGCCGGGCCCAAGCGCCCGCAGGACCATGTGTTCCTGTCCGGGGTCAAGCAGAACTTCCACGAAAACCTGGGTGCCACCATCATCCACCGCAATGGCGACAAGGCACGCTTCGCGAACGAGGGCGGTGCCACCGCGGTCGGACACGACGTGAGCGAGCGCATCCATCGCCAGCACGTGGTGCGCAACGGCGAGGAGTTCGACGTCGAGGACGGCGCCGTGGTCATCGCAGCCATCACCTCGTGCACCAACACCTCGAACCCGGCGGTGATGCTGGCCGCCGGCCTGCTGGCCAAGAAGGCTGCCGCGCGCGGCCTGAAGAGCAAGCCATGGGTGAAGACCTCGCTGGCGCCCGGTTCCAAGGTGGTGAGCGACTACCTCGAGCAGACCGGCCTGCTCGCCGAGCTCGAGAAGCTGGGGTTCTACCTGGTGGGCTATGGCTGCACCACCTGCATCGGCAACTCCGGCCCGCTGCCGGAGGAAGTGAGCGCCGCGATCAGCGCGGGTGACCTCACCGTGGCCGGCGTGCTTTCCGGCAACCGCAACTTCGAGGGCCGCATCCACGCCGAGGTCAAGATGAACTACCTGGCCTCACCGCCCTTGGTGGTGGCCTACGCCCTGGCCGGTTCACTCGACGTCGACCTGACCACCCAGGCGCTGGGCCAGGACCGTGACGGCAAGGATGTGTACCTGAAGGACATCTGGCCGTCCAACAAGGAAATCAGTGACCTCATGGCGCACGCGGTCACCGCGGACATGTTCAAGCGCAACTACGCCGACGTGTTCAAGGGCGATGAGCGCTGGAACGCGATTGCCTCGCCGGACGGCGCGCTGTACGCCTGGGACAAGGCTTCCACCTACATCAAGCACCCGCCGTATTTCGACGGCATGAGCATGACGGTGCCGCCCAGCGAGGACATCGATGGCGCACGCTGCATCGGCCTGTTCGGCGACTCGATCACCACCGACCACATCTCCCCGGCCGGCGCGATCAAGAAGGATTCTCCGGCCGGCCGCTTCCTGATCGAGCGCGGCGTGAAGCCGCTCGAGTTCAACTCCTATGGCTCGCGCCGAGGCAACGACGACGTCATGGTCCGCGGCACGTTCGCCAACATCCGCATCAAGAACCAGTTGCTGGACGGGGTCGAGGGCGGCTACACCCGCCACCTGCCCGACGGCAAGCAAATGACCATCTACGACGCGGCCATGCAATACCAGGCCGAAGGCACGCCGCTCATCGTCATTGCCGGCAAGGAATACGGCACCGGCTCATCACGCGACTGGGCGGCCAAGGGCACCCTGCTGCTGGGCATCAAGGCAGTGATCGCGGAGAGCTTCGAGCGCATCCACCGCTCCAACCTGGTCGGCATGGGCGTGCTGCCACTGCAGTTCGAGGACGGCGACAACGCCAAGTCGCTGGGCCTCGACGGCACCGAGGTGTTTGCCATCACTGGGCTGGACAACGGCAACGCCAGGCGCGCCACCGTGACCGCAACCGGCGCGGACGGCCAGCGCAGGGAATTCGGCGTGCGCGTGATGCTGCTGACCCCTAAGGAACGCGACTTCTACCGCCACGGCGGCATCCTGCAATACGTGCTGCGCCAGCTGGCCGGCAAGCAGGCGGCGTAAGGCGCATTGGCGCCGGTGCCCGGAAAACCGGGCACCGGCTACCCCTGGTGGCGGTGGCCACCATCGCGCATCACAGGGACCAGGTCCAGGTGGCACTGTAACAACGCCACTCCCCGTCGTCCTGGCGCCAGGCGGATTCCACCTTGTAGACGCCGAGGTTTTCCGGCAGCAGGCGTCCGCCGGCGCGCAGGGCCACGGTGAACGTGGCGACCAGGCGCCCGCCCCGACGCTCGACGCTGATGGGCCCCAGGTTCACCTTGACCTGCTCGCCACGCAGCGCGAACACGCCGACCATGCCGCTCAAGGCGCGCCGGTCGAGCGTCCCGGCGTTGCCGTCGAAATCCTCGGTGAGCGTCGAAGCTACACCCCGCGCACTGCCCTCTTCGGCAGCCTGTGCCGTCGACTCGATGGCCTGCCGCACCAGCACCTCATCGGCTGGATGATGGCAGGCTGACAACGCCAGTACGCCAAACAGCGCGACTGCCGCGACAATCAAAACCCGGGCGCGCGCAAAGCCTGAAGTCATCGTTGAACTCCACCGCGTCGTTGCTTGCCGCTGTCAGCGCGTCTGTGCTCCAATGCTTGAGTATACGCATCGCGCGGCCATCTCCCGGGGGAAGCGAATGAGCACTGAACGGCCATGGTTGAAACACTACCCGCCGGGCGTGCCCGAACGCATCGACCTCGACCAGTACGCCTCGGTGCCGGCGATGCTCGAGGAAAGCTTCACGCGCTTCCACGACCGCCCCGCCTTCGCGAGTTTCGGACGCGTGCTCAGCTATCGCGAAATCGATGAGCTGAGCCGCCAGTTCGCCGGCTATCTGACCGGCGTGCTGAAGCTCACCAAGGGCGACCGCTTCGCCATCATGCTGCCCAACGTGCTGCAGTATCCAATTGCGCTGTTCGGGGCCTTGCGCGCCGGACTGATCGTGGTCAACGTCAACCCACTCTACGTGGCGCGCGAGCTCGAGCACCAACTGCATGACGCCGGTGCAAAGGCCATCGTGGTGCTGGACAACTTTGCGGCGACCCTGCAGGGAGTGCTGCCCAGGGTCCCGGTGGAGCACGTCATCACCACCGGCCTTGGCGACCTGCTCGGCTTCCCCAAGGGACCACTGATCAACTTCGCCTTGCGCCACATCAAGAAGATGGTGCCGGCGTTCAAGCTGCCTGGAGCCGTCCGTTTCCGGGACGCGCTGGCGCAGGGTGCCGGGCACAGCCTGCCGGATGTGGTCCTGACCCATGCCGACACCGCGTTCCTGCAATATACCGGCGGCACCACGGGTATCGCCAAGGGCGCGGTGCTGACCCACGGCAACATGATCGCGAACATGCTGCAGGCGGCGGCCTGGATCGGGACGGAGCGCATCAAGCCCGGCAAGGAAGTCATCATCACCGCCTTGCCGCTGTACCACATCTTTTCGCTCACTGCGAACGGGCTGGTGTTCGCCCGGCTCGGCGGACTGAACTGGCTGATCACCAATCCGCGTGACATGCCGGGCTTCGTCAAGGAGCTGCGGCATTCCCACTTCACCGCCATCACCGGGGTCAACACGCTGTTCAACGGACTGCTCAACACGCCGGGCTTCGCCGCGCTGGATTTTTCCCGATTGCACCTGACGCTCGGCGGCGGCATGGCCGTGCAGCGCTCGGTTGCCGAACGCTGGAAGAAAGCCACCGGCTGCACCCTGGCCGAGGCCTACGGCCTGACCGAGACTTCGCCGGCAGTGTGCATCAACCCGCTCGACCTCGCCGACTACAACGGCTCGATCGGCTTGCCGATATCGTCCACCGACGTGGCCATCTGGTCCGAGGATGCCCAGCCGCTGCCGCCAGGGGAAACAGGCGAGCTGATGGTGCGCGGCCCCCAGGTGATGAAGGAATACTGGCAGCGGCCCGAGGAGACACGCAAGGTGCTCACCACGGAGGGCTGGTTGCACACCGGCGACATCGCCAGGATGGACGCGGACGGCTATTTCTACATCGTGGACCGCAAGAAGGACATGATCCTGGTGTCCGGCTTCAATGTGTACCCGAATGAGGTCGAAGCCACGGTCATGGAGCATCCCGGGGTGCTCGAGGTGGCTGCAGTTGCCGCGCCCGACGAGCATTCGGGCGAGGTGGTGAAACTGTTCGTGGTACGCAAGGATCCGTCACTCACCGCCGAGGCCCTGCAGCAGTTTTGCCACGATCGTCTCACCGGCTACAAGCGGCCGCGCTACATCGAGTTCCGCGACAGCCTGCCGAAAAGCAATGTGGGCAAGATCCTGCGCCGCGAGCTGCGTGACGAAGCCACCCCGACCCACGCCTGAGCGCGGCCTGGGAGCCCGTGCGCAGGCGCATGGTGCACGCCCACGGAGTCCGGTCATCGGCACCAGGGCTGTGCGGTTCATTCACCCCAGTATTCGAGGATGTCCGCATAGCCGCCGAGCAGGTTCCACAACGGCTCCTGCTTGTCCTCTGGAATCTGTTCGTAGCTGAAGCCGATATGGTGACGGGTGACGCGGGCCACCACGGCATCCAGGTGGATGTGCAGATCCTCGGCAAACAGCATGTCCAGCACCCAGCGCTGGCCCGGTTCGCCCACCCATTCGAGCGGCCGCACCAGCATGGCCCCGGTAGCCGAGATATCGCTGAGTTCGGTCGGCTGGGATTCACCGCCCCGGCTCATCAACACGGTGATCTCGATCTGCATGCGCGCGGCGCGCAAGCGTTCCTTTGATTCCGCCTCAGGCGGGTTTGTCTCAGTCATCAGCAACATACCGTTCATTTTTTACGCCTTGCATGGCCAGCACGAGGTGACGTCAAAGGCGCTTCGACTGATTACCGCGTGACCTGCCTCATGGGCATCGGGTCGGACGCCCATGCAGCCGCTGGAAACCTCGTCCCGCGCATGACGCAATGCACCTGCCGCGAGGCGACCTGCGGCCGCCTCGATGATGGTTAGCAAGCCGTGTGCCAGGCCAGCGTGCACGCATCGCGCACCGCCGTCATGGCTGGCGCGCCGGCGCAGCGTAGATCACTGCCCGCCACCGTACAACATGCCGCGCCCGGGACGTCAGCTTGTGACATTCCTCAGCCAGGCCAACGCTGGACTTGTCGCCGCGCAATGGCTAACCTATCGGTCGTCAGTGCTCGAATGCGTGGCTCCCTGGTCACACCGGCGTGTCACAGCATGCACTGGAGAGCTGGGCCAGGGAACTCCGCCGGGATCGTGCCGCGTCGATGATTCATCCCGCACGGCAGCCGGCACCAGTACGAAACGGCGAGTACGACGGCGAGACAGGACGCATCGGGTGGCGCGGTGCCTCCGTGCTGGCCGGTGATCCATCCATTCTCAAGCTGTGGCGCGCCCGGGCGGCAGAGCCCTGGTTGCGATGCTGCCGAACAGACGGCGCTGCATATCCAGTCGCGTACCGGCGCGGTGCCAGGCGCGTCCGGACCTTCTCAGGGCACTACCAGTCACGGATCGTGGCTAACCTAATACGCATTACCAGATGAGCACTGAACCAGCCGAGTCGCCAAACCTGGCCGCCGAGGGGCCGGGCGTATTCCCGGTGGTACCCCAGCAGCAGGAATTGCCCCTTGCCGTCGTGCGGGGCGAACCGCTGTTGCAGATGCCGCGGGATCTGTACATCCCGCCTGACGCGCTGGAGGTGATCCTCGAATCGTTTGCCGGCCCGCTGGACCTGCTGCTGTACCTGATACGGCGCCAAAACCTCGACATCCTGGACATCCCCATCGCCGAGATCACCCGCCAGTACATGGGCTACATCGAGCTGATGCACGAAGTCATGCGCTTCGAGCTGGCGGCGGAATACCTGTTGATGGCGGCCATCCTGGCGGAGATCAAATCCAGGCTGCTGTTGCCGCGTCCACCGCTGGAGGAAGGGCTGGAAGAAGACCCGCGAGCCGAGCTGGTGCGGCGCTTGCAGGAATACGAGCGCTTCAAGCGCGCCGCCGAGGACATCGACGCCTTGCCGCGGCTGGAGCGGGACACCATCGTGGTGCACGCCGATCCAGGCGAACGCAACCTGGTCAAGGTGCCACCGCCGCTGGAGCTGACCGAGCTCCTGCTCGCACTGCAGGAGGTCCTGAACCGCGCGCAGTTGTTTGAGCACCATGCCATCAAGCGCGAAGGGCTCAGCGTGCGCCAACGCATGGGTGAGTTGCTGAGCCGGCTGGATACGGCCGAATTCCAGGCCTTCGACACGCTTTTCGACCTCGCCGAGGGCCGCGCCGGCATCGTGGTGACATTCCTGGCCATGCTGGAACTGGCAAAGGAAATGCTGGTGGAAATCATCCAGGACGAACCCGGCTCGCCGATCTACCTGCGCGCCAAGGCCAGCGAGGCGTTGGCAACAACGGACGCAGACGGCAACCAGCCGCAGGCCGACGATGTGTCCAGCGCGACCACCTATTGATCCCACTGCAAGTATTGGCACCGGTTCCGATCATGCCCATCGAACAACTCAAACCCATCATCGAAGCAGCCTTGCTGGCTTCGGCCCAGCCACTGACCATGCAGCAGTTGCGCGAGCTGTTCGTGGCCGAGGACGAAGTCGGGCCAGGCCAGGTTGGCGCGGCCCTGGAAGCGCTGGCCGCGGACTGTGCCGGGCGGGGCGTGGAACTGGTCGAGGTGGCGTCGGGCTACCGCTACCAGGTGCGCAAGGACACCCACCCCTGGATCAAGCGCATGTGGACCGAGCGGCCCGGCAACTACTCACGGGCCATGTTGGAGACCCTGGCCCTGATTGCCTACCGCCAGCCCATCACGCGCCCGGAGATCGAGCAGATCCGTGGCGTCATGGTCTCGTCAAGCATGATCAAGACCATGGAAGAGCGCGAGTGGGTACGCGTGGTCGGCTATCGCGACATGCCTGGCAAGCCAGCCCTGTACGGCACCACCCGCGCCTTCCTCGACTACTTCAACCTGAAGTCGCTGGACCAGCTGCCACCGCTGTCCGCCATCCGCGACATGGAAGATCCGCAACTGCGCCTGGACAACCCGGACGCCGCCATCCCGTTGGTGGCCGCTGGCCAGGGCGTCGAACATGAGCCCGGTGCGGAAGACCTCGCCGCCGCGATCACCGAGGCTGACCTTGTTGCGGACGCAGCCGGCCACGACACGGCCGAAGTCCCCACCCCCGAGGTCGACGACACCGACAACACGCCAGCCCCACAGGCCGGCGCGGCCGACACTGCCACGCCCTCCATTTCCGAAATACCAGGCAAGACTCCCGAGGAGTACCGCGCATGACTGCGCCGCAACGATCCATCCTTTCCCTCAAGCGCGCCACGCCCCAAGACGTCGCTCCCGAACTCGAAGAGCGCCTGCACAAGGTGCTGGCAAATGCCGGCCTCGGCTCGCGCCGCATGCTGGAGCAACGCATCCAGTCCGGCGAGGTGCAGCTCAACGGCAGCCCGGCTGAAATCGGCGCCAGCGTGCACGCCGGCGACCGCATCATTATTGATGGCAAGCCCTTCGTGGTGGCGACCGACAACCGCGACGACACGGAGGTGCTGATCTACCACAAGCCGGAAGGCGTGCTGACCACCCGCGACGACCCCGAAGGCCGGCCCACTGTGTTCGAACGCCTGCCACACCTGCAGGGCGCACGCTGGGTCGCCGTGGGCCGCCTGGACATCAACACGACCGGCCTCCTGCTGCTGACCACCGACGGCGAACTGGCCAATGCGCTCATGCACCCGCGCAACGGGCTGGAACGCGAGTACCTGTGCCGGGTACACGGCGAGGTGCCGGACGAGGTCCTGGAGCGCCTGAAGGCGGGCGTGGAACTGGAAGACGGCGAGGCGCGCTTCGACGACGTCACCGTGATCAGCCGCAGCGGCAGCCACAGCTGGTTCCGGGTGGTCATCCGCGAAGGCCGCAACCGGGAAGTACGCCGGCTATGGGATTCACAGGGCTTCCTGGTCAGCCGTCTCAAACGCATCCGCTATGGCCAGATCGAACTGCCACGCAACCTGCGGCGTGACGAGTGGGTACAGATGGACACCCAGGCCATCAAGCAGCTGCGCGAAACCAGCGGCATCGGCAATCCGCAACCAGTGCTCACCCTGAGCCCGGTGCTGCATCAGCGCCGCGCCAATCGCAGCGTCACCGAATACCGCCCCGAGCGTGGCAGCGGCACGGCATGGACCAGCAACCAGGATGAGAGCCGCGAACTGCGCGCCTACGACCGGATCCGGGAGGAGCCCACCCGGGCCCGCAAGCGCGGCAGCGGACGTCCGGGCAAGGAAGTCAACGGCAATGTCGCCCGTCCCGGCCTCACCCAGCCTTCCGGGCGCGGCCGCCGCATAGCGCCGGGACAGGAGCTGCCTTCGGTGCGCACCTGGTTTGCCGGCGAAAGCCGCGATGGCGGCGGCCGGGCCGGCAAGCCGCACGGCAGCCCCGCCGGCGGCCCCGCCAAGGCGCGCGGTCGTGGCGGCAAGCGCGCCGCCGGTCGCCCCGGCAGCCGGCGCCAGGACAGCCCCGCCGCACCCTACGGCAGTCCCGGCACCGGCCCGTGGAACGACCACGCGCCAGGCCGTACCCCGGCCGGCAACGCGCGGGCACATCACCCAGGTACGAATCCAGGGCGGAACAACC
>JAFKMZ010000108.1 GCA_017305055.1 Lysobacterales bacterium
GGATGCGTGTGCACGTCCGCCACGACGGTCATGCCTTCAGCGCGACAGACCTCCCACAGCTTCGCGAAACTCGCGGCCTTCAGGGACACGTGGTCGTTGCGGAGCGCGTCGGGTTGCAGCTGCTCGTAGGGCAGGAACCGCAGCACCACGCGGTCAGCGTCGGCTTTGTGCCCAAGGAGGAAGGCGCCGCTCTCGCGAACGCCGCCGCCTTGCGCACGCAGGTGCGCCATCAACTCCGCCCAGAGCGCGGCAGGCACCTCAAGCAGGGGCGCAGACATAGTCGCGGCTTTGAAGAAGGTCATGAACCACCTCCAGGTAGTGGCTGATGCCTTTGGCGGGCTTCCAGATGAGCTGCGGGTACTGGGCAAACCAGCACTCATGGCCGACGATGCTTTCGCGATCGCAGGGGATGTAAAGCGCATCCCCTGTCTTCCAGCCGGGCTTGAAGGCCAGCTGCAGGCGCTCGCCGCCTTGCGGCCACTTGTCGAACGACAGCTTGCTGTTCGTCGACAGGTCCCAGAACGTACCTGTGGGCGGCGGCGTCGGGAAGCCGCTGCACTCCAGCCGCAGCGTGTACTCGCGCAGGTCGCGGGCGATGACGTTGATGTAGACGAAGGGCCACTCCAGCTTCTTGAACTGCCAGCGGTTGCGGTCTTCGCCCGAGAGAAAGCGCGCCGACGCGAGGTCGGCACGCAGCGATTGCTCGTCCGGTGCCATACCTCGCCCCTTAGCCGTTGATGCGGTGCGCGGGCACCAGGTCGAAGGTCACCGAGCACTGCGGGCACTTGGTCAGCGTGCCGATGTGGATGTCCACGTCGGGCTGCTCGGTCGTGCCGGCAATCTGCAGGACGTGCTCGGCGATGTCGCCCGGCGCCATGCCGAACTTCTCGCCGGCCCACAGGCGCACGCGGCCGACGGTGGTCGCCGGGCGGAACTTGTGGTGCACGACCTCGGCGCCGAAGCGGACTTGCACTTCCACCTGCTTGCAGCGGTGGAGGTGCACTC
>JAFKMZ010000045.1 GCA_017305055.1 Lysobacterales bacterium
GATGTCGTCGATCGTGCCGAGGAAGCGCAGGCAGGCATTGCTGGTGTCGGGCCATTGCGAGTTCAGGTAGATCAGCGCCGTGGCGACCTTGGACCGGCTGTCGGTGTGGATCGTGCCGTGGCGCTTGTTGAGCAGGCGGCACAGGGTGACCAACGTTGGATAGCCGTCCAGATGTTCGATGTCCAGGTGCTTGCCGAGGACCTGGGCAAACTCCGGCGAGGTCACGTTGTCGATCAGCTGGTTGATCGAGGGGCCGCAATCGGCCGGATCGTAGGGAAAGAAGCCGGCGCTCCCGTAGCGCGGAAAATCGCGGTCAAGATCGGCAGAGGCTTCACGGGGCAATTGGCCATGCGCCACCAGGAATGGGAAGGGTTCCTTCTGGATCGTCGTGTCCGCGCGTTCGAGACGTGCGGGATCAAGCAGGACGGTACTGTGCATGGATGTTCAGGCAGTGGTGGGCAAGCGCAAGTTTAGCCTGCAAGTCATGTACCGAGACCGGCGGCGTCAGCCCTGATTCACTTCGTGTACGGTGGACATGCAGGCCGGCCGCGCTTATTATTGGCAGCCGCCCTGCTGGTTTTTCTGAGCCGCACAAGCCGGTCATACCACGGCTTGCGGACTTTGCTGTATCCAAAAAAGGCGGTATCCCGTATGCCTATTCCTGCATTGCTCGCCCTCGCAGACGGCAGCGTGTTCCGCGGCCATGCCGTGGGCGCGATCGGCCAGACAGTCGGCGAGGTCGTATTCAACACGGCCATGACCGGTTACCAGGAAATCCTGACCGATCCGTCCTACGCCCGGCAAATCGTCACCTTGACCTACCCGCATATCGGCAACACCGGGATCAACACCCAGGATGGCGAATCGGCGCAGGTGCAGGCCGCCGGACTGGTGGTACGCGACGTGCCACGCGTCGCCAGCAACTGGCGCAGCAGCGAGAGCCTGACCGACTACCTGCGGCGTTGCGGGACCGTGGCCATTGCCGGCATCGATACGCGCCGGCTGACCCGCATCCTGCGCGCCAAGGGCGCGCTGGCCGGATGCATCGTGGTTGGCGCGGAGGTATCCGTCGAGGAGGCGCTGGCGGCCGCTCGTGCCTTTCCGGGACTGGACGGCATGGACCTGGCCAGGGAAGTCAGCACTCGCGAGCCATACGCGTGGAACGAAGGCTGCTACGACCTCGACCGCGCCGCCTTCGACAGCACGCAACCCCGCCACCGCGTGGTCGCCTATGACTTCGGCACCAAGTTCAACATCCTGCGCCTGCTGGCCCAGCGCGGCTGCGCCATCACCGTGGTGCCGGCGCAAACCAGCGCCGCGGAGGTCCTGGCCATGCAGCCCGATGGCGTGGTGCTGTCCAACGGACCGGGCGATCCGGCAGCATGCACCTACGCCATCGACGCCACGCGCGAACTGCTGGAGGCGAGGATCCCGCTGTTTGGCGTCTGCCTGGGCCATCAGCTGATGGCGCTGGCGCTCGGAGCGCGCACGGTAAAGATGAAGTTTGGCCACCACGGCGCGAACCACCCGGTGAAGGATCTGGACGACGGGCGCGTCCTGATCACCTCGCAGAACCACGGCTTCGCTGTCGACCCGTCGACCCTGCCCGGAAACGCGCGGGTGACCCACAACTCGCTGTTCGACGGCTCACTGCAGGGCTTCGCGCTCACCGATCGGCCGGCGTTCTGCTTCCAGGGCCACCCGGAGGCCAGTCCGGGACCGCATGACATCGACTACCTGTTCGATCGTTTCGTGAAGTTGCTGCAGGAGGCGGGCACCCATGCCTAAGCGCACCGATATCAAGAGCGTCCTCATCATCGGTGCCGGCCCGATCGTGATCGGGCAAGCCTGTGAGTTTGACTACTCCGGTGCCCAGGCCTGCAAGGCGCTGATGGAGGAGGGCTACCGGGTCATCCTGGTCAATTCCAACCCGGCCACGATCATGACCGACCCCGATACCGCCGACGCGGTGTATGTGGAGCCGATCAACTGGCAGACCGTTGCCCGCATCATCGCCAAGGAACGGCCCGACGCGGTGCTGCCGACCATGGGTGGCCAGACCGGCCTGAACTGCGCGTTGGACCTGGCCGACCACGGCGTGCTGGAGCAATACGGTGTCGAGCTGATCGGTGCGCGGCGCGACTCGATCCGCATGGCCGAGGACCGCGAGTTGTTCCGCAATGCGATGGACGAGATCGGCCTCGATTCACCGCGCTCGGCGATCGCGCGCTCGCTGGAGGAGGCACGCGCGGGACAGGTCGCGCTGGGCTATCCGTGCATCGTGCGACCCTCGTTCACGCTCGGTGGCACAGGCGGCGGCATCGCCTACAACGTCGAGGAGTTTGAGGCGATCGTCACCCGTGGACTGGAGATGTCGCCGGTACACGAGGTGCTGATCGACGAATCGGTGCTGGGCTGGAAGGAATTCGAGATGGAAGTGGTCCGCGATACCGCGGACAACTGCATCATCATCTGCGCGATCGAGAACGTCGATCCTATGGGTGTGCATACCGGCGACTCGATCACCGTGGCACCGGCCCAGACCTTGACCGACAAGGAGTACCAGCGCCTGCGCGACTACTCCATCGCCGTGCTGCGCAAGATCGGCGTGGACACCGGCGGCTCCAACGTGCAGTTCGGCGTCAATCCAGTGGACGGCCGCGTGGTGGTGATCGAGATGAACCCGCGCGTGTCGCGCTCGTCGGCCCTGGCCTCCAAGGCCACAGGCTTTCCGATTGCCAAGGTCGCGGCCAAGCTCGCCGTCGGCTATACGCTCGATGAGCTGAAGAACGAGATCACCGGCGGCCTGACCCCGGCCTCGTTCGAGCCGTCCATCGACTATGTGGTCACCAAGATTCCGCGTTTTGCGTTCGAGAAGTTCCCCAGTGCCGATGCGCGCCTGACTACGCAGATGAAGTCGGTCGGCGAAGTCATGGCCATTGGCCGCAGCTTCCACGAGTCGCTGCAAAAGGCCTTGCGCGGCCTGGAGACCGGCAAGACCGGCCTGAACCCGACTGGTCTGGACTACACCAGCCAAGACGGCATGGCCGTGCTTCGGCGCGAGCTGCGCGAACCGCACGCGGCACGCATCTTCCATGTCGCCGACGCCTTCCGCGCTGGCCTGGGCCTGGACGAAATATTCGAGCTCAGCCGTATCGATCCCTGGTTCCTGGCTGCGATCGAGGACATCGTGGCCTGCGAGGCCAGCGTCTCCGCGCAGGGCATCAGCGCGCTGGACCACGAGCGCATGACTGGGCTCAAGCGCATGGGCTTCAGCGACGCGCGCATCGCCGAGGTACTCGGCACCGACGAGGCCTCCGTGCGCCATTTGCGCCACACGCTGGGCATACGCCCGGTCTACAAGCGCGTGGATTCGTGCGCCGGTGAATTTGCCACCGGCACCGCGTACCTGTATTCGACCTACGAGGAGGAATGCGAGGCCGAACCCAGCGGGCGGGACAAGATCATGGTGCTGGGTGGCGGTCCGAACCGGATAGGGCAGGGCATCGAGTTCGACTACTGCTGCGTGCACGCATCGCTGGCGCTGCACCAGGATGGTTACGAAACCATCATGGTGAACTGCAATCCGGAGACCGTGTCCACCGATTACGACACCTCCGACCGGCTGTACTTCGAGCCGGTCACGCTGGAGGACGTGCTCGAGATCGTGCACGTGGAGCAACCCAAGGGCGTCATCGTGCAGTACGGCGGGCAGACCCCACTGAAACTGGCCCGCGCCCTGGAAGCCGCAGGCGTGCCGATCATCGGCACCAGCCCGGACAGCATCGACCTGGCCGAGGACCGCGAGCGCTTCCAGCATCTGATCGCCAAGATCGGCCTGCGCCAGCCGGTCAACCGCACGGCGCGCAACGCCGAGGAGGCGCTGACCCTGGCCCGCGAGATCGGCTATCCGCTGGTCGTCCGCCCGAGCTATGTACTGGGCGGCCGGGCCATGGAGGTGGTGCAGGATGATGCCGACCTCAGCGCCTATATCCGCGACGCAGTGCAGGTGTCGAACAATTCACCGGTGCTGCTGGACCGCTTCCTCGACCATGCGGTCGAGGTCGACGTCGATGTGATTGCCGATGCCCAAGGAGAGGTGTTGATTGGCGGCATCATGGAGCACATCGAGGAGGCCGGGGTGCATTCGGGCGACTCGTCCTGCTCGCTGCCGGCGTATTCGTTGTCGCAGCCAATCCAGGACGAGCTGCGGCGCCAGGTCGCCTTGATGGCGCGCGAGCTCAAGGTGTGCGGGCTGATGAACACGCAGTTCGCGATCCAGGGCGATGCCGTCTATGTGCTCGAAGTGAACCCGCGCGCCTCGCGCACGGTGCCATTCGTGTCCAAGGCCACCGGTGTGCCCCTGGCCAAGGTCGCGGCGCGGGTCATGGCGGGACGCTCCCTGGCCAGCCTGGGCGCGAGCGTCGAGGTGTTGCCACACTATTTCTCGGTCAAGGAGGCGATCTTTCCGTTCCTCAAGTTCCAGAACGTGGACCCGATCCTCGGCCCGGAAATGCGCTCGACCGGCGAGGTCATGGGCGTCGGCCGCAGCTTCGGTTCGGCCTTTGCCCGCGCCCACGAGGCCGCTGGCATCAAGCCGCCGGCGCTGGGCAAGGTGTTCCTCTCGGTGCGCAACGCCGACAAGGAGCTGCTGCTGCCCATTGCCCGGGAGATCATCTCGCGTGGCTTCAGCCTGGTGGCCACCTCCGGCACGGCAAACCACCTGATCGCGCATGGCCTGATCTGCGCACGGGTCAACAAGGTGCTCGAGGGCCGTCCGCACATCGTGGACTTGATCAAGAACGGCGAAATCGTCTATATCGTCAACACCACCGAGGGCAAGCAGGCCATTGCGGATTCCTTCTCGATCCGACGCGAGGCGCTGCAGCACCACGTCACCTATTCGACCACCCTGGCCGGAGCGCGGGCGCTGGTGCATTCCTTGGATTTCCGCAGCGATGGTGCCGTGCACAGCCTGCAGGAGTTGCATCAGGAGTTGAATACATGAATCGTGCACCCATCACCAAGGCTGGTGCCGCCCGGTTGCGTACCGAGCTGGAGCGCCTGAAGTTCACCAGTCGACCGCGCATCATTGCCGCGATTGCCGAGGCGCGTGCGCACGGCGACCTCAAGGAAAACGCGGAATACCATTCGGCGCGCGAGGAGCAGAGCTTCATCGAAGGACGCATTGCCGAGCTGGAGGCACTGTTGTCCACTGCCGAGGTCATCGACGTTGCCCAGCTGAACCCGGGCGACCGCATCGTGTTTGGCGCCACCGTCGACCTGGAGGACGAGGATGCCGGTACACGCGTCACCTACCAGATCGTCGGCGACCTGGAAGCGGACATCAAGCAGCACCTGATCGCGGTGTCGTCGCCGATCGCCCGTGCGCTGATCGGCCAGCACGTGGGCGACAGCTTCGAGTTCACCGCGCCAAACGGCGTCAAGCACTACGAGATCATCGGCGTGCGTTACCGGTGAACGCGGACGGTGATGTCGCGGGCACAAAAAAAGCCGCTTTCGCGGCTTTTTTTCGGACTGCCCGGCGCCTCAGCGCTGACGGGCCTTGAAACGTGGATTACTCTTGCAGATCACGAACAACTTGCCGCGGCGACGCACAATCTTGCAGTCACGGTGACGTGCCTTGGCGGATTTCAACGAGCTGAGCACCTTCACGGCGGACTCCAAGGATTGAATGAAGACAAGGGATTGGATCAAGACAAGTCCGCGATTTTAGCAATGCTTCGACTGCAGCACAAGCCGCTGCCAGCCGCCGACTCGTGGCGTGCGGGAGCCTTTCCATTCTCCATATCCCAGGACTGCCATGAACCCGGCACCCAACGTATCCGACATACCCGTGCTGACCATTGATGGCCCTTCGGGCTCCGGCAAGGGCACGGTCAGCGCCCGCGTGGCCGCTGCACTGGACTGGCACTTGCTGGACTCGGGGGCGCTGTACCGGGCTGCCGGGTATGCGGCTGGCGTGGCAGGGCTGGACTTGTCCGATGCCGAGGCCGTGGCGCGCTGCGCACGCGCCATGCGGGTGCGCTTTCGCGCCGGCAGCGATGGTGCTGCGGGGCGCGTCATGGTCAATGGCCACGATGCCACCGACGCCTTGCGCACGGAAACCGCCGCGGGCGCAGCCTCGGCGATCGCGGCGCTGCCGGAAGTGCGCGCGGCCCTGGTCGATCTGCAACTGGCCTTTCGCCGGCGGCCTGGCCTGGTGGCGGACGGACGCGATATGGGCACGGTGATCTTCCCGGATGCGGCCTTCAAGGTGTTTCTCACTGCGAGTGCCGCCGAGCGGGCGAAAAGACGCTATAAGCAGTTGAAGGCAAAGGGGCTTGGCATTACACTTGCCGGTCTTCAGCGGGAGATTGAGGTACGGGATCGGCGCGATGCGACGCGTGCGGTCGCTCCCCTCAAGCCAGCTGACGATGCCTTGGTGCTGGACACCACCGGCATCGGTGTCGAGGAAGTGGTAGCAAAGATTCTTGCCGTCGTGCGGCCGTAGCCGTAACCGCGTTCGCGCGGCGTTTTTTGTGCCCTGCCCATGCAGGGAACTCCCATGGCAGAGCGGGCCGTCCTGGAACTGGCGGCCGTGACGCCCCTACCGGTGGACGCGGGTTGTCCTTGCGGCTTGAGCTTGATCGCAATGACCGCGCTCCGTTCCCATTTGGAACCCCTTATGACTGAAAGTTTTGCCGAACTGTTTGAACAGAGCCAGCAGGCCATTGCCAAGCTGAAGCCCGGAGCCATCGTCACGGGCATCGTCGTGGAAATCCGCAATGACGTGATCGTGGTCAACGCCGGCTTGAAGAGCGAGGGTATTGTCCCGATCGAGCAATTCAAGGACGAGAAGGGTGAACTGGAAGTCCAGGTCGGCGACGAGGTCAAGGTAGCCCTCGAGGCACTGGAAGACGGTTTCGGCGAGACCAAGCTGTCGCGCGAGAAGGCCAAGCGCTCGATGGTGTGGGACGACCTGGAGCAGGCGTTCGACAAGGAAGAAACCATCAGCGGCATGATTTCCGGCAAGGTCAAGGGCGGCTTCACCGTCGATATCAAGGATGTCCGTGCATTCCTGCCGGGCTCGCTGGTCGACGTGCGTCCGGTGCGCGACCCGGCCTACCTCGAGGGCAAGGAACTCGAGTTCACGATCATCAAGCTGGACCGCAAGCGCAACAACGTGGTGGTCAGCCGCCGCGCCGTCGTCGAGACCGAGTTCTCCGAGGAGCGCGAGAAGCTGATGGAGCGCCTGGTCGAGGGCGCCGTGCTCAAGGGCGTGGTCAAGAACCTCACCGATTACGGTGCATTCGTGGACCTCGGCGGCATCGACGGACTGCTGCACATCACCGACATGGCGTGGAAGCGCGTGCGCCATCCGTCCGAGGTGGTCAACGTCGGCGACGAGCTGGAAGTGCGCGTGCTCAAGTACGACCGCGAGCGCAACCGCGTCTCGCTCGGCCTGAAGCAGCTGGGCGACGACCCGTGGGTCAACATTTCCCGCCGCTATCCGGTCGGCAGCCGCCTGTTCGGCAAGGTTTCCAACGTCACCGACTACGGCTGCTTCGTCGAGATCGAGCCGGGCGTGGAAGGCCTGGTGCACGTCTCCGAGATGGACTGGACGAACAAGAACGTCAACCCGGCCAAGGTGGTCCAGGTCGGCGACGAGACCGAGGTCACCGTGCTGGACGTGGACGAGGAGCGTCGCCGCATCTCGCTCGGCATCAAGCAGACGCGCTCCAATCCATGGGAAGCGTTCGCCGCCATGCACAAGAAGGGCGACAAGGTTTCCGGCCAGATCAAGTCGATCACCGATTTCGGCGTGTTCATCGGTCTGGAGGGCGGCATCGACGGCCTGGTGCACCTGTCCGATATTTCCTGGCAGATGTCCGGCGAAGATTTGGTGCGCAACTTCAAGAAGGGCGACGAGATCGAGGCTGTCGTACTCGCGGTCGATCCGGAGCGCGAGCGCATTTCGCTCGGCATCAAGCAGATGGAGCAGGATCCGTTTGGCCAGTTCATGGCGGCCAATCCGCGCGGCAGCATCGTCACCGGTACGGTGAAGGAAGTCGATGCCAAGGGTGCGGTGATCGATCTTGGTGAGGGCGTCGAGGGTTATCTGCGTGCCAACGACATCGCCAAGGAGCGCGTCGACGACGCCACCCAGCACCTGAAGGTGGGTGACCAGGTCGAAGCCAAGTTCACCGGCATGGACCGCAAGGGCCGGCAGCTGGCGCTGTCGATCCGCGCCAAGAGCGAGGAGGGCGTGCCGGAAGCGCCCACTGCCGGCAGCGACTACGCGGCGGCGGCGAGCGGCACAACCAAGCTTGGTGCCTTGCTCAGGGAGCAGCTGGACAAGGCTGAGTAGGGGACGGCTTTGCCGGGAAGTGGCAGGGTTGCGCAGGCGACCCTGCCGGTAACGTCAGGGACATTGGGGTGCCATGACCAGATCCGAATTGATCGAGACGCTTGCGAGGCGCCAGATGCATCTTGCGTTTGCGGATGTGGAAATGGCGGTCAAGAGCGTGATCGAGCAGATGAGTGCCGCACTCGCCCACGGCGAGCGCATCGAGGTGCGGGGGTTCGGCAGCTTTTCCCTGCATTACCGGGCCTCGCGCATCGGCCGCAACCCCAAGACCGGCGCTACGGTGGCATTGCCCGGCAAGCACGTGCCGCACTTCAAGCCCGGCAAGG